>JBDLJB010000020.1:0-46246 GCA_039714555.1 Bacteroidota bacterium
CAACTTTAGCGAAACACTAACTTTAAATCACAGAGTTTATCACAGATTTTATTATTTTTAATTTTAAATCCCCTTATCTTTACCCTATGGAAAACAATACAACAAAAATATTTGGTTTAAGAGCAATCATTGAAGCAATCAATGCCGATCAAGAAATTGAAAAAGTTTATCTACAAAAAGAACTCAGTGGTGCGTTGGCTAGTGAACTAAATGCTTTGATCAAAAAGAATCATATCTCATTGAGTTATGTACCTGTTGAAAAACTAAACAATTTGTCAAAAAACCAAAACCACCAAGGTGCTGTTGCTAAAATTTCATCAATTTCATTTACAAATTTAGATGATTTACTTGATCAGGTTCTAAAAGCAGATAAAAAACCACTTCTCCTTCTACTCGATCAAATCAATGATGTTCGTAATTTAGGAGCCATAATTCGAACTGCTGAATGTAGCGGTGTTGACGGTATTATTCTACCAACTCATGGTAGTGCACCAATCAATGCCGATGCCATTAAAACTTCTGCCGGAGCAGCTTTTAAAGTTCCTATTTGTAAAGTTAATCACTTACTCGATGCAATATATCAATTACAGGCAATTGACATGCAAATTGTGGCCGTTACTGAAAAAACCAATACCAATTACTACACAATAGATTTTAGTAAACCTACAGCCCTTATTATGGGTTCTGAACAAAAAGGAATCTCGCCTTCAATTTTAAAAAATGTTTCTGTTAAAGGTAAGTTACCTTTGCTTGGTGATATTGAGTCTTTAAATGTATCAGTAGCTTGCGGTGTTGCACTTTATGAAATTGTAAGACAAAGGTTTTAATTAATTTTCAAATCTTCAAATTGTTTCTTCTTGTTTTGGTGGAATAAAATTACCATTTTCATCAAACATTTGATCAAATTCGTCTTTTTCATAATTATCTTTTTCCCATTCGTATTTAAATTTTTGTGGACCTCTATTTTTATAAAAATAAGCTAAAAATATACCTGTGATAAATCCGGAAAGGTGCCCTTCCCAGGAAATACCTTCTTTAATGGGTAATATATACCAAATCATACTTCCATAAAGAAAGATCACTGTTAATGAAACAGCTATCAATCTAACATTCTTTCTTAGAACTCCGCTAAAAAATAAAAAACTGAACAATAGATAAATAATTCCACTCGCACCAATGTGAAAAGATTTTCGAGCAAATATCCATGTTAAGATACCCGTGATCAATGTACCATAGATCAAAACTTTAAAAGCGATCTTCCTATAAAAATAAAGAGTGCTAAACATCAATACAAAAAGTGGTATAGAATTATTGTATAAATGCTTAATGTCTCCATGAATAAAGGGTGAAAATAAAATACCTCTTAAACCTACTAAAGTACGTGGATAAATACCATACTTATTAAAATTATATCCAAATTTCACTTCAATCCAGAAAATAACCCATAAAAACAAGACAAAATACAAAGGTATTGCCAAGATTATTGGTGAAAATTTGAATTGTTTGTGATCTTTCATAATAAATAATAACTACAACAAAAATACAATAATTAATCACCCTGAAAGGAAATTTCTTATATCACAACTAATGTATTTCTTGAAAATAAATTTATTCTCCTCCTTTTAATGAGGAGTACCTCGAATCGGGGAGGTGTTATAAAACAACATTTAAACTTCAAAATTCTCCCTTAGCACTTCTCATATCAAAAATCGTTGATCGATATTCATTTCTTTTGTTTTCAGAACAAGCCTGCCTGCCGGTAGGCAGGGAACAAGGAATAGCGACTTTAGAAGGGAAAACTTCTCAAATTTTGAATGATGAATTTTAAATTAAATTCACATGATAAACCACCCCGGCACTTTGTGCCACCCCTCCTTGAAAAAGGAGGGGAACTTTCTTATTTTAAAAATATTTGTAATAAATTTTAAAATTCTATTCCTTATAAGGAAAAGTACCTCGAAGCGGGGAAGTAGTTATTAAAAACTTTAACTTTCTACTTTTTACTTTTCCCTTTTTACTTTGTACTTATAACATATTCCTTATTTTTACATTATGAATGAACCTCTAGCAGAAAGAATTCGCCCAAGATCATTAGATGATTTTATTAGTCAGCAACACCTTGTAGGTGATAATGGTGCATTGACAAATCATATAAAACAAGGGTTAATTCCATCACTAATTCTTTGGGGCCCACCCGGAATTGGAAAAACTACTTTGGCAAATATCATTGCCAATGAATCTGAGCGACCTTTTTATTCGCTTAGCGCAATAAATTCAGGTGTTAAAGATGTAAGAGATATCATTGATAAAGCCAAAAAAAGTGGTGGTTTATTCACTACAAAGAATCCTATTTTATTTATTGATGAAATTCATCGATTTAGTAAATCACAACAAGATTCATTACTGGGTGCTGTAGAAAAAGGTTGGATAACTTTGATTGGTGCAACAACCGAAAATCCTAGTTTTGAAGTAATTCCTGCCCTACTCTCCCGCTGCCAGGTTTATATTTTAAACTCATTTGATAAAAATGACCTAATTTCTTTATTGAACAGAGCTTTAAAAGAAGACTCTTTAATTTCAAAAAAAGATATTAGTTTAAAAGAAACTGATGCATTGATTCAATTATCGGGAGGTGACGCTCGTAAACTATTAAATATTTTTGAATTGATTGTGAATTCTGAAAAAGAACCCATCATTTTAACCAATGACTTGGTTTTAAACAAAGTTCAAAAAAATATTGTTCGATATGATAAAACAGGAGAGCAACATTACGATATCATTTCGGCTTTTATCAAATCAATTCGTGGAAGCGATCCAAATGCAGCTGTTTATTGGCTGGCTAGAATGATCGAAGGTGGTGAAGATGTCAAATTTATTGCCCGAAGAATGTTAATATTAGCTTCTGAAGATATTGGAAATGCAAATCCAACCGCTTTAATCTTAGCCAATAATACATTTCAGGCAGTCTCAGTCATTGGAAATCCTGAATCGAGGATCATTTTGAGTCAATGTGCAATTTACTTAGCCAATTCTGCAAAAAGTAATGCAAGTTATATGGCCATTAATGAAGCACAACAAAAAGTAAAAGAAACCGGTGATTTATCAGTTCCATTACATTTGCGCAATGCCCCTACCAAATTAATGAAAGATCTCAACTATGGAAAAGATTACAAATATGCCCATAATCATTCTGGTAATTTTGTAGATCAGGAATTCTTACCGGAAAGTATTGAAAATACTAAATTTTACGAACCAGGAAATAATTCTCGAGAAAATAGTTTTAGAGAAAGTTTAAAAAACCGCTGGAAAGAAAAATATGATTATTAGGAGTTTTTAATTTTGAATGAATGAAACTTATCAATAAAATGATCTCTAATTCTCAATTTTATATTCCTTCACTTCAATTTTACCGTTAATATTAAAGTCAACCTTTAAATTTCCTGATTCATCAAAGTATCCTGTTGTATCTTCAAATTTACCTTGATCATTTTTCCATGTGATTCGGTAAACATTTGGTAATGAGGTTTTTTTTAAAGTTGCGATCATTTCACCTTTTTGATAAGTATCATCTTTACTTTGATTAACATATGCAACAAGACTATTATTCTGCTTAATTAAAAAGAATGATATCTTATCATTTTTATACGATCTTGCAACCGACTTTTTAGTAGTAACTGTTTTTGTTGGTTCTATTGCAATAGTATCTGTTGCTGATTCAATTATTTTAAATGGAATAACTGCTGGAGCTTGTGTTTGAGTAACAATTGTTGTATTGTCAACCATTTCAAGATCAAATTTATAATCCAATTCATTTACAGATACAAAAGCATTTCGTAATGCTTCATGATATGATTTTTGATAATCTTTTTCCTTACTTCTTCCTTGAATAGAAGTAAATACAACTTTATTATAACAGTCGGTCAATTCAATATTTAGTTTTGAAGTAAATAGATTTGAATTATCAACAACTTCTGCTGTTACTGCCAAACAAGGATTATCAATCAAATCTGCGGGATAACTTTCATCTTCAATAAGAGTTTCAAATCCTTTTTTTGAAAATAAATATTTTGTAAGAGAATTTAATTTATACTTATTCTCTTCTTTTAAAAAATCATATGTTTTTGGAATGATTACATATTTATAAGCATTTAAACTATTTTGTGCAAAACTTAACGTTATGTATAAAATTGCAATTATTGTTAAAAAATATTTACGGTTCATTTAAAGAAATTATTAGGTTATTCAAAGATAAAATTCATACCAATCTGAAAGGTTTGGTAATTACTATCTTTTATTGTATACAAATTTAATAAATTATCTGCAGTAGCATAAAAATTAAAATTTTTATAATGAGTTGAAATTCCAAAACCTATATTTTTATAGGATAACTTGTCATAAGTATATGTTACTTTTGAACTTATATATTTATTGAATTGATGGGTATAAAAAGCAGTTACAGCCCAAACAACTTTATTTGGTCTAAAAGCCGTATATGTTTGTAGGCCAACTTCACTAATAAGATATTCATTACCTGAATAAGCGGTACTTCGAACATTTCTAAAAACATAATCACTTCCACCTTTCGTTCTAATAATCTTATATTTTCCTGATAAATTAAGTTTGGGTGAATGGTAAGTATTGTAACCTGTTTGTAGTGTATCAATAGGAATTTTATTTAGATCAACAAAATCTCCATTATCAAATGTATTATTCCAATAACTTATTTCACCTCCTTTTGATGGTTCAAAGAACCAATCATCCTCCATTTTAAAATCATTAATATTATAAGTTATTACTTCATTTGTATAACTAACATAATCAAGATCAAGAAGACTTCCGGTTATCACAATATTATCAGATACATGGTATGTAAATCCAAGGTCAACTCCTACCCCAACATTACCATTTAAAAAGAATAGACCTTTTAAATAGTCAGAAAAACCATAAGTTAATCGGGTACCATCTGGATTGATAAGACCTGAAGTATTAATACCCACCTGCATATCATTAAAATTGTGCTCAAACCTACCATTGTTCTTATCTAAAAAATAATTACCACCATTTTTTACAGAATTAATGTTTGTAGCGCCTGAAATTAATTTAAGTCTTGCTCCAAGATTTAATCTATCTCCAAATTTTTTTGACATACCTACATGAAAAACACCTACCATATCAGTAGTAAGATTTAATTTATCAAAATTTGTTTTGACATTAAATTCAGGTATGCCATCACTATTCTTATCATCTCCTTCAAAAAAAAGGACGGCGATTTCTTTTGGATAATTTGCATAAATATCAATTTCTTCATACATACCAAAACTTAAATAATAATCAGGATTTTTTAATCTAAAACCGAAATTTAGAACTTCAAATTGTTGATTAGCTGAAAAATAGTCAGAATCTTTTAAATTATAACTGTAAACTTTACTCAAAACTTCATTAAAACCATCTGTTCCCGCTAAAATATTGTTATAGGTCATATGATCATTAGTAGCGCCTGCCTGAAAAAAAATATTTGATAAAAAAGGCACACCTATATGTTTGTCATAATCTACTTCTGCTCCAGGATTCAATAATAAAGTTTGAGGAATTTGATCAAAATCATATAATAATTGCTTGTTTTGAGCAAATAAATTATTTATCAAAAAAACAAAAAGTAGATATGTAAATATCTTATTTTTCATGGAGGGAGATTTCAAGCAAATTTTTTATTTTAAAACAAATATACTTTAAATTTTTAAAATCGATAAATCGTAATTCTACAAATACTGTTTTAACTCTATTAATTTTGAAATACTTAGCACTTCTTCTGTAGCTATTTCACCATTAAATTCACAAAATATGGTATGCATTCCAACTGCTTTTGCTCCTAAAATATCAGCTTCAAAATTATCACCTATCATGATGCTTTCATTTGGGATAGCCCTTGATAATTCCATAGCATAATTAAAGATCCTGGGATTGGGTTTTTTAACACCTGCTTTTTCCGATGTTATTATTTTATCAAAATAAGGTGAAATTTTAGCATTTTTTATTTTTTGGTGTTGTACTTCTTCAAATCCATTGGTAATAATATGTAATTGATATTTTTTATTTAAGTATTCTAAAACTTCAAAAGCTCCTTCAAAAAGTGTTTTATTTGTAGGCAGGTAATCAAGATATTGCTCTGCCAATTGATTAATTAAGTAATTTTCAGCTCTAAAGTTTAATTCATTAAAAGTTTCTTTTAATCTATTATATCGTAAATCGCTTTTACTGACTTTTTCTTCTCTAAATAATTTCCAATATCTATGATTTATTGGCCTGTACTTTTTCATAAAATCATTAAAATCCAGATCTAAATTGTTTTGTTCAAAAATATGAGCAAAAGTTTTTTCGGAATTAAATTCAAAATCCCATAAAGTATGATCCAGGTCAAAAAAGACGTGTTTTATTTTCATACATTTAAATTTTTATAATTATTTACTTAAAAAATTAAGAACGTATGTAACCACTACGTTCTCTTATTAAAAACTTAAACCTCACCTTTGGCAAAGAAGTTGTTTAAGTTTATTAATGTTCGTTTCATTTGTATGATATTACTAAAAAGTATTCTATTTTAGCTTACTAAAATAACAATTTACAAATTGTCTAAAGAAAAACTTCATATTTTATTTATAAACAGTTGGTATCCTTCAAAAATTCTACCCAATAATGGTGATTTTATACAGCGTCATGCCGAAGCTGTTGCTTTAAAAAACAAAGTTACTGTCATTCATGTGATTACTGATAAATCAATAAATTATACTGAGATCTCTGACAAAAATATTAATGGCATAAGAACTATCATAGCTTATATCAAACCTATAAGATTAAAATTTAACAAGCTTTATCAGTTTTACAAAACCTATTTTAAATTGATCTCATTAAGTGGTGAATTTGATATTGTTCATGTAAATAGATTATATCCTGTTGGAATTATTGCAGTATTTTTAAAGTTATTTAAAGGTAAACGTTTTATTATTAGTGAACATTTTACCGGTTATTTACAAGCTCAATCCAACAATATAAATAGAACCGAATTATTTTTATCAAAAATAATAGTTAAACAGGCAAGTTATGTTTGTCCGGTTAGCGAAAATTTAAAACAAAATATGCAAATTTTAGGTTTGGAAGGAAATTACAAAATTGTTCCTAATGTGGTTGATACTGATGTTTTTACACCCAAAGAAAACAATAACGAACCATTCACACTCATTCACTTATCAAGTTTGGTTGATGAACACAAAAATATTACCGGAATTTTAAATGCAATTGGGAAATTACAGGATCATATTCCCGATTTTTTATTTTATCTAATTGGTGACAATCCTTTTCAATATCAAGACTTGATCGATTCATTGAAAATTAATCCAAAGAATATCAAATTGATCGATCAAATAAAACATCATGAAGTTTCAAAATATTTACAAAAATCAAATGTATTGATATTATTTAGCAACTACGAAAATTTACCATGTGTAATTTTAGAAGCTTTTGCCTGTGGTGTTAAAGTTATATCAACAAACGTTGGAGGAATTCATGAATTTTTTCCTAGTACTTACGGTAAACTTATCAATGTGAAAGAGGGAAATCAATTATTAAATGAAATTATTAATTTGTACAATGAAAATAAAAATCTTCAAAAAAATGAAATGCACAAATATGCTGAAGATCATTTTAGCAAAGAAAAAATAAATGACGAATTTTCAATACTTTACCATAGTATTTTAGCTAAAGAATAATGATATCTAATTTTAAGAACTTTATTTCTGAATTTTTAAACCGAGATGGTTTTCATATTCTTTATGCTACAATTTTAGCCAGAATATTATCTTTTTTTGCTTCATGGATCGCATTACAATTAATACCTAATTTTGAATTAGGTTTGGTGATATATGCAATCAATATCATTTCGTTAATAATCCCATTAAGCGGATTAGGAGCTTCACAAGGTCTTTTACGATACGGTGCCTTATTAAGTACAAGAGAAGAAAAAAACAAACTTTTTGTTTATGTTTTAAAAAAAGGCAGTGTATTATCAATTTTTCTAATCATAATAACAATTTTACTAAGTGGTTTTTTAACAGGTAAACTAATCGATTCGAAACCTTATTTGATAGCTGCTTCTATTACAATATTTACTTTGTTTTTATTGGACAGTTTAAAAACCCAATTCAGAGTTTTACATCAAAACAAATTATTTGCATCAACTGAGATCTTATATAATATCCTCCTAGTTATGATGGTTTTCTTTGGAAGTTATTTTTTTAAAGAATCCGGTTATATTGCTGCTTTGATCATAGCTCCATTATTAACTTTTTTAATTTTTTTACCAAAAATTAAATTTAATCTTAAAATTTCAAACCCTCTTATTAATCCCAAATTAGCTTTTTGGAAGTATAGCTTTTATACAGGTTTATCAAATGTCGCCACCCAATTGCTTATTGTTTTAGATATAATTTTAATTGGAACCATTATTAAAAATCCGGAAATGGTAACCATTTATAAATATTTATCGCTTATTCCTTTTAGTTTGTTGTTCTTACCCAGAGTCATTCTAACGACTGATTTTGTAACTCTTACCGAAAATTTTTCTGAAAGAATTTATATCAACAGATATATTAAAAATTACATTTTTATATTTTTAGTGATCAGTTTTTTTATTCTGATAATTTCAATTATTCTAAACAAACAAATTTTACTCATTTTTGGTGAAGAATTTGTGCAATACAACACAACTTTTTTAGTATTAATTTTTGGAGTAACCGGTATTTTAATACTAAGGGGATTGTTTGGAAATCTACTTTCGGCAATGGGAAAAGCATCTGTAAATTACTGGATATCCATTATTGCTATCATTGTGAATTTAATATCAAATTATATTTTGATACCTAAATATGGAATCTTAGGTGCTGCAATTACTTCAACAATAATCATGTGGCTTACATCAATTTTATCTGTTGTGTTTTTTTATTACTTTCAAAAAAAGATCTGATCAAAGTTTAATATATGATTTCATACTAGATCAACTTTAACCGCTTTTGTTTAAAATGATAATAAGGTTCTAAAACAGAACCGAAACTTTTAATAAAAGAAGCAACTTTTGGTACCATAGAACCTTCAAAATCAAAAATAAAATTTGAGTTTGCATATATATGAAGTATATGATCAATTAAAAATGACATAGCTTGTTGCTTTCTACCCTCATTATTTAAGGCTGAAAATAAATATGTAATTCTATTATTGTCGTATAAGAATACAGCTCCTCCAATTATTTGATCATCAATATTTTTTATATGGTAAATTTTAATTTTTTGAAGTGGAATTAAAGCAGAGATCAAATTTTCAATTATCTTATACTCATAATTACTTTTTTTTAATATCAATCCTTTATTAGTTTCAAATAATTCGATCAAAGCCTTGTAATCAAGGTTTTCTTCTACTTTTAAATTTGACTTTTTAGCAAGATTAACGCTGCTTTTTCTTCCTTTTGAAAAGTTATTAAATAGATCATTATAAGATGTATTTAGATCTAAGATGTAATTCTTCCTTAAAGTAATATTTTTATGATCTAATGAATTGCTCGTATTTAAAAAAAGATCTATCAAAACAAATTTACGAGGAATCGCTTGTAAAAATTCTTTAACTATCTCATTGTTAATATCTTTTACTGAAAATACACCCAGTTGTTGTACCCATGGCGGCAAATATATATAATTAACCCCAAGCTTTTTCCTTTTTGGTAAAGGCATTACAGCTTCATAATTATTTAAGACCAATACATCCCAATCATCAGTAACTATGTCTAAATACCAACTATAAGCATAAATTCTTGAAGATAATGCCATTTGAATACAAGCATTATACTTTTCAATATTTAATTTATGTCTTGAAAGGTATTTAATCATAAAAACTAGTCCAAGAAATGAACTTATTACATTATTCTTTTTGCTTTAAACTTAACTTCTTGATCATCTCTTCATACTTTTCACTCCAGCCTTTCCATCTTCCGTAACCGCTAACCGATTCATTATGAAAAACTGTAATAAATGTTCCATTTACTTTTTTAACTTCATCCGCTAATTTGTAAATAACATCAAATGATCTTTTAGTAGATAAATTTAAATAATCTTTTAAAGTACCGTCCATTACAGCAAAAGGCATAATTTTTAAAGGGGTTTGAATTTCAAAATCCAGATCATAAAAATAAAAAGGGGTACAGGTTCCTGCCCTAAAACCAAAATGCTGTGCATAACCCATAGTATAATCCTCTTTAAATTCCAGATCAACTAAATTTTGATATGTTTCTGGTAATTCCATCCTTAAAAAATGTTGACGAGTTTTTGTAACAGGAAAATTGACAATATCTTCCATTCTCTTTTTCTCTTTTTTCAATTTCAAATCATTTTTCATCGTAAAATATGATGGATGTAAACCTACGGTTGCATGATCTGCACTATCTTTTATCAGCAATTTATAATTTGTATTATTTACCGAAATATTTTTATCATAAGTAGTATAATCACTTAGTAAAAAAAAGAAAATAGTTTTAATATTATAATTTTCATTTAAACGAATTATTCTTTTGTAAATATCAAATGGATCTATTTTCATATTAAAAACCACTAAAAACCTTTCAATGACATTTTGAAGCTGAAAATGAAAAAGATCATTGATTATTCCTCCAATTAATCTAATAAATCCTTTGTACTTATAGTTGTAAGCAATATCTACATCAATAGTTGAAATAAACTTAAATTCTCTTTTTTCAAATTCATAATCAGGAAACTTTTCCAACAACAGTTCTTTTATTTTATAAGCCCAGATATCTACAATGGGTTTATCTAAAAATTTATGTTGAAATGCCAAACTTTCTTCTGCCGGATATCTATCAAATTCATCTTTGACATGGGGCAAATATTCTTCATATCTACTTAATAAATAAAAACTTGCAGCAAAAACATCAAAAGGAATTGGCGATTTAGAATTTACCTGAAAAAAACAAGGTACATCATCCCATAAAGTAATATAAAAATCAAGATAATCTATTCCTTGCTCAAATAACAAATCTGTACTTCTAACAAAAAATTCGTTTCCCATCGCTTGTTTTGTATATGATAGTTTTAATCCGTCATGGGCGATAAAGGTTTCTATTTTGGTAGTAAAGTCAATATTAACACCCAAAATACGTGTAAAAACATGTTTAAAAGTATAGGTTAATCTAGGTGTTATTTTATGAGCATATATTAACAGCATCAAATTATTTTTTATTAAATCAAAACTACATATATTTTTTCATTGTGATTATATATTTACAATGAAAAAATATTTAGTGTGGTTTAAAACTCTTCAAATATCAAGTATGATTTTACAGAAGAAATGTAAACCTTATAATTGATATTAAAAATCTTACATTAAATTTTCATCGGCAAAGCTTGTGAATTTTTTTTCGGTAATGATTAAGTGATCCAATACTTTAATATCTAATATATCACCTGCATTTTTCAATTTTTTTGTCAGATTTATATCTGATGTACTGGGTTTAACAGTTCCTGAAGGGTGGTTATGGCAAAGAATTATTCCGGTAGCCGAAAGCTCCATTGCTTTTTTATAAACAATTCTTGAATCTACAAGAGTTCCTGTTAAACCACCTTTGCTCAAAAGAGTTTTATCTAATATTTTATTTGAATTATTTAAAAATATTATCCAAAACTCTTCGTGTTGCAAAGTACCTATAAGAGGCTGCATCACTTCAAATACATCATTACTACATGTAATTTTTGTTTTTTCCAGGGCTTCTTCCAATCTTCTTCTTAATCCCAATTCTAAAGCAGTAATTATTGTTATGGCTTTAGCTTCACCAATACCTTTAAATTTTATAAGGTCATTAACCGTTAACCTTCCCAATTCATTTAAATTATTTTGAACAGAAGCTAAAATTCTTTTTGACAATGCAACTGCATTTTCATCTTGATTTCCTGATCCTATTAAAATTGCTAATAATTCAGCATCAGATAAAGTAAATTTCCCTTTATTTAACAATTTTTCACGAGGACGGTCATTTTCATTCCAATTTTTGATCGTCAAGGACCTATGCGATAAATTCATTATTATTTTTTTTTAAAGATATAAAAGAAAAATAATACATTTGTATAAACCATACCAATTCATAAAATATAAATTATGAAAATTATCATTGCCGGTGCCGGTGAAGTTGGATTTCATCTTGCAAAATTACTTTCCTTTGAATCTCATGATATAACTTTAATTGATAAAGATAAAGATCGTTTAATTCATGCAGATACCAGATTAGATATAAAAACATTGCAAGATAATGCTACATCAATTGAAGCATTAAAAAATGCCAATATTGAAAATTCTGATTTATTTATTGCCGTTACTTCATCAGAAACTACCAATATTACGCTTTGTGTTTTATCAAAACGATTGGGAGCAAAAAAAACCATTGCCCGGATCAGTAATAGTGAATTTACAAAAAATAAAGACGAAATAAATTTTGTTGAATTGGGTATTGACGAGCTAATTTCTACTGAAGAATTAGCTACTAATGAAATTAAATTATTATTAGAAAAAGCAGCTTTTCACGATACTCATGAATTTGAAAATGGCGCTTTAATTATGGTGGGCATAATTATGTCAAAAGAAGCACCAATTGTAGGTTTAACTGTTGAAAAAGCAGCTTCTACCTTTACAGATGTTCATTTTATACCAGTTGCTATTCAACATAAAAAATCTCAACAAACTATTATTCCGAGAGGAGATACAGTTTTTGAAGCTGGTGATCAAGTTTATTTTATTACAACCCCGGAAGGCGTTGATGAAGTACAAAAACTATCAGGAACTTCAAGTAAATTTATTAAAAATGTTATGATTGCCGGTGGTAGTGAAATTGGCAGACGAACAGCTATTGAGCTATGTAATAAAAATATGAATGTAAAACTTATTGAATATAATAAAGCAAAAGCAATTGAATTGGCAGAACACTTACCTAATGCTTTGGTTATTTATGGAGATTGTAGAGATGTTGAACTCTTAATTGAAGAAAATGTTGATGAAATGGATGCTTTTATAGCTGTTACCGGTCGTTCAGAAACCAATATCATGTCATGTTTGGTAGCAAAATCCAAAGGTGTAAAACGAACCATAGCCATGGTTCAAAATATTGATTATTTTAAACTGTCAAAAAGTATTGGTATTGATACTTTGATCAATAAAAAATTATTGGCTGCCAATAGTATTTTTAGATACATTAGAAGAGGTGAAGTATTGGAAATGACTATTTTGAATAATGTAAATGCCGAAATTTTAGAATTTAAAACACATGAAAATTCTAAAATTACAAAAAAGAAAATCGCTGATCTTTATTTTCCAAGAAATGCAATAATCGGTGGAATTATTAGAGAGGAAACAGGCCTTATCCCACTAGGTGATTTTCAAATACAAAAAGATGATAAAGTTGTTGTTTGTTGCCTACCCGACACGATCCCCAAAGTTGAAAAATTCTTTAATTAATGCAATTATACTAAAAAACTAATTCTATTCTTTATACAAATGAAAAAAATCAACATCAAAATCGTTATGCAAATGATGGGGTTTTTACTCATCTTTAACGGTGGGTTTATGCTCGTTTCAGCTTTGATAAGTTGGTATTATGATGATGGTGCTTTAAAAGGAATATTGATTGCCGGGTTTTTATCAATTATTATTGGTGGATTATTTCAATTTGCCACTAAAGGTTTTAAAAAACAAATCAAAAAAAGAGAGGGTTATTTAGTTGTAACATTTGGTTGGATAATCATGTCATTATCAGGTACTTTACCCTATATTTTAACAGAATCAATTCCTTCTTTTACAGATGCATTTTTTGAAACAATGTCCGGATATACAACAACCGGTGCATCCATTTTAAATAATATTGAAAGTATGCCCGCCAGTATATTATTTTGGAGGAGTACTACACATTGGATTGGCGGTATGGGAATTATAGTTTTAACAATTGCTATTTTACCATTATTAGGAATTGGTGGTATGCAATTGTTTGCTGCAGAAGCTCCCGGACCTTCTGCTGATAAGTTACATCCTAGAATTACAGATACTGCAAAACGCTTGTGGTTAATTTATTTTAGCCTAACACTAATTGAAGCAATTCTTTTAAAATTTGCAGGTATGAGTTATTTTGATGCTTTAAATCATGCCATGAGTACTTTATCTACAGGTGGTTTTTCTACTAAAAATGCAAGTATTGCTTATTGGAATAATCAACCCGTTATACAATATATCATTATACTTTTTATGTTCATTGCAGGAACAAATTTTGTATTAAGTTATTATGTGGCCAAAGGAAAGTTTAAAAAGCTTTTTCAAGACGATGAATTTAAATATTACTTTTTTGGTGTATTAGGCGTTACACTACTTGCAACTTTAATTATATATTTTTATGCTGACGTTTCTAGAGAAATAACAGATATCCAAAAAATTGCTCACCCTATGGTTTTTGGAGAATGGGAGAGTTCATTTAGACATGCCTTGTTTCAAGTTATTGCAGTAGTAACTACAACAGGTTTTGTTTCAGCAGATTTTACGATCTGGTCACCATTTTTAACTGTGGTCTTTTTTTTAATTATGTTTTCCGGGGCTTCAGCAGGTTCAACTGCCGGTGGAGTTAAAATTGTAAGACAAATTATCATGATTAAAAACGGATTTTTAGAATTTAAAAGAACTTTGCACCCCAATGCAATTATCCCCGTTAGATATAATGGAAAAGCAGTAGATAGAGGAATTGTTTTTAATATCATGGCTTTCTTTATTTTTTACCTAATGATCTTTGCAGGAGGAAGTTTAGTCTTCAGTTTATTAGGTCTTGATTTTCTATCTTCATTAGGTGCTGCTGCATCATCATTAGGAAACGTTGGGCCTGCTTTTGGCACTTTAAGCCCAGTAAATAATTATGACAGTTTACCTGATATAGGCAAATGGTGGTCTGCATTTTTAATGCTTTTAGGAAGGTTAGAACTTTTTACAGTTCTCATAATTTTAACGCCTTATTTTTGGAAGAACAATTAAAAAATATATTAATTGCTCCTTTTTATTGATAATTCTTAAAAGATATCATTTTACTTTTTATAGTTAAATCGACGAAATTCTTTAACTTGCAATCGTTATAATTTTTTATTAAATAATGAAAAGAGCAAAACCATATATTCCAAAAAATAAAATACGTATTGTAACTGCAGCATCGCTTTTTGACGGGCATGATGCTTCAATCAACGTGATGCGTCGTATCATTCAATCTACAGGTGTTGAAGTTATTCACTTAGGTCATGACAGAAGTGTAGAAGAAGTTGTTAATACTGCAATTCAAGAAGATGTTAATGCCATTGCCGTAACTTCTTATCAGGGTGGTCATAATGAATATTTTAAATATATGTATGATCTTTTACAGGAAAAAGACGCCTCACATATAAAAATTTTTGGTGGGGGTGGTGGTGTAATTTTACCTGAAGAGATCAAAAATTTGATGGATTATGGTATTGCCAGAATTTATTCTCCTGATGATGGTAGAAGAATGGGATTACAAGGTATGATCAATAATATGATTGAACAATGTGATCGCCCGTCGCTAACACTTCCTAAAGGAAAAGGAATTGACAGCCTATTAAAAAATGAAAAAGTAAATACGATTGCTCGATTAATTACTCTGGCTGAAAATAGACATGATGAATTTACTGAAATCTTTAAAAGTTATTCCCTTTCGGAAAAAAAGGAAAAAGGAGCTTCTCCAGTACTTGGCATTACTGGTACAGGTGGAGCCGGAAAATCTTCTTTAGTTGACGAATTAGTTCGTAGGTTTTTATCTGATTTTCCTAATAAAACTATTGCAATCGTTTCTGTTGACCCTACCAAAAGAAAAACTGGAGGTGCTCTTTTAGGTGATAGGATAAGAATGAATTCTATCAATAATAACCGAGTATATATGCGTTCACTCGCTACACGACAATCTAATTTGGCATTGTCAAAACACGTAAAAGATGCTTTAGATATTCTAAAATATGCTCATTATGATCTGATCATATTAGAAACTTCAGGTATTGGGCAATCGGATACTGAAATTTTAGATTTTTCGGATGTTTCTCTTTACGTAATGACTCCTGATTACGGTGCTGCAACACAACTCGAAAAAATAGATATGATCGATTTTGCTGATCTTATTGCACTAAATAAGTTTGATAAAAGAGGCGCTCTTGATGCTTTACGCGATGTAAAAAAACAGTACCAACGCAATCATAATTTATGGGAAGAAAATATTGATGACATGCCGGTTTATGGAACTATTGCATCACAATTTAACGATCCTGGAACCAATAATTTATATCAGTTAATCATTCAAAAATTAAATGATAAAACAGCGCATAGTTTTAAAAGTTCATTTGAAATTTCTACTGCAATGAGTGAAAAGCAGTATATTATTCCACCAAACAGAATACGTTACCTATCTGAAATTACTGAAAATAATCATACTTATGATCAATGGTCAAAAAAGCAAAGTGAGATTGCTCAAAGGTTATACAGTATTTTTAAAACTATTGAATCCATAGCCGAAAAAGATATAGAACTTACAAAAAACGGAATCAATACTAAAAATATTGAAGATATAACTGAAAAAAAAGATCTGATCAATCAACTTTTAGCTGAATTCATAAAAGTTAAATTAGATCTAAATCCGCATAACTGGGAAATTATTTTAAATTTTAAAAATAAACAACAGCTTTACAAAAACAAAGTTTATAATTTTAAAGTACGTGACAAAGAAATTCATATAAAAACCCATACAGAGTCTTTATCACACCTACAAATCCCTAAAATTGTTTTACCTAAATACAAAGCCTGGGGAGATCTTTTACTATGGACATTACAAGAAAATGTACCCGGAGAGTTTCCTTTTACGGCAGGGATTTATCCTTTTAAAAGAACCGAAGAAGACCCAACAAGAATGTTTGCAGGTGAAGGTGGGCCGGAAAGAACTAACAGAAGATTTCATTATGTTAGTAAAGAATCTAAAGCAAAACGTCTTTCAACAGCTTTTGACAGTGTTACTCTTTATGGAAACGATCCTGATCTTCGCCCTGATATTTATGGAAAAATTGGAAATTCAGGAGTATCAATTTGTTGTTTAGATGACGCTAAAAAACTATATTCAGGGTTCGACCTTTCTAGCCCTTTAACTTCTGTGTCAATGACCATCAACGGCCCGGCTCCAATGATGCTAGGGTTCTTCTTAAATACTGCTATTGATCAAGCATGTGAAAAATATATAAAAGAAAATCAATTAGAAGAAGAGGTTACAAATAAGATCAATGCAATTTACAAAGAAAAAGGTGTAAATCGTCCGAGTTATCAAGGTAATCTTCCGGAAGGAAATAATGGGTTAGGACTTATGTTACTTGGGGTTACCGGAGATCAGGTACTATCTATCGATATTTACAAAAAAATTAAAGCCGAAACCATTAGCAAAGTACGAGGCACAATACAAGCTGATATTTTAAAAGAAGATCAAGCACAAAATACTTGTATCTTTTCAACAGAATTTGCTTTAAAATTAATGGGTGATGTACAAGAATATTTTATCAATAATAACATTCGTAATTTTTATTCCGTATCAATTTCAGGTTATCATATAGCTGAAGCTGGTGCTAATCCAATTTCGCAATTAGCATTTACATTGTCCAATGGTTTCACTTATGTGGAATATTATTTAAGCAGAGGAATGGATATCAATAAATTTGGACCAAATCTATCTTTCTTTTTCTCAAACGGGATTGATCCTGAATATGCTGTTATTGGTAGAGTTGCACGCAAGATCTGGGCAAAAGCAATGAAATTAAAATACGGTGCAAATGAAAGATCTCAAATGTTAAAATACCATATCCAAACATCCGGCAGAAGCCTTCATGCACAAGAAATTGATTTTAACGATATAAGAACTACCCTACAGGCGCTTTATGCAATTTATGACAATTGCAATTCATTACATACCAATGCTTATGACGAAGCCATAACTACGCCAACTGAAGAATCAGTAAGAAGAGCTATGGCAATTCAACTGATCATCAATAAAGAACTTGGATTGGCAAAAAATGAAAATCCATTACAAGGTGCATTTATCATAGAAGAATTAACAGATTTAGTAGAAGAAGCTGTTTATGCAGAATTTGATCGAATTACCGAAAGAGGGGGCGTGCTTGGTGCTATGGAAACCATGTATCAACGTTCGAAAATTCAGGAAGAAAGTTTATATTACGAAGAGTTGAAACATACCGGAAAATATGAGATCATTGGTGTAAATACTTTTTTAAGTAGTAAAGGATCTCCTACAGTTTTACCACAAGAAGTTATTAGAGCAACCGAAGAAGAAAAAAAGCATCAAATAGAAGTTGTAGAAAATTTAATAAAATCAAATAAAGAAAAAGCTCAAATTCAAATAAATATATTAAAACAAAAAGCCATTAATAACGAGAATGTTTTTGATCAATTAATTGAAGTTGCAAAAATTTGTACAATTGGGCAGCTAACTTCATCATTATTTGAAGTTGGTGGTCAATATAGGAGAAATATGTAAGCAGAGAACCATTTTTATTTAAAATAAGATAACAATGTTGCTTTTTTAGAAGCTGACACACTTAATTCTTTACCATTTGATAAGTACACAGTTCCACCTTTTCCTTTTTTGTATGAAGTAATATAAGACACATTTACCAAAAATGATTTGTGTATACGGGCAAATCCATTTTCTTGAAGTGCATCTTCAAAATATTTTAGAGTTTTACTTACTAATTTTATTTTGTTAGTATTTAAGTACAGCTCTGTATAATTATCATCTGCTTTACAATAAATAATATCTTTCATTTGCAAAACCTCAAATCCATTTTGCGTAGGTATTGTTATTTTATTATTGGTAGGATTTATCTTAGGCACTAAAACCGAATGTTGCAATTCATTTTCTCTGGTTTTAATTTCGGTAACATAATCAACTGCTTTGATCAATTCATCAATAGAAATAGGTTTTAATAAATAATACGATGCATGCTTGTTTAATGCATCAATAGCATATTGATTGTATGCTGTTACAAAAACTACTTCAAAATTGGTTTTACCCAATTTTTCAAGTAAATCAAAACCACTTCCATAAGGCATTTCTACATCGAGAAATACTAAATCCAAATCATTATTTCTAATGAGTATCAATGCCTCATCAATATTTTGAGCTTCACCTACTACATCAACTATCGGACAATACTTAGTGAGATAGTTTTTTAAAATTTCTCTACTAGTTTGTTCGTCTTCTACTATGATGGTTTTTAGTTGCATTTTTTAACACTAATTTTACTAATTATTTAATCTTTTTTCAAAGTCAGCACCACTTTTGTTCCTGTTTTATCATCATACATATCTTCAATAAAAACATCAACTTTATCTTTATACATCTCATTTAAAATAGTTATCCGCTGCTTGATATTTTGCATTCCTTTCGATTTTTTCTTTTTTTGATAATCAGTTTTTAACGCTACAGATTTTTCTCTACCAATTCCATTATCTGAAATTTCTATTTTTAAGGTTTCTTCATCTATTTTAAGTAACTGCACTTTTAAAAATCCTTTTTCTTTTTTATATCGCAAACCATGCCATACAGCATTTTCAACATAAGGTTGCAATAACATTGGCGGAATTTGAAACTGATCCATCTCAATTGCATCATCAATTATAAGTTCATAATCAAATTTATCTTTAAATCTTGAATGTTCTAATTTTAAATACAATTCTAATAACTCTACCTCTTTTCCAAGTGATATAAAATCTTCTTCAGAATTTTCTAATACACTACGCATCAATGTAGAAAAATCTGTCAAATATCTATTGGCAGTACGTTCATCATTTTGAGCAATAAAACTATTTACCGAATTAAGTGCATTAAAAATAAAATGAGGGTTCATTTGCGTTCGTAATGATTTTAATGCCAACAGATTATTCGCTAATCTACGCTGCTTATTACTTCTAAACATCCAAAAAAGAGATAAAAGCAATAAAAATACTCCAAAAACCAAGAAATAAATAATAATTCTTTGCCTCCTATAATTTTCAACTGTTAACTGTTTTTCAGTTTGATATAATTGTAATTTACTTTCAGAAATCTCTCTATCTTTTTCTAAACTGGTTATTCTATTTTGTTTTACTGATAAATCTTTACTTAAACTTACGGCTTCATTAATTTCATTTTCCTTTTGCTTATAAAGCATATCAACTAAAGCTACATATTTTTTATAATTACTTAAAGCCTTATCATCATTTCCTAAAAACACATAAGCTTCTGATAGTTTTTGAACAGCATCTTTTTGAGTTTCAATATCAAAAATGCTTTCTGCTTCATCAGCACTTTCTTCTAATAAGGGAATTGCTTCCTCAAAATTTTTCTGCTTTAAATAAGCATTACCTAAGTCTAATTTAGCTTTAGGTTTGGTTAATATAACACCATCATCTTTAACAACAACTTCCTTTAAATCAGCATTTTCTAAATTTTTTAATGTTTCTTTACGGAGATTCACTTCTTTGTCAACTATTTTATTTCTGCTATAAAAATCTGCAGCACGTTTGCTTTCAATTACAGCTTTTTGAGGGCCCTCTTTTCCTGCTGAAATCTGAGAATTCAACAAATAATCTTCAGCCTTATCAGTTTCTCCTTGAACTTCAAGAACATTAGCAATTTTAGAATTTAAATTGATAATTTTCGTATTATTATATATTCGTTTGGCAAGTGTAAGTCCTGTTTGGTAATTATTCAATGCTTTTTTATGTTGATCTAGCTTTGAATAAACATCTCCCAATCCTTCATAAATTTCTATTTTTTGAATAGTTGTTATTCCTGCTTTTTTTAGTAAAACACTATACTGACTTTCGCTTTTTTGATATTCTTTGTTTAACAAATATGCCTTAGCAAGTTTTAATTGATTGGTAGTACTTTTAGAGTTATCTACCGCAACTTTAAAATTACTTACTGCTAAATCGTATTGTTTTAAATTCATATAAACATCCCCTAAAACTGTATAAGATTGTGAAATTTGGGTCTTATTATTAGCATATTTTAATGCATTCCCAACAAAATCAACACTTTGTGTAGGGTTTTTATCAATATTAATAATAGCTGAATCTAATTCTTTTTGAAATTGAATTGGGCTAGCTGCACTAACTTTTTTAGAAAATGAACGTGCTTTTTTACTTTTTTGTATTTGATCTGATTGATCTTCAACCTCATAATAAATACTTCCATTTAATCTGTAGGTATTAATAATTTTTCCGTTTTTACTCAATACAATTACATCACCATTTTTTGCATTGATTGTAAATTCACCATTAATATTGGTAATAGTAGAAATATTAGTTCCTTTTACACGAATATTAATCCCACTTAAAGGATCACCGTCTTGGTTGGTAATTCTATCAGTATACAATTTACTTGGTGTAGTTGCTTCATTTGAAATTTGCGCATTAACTCCTAAAGTAAAAAGTGAAAAAATGAAAATAAATATGTAAAGTTTTCTTTTCATTGGTAATTTTTAACTTGGTAAAGCTACATACTTAAATCCGTTTTATAAAATAGTACATCGTCAAAAACAGGATTTTACTCAATAAAAATAGTTAAATATCTTACTTAACTATTTAATAAATAACGTTTACTCATTAAAACAGGTCAATCACTCATTTACAGTTTTATGAACGCTTTTTACAAATTACTTTTACCTTGAATTTAAAATAAATATTATGAACTCTTCAAAGAAAAATCACGAACACAACAACATCAATAAAAATGTTATGAGTAAAAATCTAGTTAAATTTCTTATTCTAACATTAATCTTAAACACCTATATAATATCAGCAAATGATACGCATCCTGAAAAGAAAAATACAATTAAAGTTGCATTATTATTAGACACCAGTAATTCTATGGATGGTTTAATAAACCAAGCCAAAACACAACTTTGGGAAATTGTTAATGAACTTTCATATGCTAAATGTGAAAATCAAGATCCTGATTTACTTATAGCAGTTTACGAATATGGAAATGACAATCTTTCATCTAGAGAAGGTTATATACGCCAAGTTATTGGATTTAGCTCTGATTTAGATGAAATTTCAGAAAAACTCTTTTCACTAAATACCAATGGCGGAAGTGAATTTTGCGGCGAAGTTATTCAAACTTCATTAAAACAATTAGACTGGGGTAATAATAAAAATGATTTAAAACTTATTTTTATAGCTGGTAATGAGCCATTTACACAAGGAAAAATCAACTATAAGGATGCTACCATGCAAGCCAATGAACAAAATGTAACTGTAAACACCATATTTTGCGGCAGTTATCAAAATGGAGTATCTGGTAAATGGCAAGATGGGGCCAGATCAACCAATGGTGATTATATGGTAATAGACCACAACGAAACAATTGTTCATATTGCTTCACCTTATGATGATTTAATTATACAATTAAATAATCAATTGAACAATACTTATATTTATTATGGAAATAACGGAAGAAGTAAAATGAGATTACAAGCTGTCCAAGATTCAAATGCTGCTGAATTAGACGAAGTTGTGGTAGTAAAAAGAGCGGTAAGTAAAAGCTCTAGAATTTATAAAAATTCATCATGGGATCTAGTTGATGCTGAAAATGAAGCAGGCTTTAATTATGATAAACTTGAAAAGAAAAATTTACCTAAACATTTACAAGGTAAATCCTCTGAAGAAATTAAAAAATATGTAGCTGAACAACGAAAAAAACGTGAAGAAATTCAACTAAAAATTAAAGATTTGAATACAAAAAGAAACACCTATGTAGCAAAACAAAGAAAAGATGAAAATATAAAAAGTATTGATAAAGCCATGATCAATGCAGTAAAAAAACAAGCTAAACAAAAAAATTATATTTGGTAAGCAAATTTATTTGGTTTGAAGTTGAGAGTCCGATATTGGGAGATATGTTTCTTCTAACATTGGACTTTTCAATTTATAATATTTCAAAACTAAATATTAAGACCTTTTTAATAATTACATCCACATTTCATATCAATTTTCACATTTACCATGAAGTACATAATTAAAATTATTAACTTTAATTATTCTTTTGTAGATTTACAGTAAATACTCTTGTTATGAAGAAACTTACCCTTAGGTTCTTATTACTGTTTTTTTTAAGTATCTCTTTTCTATCTTGTAAGAGAACATTTAATTCTTTAATTAAGGAAGATCCTGATACTTATGTAAAGGATCATTATAATAAAAGAGAAGTCACCATTACCATGCGTGATAGCATCAAATTGCACACTACTATTTATTCTCCTAAAAATAAAAGTAAAACCTATCCAATTTTATTACAACGCACGCCTTATAGTTGCAGACCTTATGGTGAAAAAGAATACCGAAAAAATATTGCTCCAAACATTCATTTGATGAAACAAGGAAATATAATTGTTTATCAGGATGTAAGAGGTAGGTGGATGAGTGAAGGTACTTATGACAATATGCGTGCATATATTCCAAATAAAAAATCAAATGAAGATATTGATGAGAGTTCTGATACTTATGACACTATTGAATGGTTGGTAAAAAATGTAGAAAATAACAATGGTAATGTTGGTATTTGGGGGATCTCCTACCCTGGTTTTTATGCAACATATGCCACACTTGATGCACACCCTGCTTTAAAAGCTGCTTCGCCTCAAGCGTGTATAGGTGATTTTTATTTTGATGATTTTCATCATAATGGTGCTTATTTACTTAGTTATTTTAGAATTATGCCTCTTTTTGGTACACAAAAAAATACACCCTCAGATACGGCTTGGTATAAATTTCCCGACCTGAAGACAAAAGACCAATATCAGTTTTTTCTTGATGCAGGACCACTAAGTAATTTAGACAAGTACTTTCAAAATCAAAATATTGACAATCCATCTTTGAAAAAGTATAACAAAACAGATAATTTCTTTTGGGATGAAATAACCCAACACCCAAATTATGATAGTATTTGGCAAAAAAAAGGAATCATACAACATCTTAAAAATATAAAACCTACAGTAGCAACAATGGTAGTTGGTGGATGGTTTGATGCTGAAGACCTTTACGGTCCGTTAGAAACTTACAAAACCATTGAAAAACACAATCCAAACAATTATAATACAATTGTTTTCGGACCTTGGGATCATGGAGCTTGGGCTAGAAGCAAAGGAAAAAATATTGTTGGCAATTATTATTTTGGTGATTCTATTTCTGAATTATATCAAAAAGATATTGAAACAAAATTTTTCAACCACTTTTTAAAAGGAGATGGTGATACTAAAACAGATTTACCCGAAGCCTATGTTTTTGATACCGGTAAAAAAGAGTGGAAATCTTTTAAAAAATGGCCTCCTGAAAATATCGTTAAAGAAGCGGCTTACTTATCTGAAAACCAAAGATTAACAACAAAAAAAGTCAATACAAAAGCTATTAAATTTGTTAGTGATATCAAACGACCTGTTCCTTATTCCGAAGATATCAAAACCGTTTTTACGCCTAGAAAATATATGACAGACGACCAACGTTTTTCTGCGAGAAGACCTGATGTATTAGTGTTTGAATCAATGGTTTTAGAAAATGATTTTACACTTGCCGGAGATATATTAGCAAAATTAGAGGTTGCTACAACCGGTACCGATGCTGATTGGATTGTAAAAATTATCGATGTACATCCTTCTGATGCAGAAGAACAAGAAACCGGCATGCAAACTCATCTTAAAATGAGTAATTATCATTTACTGGTTCGTAGTGAAGTAATGAGAGGTAGATTTAGAAATAGTTTTACTAAACCAGAACCTTTTGTAGCTAACAAACTCACGAAAGTTAATATAAAATTACAGGATGTTTTTCATACTTTTAAAAAAGGACATAGATTACAAATACAAATTCAAAGCACTTGGTTTCCTTTAATTGACCTAAATCCTCAAACTTTTGTGCCAAATATTTATAAAGCAAAAGAAAGAGATTTTAAAACACAAACTCATAGTGTTTTTACTTCTTCTTCAATTGTATTTTCTGTATTAAATTAATAAGTTTTGCAAAAAAAAATATTTCTAAGAGCAAATATGATCAGATATGGTGTATTTATAATTGCTCCAATTTTATTTTTATACATACTCTTTTTTGTAAAACTAGATGAAAATAATTCTGCTGTAACCGCTACATTAGCGGTTGCTATTTTAATGGCTCTTTGGTGGGTAACCGAAATTGTCCCGCTGGCAATTACCTCATTATTACCGATAGTTTTATTCCCAATCTTAGGAATAATGAACGGAAAAGATGTTTCTTCTACGTATTTTAATCATGTAATTTTTTTATTTCTAGGTGGTTTTCTTATTGCATTGGCAATACAAAAATGGGACTTACACAAACGTATAGCACTCAAAATTTTATTATTAGTTGGTACTGGACCGGCAAAGATACTCTTGGGGTTCATGTTGGCAACAGCATTTTTATCAATGTGGATTTCAAATACAGCTACAACCATGTTGATGATACCCATACTAATTTCAATCATAACAAAACTCGAAGAGATCAATCTAAAAAAAGATGTCAAGCACTTTTCTATAGGATTACTTTTGTCTATAGCCTACAGTGCTTCAATTGGTGGTATTGCAACTTTAGTAGGTACACCACCGAACTTATCATTTGCTAGAATTTTTAATATCTATTTTCCTAATGCCCCTGAAATTTCATTTGCAACCTGGTTTTTTTATGCCTTTCCTATTGTAATTATTATGTTTATGATTGCTTGGTTTTATCTTTATTTAGTATTTGTAAAAAGAGGTGGAAAATGGAATAGTATTGATAGATCTAGTTTAGAAATTTCATATAAGGAATTAGGAAAATGGTCGTATGAAGAAAAGGTAATGATGGTGATTTTTATTTTACTGGCAATGCTTTGGTTTTTTAGAGCTGATATAGTAATTGGATCGTTTAAAATTAGTGGTTGGCAAAATCTATTTAAAAATCCTTCATATTTTAATGATGGAACTGTTGCAATTGCTATAGCCGTAATATTATTTATTATTCCGTCTAAGCAACAAAAAGGAAAATTTTTAATGGATTGGAAAACTGCTGAAAGCATACCCTGGGAAATAATTTTATTATTTGGAGGTGGTTTTGCACTGGCAACAGGTTTTAAAGATTCCGGTTTATCTCAATGGTTTGGAGAACAAATGATTTGGCTTAAAAATGTACATCCGTTTTTTATTATACTTACCATAGCTTTTGTTGTAACTTTTTTAACCGAGATCACATCAAATACAGCAACTGTAGAAACATTTTTACCTGTTTTGGCTGGCTTGGCAATGAGTATAGAGATCAATCCATTATTATTTATGCTTCCGGCAACAATAGCTGGTTCATTAGCTTTTATGCTACCTGTAGCTACACCACCAAATGCTATTATTTTTGGAACCAAACGTGTGCCTATGATAGAAATGTCAAAAACCGGATTTTTTTTAAATATTGTGGGAATTATATTAGTAACCATTTCAACATATTATTTAGGAACCTATATTTTTAACATTCAATTGGATATATTACCTGAATGGGTTAAATAATTATAAAAAATGCATGATGTTTTTGGCAAAGCTTTAATAGACTATCAAAATGGTAAATACACTGAAGATATAATTACAATTTCTTCTGTTGCAGGTATTGATCTAATGACTTTGCCTTATTTATTTCGTTCCTATGATAAAATGCCTGCCATTGAGCAAACAGCATTAAATTTATGTAAAGGGAGTGTATTAGATGTTGGCTGTGGTTCAGGTAGTCATTCACTTCATCTTCAAAAAAAGAATCATACAGTAAAAGCCATTGACATTTCAAGAGGAGCAATTGAAGTTTCAAGATTAAGAGGAGTCAAAAATGCAATAGTTAAAAACATTTATGATCTAGAAGATGAAAAATTTAATACTATTTTACTATTGATGAATGGGGTTGGAATTTGTGGGAAAATCAATAATTTAAATTTCTTTTTAGATCATTTAAAATCTTTATTGTTTACTAACGGGCAAATCTTATTAGACTCATCAAACATTATATATATGTTCGATAAAAAAGAAGATTACATCGTAAAGAATGATAATTACAATGGTGAGGTTACTTATACAATGGAGTACAAAAACAAAGAAAGTAAACCTTTTGATTGGCTATTCTTAGATTTTGATACTTTACAAAAATACGCTCATAAAATTGGTTTAAAGTGCGAATTAGTTATTGAAGGTGAACATTACGATTATTTGGCAAAATTAACTATGCAAGAATAACAATACATTAAACACTTGCATATTTTTTTAACCAAATTAACAATAAACAAACAACTAATAATAGTCCAGTCATTACATACCAGGTAAATTGAAATCCATAATTTTCAGTAAGGTGCATACCTATATTCGGACCTAGTATATGAGCTATAGAAAATGACATACTATACATTGCCATATAAGCTCCTTGATTACCGCGTTTAGCTCTTTCAATAGCATACGAATTTGAAAATGGGAAGCCTAATATTTCACCAAACGACATAAATATCATTCCTATTACAACAATACCTATCCAAAGAGAGAAATTTAAAACTAAAAAGCTCATTGATATTAAAAAAGTTCCGAAAATTATAATATTTATTTTATTAAATTTAAATTTTTCGAGGTAATGAACAAGAGGCATTTCTGTTAAAAAAACCAACAAACCATTTAAAGACAATAACCAGCCAATATCTTTTTCGCTCATGTACATTTCTTGACTGTAATACAAAGGTAAAGTTGAAAAGTATTGCATAAATGCAAAACCAATCAAAAACATAGAAACCCAAAAGATCAGGTATTGTTTATCTTTATATGGTGATAATTTTTTTTCTTCAACATTTTCTTCTTCCAAATCATTTGAAGCTTTTTGTGACAAATATATAAGAATCATAATTGCAGCAATTATTGAAGTAATACCATCAACCCAAAACAAGCCTTTATAACTTAATCCGGCAATAATAAATCCACCCAAAGCAGGTCCCATAGAAAACCCTAAATTAATTGCCAAACGAATTAATGTAACTGATCTCGTTCTATTTTCCTCTTTACTATATGCCGAAAGTGCCACCCAGATTGCGGGACGAAAAGCATCGGCAACAGCTGTAAGTGCAAAGACCCCAGCACATAATAAATAAAAACTGCTGATAAACTGAATTGATAAAAATATAAGTCCTGTTAAAAATAAACTCGTATACATTATTTTATAGTAACCTATTTTATCCGTAAGTTTACCTCCTATATATACTCCTAAAACTGACCCTAATCCGTAGAAACTCATTATCCAACCAACCTGTGCCAAGGAATAATCCAGATATTTTGTCAGATACAATGACAAAAAAGGCACAACCATGGCTCCAGCTCGATTGATCAAAGTAATCAAGGCTAAAATCCAAATTTCTGAAGATAATCCTTTATAAGGTTTTGATAATTTAGTTAGCATTATGTAAAAATATGAAAATAAAAAACGTTGATTTCAATTTTATAATTGATAAAATCTATCATCAAATTATTTATGATAATGCTTAATTAATCCGTGTTATTATAAGTATATTTGAAAATAACAATAATTTTACAGCTTTTAAATATTATTTAATAACCTATAATTACATAAATCTATACCTGTGAAAAAATTTATACTCATAATATTAGTATTGTCATTTTCGATTCTACAATCACAAAATAAAAATGAAACATTAAAAAAAGATGTTGAAAAATTCCAAAATAAATTGAATGAAGAATTTAAAGATGAACTAAAGTCACCTTTAACTGAAGAAGATATCAAAACCTTTAAAGCTTTAGATTTTTTTGAAATTGACACAACTTTTAGAGTTATTGCTAAATTAGAATTAATTAAAGATAGTAAACCTTTTAAAATGCAAACAACAACCGATAGGCTTCCTATTTATAAAATTTTTGCTAAAGCCAGTTTTAAAATAAATGGAAAAGCATTTGTATTACCTATTTATCAAAATCAAAAATTGGTTTTGAGCACTGATTATGAAAACTATTTGTTTCTACCCTTTACAGATCTTACAAATGGTAAAAGCTCATACGGAGGTGGCCGCTATATTGATTTAAAAATCCCAAAAGGAGATACTATAATAATCGACTTCAATAAATCATATAATCCTTATTGCGCTTATAACGGAAAATATTCTTGTCCTATACCTCCGGAAGCAAATCATTTAAATATTGCCATAAATGCCGGAGTGAAGAATTATAATAAAGAGCATTAATATTAAAAATTTAGGGGAGTTATTTTTTTAAAGCCTTATATCTTATGATTTCTGCTTTTTCAACAGTGATTAATCCACCAGATTTTGAATCATCAAACATTTTCTCAACTACTTTTATGAAATCTCTAATTTTATTTTCATTATCAACAATTTCAACAACTAAGGGAAAATCTTGAGAAATTGTAAATAATTTTGCAGAACTAATTTTTGAATTTGCACCAAAACCCATTATTCCTTTAGTAACAGTAGCTCCGGATAGATTAAACTTTTTAGCTTCAAAAACAAGTGCTTCATAAAGTGGTCTTTTGCCTAATTTATCAGATTCACCAATAAAAATTCTCAATAGCTTTGCATTAGGATTATTTTCCATAACTAAAAAAGTTTAAATAGCGACATACCCAAAAATACAGC
Organism: Bacteroidota bacterium; assembly: GCA_039714555.1. Lineage (GTDB taxonomy): Bacteria > Bacteroidota > Bacteroidia > Flavobacteriales > Flavobacteriaceae > Namhaeicola. The sequence continues at coordinate 29,825 of JBDLJB010000020.1, forward strand.
TAATAATCCAAATAAAATACTCAAACCAACATATCCTAATCCGTAAAAATATTGTCCATCTTGTAACATCGCCAGAGTTTCAAAAGAAAAAGCCGAAAAAGTTGTAAAACCACCACAAATACCGGTTGCTAAAAATAACCTCCACTCTGGTGACAAGTTCATCTTTTCACTCAATCCAAAAACTATTCCAATGATCAAGCTACCTAAAATATTAACAGTTAATGTACCAAATGGGAAAGTTGATAAAAATTTTGTTTGTACAAAAAGTGTTGTTAAATATCTAAGAACACCGCCAATAAAACTACCAATTCCTATCAATACAATTATTCTCATCTATTCTTTTTAAAATTTAATATCTTTAAAATCACGCCAATTCCATTTACCTGTAATTGTACCTTTGTTAAGAATAACAATTCCAGGATTTGCCCTAATAATAGTTTTTAAAGTAGTTTCATCACAAAAAAGTAAATCAAAATCAAAATTATATTCATTTTTAACTTTTAAAAAATCTTCTTCGGATGAGGCAGAAAATCCATAAACTTGGTAACCATTTTGTAAAGCTTTTTCACTAACTTTTTTTAATTTAGACAGACCCTTTTTATTGGTTTTTCTTAAATTATACACAACAATTAACATTAGTTTTTCTTCTTGTAAAAGTTGTTCTGTTAGATCTTCTCCATTTCTCTCCATGGTAAAATCATGAATTGGAGGTTCATATCCTTCTTTTATTGTTTTTGTTTTTCTATCAACATAAGTCGCTCCTTCAATATTCCAAGGCTTTTCTTCGGTAGTAAATGTTTTATCCTTTCCGTTAACATTATATATCCAAATATCTTCGTATACAGCCTGTTCAGCATCATCGGGTACCAGCATTCCTTCAGAAATATTATTTCCTATTGCATAAGGTCTAAAATCAATAATTGGAAGGTGGCGCAATACATAAAATGAAATAAAAATAAATACTATAAATAAAGTAAAAGAGACTCTTTCTACAAAGCTTACACTTAATATTGGCTGTATATCATACACTCTAAATATTAAAAATATAATTAAAACAATTAAAACAACATTTTTATAAAAAGTTTCCCATGGAGATAACTTTAGAGCATCTCCAAAACAGCCACAATCATTAACTTTATCATAATGTGCTGAATACCAAGTTAAAAAAAGAAATATTAAAGTTAAAATAAATAAACTCCAAACAGTTAATTTTGGTTTAAAACCAATTAACAACATTACACCTAACATTATTTCGATCAATATTAACAATATTGAAAATGGTAAAGCATAAGGAATTAAAAATTCCAGATTCAAAACATCAGCAGCAAAATAATCTCCAAATTTATAAGCAGAACCCAAAGGATCAACCAGCTTAACAAAGCCTGAAAAAATAAAGGTTAGAGCAACAATAATCCTAACAATTTGCGCTGAAATATTCATAGGTAATTAGTAGTTAAATTCTATTAATAAATGATTTATTTAATTTTGATTTAACAATTATTCTTGCTCACTCATTAATATCAAAGCAAATATTGCATAATTGATCATATCTTGATAATTTGCATCAATCCCTTCTGACACTAATGTTTTACCTTGATTATCTTCAATTTGTTTAACACGGAGTAATTTTTGCAAAATTAAATCTGTTAACGAACTAACACGCATTTCACGCCAAGCTTCACCGTAATCATGATTTTTATCTTCCATCAATTCCTTAGTAATGGCCAAGTGCTTATTATATAATTCAGTAGCTTCATTTGAATTGAGATCAGGCTGCTCAGCAATTCCTTTTTCCAATTGGATCAAAGCCATAACTGCATAATTAATAATTCCTATGAATTCTGATTTTTCATCTTCATCTACTCTTCTTGTATCATTTTCTTGTAACTGTCTAATACGTTGTGCTTTGATAAAAATTTGATCTGTTAAAGATGGTAAACGTAAAATTCGCCAAGCACTTCCGTAATCATTCATTTTATCAATAAAAAGATTACGGCACTTTTGAGTGATTTCATCGTATTGTTTAGATGTATTATGCATATAAATAGTTAAATTATGATTTAATTTGAATTCCCTTTAGCTATAAATCTAAAATCGAAACGAATTTATAAAAAACTTGTCAAATAATATCTTTGCTTTGTTTATTTTTACAATTAATTATAAATATCAAAACATTTTTTCTATGAATAGGATTGCTGTATTTTGTGGCTCGAGTATTGGTTTTAATTCTGTTTATGCTGAAGATGCTAAGAATTTAGGGAATTATTTTGCAAATAATAATATAGGATTGGTATATGGTGGTGGTAAAATTGGTATGATGGGTGTTTTGGCCGATTCAATTTTAGATAAAAATGGTGAAGTAATAGGTGTTATTCCAAATTTATTGCGTCACGAAGAAGTAGAACACAAAACAATAACACAAATGATCATTACCAAAAAAATGTCAAAACGAAAAGTTAGAATCAGTAAAATGGTTGATGGTTATATAGCACTTGCAGGTGGTTTTGGCACATTAGATGAAATTTTTGAAGCGCTAACACTTGGACAATTGGGTATAGAAAATAAGCCAGTAGGCATGTTAAATACTAATGGGTATTTTGACCATAGTTTAAAACAGCTCGATGTTATGGTTAGTGAAGGTTTTTTAAAACAAAGCAATAGAGATATGCTTTTAGTTAGTGAATCTATACCCGAATTAATAAATAAAATGAAAAATTACAAAGCTCCAAAATTGAGTAAAGTTGTTAATACTGTAGCAAGTAAATAACTCATGAAAATAAAAACAATCAACTGTAAAGGAAATTTAATCGATCTAAGTAAGCCAAAAGTGATGGGGATTTTGAACCTCACACCCGATTCTTTTTACGATGGTGGGAAATACAAATCGGATAAATCAATTTTATCTCAAGTTGAAAAAATGATCAATGAAGGTGCAACTTTTGTTGATATTGGTGCTTATTCATCTCGACCAGGTGCAAAAGATCTAAGTGAAAATGAAGAGTTAGAACGCTTAACGCTATCTTTAGAACTCATCATAAAAAACTTTCCTGATATATTAATCTCTATAGATACTTTTAGAAGTACAGTTGCAAAAACTTGTATAGAAATTGGAGCTTGTATGATAAATGATATATCTGGAGGTAATTTAGATAAAAATATGTTCGGTACAATTGCAAATTTACAAGTACCCTATATCTTAATGCATATGCCTGGTTCGCCACAAACCATGCAAAAATTAACCGATTATAAAGATATTGTAAAAGATATTATTTTTTATTTTTCAAAAAAAATTAATCAATTGAATGTATTGGGTGTAAACGATATCATATTGGATGTTGGTTTTGGGTTTGGTAAAACACTCGATCAAAATTATGAATTATTACAAAAATTAGAATTATTTAAATCATTAGATCTTCCAATATTAACTGGAATATCAAGAAAATCTATGATCTATAAATTACTCAATATCACAGCAAGTGAGGCTTTAAACGCAACAAGTGTTGCCCATACGATAGCGCTTTTAAATGGTAGCAATATCTTGAGAGTTCACGATGTAAAAGAAGCTGTTGAGACTATAAAAATTGTTTCGAAGACCTATGAAATACCTTAAAATATTTGTCCTGCTCATACTGGTTACAAGTTGTAACAAAAAAGAAATTCAGTTACCTAAAATTGGGGAAAAAGGAATAACTAATATTCAAAATAATTCAAGTATTTGGATGTTTTTTAATGTTATAGAAAATGATACAATAGCTGTTTTAAATAAAAAAAATAAAATTTCAAATACACATTTAATTTTTAATATTGATAAACGTTTACCTTTAAGACAAGTCATGCCTAAAATTCATGATATTCAGGAAAAATTAAAAGGAGATTCTCCACATAAATCTGAAGGTATGCGTAATTATTTTAATTATGCTGATACACTTTCAAATACTTATGCATTATTTGATTTTACCAATACCAATTATATTTTTACTCAAGAAGCTTACGAAAAAACTATTTCTAAAATTTTTAAAGAAAATAATAGAAATCCCATTTTAATTCAATTTGATAAAGAATCTTTAACAATTGATCATGAAAAATCTGATAATCTCTCTAAAAAAATCGAAACAATAGCTAAAAATGATTCTATTAAAAATAGAACTATTTTCTTATCATTTGATCAAAATCTCACTTATAATAAATATCTTGCTGTAAAAACCAAATTATTCGAAAAAGGTTATAAAATTGAAAATACTGAATATATTTATAGTGAAGAATAATTATTACATTTACAAAAACTAAACCCAATTGGATTCACTAGATTTCTTACACATCGGTTTTTTAGATATTCTTGATATAGTTTTAGTTGCTGTATTGCTTTTTTACATCTACAAGTTAATAAGAGGTACTGCTGCTTTTAATATATTTTTAGGGATTGCTATTATTTATCTAATATGGAAACTTACTCAAGCACTAAAAATGGAGCTTTTAAGCGATATTTTAGGTAAATTTTTAGGTGGTGGATTTATAGCATTGATCATAGTTTTTCAACAAGAAATTAGAAAATTCTTGCTTATGCTTGGTTCTACTAATATTGCTAAAAAAGGGTTTTTTAAAAATCTGAATATTTTTAAATCCGACATAAACACTACTTCAAATGATATCAATGAAATAATTTCTTTTTGTAATGAAATGTCAAAGATCAAAACAGGAGTATTGATTGTTTTAGGCAGAAATAACAATTTAGAATTTGTAAAAATAACCGGAGACTCACAATATATTGAAGTTAACAAACCTATCTTAAAAAGTATCTTTTATAAGAACAGTCCTTTACATGATGGTGCTATTACTATTGAAGATAATTTTATAACAGCTACACGAGTTATTTTACCCATTGATGATTCTTTAGAAATTCCTTCTCATTTTGGTTTGCGCCATAGAGCTGCTTTAGGTATTTCAACAAGAACAGATGCTTTAGCTATTGTAGTTTCTGAAGAAACCGGTCAGATATCCTACGCAAATAATGGCGTTTTCGTATTATTTGAAGATTCAGATGATCTGATCGAAATCATTAAAGAAGATCTTCGCTTTTGATCAACTCGCCTTTTTTTGTAAGAATTGAATAGTATACAATTTACTGTAATAACCCTCTTTTAACAATAATTCCTTGTGAGTGCCTTGCTCAACAATTTTACCATTATCCATTACAATAATTTTATCAGCTTTTTTAACTGTTGCCAATCTGTGGGCAATGATGATAGATGTTTGGTTTTTTGTTATTTTTTCAGTAGCATTCTGAATTAATATTTCTGAATATGCATCTATTGATGATGTTGCTTCATCTAAAATTAAAACACTTGGCTTAGTTACTGAAGCTCTTAAAAATGCTATTAATTGTCTTTGTCCAACTGAAAGCATAACACCTCTTTCTTTAACATTATAATTATAGTCATTTGGTAAGGTCATAATAAATTCATGAATACCAATTTCTTTTGCTGCCTTTTTCACATCATCTAAAGTTATTGTAGGGTCTTTTAAAGTGATATTATTATAAATTGTATCCGAAAACAAGAAAACATCTTGTAAAACAACTGCAATATGATTTCTCAATTCATGTAAATTGTAATCGGTTATTGAAATATCATCAATTTTTATCTTACCATTATCAATATTGTAAAATCTATTTAATAAATTAATAATTGTTGATTTTCCAGCACCTGTTGCACCTACAATCGCCACCGTTTCACCGGGTTTAACATTAAAAGTTATCCCTTTAATGACTTCTTCATTTTTTATATAGCTAAAATGTACATTTTCAAAATCAATTTTACCATTAAAGGTACCTGAAATGACTTTTCCTTTGTCGACTTCAGTTTCATTAGTATCTATAATTTTAAAAACTCTATCAGCTGCTACCATACCCATTTGCAAGGTATTAAACTTATCAGCTATTTGTCGTAAGGGCCTAAACAGCATATTGTTCATCATAATAAAACTAATAATTTCTCCGGTTGTAACCGAACTGTTTAATGCCGCTTGCAAACCACCATACCAAACAACCAAACCTATTGCAATTGATGGTAAGATCTCTGCAACAGGAAAAAAGATTGAATTATACCATACTGTTTTGATCCAGGCCATTTTATGTTTTTGATTTATTCTTTCAAAATTTTCATATTCAATTTTTTCTCTGGTAAAAATTTGAATGATCTTCATTCCTGTGATTCGTTCTTGCACAAAAGTATTTAAGTTAGCAACTTCAGCTCTCACTTCCTTAAATGCAGATTTCATAGCTTTTTGAAAAATTTTTGTAGCGTATATCAATAAAGGTAGAATTGCAAAAACAATTAAAGCCAAACGCCAATTTACCCAAAGCATTACACCGGCAATAACCAACATTTTTAGTAGATCACTTATAATAATAAACAATCCTTGACCAAAAATACTGGCAATTGTTTCAATATCTGAAACAACTCTTGTCACCAATTTTCCTACTGCCTGTGTATTAAAATATTTCATTTTAAAATGCAGCAAATGATTGAATAACTTAATTCTTATATCTTTAATAATATTTTGACCTAACCAATTGGCGAAGTAGATAAACATTAATTGAAAAATCACTTCAAAAACTAAAATAATTAACATTAAAACAATAAAAACCAATAATTGTTCAGCATTCTTATTGATAATATAATCATCTACTATTTTTTGTAGAAGTATTGGTCTGATTGCAGCAAATACAGCGAGAAGAATAACTGATATTATAGAAATAACAAATTGAAAACGATAATTCTTCACAAATCGCATCAATCTCTTAAATATCTGTATATCAAAAACTTTCCCTGATATTTTTTTATTATTCTCCTTTTGCATCAAAATTATTTTTGGTAATTAAATCAAAAGGGTAAGTAATTTTTGTCAAAAACAATCCTTTTGCTTTGGCAGAAGCCCCTGCTTTAGTTCTATCTTTACTTTCAATTATCTTTTTAAATTCTCTAATTGTAATTTTGCCCAAACCAACCTCCATTAATGTACCAACAATAGCACGTACCATATTTCGTAAAAAACGATTTGCTGTTATATTAAAGATCAATAAATCATCTTCTTTTATCCACAAAGCATTTGAAATAACACACTCATAGGTCTTTACATCAGTATTTGATCTTGAAAAACTTTTAAAGTTAGTATAGTTATAAAGCTCTTTTGCAGCTTCATTCATCAAAGATACATCAATCATTTTAGAGTGTATTTGCCATGAAGTATCCAATAAAAATGGATTTTTCCCTAAATTAACTCTATACTCATAGCTTCTTGAAGTCGCATCAAATCTAGCATGTGCATTATCATCAACTAAAAAAAAATGGTGTATTGCAATATCTTTAGGTAAAAATGAATTTATTTTATATAAAAAATTATCATCTATTGATTTATTTATATCAAAATGGGCAAAAAACTGAGCTGCATGAACACCTGTATCTGTCCTTCCACAACCCATAAGTTCAATTTTTTGTCTTAATAATACTGAAAATGCTTTTTCTAAAGTTTCTTGCACAGATATTGCATTTGGTTGATTTTGCCAACCATGGTATTTTTTTCCATTGTATGAAAGTTCTATAAAATATCTCAAAAAATGTATTTTTGTTTGATAACAAAGATAAACTTTAAAAATAATTTGATAATTTTTATGAAAAAAATCTTACTATTATCTGACACACACAGCTTTATTGATGATAAAATATTAAAATATTGCCGTCAAGCGGATGAAGTATGGCATGCAGGAGATATTGGAAACAATTTGGTTACGGATAAAATTAAGAATTGTACAAAATTAAGAGCCGTTTATGGTAATATAGATGATATTAAAATTAGGAGTGAATTTCCACTTGATCAAAGATTTACGTTAGAAGGTGTTAAAGTTTGGATTACACATATTGGTGGTTTTCCCAATAGATATGATCATAGAATAAAGGATGAAATTAAATTAAACACACCCAATCTATTTATATCAGGTCATTCACATATATTGAAAGTGCAATTCGATAAAAAATTAAATTTATTACATATGAATCCTGGTGCAGCCGGTAAATATGGATCCCATAACATAAGGACCATGCTTAGATTTGAATTGGAAAAAAGTGAAATTAAAAATTTAGAAATTATTGAGTTAGAAAAAAGAATTTAAGCAATTTTTTCTTTCTTTATGGTTTCATAAATGGGTACCGATATAAAAATACTTGTTCCTTCACCAATTTTCGAATTAATATTAAAAACCCCTTTCATCACTTTAACCCTGGCTTCAATATGGCTTAAACCCAAACCATTTTTAGATCGCCCCTTTTTAACATCAAAACCAATTCCATCATCAATAATTTGGATTATTAAATGGTTATTATTTCGTTCAACCAAATTTATAGTAGCATTCTTTGCCCTACTGTGTTTAATAATATTATTTATCAACTCTTCAATCATATTATAAATCTTTATTTCAAATCGTTGATTGTATCTTTTTACTCCGTTATCATCACTGATCAACTCTAATTTAGAATTAGAATATTTCTGACACAGATCATGTACTGCAAATGCCAATCCAAATTTTAGTAGAACAGAAGATATCAATTCATGTGATAGGTCTCTAATCTTTACAGATGCTTCACCAATAATATCTTGTGCTTTATTCATTTCAGGAGGAATATGATTGTTTAAATGCGCTTTTGATGCTTGAATATGCAAATTTGCCGATGACAATAAAGCACTAACGCTATCATGTAAAATTTCGGCTATATTTTTTCTTTCTTTTTCTTTAGCATCAATAGTAGCATTAATAATTTTGGTTTGTGTTTCATTTTGAATTTGCTCTAAACTATTTTGCTGTTTTAACTTATAATTTTTATAAAAAATCAATGCCAAAACAATAAAAGTTAAAGTTACAAATGACAAACCATAAAATAAAACCTGAGCTCTTAAAGCTTTATTCTTCTCTCTCTCTACTTGATGCTCATGCTTTGAAATATTGTATTTTGCTTCTACTTCAGCTATGTTTTCAGCCAATTGATTATTAGACAATTCATCTTTTAACTCTCTTGATTTTATTAAAAATTGATAAGCACTTCTATAATCTCCTAAAGAATCATAGGATACTGATAAATTTTCATAGATTGCTCTTTTCAAATAATTTGCTTCTTTAGTAGAATCATTTCTAATAGAAACCATAGCCTCATCATAACTATTTATTGCTTCTTTATAATTATTTTCATAATGATATAGATTCCCTAAATTAACCACTAAATATGCAATACCCAGTGAGTCTTTCTGTCTTTCTTTAATTTTTAAAGCTTGATTTGCTCGCGCTTTTGCTAAAATAAAATTACCCTCATTTTGGTAAATAACTCCTAAATTGTTATAAGCATTGGCAATTCGGGTTTCAGTTTTTGAGTTTTCAGGAAAATATGTAATTCTTTTATAAAATATCTTAGCACTATCTATATTATTTTTAGCATAATAAAAACTCCCTAATCTATTTAAAACTATTAAATGGTTTACTGTGTCTTTATTAAATTTTGCATTTTCTAAAGCTATTTTATTATAAACAATTGCTTTATCAAAATTACGAGAGTTAGCAAATACCTTTGCTAAGAAATTTACATATTTAATATATAAATGTGATTTAGGTGTTTTTTTAAGTTTTTCAAATCCTTTTAAAAGTTTTTCTAAAGCTTTTTCTTCCTCACTGTTTTCATATAATATTTGAGCATATCTAAAATCAAAAGCTAACTTTTCCTGATCTGTATCTTTTAATATGAAAATATTTTCTACATTACTTATCATAGTAATGGCTTCATCATATTGCTTTTCTGCAATCAATGAATCAATTTTTAACAGCTTGTTTTCTATATAATTTTTGCGATTGGAAATATCTTGAGCTTGTAAAACAATGCCCAACATTATAAAAATGTAAAAAAGAGAAAATTTTAACTTATATAAAAAAGAATCTAACACTCAAATAAAATAATTAGTTAATTATTTTTAAATCACTTCGTTTTTCAATGCAAATATAGCCAAACCAACACTATTTTTAACTTTTACTTTTTTCATTAAATTTTTTCGATGTGTCTCAACTGTACTTTCACTAATATGTAGTTCTTCAGCTATTTCTCGTGTACTGTATTGTTGTGCTACTAATTTTAAAACCTGTACCTCACGTTTTGTTATGGAAGTCATCAAAACACCATCCTGACTAACATTATCTTTTATTGGTTTGTTTAATAAGGTTTGCATCATTTTTTCTTTGATATCATCAGTAAAATACTGTTCATCATTGGCAACTTTTTTTACTGCATTTACAATATGTTCACCTGCTGATTTTTTTGGCACAAAACCTTGTGCCCCTATTTGCAAAACTTCTTTTACCAGTTTTACATCGTCATAACTGGATAAAACAATAATTTTTGGTTGTTTTTCTTTTTCATTAAACTTGTTCAACACTTCTATACCATCCAATTCAGGCATGTTGATATCTAAAATTAAGATATCAGCATCGTTTGAATCAAACCAATCCAATACCTGAACTCCGTTTAACGAAAAACCAACAACTTCAATATCTTTTTCAAAATTTAATACAGCAATTACACCATCGATCAGAATCTGATGGTCATCTGCAATGTGAACCGTAATTTTATCTCCCATTAAAACACAATTTTTAAACTTGATACAATTATCAAATTTATGATAAAAAAAATCCGAAATTAAAGTCTTTCGGATTTCTTTGTAGTATAATAACGTTATTATATTTTATTTATTGCCCTTTATTATTCTTATTATTCCCAAATAATAACACCAATTGGTCTTCTTTCAGGATCTTGTGCATTTAATAAACCTTCCATAGAAGCAACGTCAAAATTATTTTCATAAATATTATTAAAAGCAGTAGCAACTTTACCATTAACAGGTTGTAAATCTAAAGTAACCGATTTTGAATTGTTAGAGTTACCATTTTCAATCAAATAGATCTCGTTAGAATCTCCAATCAACGAACTAGATACATGAACATTTTCGTCTACAGAAAAAGTAACTGTAAAGTCTCCATTATTATTTTCAATAACAGGAGTAGATTGTAGTAAAGTACCTTCAATATCATTAAGTACAGTACTTGTTGTGTTGGTAAAATTTATAGAAAATGATACCAAAACTAATACTAAAGCAGAAGCAAGTGTAAGTGTAATTTTTTTCATAATGTTAAAATTTAAAGTTTGAATATTAATAATTTGATTTTTTTAAACTACAAAAGTTTACCCTTCAAATATATTTGCATTCTAACTGTAAAACAATAGCGAAAACAGGGAAAAATTGCTCTCCCTGAAAACCACTAGATCTCTACCTGAAAACCGTTAGTTTAACAGCTCAAAGGTAGAGAAAAATTAATCAAACATTCAAATTTTATATTACACTATCTTTATCTTACTTTATTTTGTTGATTATCAACTTTTTAAATTTTTATTTTTATTGTTTTTATTTTAATATTTTTTTATTAGTCTAATTTTTATTAATTTAGCTCTTTATAAATCGAATTTTTTTTATTTAAAATATAGTAAGGAGGAAAGTTATTTATAAATTTTTTAGAAGTTTTATTCACTTTTCTCCTATCTCCCTTATCCTTTTTCCCCACAAACACTCAATTTAATTGGGTGTTTTTTTATAGTAAGGAGAGAAGTTATTTATTTAGCTTTTCTTGTTAGAAACTAAGTTTCGCTTCTCTCCTTTCTCCCCTGTTCTTTAAACTCTTAACAAACGAGTAGTCTTTATATGTCTTATTGGAAATTTTAGCAATTATTAATTTTCCATTTTTTAATGATCAAAAAATAAACTTTAAAATAGTAAGGAGAGAAGTTATTTATTTAGCTTTTCTTGTTAGAAACTAAGTTTCGCTTCTCTCCTTTCTCCCCTGTTCTTTTATTCTTATATAAATATAATGAATATAGTTTTTGTTTTTGTTGAACAAAAAACTTCTCTCTTTGAGAAATTTGATCTTTCAAAATGTCTTAATGGAATATTATAGCAATTTTTCCTTTGTGAACTTTTTTTTGAGTAAGGAGAGAAGTTATCTTAATTTAATTTTTTTAAAATAATTAACTCTCTCCTTTCTCCCCCCTTTTTTCAATTCTTGAATAAACAAGAATAATATTGTAAAATTATTTATTTCATTAATTAGACTACAAATATATGTTAGCCTTTTAGTTTGTGCAATAGTGAAAAATGGGATTTTTAAAAATACCCGAAAACCACTAATACAAATTGTTGTAAAAAAAAAAGCTGTTTAGTTTAACACTAAACAGCTTTACACACTATAACTAAGGTAAAAAGAATTAACGTAATCTATCTACAGATTTTACGAGCTTTTCATCTTTAATGATGGCCTTATTTGCTAAAACTAAAAACAAAATGGCTATTAAAGGAATAAAAGACCCAATACCTTTCTTTGAAACAACCGTTTCTCCAGATAAAGTTAGTAATAGATAAACTATAATTCCTAATAAAAAAAAGTTTAAAACTATATTTAGTCTGTTAATTACAATTTGAATTTTCCTGTTTTTATACAAGAAAATGGAAATGATTGATAAAATAGAGGATAAAATAAAAAGAATTCCAGTCGATTTCAATAATAAATCTTCTTCACTTATAATATTTATTGCATAAATATCATTTCCTGATTGATTTGTCCATAAATAAAATATAAATATGAGTCCACCGGAAACTAATGCTGCTAATAATAAATAAAGTGATTGAATTCTTTGAATCATTACTCCAAAATAAATTGAATGCAAAAATACATTAATCTTTTTAAGAAATAAATATTTAATCTTAAATTTATTTTGTAATATTGTGGCGTTAAACTAATTTATTGTAAATCACTTCTTTTACAATATTTATTTCAAAATACAATTATTCATTTTTACTACATATTCTTTACAAAAAAGAAAATTATTATCTAACACTTAATTATATGATGTTTGAAATAGAAGCACTCAAAGAAAAAAAACTTCTCGAATTACAAGAAATTGCTCAAAAAATTGGAGTTCCTAAATTTCGCCAGTTAAAAAAAATAGATCTAATCTATCAAATTTTAGATGTTCAAGCTGCAAATCCAGGTAAGATAGAACCTAAACTGAAAACAAAACAACCAGCACCAAAGCGCAAACGTATTGTTAAATCGGTTCCTAACCCAAGAAATAAAACTGATCAAAAACCAGTTCAAAAGGAAATTTTTCCAAAAACCGTAACTGAAAGCACACAGAAAAAAGAGAAGGTTTCTAAGGCTGATGAACCGGTAGCTCAAGCTACAAAACCTAAAAAACCGAATATCCAAAAAAAACCAAATATTCCTAACAAACCAATTAATCCAAATCAGCAAAAGGGAAAAGCTTTTGTTAAACCTAACCAGGATAAACCTATTAAAAAGGAAAACAAACCTGAACATAAGTCAACAAAGACAAAAGACTTTAAAAGTTCTAAACCTCGTAGTACTGATCACAAAGGTAAAGGCCGTTATCGTGATCCTGATTTTGAATTTGACGGAATTATTGAAAGTGAAGGTGTTTTAGAGATCATGCCAGATGGTTATGGTTTTTTACGTTCTTCCGATTATAATTATTTATCATCTCCTGATGATATTTATGTTTCGCAATCTCAAATAAAATTATTTGGATTAAAAACGGGTGACACTGTAAAAGGAAATGTAAGACCTCCTAAAGAAGGTGAAAAATATTTTCCGCTTATAAGAGTATCATTAATTAATGGATTAAATCCGAGTATTGTTAGAGATCGAGTTTCTTTTGAGCATCTCACACCACTTTTTCCTGACGAAAAATTTAATATTGCCGAAAAACAAACAAACATTTCTCCACGAATTATTGATTTGTTTTCTCCAATAGGAAAAGGACAAAGAGGTATGATCGTTGCGCAACCAAAAACAGGTAAAACGATTTTATTAAAGGATATAGCTAATGCTATATCTGCTAATCATCCTGAGGCATATCAAATCATCCTATTAATTGATGAGCGTCCTGAAGAAGTTACAGATATGCAACGCAATGTAAAAGGTGAAGTAATCTCATCAACTTTTGATGAATCAGCTGAAAGACATGTTAGAGTAGCTAATATTGTTTTAGAAAAAGCAAAAAGATTGGTAGAATGTGGTCATGATGTTGTTATATTATTAGATTCTATTACGCGTTTGGCCAGAGCTTACAATACAGTTGCTCCGGCATCCGGAAAAATATTATCGGGTGGTATTGATGCCAATGCTTTACATAAACCAAAAAGATTTTTTGGTGCAGCACGTAATATTGAAAATGGTGGTTCTTTAACAATTATTGCAACTGCATTAACTGAAACCGGCTCAAAAATGGATGAAGTTATTTTTGAAGAATTTAAAGGTACCGGTAATATGGAGTTACAATTAGATCGTAATATTTCTAATCGTAGAATTTATCCAGCCATTGATCTGGTAAAGTCAAGTACACGGCGTGATGATTTATTATTAGACCCAAATACAATTCAACGTATGTGGGTATTTAGAAAATTCTTGGCAGATATGAATCCTATAGAAGCTATGGAATTTGTTAGTGAAAAAATTAAATTTACAAAAAATAACGAAGAATTTTTAATGTCGATGAACGGATAAAAATAATTCTTTTTTTATATAATATTGAAAGTCAGATATTTTTTTATATCTGACTTTTTTATTTCACAAAACTCTTGTTTTAATTTAAAAATAATATGTATCTTTGCCGACCTATATCGCGGGATAGAGCAGTAGGTAGCTCGTTGGGCTCATAACCCAAAGGTCGCTGGTTCGAGTCCAGCTCCCGCTACTAATTAAAGGTCAGTTTTTACTGACCTTTTTTCTTTTATAGACATAAAAAACAATTCATAAAAAAATATATTACAAATTAATCTTATATTTGTTTATAATTTTAAACCAACCTTATTATGAAAAAGATACTTTCTTTATTAAGTTTTATTATCATTATTTCAATATATGTTACATCTTGTGAAAACACTTCTTTTGAAGATTCCACATTAGAGTCTATCCAAAATAAAGAAGATATAGATAAAACTGATAATTGTGCTACCATCATAAGTGGAGAAATTTTATATCCAGTGAATCATTATTTAGGGGATACTCCTTATGATGTTGGTTTTGATATTTATGGTCATAATTATCAAAGTCATTCATTTGATGGATCTTATGCTAACTTATATTTGGGAGAGGCAGGATTTCCACCCTACTTAGGTGATGATGATGCCTATCTTATTGAAAATCCAGAAGTAGAAAACAATTCGTATATCATGAATTATTATTGGCCATACAGAAATACAAGAGTTTTAATGAATTGGAATGATGCACGTTGGTCAAACAAAGATTGTGATGGAGATGGTTTACTAGACAGACATTTTGGATTTGACACATACCAAGGGTCAGGAGCATGGGAAACATTTCAATCAAAAGGAGTTTATTTTGATGAAGATGGTAGTGAATGTAACTTTAATTATAAATACAAATATGTTGCCCCTCCAATTGATGCTTACCAAGAAAATGGTTTTTGGTATACTGCTGATGGAAATGAAATAGGTACGGTTTGGTATTATTTTGCAAACGTTCAAATTATTGCTATTGATCCATGTGGTGATATGAAAGGTCTTCTATATAAAAACCCATTGGGTCCCGGTTTAGGTATATGGTAAATCATTGAAATACCCTTTTGAGATTATATGTAATCTAATTCACCAGTCATTATTTGTCTCTAAAAGAGTTTTTTTTAGTTCAGAGTTTTGAATTAAAATTCTTTGAGAATAGATATTCAGACTTAAAAATTATCTCATTATACTTCGAAAATTTAATTAAATGTAATATATATATTTGTATTTCAATTTGTTATTCTTAACTTAAGAAGCACATAAGCATTTATAATTATTTTATCTTATAGTTATGATTATTGATGAAAATAACATGAGTTCTTTTCTTGAAAAACTTGCTGAAACTCTTAGTGAAAATTCAAAAAAAGACAAAAGCCATATTCAATTTGAATCTTTTCCTTTATTTCAAAATGAATGCCTGTATGTATTTGATTTTAGTCAAAAGAAAATTATCTTCAAACAAGGTTTTCAAAATGTTTTGGGTTATCAAGATCATGAAATAACAATTGATTTTATTACCGGTCTTTATCACCCTGATGAAGCAGGTTTAATTAATCGAATTATTCAAGCATCCATTTTATATTGTTTAGAATATCCTGAAAATAGCTCAAATAACTTATTGTTTTTATCTTTCCAATTAAGAAAAAAAGATGGTACATACATAAAAATTTTAAGCCAATCTTATATATATGACATTGATAAGAACGGTCAAATATCAAGTGTTTTAATTAGATTTACAGATAT
>JBDLJB010000021.1:0-45615 GCA_039714555.1 Bacteroidota bacterium
ATTGAGTTTACATCACAAGATGCCATATTAAGAGGGCGGTTGTATTTACCTGAGAACAAATCGAAAAATAGTCCGGTTGTTATCATGGCACATGGATTTACAACTACAATAAACGGAATGACAGCCGATAAATATGCTGAGAGATTTAGAGAAGCTGGATTTGCAGTGCTGTTATATGATCATAGAAATCTTGGAATTAGTGATGGTGAACCACGTCAAGAAATTAATTTTTGGATTCAAAGTAGAGGATATATTGATTGTATTAACTTTGCAATGACCCAAAAAGAAATTGATACAACAAAAATTGCCGTTTGGGGTGCCAGTATGAGTGCACGTGAGGCTTTCCTAGTCGGATCTGTCGATGATAGAGTAAGATCTATTATTACGATGATTCCTGCTTTTGGTGAAGAATCTCCTACAGAAGATAAGGATGGTAGTTACGCCTTTGCTAAAAAAACAGTATTAAGTGACCGGATAATGGATATACCTCATATAGTAAGTGAGCAAATGCCCATTGTTTCACCTGACCAAATAGGAACACCCTCGGTTCTTGTAGAAATGACTGCATATCGCTGGTTTATAGAATATGGTGGCCGCTTTGGTACAAATTGGAAGAATGTAGTTTCTTTTTCTAATTTAGAAACTCCAGAAAATTTTCATTTAGGTCAATGTGCCCTACATTTAAAGGCACCAATACTTATGATCGTCGCTACTAATGACGAAATGGAAGGTGCAAACCCGGAAGTTACGTATGAAATATATAAAAAGATTAAAGAACCGAAAAAATGGGTTGATGTTGACGGTGGACATTTCGGCTTATTGCATTATCCAAGTACATTATTTGACAAATCCAGCAAAGCACAAATCGATTTTCTTAATAAATATTTGAAGTAATTTGCTATAAGACAAAATAATGTGTTACTACATCATACATAGTGCATTTGTAAGGTGTTACTAAAATAAATATAATTATTAGTAACAGTTTGGAAATCAACTACTAATTATATTTATGCAAATGAAAAGCTATAAGAATTATTCGTGCATTTCTGACTTTTATTTAAAGCTAATATTTTAAGGATATACCCATTGATTTGCCCGATACTTTTTTTTACAGTATTTTTATAAAAATTCAAATTTGTATTAATGAAAATCGATATTTTAGCTATAGGAGCACATCCGGATGATGTAGAACTGGGATGTGGAGCAACCATTGCAAAAGAAATTTCTTTAGGAAAAAAAGTTGGTATTTTAGACCTTACAAGAGGTGAATTGGGTACCCGAGGCTCTGCTGAAATTCGTGAGAAAGAAGCCCTGAAAGCCGCTGAAATATTAGGTGTTCCTTTTAGATATAATTTAGGCTTTACGGATGGTTTTTTTGTAAATGATAAAGAACATCAGCTAAAAATCATCGAGATCATAAGGTTATACCAACCAGATATCGTTTTGTGTAATGCTATTGATGACAGGCATATTGATCATCCAAAAGGTAGCAAATTGGTAAGTGATGCTTGTTTTTTATCGGGCTTAAGAAAAATTGAAACTAAAAATAATGGGATCAAACAAAAAGAATGGAGACCAAAACATGTTTATCATTATATTCAATGGAAGAACTCAGAACCTGATTTTGTCATTGATGTTTCAGGTTTTATCAATAAAAAATTGGAAGCTGTAAAAGCTTATAATTCACAGTTCTATGATCCAAAAAGCAAAGAACCATCTTCGCCAATTTCCAGTAAGAATTTTTTAGATAGTGTTGAATACAGAGCTCAGGATCTGGGAAGATTAATTGGTACAGATCATGCAGAAGGTTTTAATGTTGAGCGATATGTTGCGATTAAAGAATTGGATGATCTAATTTAAAAACGGACTCGTAAAGTTGAGTTTATTTAACCCATCTTTTACTTCCGGGCACGACATAAATAAATTCCATAAAAGTCCGGAACGATAATTTTCAATCATTATGATTATCGGACCTTGATCAATTGCCAAATAATTATTTGCATACCAGTTTTCATTTTCATTAAAGGCATCATAAAAACCATATTCACCCCATAATCTTCCATCAAAATCGTAATAAAAATGCCTCAAAGCCTCCATTGAAAACTCTGGAGTATAAGGAAACGAGGATAAAGCGGCAGTAGGAGAGATGACACCAAGATCATTTGTTGGGCTATGAGCAGAATACCCTTGATGATTATCACTGGCTGTTAGACCCCAGCAATTTTTACCATAACCTAAATACTCTTTAGGATTTTTGATGCAATACTCTCTGTTAATAAGTGTATGATTAACATTTTGTTCCCAATAATCAGCATAATTGTCTTTCAATCCATTGGGGTTTAATCCCAAAAAAGAATAATGTGTAAAAAAAAGTGGTCCGCCAAAATCAGCTCCTAAAGGCAAATTCCATTGTTGATAATAAGTATTATTGTTTGAGAAATTACTACCTGAAGTCCAACCTTGATGATAAACAGTTTCATTTATTGGGTGAGTTTTGGATGAAGCCGCTAAAACATAGGTAATAAGTGTCTCATTATAACCTTTTATTTCATGATTGATTTGCCATCCATAATTTGGTGACCAATGCCAGGTCAAGACATCTTTTTCATTTGTGTACCAGTTCCATTCAACTTCATCCCAAAGTTTATTTATTTTATCACGAAGCAGTTTTTCGCTATTTTCGTCTTTATTAAAATATTGACGGGCAGTTAATAATCCCTGGATCATAAAAGATGTTTCAACGATATCTCCACCGTCATCCTCTGTAAAAAAAGGTCGAACTTTACCAGTATTCCCGTTATACCAATGTGGAAAAGCACCATGAAATCTATCACTGTTAATTAAGAAATCGGTTATTTTATGAAGTCTTTCTACAGCTTGCTCTCTTGATATAAAATTTCTTTCAACTCCTACTATAATTGCCATTACACCAAATCCACTACCACCTGAAGTTACTATATATGGTGCCTCTCCATTATAAGCCTCAGCATTTGATCTTTCTAGAGCCATTCCACTTTTTACATGAGCAAAATCCCAAAAATATTTAAATGTGTTTTTTTGAACCAGATCTAATAATTCGTTATCAGTGAGTTTATAAGAAGTTATATTGTCACTGCTTTTAGAACATGATTGTGTTGTGTTAAAAATAATTACAAAAAAGATTGAACTAATTAAAAATATTTTAATTTTCATGCTATAACCTTTTGTTAAAACTTAATAAGCGAAGTTAATATTTTTTAGACAGAATTAAATATTCGTAGTTTTAAAATTCTATAACAAATTTTATTTTTTTATTTGAAGAAGTAAGTAAATAGATTATATTTGCATCCGAATTTACTGTAAGGTAATTCTTATTTAATAAATGGTGGTTGTAGCTCAGCTGGTTAGAGCGCTAGATTGTGGTTCTAGAGGTCGCCGGTTCGAAACCGGTCTTCCACCCAAAATTTTAAAAAATATCCGTCGCAAGACGGATATTTTTTGTTTGAGAAAATATGACTGAGTTTACTCAAAGTCATATTTATAAAAAACAAAACAGACCACAGATCATTTTTAAAATTTTGAAGGCTTAACAGAAGGCATAAGGTTCATAAAATAAACCGGACTTCCACCCAACTTACATTAAAAAACGTCCAAGATAATTGGACGTTTTTAATTTTTTATGATTACATTTTTAAATCAGCCGGTACTTCGCCGGTAAGTGAATTTAAGTAGGCAAGAATAGCTTTCAATTCATGATCGGATAGTTCTTGATTTAACTGAGCTTTTGCCATAATTTTTACAGCTTCATCTAATTCTTTTACACTGCCATCGTGAAAATAAGGATAGGTCTTTGATATATTTCTTAGGGAAGGAGATTTAAAAACATATTTATCTGTTTCATTTTTAGTTACTTCAAATTTTCCTTCATCTATTTTTTTACTTTTTGTGTGATCCCAATAATTTCCATAAACACCAAACTTTTGATAAATATTTCCACCAATTGCATTTCCACTATGACAAGCAATACATCCTTTATCAATAAATAATTCAAGTCCTTCTTTTTCAAGATCATTCAAGGCTGCGTCATTACCGGCTAAATAACTGTCAAAGTTAGATGGGGTAATAAGTTTACGTTCAAAAGCACCAATAGCTTTTTTCATATTATCATAAGTAATTGGTTCTTTATCGTTAGGAAATGCTTTGGCAAACATTTGTTTGTATTTCTCTACTTTTGATAATCTGTCAACCACAGTTTTTTCATCAGGCATACCCATTTCTACCGGGTTAAGTACCGGCCCTCCGGCTTGAGCTTCCACATCAGGTTCTCTGCCATCCCAAAATTGGGCAATATGAAGTGCAGCATTCAGCGTTGTAGGTGAATTTCTAGTGCCAAATGTTCCTTTTTTGTCACCCGGAGAAGTTGAAAAATTATCTACGCCGTAGGTGTCTAAATTATGGCAGGTATTACAACTCTGTGTTTGATCTTTTGATAAAATTTTGTCAAAATAGAGTGATTTTCCAAGTGATACTTTCTCATCAGTTACAGGATTTTCTTTACTTTCAACAAATTTTGGTAATTCTCCAAAAATTCCTTTAGCCTTGGTTTGTAATGCTGTATATTCAGTTTTAGAATTATCAGTTGCTTTCTCAGTTTCCTTTTTTTCTTTATTACACGAGGTAATAAAAGTCAAAATAAAAATAAAAATAAGTAATTTTTTCATCGTTTACAGTTTAGAATATATAAGTATAAAATTATGAATAAATACTCTCACTACAATGTTATAAAAGTAACATAGGCATAATAATAATAATAATAATTTTATCTAAACTCAATAAAAATTAAAGATACTACAGGTTTGTAAAAGAATATTAAATGGATAATAACAAATTTTAAATTTAAGTTTTTATTAAGATTAAAAAGAATATTTTTGTCATGAAATTATAAATAGATAAAAAATGAAATATAGTTTAATAATTATAAGTTTATTGGTATTGAATTTTGGTTTTGCTCAAAATAATAATTTGGACGAAATTGCATTAGAAAAACAAATTTTAAAACATTCAAAATCAAATGGTGATCCTTTGGTAACAACAAATTCTTTATACAGGCTAATTGCTTTAGAAGGTGAAAAAAGTACTTATAAGGATAGTTTGGCATATCTGTATTTTTCGTCTAGAAAATATGCACCATGTTATATGCTTGCGACAGATGTTTTAAAAAGATATCCTAAAAATGTCAATATGCTTGAAATGCAGGCCATCTCACTAGAATCATTAGGAGCAATTGATAAAGCAGTAGGATCATATAAAGAACTTTTTGCCATAACCAATAATAATTATCACGGTTATTCTTTGGCAAAATTACAGTATTCAATTAAAGAATTTGATCAGGCTTTTACTACAATTCAAAAAGTAGAAAAATTAAATGATAGTGGTAATTATAGGGTTACTTATGCGATTAATAAAACACATACGCAACAAATTGAATTGATTGCTGCCATTCAATATTTAAAAGGATTGATTGCTGTTGAATTGAAAAAAGACGATATTGCTATAATTAGTTTTCAAAATGCAATTAAAATTCAACCTGAATTTGTACTGGCTAAAGAAAATTTAGAGAGTTTAAATGAAAAAAAAGATAAGGAGTAGTTTATTTTATTTAGTTCACCTTTTTAATTTTTCTTTTAAATATTTTGCAGTATAGGATTGTTTATTGGTGATCAATAGTTCAGGAGTACCTTGTGAAATAATATTTCCACCCTTTTTTCCTCCTTCAAGACCCAGGTCAATGATGTAATCTGCACATTTAATTAAATCGAGATTGTGTTCAATTACTATTATTGAATGTCCTTTTTCGAGTAAAGCATTAAAAGATTTTAGTAACTTATTTATATCGTGAAAATGAAGACCGGTTGTAGGTTCATCAAAAATAAATAATGTTTTATTGGTTGTATGGCCTTTTATTAGAAAAGAAGCCAATTTAATACGTTGGGCTTCACCTCCTGAAAGAGTAGAAGATGCCTGGCCTAATTGAACATAACCTAAACCAACATCTTGAAGAGGCTTTAACTTTTGAACTATTTTTAGTTGTTTGTAATTCTTAAAAAATAAAATAGCTTCATCAACTGTTAATCGTAAGATATCGTTGATTGATTTTCCTTCAAATCTAACTTCTAAGATCTCTTTTTTAAATCGTTTACCTTTACATGTTTCACATTCTAAATGAACATCGGCCATGAATTGCATCTCAATGGTAACTTCACCTTCTCCTTTGCAAGTTTCGCATCGACCACCATCAACATTAAATGAAAAATGTTTTGCTTTATATCCTCTAATTTTTGAAAGCTTTTGTTGTGTGTATAAATTACGGATATCATCATAGGCTTTGATATAAGTTGCCGGATTTGACCTGCTGGAACGTCCGATAGGGTTTTGATCAACAAATTCAATTTGTTTGATCAACTCAAATTTCCCTTTTATTTCAGTGAATTGCCCTGCTTTTTCACCATAATTAAGTATTTTTTTTTGGATTGCAGGAAATAAAATATCTCGAATTAAAGTACTTTTTCCACTTCCTGAAACACCTGTTACAATGGTTAAGGTATTGAGTGGTATTTTGATATCAATATTTTTTAAATTATTTTCTCTGGCACCGATCAATTCAATATATTTAGTTGAAGTTCTTCTTTCACTGGGGACTTCAATTTCTAATTCACCATTTAGATATTTTGATGTAAGTGAGTCAAAATTCAAAATATCTCTGTAAGATCCTTCAGCTACCAATTCACCACCAAATGCACCGGCTTCCGGTCCAATGTCAATAATATGATCGGCTACCTTTATAATATCTTCATCGTGTTCAACTACAATTACAGTGTTTCCAAGATCACGTAAGTTTTGTAAAACTTTTACAAGTCTTTCTGTATCTCTAGAATGCAAACCAATACTTGGTTCGTCTAGAATATACATTGAACCTACCAAGCTGCTACCCAATGAAGTTGCTAAATTAATTCGTTGACTTTCACCACCTGATAAAGTATTTGAGTTTCTATTGATGGAGAGATAATCTAATCCAACATCGCATAAAAACTGTAATCGATTGGTAATTTCTTTTAGAAGTCGTTTTGCAATTTTTATATCATGTTCAGAAAGATTGAGATTTTTAAAAAAAATTAGAAGTTCATTAATAGGTAATTGCACTAAATCTGTAATTGAAGTATTATATATTTTAACATAATCTGCTTCTTTTTTAAGTCGATTACCTTTACATGTAGGGCATTTTGTTTTTCCGCGATAGCGAGAAAGCATTACTCTATATTGTATCTTATAACTTTTTTCTTCAACATATTTAAAAAAATCATTTAAACCTTTAAAATATCTATTCCCGGTCCATAACAATTGCTTTTGTATATCTGTTAATTGAAAATATGGTTTATGAATAGGAAAGTCAAATTTATAGGCATTATTTATTAGTTGTTCTTTATAATCTTTAAAGGAATCGCTTTTCCAGGGAAGAATTGCATCTTCATAAATTGAAAAAGAAGTATTTGGAATAACTAGATCCTCATCAACTCCAATTATATTTCCGTACCCTTCACAAGTTGGGCAAGCACCATAAGGGTTATTAAAACTAAATAAATGAGTATTGGGTTCTAAAAAAGTAATCCCGTCTAATTCAAAATTATTATTAAATTCTTTTTGATTGTTATCAGACAGATCTTCTATAATACAAGTTCCTTTGCCTTCGTAAAAAGCTGTTTGAGTAGAATCGGCTACTCTATTATAAAAATCTTCGTTTTCCTGAACCACAAAACGATCAACAACTAAATATAGATCTTTAAAATTCTTTTGATCAATTTCGTCAATCCTTATAATTTTATCATCAACTTTTAAACGAGAAAAACCTTGTTGCTTAAGGATATTAATAACAGAATCTAACTCTTTATCTTTATTGATAATAATTGGAGCAAGTAATATTAATTTTGTTTTTTCATCAAATCGTTTAATATATTCAACAACATCACTTATTGTATCTTTTTTAACCAATTTACCTGAAATAGGAGAGTAGGTCTTGCCAATTCTTGCATAAAACAATTTTAAATAATCATATATTTCAGTAGTAGTGCCAACAGTAGAACGTGGATTTGTGCTGTTTACTTTTTGTTCAATAGCAATTGCAGGTGAAATACCTTTGATATAAGTAACTTTTGGTTTGTTTAATTTACCTAAAAATTGTCGTGCATATGCCGATAAACTTTCTACATATCTTCTTTGCCCTTCAGCATAAAGTGTGTCAAAAGCAAGGCTAGATTTACCCGATCCTGAGAGTCCGGTGATAACAACAAGTTTATTTCGGGGAATTTTTACATCAATTTCTTTTAAATTGTGAATAGCTGCACCTTTAATATGTATAAATTCTTTAAAATCGTTATTTTTCAATACTTTAGGGTATGATTTTAATAATAAATTTTACAAATATACTAAGTAATTTTTGTTAATAAAAAGTAATTAAATGTTAAAAAAAACAAAAAAAAGTATAAAAATATTTGTTTATTAAATAAAAATGTCATTATATTTGTCCCAAGACTTGATATTAGAACTGGTCTTCCCTGTCATTATTAACTTAAAAATATTTTGCTTATAGTATAGTTCTACTTTCATAACAATAACTAATCGGAGATAAGTTAATCTATCTCTTATTAAAAAAAAGGGGAATTATGCATACACAAAAATTAGATGACAGTATTCTTGTCAAAAATTACATTGATGGTAACGAAAGGGCATTAGAAATTCTAATCCTACGACACAAACAACGCATTTACAGTTTTATTTATTCAAAAGTTCAAGATAGAGATGTTACTGAAGATATTTTTCAGGATACCTTTATTAAGATCATTAATACCTTGAAATTGGGTAAATATAATGAAGAAGGTAAATTTTTACCTTGGTCTATGAGAATTGCGCATAATTTAGTCATTGACTTCTTTAGAAAAAGCAATAGAATGCCAACATTTAAAAATACCGATGAATTTGATATTTTTTCTGTTCTTGGAGATCCAAGCTTAAACGCAGAAAAAGAGATCATTAGAAATCAAATTCATAACGATATTAGAAAATTGGTAGATAAGCTTCCTGAAGATCAAAAAGAAGTTTTGAATATGCGAATTTATAGAGAAATGAGTTTTAAAGAAATTTCAGAGCAAACATCTGTTAGTATTAATACAGCCTTAGGAAGAATGCGTTATGCATTGATAAATCTGAGAAAAATGATTGATAAGAACAACATTATTTTAACAAATTAAGATTATATATAATTAAATATTAATTTATTACAATAATAATCAGTTTTGCTCGTTATATTATTAAATCCCTTAAAAATTTAATATGGCAAAACTTTACACAGAAAGATTTTTTAAAGAAAAATTAGAACCAAAGAATGAGACTATCTCATTTTTATTAAACTACTCAAAGTCAATTAAAGTAGTTGAAGTTGAAAAAGAAAGCTTAATGTTTCATTTGAATTAATCGTAAAAAAACTCTCAAGTAATTGAGAGTTTTTTTTGTTTCTATTTTAACAAACTTTTCCTTCCTATAGTTGAAGTTATAATATCTTTTTCGATATTCCATCCTCTGGCAGGTGAGTATTCTCTACCATAAAAGATTATTTGCAAATGTAATTTGTTCCATAAATCTTTTGGGAATAATCGTTTGGCATCTTTTTCAGTTTGTATAACATTTTTTCCATTACTTAAATTCCATCGATACATTAATCTGTGAATATGAGTATCAACAGGAAATGCAGGGATATTAAAAGCCTGGCTCATTACAACCGAAGCTGTTTTGTGACCTACAGCAGGTAAAGCTTCAAGATCAGTAAAATTTTGTGGTACCTTGCCTTGATGTTTTTCGATAATTATTCTTGATAAACCGTAAATTCCTTTTGATTTCATTGGTGATAATCCTACAGGTTTAATGATTTCTTTAATTTCATCAACAGATAATTTGACCATATCATATGGGTTATCAGCTTTTTTGAATAGGAGGGGTGTGATAATATTAACTCTGGCATCAGTGCTTTGAGCCGAAAGTAAAACAGAAATCAGTAGAGTATAAGGGTCTTTATGCGTTAATGGAATAGGGGGATTGGGATAAATATTATTTAAAGTTTCAATAATAAAATTTACTTTTTCTTTCTTGTTCATTTTTTAGTATTTTTATGCTATAAAAATACAAATTATGACAACATTAAAAATAGGCGATAAAGCCCCATATTTTGAAGGAATAGATCAAAATGAAAAAAAGATATCTTTAACAGATTTTATTGGTAAGAAAGTAGTATTATTTTTTTATCCAAAAGCAAGTACACCTGGTTGTACTATGGAAGCTAAAAATTTAAGAGATAATTATGATGTTTTTTTGAATAAGGGTTATGAAATTGTTGGTGTTAGTGCTGATTCTGTTAAGCGACAACTCAATTTTGCAAATAAAAATGAATTGTTATTTTCTTTAATAGCTGATGAAGATAAAACAATCCTAAATTCATATGAAGTATGGGGGCCTAAAAAATTTATGGGAAGAGAATATGACGGTATACACCGTATGACCTTTATTATTGACGAAAAAGGAATGATTGAAAATATTATCAAAAAAGTTAAAACCAAAGCCCATACTGATCAGATTTTTGGTACTATTTAAGTTATAACTATATTAATTCAATAAAAAATTCCAGGATTCTCATTTTCGTAAGAATGATAAATGAAATATTTTTAATATATCATTTTCTAGCTGCTACTAAAAACTACCATCTAAATTTTTATGTGTGTTTACGTTTAGAGTATCCAAACAAACGATGATTTTTTATAAATTCAGGAACACCTTTGGGGACCATTTCTTCCCACCCTTTTTCTCCTTTAACAATCATTTTAAAAACATTTCGAGTAAAGAATTCTAAAATATCCGGATTGTAATTTTCAATGTCGATAATTCTACCGTTATATTTAAAATATTTATACAATTCTTTTAGTCGAGGGTGTATTTTGATATTTTCACTAGTGATCAATTTACCTGTTTCTTGTTCTTTTAAAGGATAAAGATAAATTTTTAGATCTTTATAAAACAATTTTCCAAAAGCTTCTAAAATACCACCACTTATGTTTCGATAGTATTTTTCATCGAAAATTTCAATTAAATTAAAGGCACCCATGGCTAATCCCATTCTTGCTTTGGTAAATTCTGAAAAATATTCAACCAATTTAAAATATTCCTGATAGTTGGTAATCATTACAGTTTGCCCCAATGAACATAGCAATTCAGCTCTATCTAAAAAATCACGCTCATTAATTTTTCCTCCTTCCGAGCGTAAATTTGCAAGCGTAATTTCAAAAATTATTTGGGTATTATCTTTATCTACTTTCTTTTCAGATAAAAATAACTTCTTTGATTCTTCATAAATTTCCATATTTACTTTTGTAACGGGCCTAAAACTACCACGTAATGCTAAAATATTTTTTTTATAAAGTACCTTGGCAGGGAGTAAATTATTACCATCAGGGCCAAACATAACTGCATTTGTCATACCGTTCCTTACAAGATGTAAACTCATTAAACGGTTATCAACATACATAAAACGGGGACCTGAAAAATCAACCATATCTATTTCAATAGTATCTTTTTCAATATTATCATAGAATGATTTGATTAGTTCACTTGGATTATCATTTAAATAAAAGGCGCCATAAACTAAATTAACGCCAAGCATTCCTAAAGTTTCTTGTTGTAATTTTGAATCAGTTTCTTTGAAACGGAGGTGTAAAACAATTTCATTGTAATCTTCCAACGGATTCATCTGAAATTTTATACCAACCCAACCATGTCCTTTAAACTTTTTTGCAAAATCAATGGTGGTTACAGTATTGGCATATGAAAAAAATATTTTATCTGGATGCTTATCACGATTTATTCGATCTTCAATTAAGTCAATTTCATATGATAACATCTTGCGTAATCTCGATTCAGTAACATAGCGTCTGTCAGATTCAATACCATAAATTGCATCTGAAAAATCTTTATCATAAGCAGACATTGCTTTGGCAATTGTTTGAGAAGCACCACCGGCTCTAAAGAAATGACGAACAGTTTCTTGTCCGGCGCCAATTTCAGCAAAGGAACCATAAATATGGTCATTCAAATTGATCTGCAGTGCTTTTTGTTTTAAAGTAAGCGCATGTTCTATTTTTTTATCACCTTTTATTTGAGCCATTTTTATTCAGTTTTTGCAAATATAGATAAGTTTTTAAATATTTGATTGAGTCATGAATATAAAAAAAGTTTATTGAAAACTTTTCAATAAACTTTTTTTAAAAAGATAATATTTAAAAAAATATGATTTTTACATATTTTTTAATTCTTCTAAAAGTTCGGTTAGCGCTTGTTTAGCATCGCCAAAAAGCATCGAAGTTTTTTGATTAAAGAACAATTCATTTTGAATTCCGGCATAGCCAGGGTTCATACTTCTTTTATTGATAATAATGCTTTTTGCATTTTCAACATCTAAGATAGGCATACCATAAATAGGACTGCTTGGATCATTATGAGCAGCGGGATTTACAACATCATTTGCGCCAACAACCAATACAACATCTGTGTTTTTAAATTGAGGATTTATATCATCCATATCAATTAATTTGTCGTATTCAACATTACTTTCAGCCAAAAGAACATTCATATGTCCGGGCATTCTACCAGCCACTGGGTGAATAGCGTAGGAAACTTCAACACCTCTTTTTGTTAAAAGTTCTTCTAATTCATGAATAACATGTTGAGCCTGAGCTACTGCCAAACCATAACCGGGTACGATAATCACTTTATCTGAATAATTCATCATTACAGCAACATCACTGGCATTGGTTTTTTTGATATTACCTCCAGTTTTTGATCCGCTGGCTGCAGCTGCATCTTCTCCTCCAAATGCTCCAAAAATTACATTAGAAAGCGATCTATTCATTGCTTTACACATTGCAAAGGTTAATATAAGACCCGCAGATCCCACTAAAATACCTCCAACTAACATTACCATATTGTCATAAAGAATACCTGTAATAGCTGCTGCAATACCTGTTAAGGAATTTAAAAGTGAAATTACTACAGGCATATCAGCTCCTCCAATAGGTATAACAAATAATACTCCATAGACCAAAGCAGCAAATAATAAGATATAAACAATAAAACTACTACCTGTATTACTATACACTATAAAAGTACTTAAGGCAAGAAGACCTAAAAAGAATACATTGTTTATCAAGTTATATTTTGGTAGTCTGATATCTTTCCACATTGTGCCATTTAATTTAGCCCATGCGATCATACTTCCTGAAAAAGTAATACTACCAATTGCAATAGCAGCTATAATAGTAACTAATTGAGTTGTATTACCAGTGTTGTTACCAAATTCAACAATACCAATAAGTGCAGCACTCGCTCCACCAAAACCATTAAACAGTGATACTAGTTCAGGCATTTTGGTCATTTCAACTTTAATTGCAATCAACCAACCTATTAGTCCACCGATCAAAATACCGGCGCCTATTAAAATATAAATAAGTGTAGGTACTTCAAGGTCGTGTAAAAAGATAGTACCGATTATTGCAATTCCCATACCTGAGGCGGCAATTAAATTTCCTTTTTTAGCTGTTTCAGGATGTCCTAATAATTTCAAACCAATAACAAAAGTTACGGTTGCAATCAAATATATAATACTTAAAGCGATACTCATTTTCTTTTCTTTTTAAACATTTGTAACATTCGGTTTGTAACTGCAAAGCCACCTACCACATTTATTATTCCTAATACAACGGCAATAAAGCCTAAAGCTAATGCAACATAATCATTTGGATCAGCATTTAGTAAAACTAATATTGCACCAACTATTACAACACCACTCAGTGCATTTGCGCCTGACATTAATGGTGTGTGTAGTACCGACGGAATATTTTTAATAAGTTCAACTCCAATAAATACCGCAAGAATGAGGATATATATCATTTGGAGATTTTGTTCAATAAATTCAATAAATTGGTTCATATTTATTTGTTTTTTCAGTTTTGTCTTATTTTACCTTCATGTACAATTAGAGTTCCATCTGTAATTTCTTCTTCTAATTCCCATTTTAATTTGTTATCTTCTGTTAAATGAATAATGAAATTATACATATTTTTAGCATAAAGATCGCTAGCATTGGTTGAAACGCTTTCTGGTGATATAGTTGTTCCAATAATTTTGACTCCGTATTTAACAATTGTTTTATTCATTTCACTTAACTCGCAATTTCCCCCTTGTGCAGCTGCTAAGTCAATAATTACAGCACCATTTTTCATTTGCTTTACTTGTTCTTCAGAGATTAATAAAGGAGATTTTCTACCTGGAACCATTGCTGTTGTGATAACAAGATCAGCTTTAAAAAGAGATTCGTTAACTGCTTCTTTTTGTTTTCGTTTGTATTCTTCTGATGCTTCTTTAGCATATCCACCTTCTGATTCTTCCCCCTCATTATCAACAGATATAAATTTTCCACCTAATGATTCAACCTGCTCTTTGGTTTCAGATCGAATATCAGTAGCTTCAACAATAGCGCCTAAGCGTTTAGCAGTTGCAATTGCTTGTAAACCAGCAACACCAACACCGTAAATTAATACCCTAGAAGGAGTAATTGTACCGGCAGCAGTCATCATTAAAGGAAATATCTTTGTCATTTCGTATGCTCCTTTGATAACGGCCTTGTAACCGGCTAAATTATTTTGAGAACTTAACACATCCATATCTTGAGCCCTTGAAATACGAGGCATTGCATCCATAGAAAAAGCAGTTGCCCCTTTATCGGCTATTGCTTTAATAAGTTTAGGGTTAGATTTATGAAAAAGCTGACTCATTAAAATATGTCCTTTATCGACTAATTTTAAATCTTCTTCATCAAATGGGTTAATTTTAATAAGAATATCTGATTCTTTAAAAACTACACCTCTTTTTTCAAGTGTTACTCCAACATCAGCAAAATCTGAATCTTTGAATGAAGATGCTGTTCCGGCATCTTCTTCAACTATTATTTCAAACCCTTTGTCGATAAGTTGTTTGGCAATTTTAGGCGATAAAGCAACCCGCTTTTCACCCTTTTTTGATTCTTTTAAAATACCTATTTTCATGTTAAAATATTTTTTTTATAAAACTAAGTAAAAATATGATATTATGCATGTTTAAAGGCTGATTTATATCATTAAAATGAAAGAAATTATTAATAAATATTGTATAATTATTATTTATAATTTATTCATTAGATTACTGATAAATGAAGTAAAAAAATTACCTTACTGATTATAAAACTTAGAGTTTCACTTTGAGTCTGTCTTTGCCTGGATACAGGTGGAAATTTTAAATAATATTAGCAAAGAGTTTTTTACAGATGAGTTTTAAATATCAATATATTCTTCAGCAATAGCTTTATTAACAAGCTTACCATTTCTTGATCCGGCATAATCTTTTGCCGATGAAAATTCCCAATCAACAGCATTTTTAACTATGTTAGCTTTTGCAGGATTTTGATGGATATAATTAAAACAAACTTGGGGATATTGCTTTTCGGGTAAATGATTGTTGATTATAATATTATTTTGAATAAAAGTTGGTTTGGTACCTTTAAAACAATTGATACATTCAGTTTTTGTATGCGCTTTAAATAAAGAACCTGTTTTTATTTTCTTGTTTGTTAATTGCTCTTGTAAAAGACCTTAACATAATAGCAATTGAAGTGTTAATTGTTTTTGACTTGACATTCATCTGATGACTCTTTTCACTGTGGCTATTAGTCATCTGATGAATAAGTTCTTTGTTATTATATTTAATTTTATTTACCAAAACCATCAAATGAAAATGATTAGGCATCAGGCACCATGCCAATATATCAGCATGCGGTTTCAAATAAATATTTACTTTTTTAAGAAAAAAAAATAGTTTTCTCTATAATAAAATATATTTTGTTTGTTGTTTCCTTGGTTGTAGATATGATAAAGGTATCCTTTTTCGAAAATCATAATCCATAATTTTATACTTATATGAATTAATGTGAAAAATTAGGAAAGGTTAACATTTTTTTATTCAGGGCTTTTTTACTCAGGGCTTCACTTTGAGTGAAACCCTGAGTGAGATCGGGAGTGAAACCCCGTGAGTATTAATTTAAACGATTATTAAAATAAATGGTTTAACTATTTATTTAGTAGCAATTCATCAATCCCTTTAACAGCATTAAAACCATCTGCAATTGCAGATATAGCATCAGAATTACCATATTTTACAGAATCTCCACCTGCAAATATTTTTGTATCTCCTGTTTGTCTTAGGTCATTTACTTGAATTTTACCTCTTTCAATAACAATATCTTCTTTATATTTTTCAGGTAACCATGTAAAATCAGCTTGTTGGCCTATTGCACCTATTACTGTATCACATTCGTAAATAGTTTCACTGCCTTCAATAGCAACCGGTCTTGGTCGTCCGCCATCTTGAGCAATCATTTCAGCCATAACATATTCAATACCTTCAACTTTGCCTTTTTTATCTCTTATTATTCTTGTAGGAATTGCCTGAGGCACAATTTTCACACCTTCGTGTTCAGCACCTTCTATTTCTTCCCAATCGGCCGGCATATCTTCAACTCTTCTTCTATATAATATGGTAACTTCAGCATCAAATCTTGCTGCAACACGTGCGCCATCGATCGCAACATTTCCACCACCGATTACAGCTACTTTTTTACCAACATTATATTTTCCTTCACTGTTGATAATTTTAAGATAATCAATTGCCGGAATTACACCTGGTGAATCTTCATTTTTAATACCAATATTCCAAGGTTTTTGTAAACCAATTCCTATAAATACAGCATCGTTATTGGCATAGATCTCATCAAATGTAATATCTTTTCCAACGCTTGTATTGTATTTAATTTTCACTCCGATGCTTTCCATGTATTGAATTTGTTTATCAATACTATCCAATGGGAATCTATACTTAGGAATACCATACATTACCATACCACCTGCATGAGCCTGTGCTTCGTAAATTGTTACGTCATAGCCTTTTAATGCTAAATAATATCCGGCAGTTAAACCTGCAGGGCCTGCACCGATAATGCCGACAGTAAATCCGTTTGGTTCTTCAATTTGAGGGTCAACAATTTCTTTTATCAGTTCAACTGTAGGTGCAGTTTCAGTCGCATAGCGTTTCAGCCATCTAATAGCAACTGCATCACCCCTTACTTGTAAAGCACATACATCCTCACAAAGTCTGGTACATACTTTACCACACATTTCAGGTAATGGGTTATTATCGTAAATAATACGTAAAGCATCATCATCTTTGGCTTGAGCGATAGCATTGATATATTCTGGAATATGCATATTTTCAGGACACACTTCAGTACATAAACCACAAGAAATACAACGTTGTGCTTCAGCTCTAGCTTCTTCTTCTGAATAACCCAGAACAACTTCGGCAAAGGATTTTACTCTTTCTTTACCTTCTAATTCTCTCATTGGTACTCTATCATACATTGATAAAGATGTATTGGTATCAGACGTATAAGATATTCTATCTTTTGAATCTTTATTATCAACACCGGGTGTCCATAAAAAATCATTTGGATCATCAGAAACAAAAATATAATCTTTGGTTAAGTTTAATGATCCTGTTGGACAAACATCAACACAAAGCGCACACCAACAACATCTACCATTATCTATTCTAGGCCTTAAGCTACTATCACCTTTTCTTTCAGTAACTTCCAATAGATCAATCATATCTATTGCTTCATTTGGACAAATAGTTGAACAATTTCCACAGCCAATACAATCACCTAATTCATTGAAGTGTAAACCACGATAATTATCTGAAGCTTCAACTTTCTCTTCTGGAAACCTAATTGTATGCGGTTTTTTTCCAAGTTGTTTTAAAGCTCCCAGTGGTTGTAATATTCCTTTTAAATTGATAAAGCTCATAGTCTTTAACTTTAGTTTTATTAATTTTTAAATCAACAATCTTAAAACGTTGATCCTTAATCTCCCTATCTTTCAATTTCCGGTGGACAAACACCTAATGAATTCATTATAAAAGAAACATCGGCAATATTTTGTCCGGGTAATATTTTTTCTAAAACTGTTACACCGTGTGTGTAAGCAGCTCCTTTTGCGTGAACACGATAAGGTTTATTAGTACCGTTACTAGCAACATAAAAGCCAATTTCACCACGAACACTTTCAGTTTTTGCCCATGCTTGACCTTCGGGTACAACCCATTTCATTGGGTTTGGTACTTTATTGGTATATTCACCCTCGGGCATTTTTTCTAATGCTTGACGAATAATACTAATAGATTGTCTGAATTCTTCTTTACGCACCAAAGCCCGTGCCCAAATATCACCGCCTTCAGCAGTTGGTACTTCAAAATTTAATTTATCATACACTTCATAAGGTTCATCAATTCGTACATCTGATTTTATCCCTACGCCTCTTAACGGAGGACCAACAACGCCCCATTCAATAGCTTTATCTTTTGGTACAATTCCAACCCCTTGTGCTCTTTTTTGAAAAATTGTATTATCAAACATCAATTGGTTATAATCATCTTGTCTTTTTTCGAGATAATCCATAGTTTTTAATACTTTGTCTTTCCAACCTTCAGGAATATCTCTTCTAACACCTCCGGGCCAAATAAACATATGGTAAATTCTACCACCTGTTAATTCTTCAAACAGATCAAGAATATAGTTTCTATCACCAACAGACCATTGGCCTAAAGTATATAAACCAGCAGATCCGGCTTGACCGGCATACCAAAGCATGAATGATTGTAGTCTGGCTAATTCCATTACAATTACTCTAATATATTTGGCTCTTTCAGGAACTTCTCTATTATCTAATTCTTCAACAGCTCTTGCATAAGTTAATTCCATTGGATCAGGTTCAGGAACACAAAAACGGCAGAGTAGGGTAAAGGCATTCAACCAATTACGTCTTTCAATCAATTTTTCAAAAGCTCTGTGCAGGTAACCTACATGTGTTGCTGCTTTTACAACAGTATCTCCCTGAACTTTTAATTTAACCATCATGTTACCGGTAATTCCGGGGTGTTGTGGTCCTAAATATAAAGTGGTTTCTTTTTCGCGTATCATTTTTCTCTTGAATATTTTTTAGCAAAATCAGGTACTTTTGTACCACTGCGTTCACTAATGGTTTCTCTAACATCTTTGGCATCTTCTCTTCCTGGTCTTTGAAAATATGTTTCTGAAGCATATTTTGCTGTATCAAAATCTTTACGCATAGGTGGCATTTCATCCCAATCTTCCAAGACAAAATCTTGTTCACCAATTAAACCGGGAAATTGAATACCAAACATTTCGCGCATTTCGCGTTCGTATGTATTTGCCTGATCCCAAATACTGTCGATATTTTCCATTTCTGGATTTTCTCTGTCAATTTTTGTTTTTACAAAAAGATGGATCTTTTCCACTGGTGACCATATTGTATAGATCAATTCAAATTTATTTTCATCGATCCAGTCAATACAGGTCATATGGGCCAAATGAATAAAACCTTGTTGATTTTTGGCAAATAATAATATACTGGATACCAATTCTTTATCAGCAAAAACCTCTACACGACGATCTCTGATCACACGACCTTTAAGTTTAAAGGTATTAGTAATAGTATCGAGTAGGTGTTGTTCTTTAATTAATTCAGTCATAATTCAATTTTTAAACATATTACCAATTGTAATCCGGCATTTTCCAATTTTTAATAATTTTCTTTTGGTTTGCACGATACCATTCCAGATTTTCTCTATATTTTTTACCATTATCGGCTTTACCTTGTTGAATTAACTCTTGTAGTTTTACAAATCCGGAAATTACCGATTCTGGTCTAGGCATACAACCATTGATATAAACATCAACCGGGATATATTGTTCAAGTGCATTGATTGTATTATAGCTGTCAAAATACATTCCGCCATTTATAGTACATGACCCAAAACCAATAACATATTTAGGCTCTTGCATTTGTTCATAAACCCTTATAACACGTTTTAGTGTTTTAGTTGCTAAATAGCCTGTAATTAATAAAACATCTGCCTGACGCGGAGTTGCAGCACCTCTAATTCCAAAACGTTCGGCATCATATCGGGATGTCATTGTTGCAGGAATTTCAATAGCACCACATCCGGTACCGTATGCCATAACAAATAAGGATTGTTTTCTGGCAAAGTTTTGAATAAAATCAACTATTTTTTGTGAATCTTTATCGTTTATCATTTTTTTAGTTCCTTATAAAAATTAATATACAGCCCATAGTACTCCTATAATTCCTAATGCTGTTGGCCATCCCCAGAAATATCGGATAGCTTGTTCTGTTCGGTATCTAGGATTGATCCATCCATAAAAAACCGGTACCATATATAAAATAAAAGTTTTTATTAGTAAAATGCCTAAACCTATTAGTATTGCTATTATACCTGTTTTTTCAGGATTACCGGCACCTCCTAAAAATAAATGTACATAAAGGGTTAATTTAATGAAAGAAAAAATTGCACCCCCTGACATCATAGTACCTAAATATTTTCCGCCAAATTCTGAAACCGGACCTGAAGCTAATTCCGCAGGAGCGCCAACAATATCAAAAGGAGAATATCTAAACATTCCTAATGAAGCCATAAGTGCTGCTAAAAATGCAAAAGGGTTTGCAACAGCTAACCACACACCTGTTTCATGTTGTATTTGAGTGAGATCTTGAACAGAAGTGGTTTTATACTGAATCATCAAGGCTACCAATGATAGAACAAATGGAATTTCATAACCTACCATTTGACTCAAACCTCTTGTTACACCAATAGCAGAATTTGGATTTCCGGTTTGACCGGCACCTAATGCCATACCTAATGATCCGAAAACCATCATGTATAATAAGAAAATCAAATCTCCATGAAAAGATAGATTTGGAAACCAAAGATGACCATTTAAAATTGGTATAAACATTAATACTGTAACTGCTGCTATAATAATCCAAACTGGTGCCATATGCCCCATAAAACCATGTGCTATATTGGTTTTTTTAAATTGCAATTTTAAAAGATCCAAAAAGTTTTGATAAAAAGGCGGTCCGTACCTATTTTGCACTCTGGCAGTTAGTTTTCTTACAATACCCCCATAGGTCATACCAACTACAAAACCTAATATGGTTGTTAAAATTGCTCCGAATATTTTTAATCCTAAATCTTCCATTTATATATGCTAAATTCCTTTAGTTTATTTTTTAATTGGTAAATAATGTATTTTTAAATATTAACAAGATCACTAAAAATATGATTACAAATAATGCATAGGTTTGTCCATTACCTGTATATATCCTACGTGTAAAATCGAATATTGCTTCTAATGCATTTCCCAGATCATTCCAAATTTTATCCATACTGCGTTTATAAAGTGGTGCAGCAGCTCTTTCAAAAGGTTTAAAAAAGTCTAATTGAAAAGTTAGATTTTCATTTTCGGTTGGAATTTCACCGGAAGTAGATATATCTTTTGTTCCAACATTTTTTGTTCCTTTATATCCTTTAATAGTTAAGAATAAGAAAACAACTACAAAAACTACTCCTATACTTAGATTTATATAAGCCATATTTGATTCTTCACCCCAAACATTTACTAAGACTGACATGTCCCAATTCACATCACTAAAACCAAGATAGTGCATTCCATGTGCAATAGGCTCAAATAAGATACCCGGATAAGCACCTGTAACAATTAAAATAAGTGCTAAGATCACCATTGGGATGATCATAGTGACAGGAGCTTCTTTAACGTGTTCGGTTTCTTTTTCTTCTTGTCCGAGGAACAATCCAAATAAGAATCTATAACTATAAAGAAAAGCAGCTGTACTTGAAAAAAAGATTACAATTACTAAGAAATAATTATTTGATTCGGTGATCAATGCTTCGTACAACATCCATTTTCCTACAAAACCTCCAAGAGGAGGGATGCCTGCCAAAGCAATAATTGAAACCAAAGCAGTAAAAAAGGTGAAAGGCATTTTTCTAATCAACCCAGATATTTTTGTCATATCTGTAGTGCCCACTTGTTTTTCAACAGCACCGGCTACCATAAACAAAGCCCCTTTAAAAACAGCATGAATAACGGCCAAAAATAAAGCAGCCATTACCCCAAGTTTTGTTCCTGTTGATAATCCAACAATAATGTACCCTAATTGTGCTACAGATGAATATGCCAATAATTTTTTCGCATCAGTTTGAATTAAGGCATAAATAGTAGCCATTACAGCTGTGATTCCACCTAGCCAACCTAAAACTTGTTTTAAAACTAAAACAGAAAAAGTATTGTCATTAGTTGTTTGAGAATAAACACTTGCCAATACCAATCCCATACCAAGAATACCCATTTTTGACATTGCCCCTGAAAAGATAGAAGTAAATGACATAGGGGATTTTGAATATGCATTTGGTGCCCATACATGTAATGGCATTAAAGCAGCTTTTACAGCAAAACCAATTAATAACATGATAGGTATATAAATATTTTCAGAAAAATTAAAAGCGCCTTGCTGAATAGCATCTGAAATGATAAATGTTCCATAACTACCTTTGATTGATACAATTGCTGTTAGCATTGCATAAGCACCAATGGCACTGAAGATCATATATTTCATGCCTGATTTACTCGAGTGTTTTCCATTGTATAAAACAATTAAGTAAGATGACCAGGTCATAATTTCCCAAAAGATAAAAAAGCTAATAAAATCACGACTAAAAATGATGCCTAACATTCCTGTAACTGTAAGAATGAAATTTGAGTAAAAATAACCCAAACGATCATTATTTTGCATGTATTTAATAGAGTATAATGATGCCAAAAGGCTCAATCCTAACACCAATATTGCAAAAATATAAGTATAATTGTTTACCCCAAATTGCATTTGTATTCCTCCTAAAGAGAATTGAGTAATACTATTTATTTCAATCTGAGTAAAAAACAAAAAAACTACAACTGCAATTGTGATAAAAGTTGTAATACCACTAAATTTAGGAGCTATTTTATTAATTATAAATGATAAGATTGCTCCTGAAAAAAATATTAATATGATTAAAAAGAAGATATTCATGTCTTTCAATTTTTATAATTATTGGATTTGTACATTATTATTTAGAACAAATTTTATATAAGAAGTTTTATCTAATAACATATCAGCAGCATTATGTAAATAACCTGTAATTAAGTCAGGATAAACACCAATTACTATAATGGTAATTGCTAAAACACCCATTGCAATTAATGAATTAATAGAGGGTTTAAATATTTCAATATGCTCTGTATCTTCAGCAAAATATAACTTGCTTACCACTCTAAAATAATATACAATTTCAACTATACTTACTGCTAAAATTGCTATAATTAATAATATCATTTCTTTATTGGCTGCAGCGGTTAAAATATAAAGTTTACTCCAGAAACCTGAAAATGGGGGTAAACCAACAATAGCAAATGAACCTATTGCAAATAAAATGGAAACATAGGGTAATTTTTTTGCTATTCCATGAATAGATAAAATGGTTTTATCTTTTGAGTTATACATTAAAATACTACCTGTCATAAATAATAAACTCTTAATTATTGCATGGTTAAACATTAAAAATAATGCTGCAAAAACTGCTTCTTTTGTTCCTATACCAAATGCAATTAATACAAGTCCCATTTGACCTATACTTGAATAGGCCAGCATTCTTTTTAAGTTTGTTTGTTTAACTGCTGAGAATTCAGCTATAATCATGGTTACCAGACCGGCGATAATTAAAAAATCAAATGCACCATCAATATCGAATAATGTAAATATAATTCTTATTAAACCATAAATACCTGCCTTTACAACGATACCCGCGAAAGCTGCACTTGTTGGGCCGGGAGCCTGTGAGTAAGCATCAGGAGCCCATCCGTTTAACGGGAATAATTCAGCTTCAATACCAAATCCTACTATAAATAAAATTAAAATAGTTGCCTTGATACCTTGAGGAACCAAGTGCATTCTTTCGGAAATTTCAGCCATATTTAAAGTTCCAACTTGTGTATATAGAATTAAAATAGCAAGTAAGACCATTGCAGAAGCAAAACTTCCTATCAATAAATATTTAAAACCTGCTTCAGCGCCATCTCTACCTCTGTAAAATGAAGTTAAAGACACTGCAGTTATGGCAACAATTTCCATAAAAACGAATAAATTGAAAATATCACCTGTGATTATGATTCCAATAGCACCTGTAATCATCAACATTTGCATAATTCCATACGATTTTATCTCACCAACATCAATTACTTTTTTGAATCTATATTGATAAAGCCAAATTAAAAATCCAAGAACTGAAATTAAAGAAACTAAAAACCCACTAAAAGGAGTAATAATTAAATTAATTCCCCAGGGAGCTTCCCAACCTGCAATAATTTCAGAAATATAACCAACTTCATTAACTTCTTTCATTAAAACAAAAGAGATAATAATATTGTAAAACATTACGATACCCGGTACAATTCTGTATAGTTCCTTGTGTATTTTTGATATTAAAGGAATAGCAAACGCTGCAATTAGCGGTACAATTATATAATGAATAGGAGTAATTACCATTTTAAAGATTTTATTTGATCAATTTTAGCCGTATTATGGTGTTTATACAGCCTAATAACTAATGAAAGAGCAACAGCAGTAACTGCAAATCCAATTACAATTGCTGTTAAAACCAATGCCTGAGGAACCGGATCGACCATTCTATTACCAGCATTTTCATAACCTGGAGAAAAAATAGGGGCCGTACCACCTTTAACATATCCTATGCCAACAAAAAGTAAATGAATGCCAGCATCAAATATGGATAATCCAATTACTATTTTGACAAGGTTCTTTTTTGTTAAAATTGCATACAAACCAATTAACATTAATCCAATAGCAGTTCCATAAACTCCCAAAGTGATTATTTCGTGATATTTTAAAAATATTTCATTAAATTCTTCTTGCATTATTTTTTTGGTTTAATTTTTAATAAAATATCTAATATTCCTGTTAATTCAACAGCTACTTTAAATCCGACAGCTATGTAAATAAGCGGTATTAAACCACCACTAATTAATGAGTTTAGTTTACCAACTTCGGGAATATTTCCTAAGAAAGTATTGTCGGATATTAATCCCCATATTCCTAAAAAGATAAAAGATAATCCGGCTAAACTTTCTATCCATACCATTCTATTGTGATTTGTATTAAATCCCTTATAAGAAATTAACATGAGTAAAAAACCAGTAGCTACAATAGTACCTCCCTGAAAACCACCACCCGGGGTTAAATGACCGTGAATAAATACGTAAATTCCCAACAAGGCAATGGTTGGGAACAATACCCGGGCACCAGATCTCACAATATTTGAAGAAGGTAAGCTCAAACGTTCGGTTTCAGCATTTTCTTCTTCTTCTTTTCTTCTGTATAAAATACTGGCAATACCGGTTGTTGCTAAAAATAAAACTGTTACTTCACCTAAAGTATCTAAACCCCTATAATTAACCACAATTGCAGTTATAACATTGGCAACTTTTGATTTTTCAGTTGTATTGCTTAAATAATAACCTGCAGCAGTTGGTTTTTCGAGATTAATATCGCCAATTCTATTTTCTCCAAAAGGAATATTAATGAATGTTTCGGCTAAAAAATAACCGATAATGACTAATAATATGATTACTAAGACCTTTTTCATAACTATAGTTTTTCATTTTCTTTATCAATAATCTCATCTTCATCTCTCGATGTATTCCTAATGGTAATAACAAAGATTATTGTAGTTAAAGCAATTCCTATGGCGGCTTCAGTTAGCGCTACATCAGGAGCTTGTAATAAGTAAAAGAAAAGTGACAAGATCACACTAACAATACCTGTTCCTAAAACAGCAAAAAGTAGATCTCTATGCAAAACAGAATAAATTGCGGCAGCCAAAAGTAATACTGCCATTATGATGATAATAATTATTGCTATCATGGATTAAATTTTTTAATTTGTTTTTTAAATGCTTTTTTATAGGCATCAATGCCACTTTTTAATTTTGGAGCAACACCCATTCTGTATGTAGACCTGGCTAAAGCATGTGAGCTTAAAGGATTTGCTAATCCGATAAAAACTACAATAATGATTACTTTTAACAACCATTCAGGATGTATAAAGCCAACACCCAAAATAGTACTCATGGCTCCAAGTGTAGATGCCTTTGTTCCTGCCTGTAATCTCGTGTAAATGTCGGGCATTCTATAAATACCTAAAGCACCTAAGAAAAGGAAAATTCCTCCGATAAGCAAAAGTGCCATTCCAATATATTCCATAATTTCTTTCATAATGCTTTTTCTATAAATCTTGCGATTACAATTATTCCTACAAAACCTAATACTGCATAAACTAGTGCAACATCAATATATATGTACCTATCAAAAATTAAAGCTAATAAGACCATAGCCGAGGTTAAAATAATTGATAATGTATCTAAAGCTACAGCTCTATCTGCTGTTCTGGGTCCTTTAACAAATCGAATCATGGTCAAAATTGCTCCGATTGCCATAAGTGAAAAAACGATGATATAAATAATGTTCATGATATCTCTTTTAATCTTCGTAAATTTTTAATAATATTTTTTCAAATGGTTCTGCAATTTCTTTATAGACCATTTCCGGATCATCAGATTTCACATCGATCCAGTGTATATAAAAATTATTATTGATAACATCAATGGTTAATGTTCCTGGAGTTAATGTAATGCTATTGGCCAAAACCATTCTTGCAAATCCGTTGGTAAGCTTTGTTTTAAATTTAACAATACCCGGGTTGATTGGTAAAGCAGGGCTAACAACTCTTTTAGCAATATCAAAATTTGATTTAATCAATGCCAATAAAAAAACAAAAAAGTATTGGATAAAATAAAGGATCTTTATAGGTTTTAAGATCCTTAGTCCACAACATGAAAAAATTCTATCTGTAAAAAAAGCAAGTATTAAACTTACAATGACACCTGTTATCAATTCTGGCGTATCTAATGATGTTGTAAATGCTAACCAAATAATAAACATTATTATAAATGTATATATAAACTTACCCGGAGTAGATTTACGATTTAAGATTGGTATATTTTTAGTTTTACTCATTACTTACCAAGGTTTAAAATTTTCGACAAAATTATTTTAATAATTTACTTTAATATATGATATAAATCATCTTTAATTACACTCGATAAAATGTTAATAAGTATGTCATTTAATATTCAGAGTATCAGGATAATAAAATTCTAATTGATTGATAAATATTTATTTTAGTAACCTCTATTACATTATTAATGTATAAAAAAAGTTTCAGTCTATTATCTTATATTTGTAAATACTAAATTTGCTTAAAATATTAAAGATGAAAATAACTTTTTTGGGTACAGGAACTTCACAGGGAATTCCCGTTATTGGATGTTCACATGAAGTATGTTTATCTGAAAATAAGAAAGATAAAAGATTGCGTTCATCAGTGGCAATTCAGATAGATGATGATACCTATATAATTGATTGTGGACCAGATTTCCGTCAGCAAATGCTAAATCAAAATATATCAAAGATAAGTGGTATTTTATTTACACATTTTCATGCTGATCATACAGCCGGATTAGATGATATCAGACCCTTTACTCAAAGTGCTGGAAGCTTGCCGATCTTTGCAAGAAAGGATGTGATAGATAGCTTAAAAGAAAGGTTTGATTATATTTTTTTAACTGTGAACAGATATATTGGAGCGCCTAGATTGATCATTAATGAAATTGATAATAATCCTTTTCAATTAAATAATTTAAAAGTTATTCCTATTGAAGTAATTCACGGCAAATTAAAAATATTTGGTTATAGATTTAATAATATAGCTTATATCACTGATGCTAAAATGGTTTCTGAAGAAGAAAAAAGAAAACTTAAAAATTTAGATGTTTTGGTAATAAATGCGCTTAGGATCGATTCACATCCTACACATTTTAATTTAGAGGAAGCTTTGGAATTTATAGCAGAGATCAATCCCCAAAAGGCTTATTTAACACATATTAGCCATAAATTAGGTTTTCATGACAAGGTTTCAAAAACACTTCCCAAAAATATATTTTTAGCTTATGATGGATTGAGCTTAGAGATATAAGAATTTATCAATATATTGCTTTAAAAAATATTGTTTAGTGATGGTGATGATGGCAACCTCCTTCACCATGATTGTGGTTACAACCTCCTTCATGATTATGATCATGATGATTATGGTGATGATGATGATTATTGCAGTTACCTCTTCCGTTACCTTGTTGTACAGCAGGTACAAAAGCTTCTAATGTGCCATTTATTAATTTTTCAATAGTTATCTCCGGATCTTTTTCTCTTATAATAAATGCTGCAACATTTTGTCTTGCTA
Source organism: Bacteroidota bacterium (assembly GCA_039714555.1). Lineage (GTDB taxonomy): Bacteria > Bacteroidota > Bacteroidia > Flavobacteriales > Flavobacteriaceae > Namhaeicola. The sequence goes on from JBDLJB010000021.1 coordinate 28,527, forward strand.
AGTATTCTTTGGCACTATTACCCATACTACCTGTAAGTAAAATATTAACATCAAAAAGCCAATTATTTGAATCTATATTTTGATCTTTTTGGATGGTATGTTTTAAAATTTCATCTGCTTGTAATTCTATGACTCTTTTATTAGTAATTTCATCATTTTCAATTGTATAAATTAAAAAATTTAAACATTTCCCAGCATGATTTGTAACTGTTTTTTTGTTTTGTGAAGTAATAGCAACGGTTGTTTTCATTTTAAAAATTTTTGCAAATTAAATGATAATATAAGATTGAATTTGTAATATAGGTTACCTTAAATAAATTGTAAAAAAAACCTCCAATTTTTTTTAATTTTTGGAGGTTTTAAGTCTTTGATAAAAAGTTTAAATATCTAAACTATCAAATAATTTTTTTAATCTTGGATCAGAAGGACGAGGTGCATCTGAATCTAAAATATTTCCTTCTTTATCAATTAAAATAAATCTCGGAATACCTTTGATACCATAATTAGTTACAAAATCAGAATTCCAGGCATTATCTGCCATGATCTGAACACCTTCTAAATTTTTATCTTTCACCATTTTAATCCATTTATCTTTATCTTCCATTTTATCAATTGAAAGACTTACAAAAGTGATGTCTTTATCAAGGTATTCTTTATTTAAATCTTTTAAATAAGGTATTTCACGTTTACATGGAGCACACCAAGTAGCCCAAACATCAACATATACGTATTTACCTTTTAAATCGTCTAATGAAATATTTTTACCGTTAATATCAGGGTAATTGAATTTTGGTGAAGGAGTGCCGGGTTTAAAGGCAGCCAACATTTCATGTTCTTTTTCATAATTCATTGTAAAGAACTCAACCATTTTTTTATTTGACTCTTTTTCGAGTTTTATTACTTCAGGATCTAAATCTTCAGCATTTGCTAACATTTCATCCATTTTATTAGAAATCCTTGCAATGTTTTCGTCAAATTCAGGTTTGTCCATAACAAAAAAAACTTTAAAATTGTTAAGGTTCTCATTTTGAATAAATAACAATTTATTAGTTAGATATATATTTGTACTTGAACCATTACCTTTAAAACTTATTGAACCGGGAAAATTTTGAGCATCAAAGTCTAGATTTAGGTCATAACCATTCTTTAAATAAACAAATGATTGTTGTTTACCGTCATTAAAACCATGAAAACCATCTTTTACTTTTAATGTGTCTTTAAAAGATCCATCATCATTAACGGTAATTTCCTTTTTAAAATTTTCACCTAAAATTGTCAATGTTTTATTGTTTGGATTTACAATTTTGCCTTGTAGTGTTACATAATCTTTTGGAGCTTCTTCTTTACATGAAAATAAAGTAATTACTGCCAAGATCAATATTGATATTTTTCTCATAATGCTTTAAAAATTAATTTTGGCAAATATATGATTTTACTTTATATATTATATTAAAAGTTTGTTAAACAAAAATATTCTCATATTCAAAATAAAAACCGCTTAAATAAAGGTATTTAAACGGTTTTAGTTTTTAAAAATTTGATCATTTAAATATTGAGTTCGGTTAATAAATTGATCAATTTTTTTGAAGAAGGTCTTGGAGCATTGGCATTAACTATATTTCCTTCAGGATCAATTAAAATAAATCTTGGTATTCCCATGATGCCGTAATCAGTGACAAAATCAGATTTCCAATCGTTTGGCGCAAACAATTGAACGCCTTCTAATTCTTTTTCTTCTACCATTTTACGCCATGCATCATATGCATCTTTTTTATCAATGCTCATACTTACAAATGTGATATTTCTTCCATCATATTTTTTTGTGATCTCTTTTAAAGATGGAATCTCACGCTTGCAGGGGCCACACCAAGTAGCCCAAACATCTACATAAACATATTTACCTTTTAGATCGTCAAGTGAAGTTGTACCTCCTTTATAATTTTCATAATCAACAAATTTAGGAGAAGGGTTTCCTTTACTTAATTTAATGAGTTTGTTATATTTTTCGGTAATATCTTTTTTATGTTCTTCATTAGTTGAATTTGCCATAAAAATATCATAATATTTTTGTAGTTCACTTGTATAGGAAACACCATATACGGCATCAGCATAAAGAAGACTATTTTTAATTTTTTGTGATTTAACGTTTTTAGATATCAAAGTTAAATATGTTGTTTGCCTGTCAGATTCTTCATTTTCTAATTCTTCAGAAAATTTTTGATTGTAATATCTTTGTAAATACATTTTATAATTCAGGACATCAATCAATGATTCATCTTCAAAATTTAAATCTTTAGTGAAATCCGGGTAATTTTCAGAAACTTTAAAATCATCATTTTTTGATATATATCTTTTATAAGCTTCGAAATCATGCATTTTATTAGCCCAACCATATAAAATATCGCCTTCTTCTAAAGTTTTTAAAGAATTGTCCAGATCTTTTTGTTCTTCTAAATAACTGAATTGTAAATTTTTTACAGAATCCATTTTACGTACAAAGTCGGCTTCATCTAATGTTCCTAAATTCCTATAAGACAAGAATTTACTGAGATCTTCTTCATCTAAAATTTTTTGTGCCAAATAGTTATTATTTTTACTGCCATTTCCAGTATATTTAATTGATTCATCAAATTGTTTGGCGTCTAAATATAAATTTAAATTATAACCGGGTTTCAAATATATTTTTGATCTTTCATTTCCATACACAAAGAAATATATACCTGGTTTTACATTTTTAATAGTGTCTAAAAAGGTACTATCCTTATTGATTGTAATTTCGTCAAAAATTTTGTTGGAATTCCATATAGAAATATTTCCTTCAGTTAAATTTTCAATTTTACCGCTAAATATAGCATAATCAACAGGTTTTTTTTCTTCTTTTGAGCAAGAAAATATACCAATCGCAAGAAGAATAAGAATAATTTTTTTCATAAAATTTATTATTTTTAATTTAAGTTGCCAAATATACTATTTTATTAAACCATTTGCATCTAAAGGATTTTGTTTAACAAATTTATTTATAATTTCAGGGCATAAAAAATTACTTTTCGAACCTAATAATTCATATAAAATTAAGTAATTTGCAAAAAAATAAAATTCATGAATTCTTCCCATACTATTTCTGACAAACAATTGGATTTATATGTAATACAAGATATAATTATTACTAATAAAACAATAAAATTATCAAAAACTTCACAACAAAAAGTTGAAAAATGCAGATTGTATTTAGATGATAAAATGAAAGAAAATAAAGAACCTATCTATGGTATTAATACAGGTTTTGGTTCTTTATATGATGTTAAAATAAGTAATGAAAATCTAACTAAACTACAAGAAAATTTAGTAATGTCACATGCTTGTGGTACAGGTGAGCTAGTGCCACAAGAAATAGTTAAATTAATGTTATTGTTTAAGATACAATCTTTAAGTTACGGATATTCAGGAGTTCAATTGAAAACATTAAATAGATTAATTGATTTTTATAACAATGATATATTTCCTTTAGTTTATACACAGGGTTCTTTAGGAGCTTCAGGTGATCTAGCTCCTTTAGCACATTTAGCTTTGCCTTTAATTGGTGAAGGAGAGGTTGTTTATGAAGGTAAAAATTATAGTGGAGCAGCCCTTTTGAAAAAATTTGGCTGGGAGAAGATACAATTACAATCAAAAGAAGGTTTAGCCTTACTTAACGGGACCCAATTCATGAGTGCTTATGGAATTCATTTGGTTTTAAAGACATATAAATTATCCTATTTAGCCGATCTAATTGGTACACTTTCTTTAGAAGCTTATGATGGAAATATATCGCCTTTTGACGAAATGATTCATTTTGTAAGGCCTCATAACGGACAAATTAAAACGGCTGAGCGAATAAAAGAGTTCTTATTGGACAGTGAGTTGATCGCACAGCCAAAAGAGCACGTACAAGACCCGTATTCATTTAGATGTATGCCACAAGTACATGGCGCCAGTAAAGATGCTTTAAAGTATGTTGAAAAGACCATGATAACCGAAATTAATTCAGTTACTGATAATCCAAATATCTTTGTTGATGCTGATAAGATCATTTCTGGTGGAAATTTTCACGGACAACCATTGGCTTTGGCATTAGATTTTTTAGGAATTGCTGTTGCAGAACTGGGTAGTATTTCCGAAAGAAGAACTTATCAACTCATTTCAGGATTGCGTAATTTACCACCTTTTTTAGTTAAAAATCCAGGCTTGAACAGCGGGTTTATGATACCTCAATACACAGCAGCAAGTATTATTAGTCAGAATAAACAATTGGCAACGCCTGCTTCTACAGATTCTATTGTTTCGAGTAACGGACAAGAAGATCATGTTAGTATGGGTGCAAATGCCGCTACCAAAACAAAAAGAATTGTTGACAATGTTAAAATAATTTTAGCCATTGAGTTGATGAATGCTTCTCAGGCGCTTTATTTCAGGTCACCTTTAAAAACTTCACCTTTTTTACAATCATTTTTAGATATGTTTAGAAAAGATGTTCCTTTTATTGAGGATGATAAAGTAATGCATGATGAGATTATAAAATCTGAGAATTTTTTACAATACTTGATCGTTGAGAGCGAAGAGTTATTTGGGTAAAAATGTTGTAAAATTATTGAAGGTAAAGTTTTTGAAATGTAAAAACCTTTGATTTTAACTTGCACAATGTACACAAAATCTGCTGTGGGGCATTAATAAGATCCTACCTAAAGGAATTTCATTATGACAACGTGCACATTTACCAAAATCGGAATCATCAATATTTTGGAGGGCAATTTCTAAACCTTTTAATTTGTTTTCAGCTTTACGTAGAGCAGCTTCATTTATGGTTTTATTGTTAATTGCATCCATTCTACTCACCCTTCCAATAGCACAATCCGGCGCGATAGGAGCGGTTAACTCTCTCAATTCTGAAATTGATTCTCTTGTTTTTTCAATTTCTTGAACAATCTTTGTTTCAATAATATTTCGTTGAGATTGTGATCTTGTCATAATTTAGGTTCAGGTTTAACTTCTTTTAATGGTAAAATTTCTAAAAAGTAATAAACAATATTTCCTATAAAACCTACAAAAACCAAAATGAGTATCCACATAATTTTTTTTGAACTATCATTATTAACATTATTACTTGCGTGAATAATATAATAGATCATCAAACCAAATTTAATAATGATAGCGATCAGTATAAAAATAAGTATTACAATAAAAGATTTAAAAAATTCTAATGGAAATTCACCATTATTATTCTCTAATTCAGGTATATGACTTACAATAAGTGTAAATATACCCACTATATAAATAACAAAAAATAGTACAGATAAAAAGGTCAATATACCAAGCCAGATCTTTGTAGATTTTTTCATTTATAATACATTTAATTTGTAAAGAAGTTTCAATAAATAATACAAGCAAATATACATTACAAAATAAATAAATTAAAATTTATAAATGATTATCAAAAAATATCAAAGATTACCGCTCATTATAAATCAGTTTACTATTTTTGCTGCTCAATATCAATAAAAAAACAAAAAAATGTCAACGATACAAGAATTAAAAGATTTTTCTACACAAGTAAGACGAGATATAGTAAGAATGGTACATGCAGTAAATTCAGGACACCCGGGGGGATCTCTAGGTTGTAATGAGTTTTTAACCGTACTTTATCAGGAAGTTATGGATTATTCGACTAATTTCTCTATGGATGGAAAAGATGAAGATCTATTCTTTTTATCAAACGGACATATTTCACCTGCATTTTACAGTGTTTTATCGAGAAGTGGTTTTTTTCCGGTTGAAGAATTGGCGACATTTAGAAAATTAAACACACGCTTACAAGGTCATCCAACAACGCATGAAGGTTTACCGGGTATTAGAATGTCGGCTGGTTCATTAGGACAAGGTTTGTCGGTTGCAATTGGAGCTGCAGAAGCAAAAAAATTGAATGGCGATCAACATTTGATCTATAGTTTACACGGCGATGGTGAATTACAAGAAGGTCAGGTTTGGGAAGCAGCGATGTATGCAGCCGGTAAAAAAATTGATAATTTAATAGCATCTGTTGATTATAATAAAAAACAAATTGATGGTGCTACAGATAATGTTATGCCTTTGGGAGATTTAAAAGCTAAATTTGAAGCTTTTGGTTGGATTGTTTTAGAAGTAGAAGAAGGAAATGATATTAAAAGTATTATTTCAGGATTAAAAAAAGCTAAATCATTAACTGGTAAGGGAAAGCCAATTTGTATTTTATTACATACCGAAATGGGTAATGGTGTTGATTATATGATGCACACCCATGCTTGGCATGGAAAAGCGCCTAATGATGAACAATTAGCTTCGGCATTAGCACAAAACCCTGAAACTTTAGGAGATTATTAAAAAAAGATCACTATTTCAAGTATTCCTTAAAAGTACCATCCTTATAAAATATTACGATTCTTTCAATTGTTTTGTTAGAATTTGTAGTATGAGAAATAATTTTTTTTTCCGCTTCTTGATTATTTGAAACATTTTTTTCATGATAAGAAAGGGTAGGCGTAGTTTTTGATTTTGGAAAAGTTCCTTTTCCATTTAATAACCAATACAATTCCACATCATCAAATTCACGGATAATTTTCATAACAAAATCCAAACTTGGTTTATTTCTACCGGAAAGTAAATGAGAAATACTAGAGCGTTGTACACCTATCTTTTCAGCAAAAGCAGCAGCAGATAAATTATAATATTCCATTATAATTTTAAGTCGTTTGGCAAAATCATGGCTGTTTATCATTGTGAACTGTTAAATTGTTTACAAATGTAATATAAAATCGATAAACTATATTACAAATTATCAATATTTATCAATATTTATAAATATAAGTTAATGTTTTAAATTAATATAAGCCATATAAATAACTGATATAAAACATTATAACATTAATAATGATAAAATTCTTCAAACTTATATGTTAAAATGATTTTTTGCATTGATAAAGACCTGATTTTTGTTTACAAATGTAATAAAACAAGCAAAATAACTGTTTACAATAGTAAACTTTAGTTTATTTACATTTGTAAAATGAAATGAGTATATTAATTTTTTTTCACTAAATTATTTGATATTATTTAAGTAGTACCTGCCTAACATCAGGCAAATGTGAATACATAAAAACAATAATTAGCGGTGCATGGAAGAACTTTTAGATTTAAATATTGAGGATTGGTTTAATAAAAATTTTCAAAATAAATTGTTTGGAAGACGAATTATTTATGAGCAAATTTCTTCTTTATTGGACAATTTACCACCTTCAAATTTTAGTTTGATAAAATTGGGTAATTCTTATCAGGGTTTGCCGATCAATTCTGTTAAAATAGGTAGTGGTCAAATTAAAATCATGTTATGGTCTCAAATGCATGGAAATGAATCTACAGGGACAAAAGCAATATTCGATCTATTTAAATTTTTTAAAAATTCGGGAAATTTAACAGGTATTCATCATAAAATTTTACAAAATTGTACTTTACTCTTTTTACCTATGCTAAATCCTGACGGGGCTTTGGCTTATACAAGGGTAAATGCTCAAAATATTGATTTGAATAGAGATGTTATTGATTTAAAAGCTCCGGAAAGTAACATTTTACATTCGGTATTAAAGGATTTTGCACCCCATTACTGCTTTAATTTACATGATCAGAGAACAATTTTTAGTGTAGGAAATGATAATAATACAGCAACAATTTCATTTTTAGCGCCATCTGAAGATGAATTAAGGCTTGTAACAGCGGGAAGAAAAGAAACAATGAAAGTTATTGTTGCCATGCAAAAGTTGTTACAAAAAATTATACCCAATAAAATTGGAAGATATACCGATGAATTTTATCCAACGGCAACAGGTGATAACTTTCAAAGAGCAGGGCATAATACTATTTTGATAGAATCAGGTCATTATAAAAATGATTATGATAGGGAAATCAGTCGGAAATATACATTTATAGGTATTTTACAAGGGTTATATAGTATAGCCAATGGTTTGGATTGTATTTCATATAAACCATATTTTAAAATTCCTAATAATGAAAAATTCTATTTAGATATTATTATTAAAAATGCAACTTTTCAATCAAAAAAGACGGATATTGGAATTGTATATAAAGAAATTATTAAAGATAATTCACTGATCTTCGAGCCTTATATTGAAAGATTTGACGATTTATCTGGCTATAATGCAAATTTGATCATTAATAACAACGATTTAATCTTCAAAAATAATAATGAAGTTATTGAATATATTAAAAAAAACACATAGTTTTAATAATATATTTATGAAATACAGTGATTAATTCATACATTTTTAGGATATTTGTAAAAAATTAAATAAAAAGACTATGTCAAAATTTAAATTAGATGAACTTGATCATCAAATTCTTGAAGCTTTAATTGAAAATGCACGTACTCCTTTTACTGATATAGCAAAAAATTTATTAGTATCAGCCGGCACAATACATGTTAGGGTAAAAAAAATGGAAGATGAAGGGGTTATCAAAGGTTCCACTTTAAGTGTTGATTACAATAAAATGGGATATACTTTTATTGCCTATGTAGGTGTATTTTTAGAAAATTCATCTGGTACGATGGATGTAGTCGAAAAAATTAAACTTATTCCTGAAGTAACGGTTGCTCATTTAACAACCGGGAAATTCTCAGTTTTTTGTAAGATAAGGGCAAAAGATACTCGTCATGCAAAAGATATAATCTTTAGTATAGATAGAATTCCAGGTATAAAGCGTACAGAGACCTCAATTTCATTGGAAGAAGTGATTAATGATAAAAAACGTTTGATGCATAAGATCTTTAAAGAAATCACATTTTAGAGACTAAAAAAAATTAATAAATCCCTATTTGAACTTTTTAAATAGGGGTTTTTTTTTGCTCAATACAGGAGTTTTTTTGAGGTTTTAGATAGTATAGATACTTCAGTTATTGTTTTAACCTTAAATGAAATTTAATTACTAATTTCTTTAAATTGTTAATAAAGATTTATTTATTCTATTAACAATGAATTTTATTTTCAATATTTTTGATATTAAATTTAACTAAATCCTAATTAATATGAAAAAAATTATCTATGTCGCATTAACTTTTTTGATCTTTTCTTGTTCAGGAACTAAATCTGAAACAGGATCAAGCCCAAAATCCAGTAAAAAATTACTAAAAGGAACTTGGGAAGTAACAAATATTAGATTTGTTGGAGATAAAGGTCTTTACAAAGCAAATCTTTTTGATATAGCAGATTCAGCTTGTTTTAACGGAAGTGAATGGGTATTTATTCCTAACAATGGTTCCGGAAAATTTACAGTTAACAGTACTGCACATTGTGATGCTTCTTCAAATAGAATTCATTGGTCGTTTTATGAACCGGGAGACGGTACTTATCAATTCCAGTTTAAATTTGTTGATGATAAAAATAAACCTTTAGATGCTGCAAATACAGGATATCGTTCAAATATTGACCAATTGTATGAAAACACTATGGTGATGAGAGTTGCTACAACTTATGAAGGAAATCCTTTTGATGTGGTAATGACATTTAATAAAACTTCAGATGATATAACCTTATAATTTAATAATGATGATAAATAGTTCAAAAAAAATAACAAGTATATTTTTAGCTTTAGCAGTTGTGGTTTCATTGACATTTAGTTGTACGGCTATTCAAAATGCAAACAACACTCAAAAAGGAGCAGGAATAGGTGCCGGTGCCGGTGCATTGGTAGGAGGTTTAATTGGTGGAGATATTGGTGGAGCACTTATTGGTGCTGCCATTGGTGGTGCTGCCGGAGGGCTTATAGGAAACCATATGGATAAACAAGCTGATAAAATTGAAGCAGTTGTGCCAGGTGCAGAAGTGAAAAGAGTTGGAGAAGGTATCCATGTTGTATTTGATGACAAAAGTGGTGTTAATTTTGCAATAAATAGTGCAGATTTGACAGCAGATGCAAAAGATAATTTAAATGCTATTGCTGAAGTATTTACTGAATTTCCTGATACAGATCTAATGATAGAAGGATATACAGACTCTACCGGAGATGATGCATACAACTTAAGCCTTTCTAAGAAGAGAGCAAAGTCTGTTGAAAATTATTTAAAATCAAAAGGAGTAGGCAACAGTCGTTTTGCAAGTGTAGAAGGATATGGTGAAGCAAACCCTAGATTTAGCAATGATACTAAAGAAGGTCAGATAAAAAATAGAAGAGTTGAAATTGGCATTGCTGCTAATGATAAAATGATTCAAGATGCTAAAGCACAGTCCAATTAATTAAAATAGTTTTTTAATTCTTATTAATACCTCGAACTTGTTTCGAGGTTTTTTTGTTAATAACCATATAATATCAAATACTAAATAATTAATTTTTTTTTATTATATTGCATAACAATCAACTACCTAATTTTTTATCGCTAATAATTAAAATTATAATTTATGTCAAAGTATGATCTAAAGGTTAATGGTAAACCTTATACTGTAGAAGTAAGTCCTGATACACCTGTTTTATGGGTATTACGTGATCATTTAAACCTTCTTGGAACAAAGTATGGATGTGGTATTGGACAATGTGGAGCTTGTATGATCCATTTGGATGGTGAGCCTACTAAAAGCTGTTTGCTAACGGTCTCATTGGTTGTGGGAAAATCAATTACAACAATTGAAGGTTTATCAGAAGATGGTAGCCATCCTGTTCAAGAAGCATGGAAAGAAATTGATGTACCTCAATGTGGTTATTGCCAATCAGGGCAAATCATGACAGCTTCAGCATTTCTTGAAAAGAATCCTAAACCTTCTAATGAAGAAATAAGAGATGCAATGCATGATAATATTTGTAGGTGTTCTTCATATAACCGCATAGAAGTAGCTGTAGCTAAGGCTGCTAAAAAATTAAGTTAAACCATAATCTTTTTAAAAATGACGACAAAAAAAAATAAAATTGACAGAAGATCCTTTTTAAAAGCTTCTGCATTAACCGGAGGAGGTATGATTATTGGTTTTAATTTCTTTTCAGCTTGTAAACCTGAAGTAAAACCACCTGTAGATATTTCAAAATTAGATTTTAAAGATTTTAATGGTTTTATTAAAATTGCTGATAATGGTATGGTAACCATTTTTGCACCCAATCCTGAAATTGGTCAGGGTGTAAAAACCTCTATGCCAATGATTATTGCTGAAGAATTGGATGTTGCCTGGGAAAATGTTCATGTTGTTCAGGGCGGTTTAGATACTGATGTATTTGAAAGACAAGTAGCAGGGGGTAGTCAATCAATTCGCCATGGTTGGGATCCTTTACGTCAAACAGGAGCAACTGCCAGACAAATGTTGATCAACGCCGCTGCTGCTAAATGGGGGGTAGATGCAATGGAATGTACTGTTGAAAATGGTGTGATATCAAATAGCAAGGGTGAAAAGTTAGGATATGGTGAAGTAGCTGTTGAAGCTGCAGCACTGGAAGTACCTAAAGATGTTCAATTAAAAGAACCAAAAGATTATAAAATAATTGGTCAGGATATTCAAAATGTAGATATTGATGAGATTATAACGGGTAAACCATTATTTGGTTTGGATTATAAAAGAGAAGGGATGCTTTATGCATCAGTATTAAGGCCTCCGGCATTTGGACAAAAATTAAAGACTTTCGATGATTCGATTGCAAGATCAAAAGAAGGTGTAGTGGATATTTTTCAATTTGGTAATAAAATTGCGGTATTAGCTAATAGTACATGGGAAGCAATGAGAGGCAAAAAAGCTCTTAATGCAATTTGGGAGAAAGATACTATGTTAGAAAGTACAGAAGATCATGATAAATTACTTACTGATCTGTTAAATGGTAATAAATTCAAAACACTAAGATCAGATGGAAATATAAAAAAGGCTTTTGCTGATGCTGATCAAGTTCTAGAACGTACATACGAATCACCAATTTTACCACACAATTGCCTGGAACCCATGAATTTTTTCGCCAATGTTACCGATGAAAAAATTGAATTAGTAGGGCCTATTCAAACACCTAAAGGAACAGCTGAAAGAATTGCAAAAGAATTGGAGAGAGATTTTAAAGATATTTCCTTAGAAATGACAAGATCAGGTGGAGGTTTTGGAAGAAGACTGTATGGAGACTTCGCTTTAGAAGCTGCTAAAATATCAAATATTGCAAGAAAACCAGTATTGGTAGTATTTTCAAGAGAAGATGATATGGCTATCGGAATTTACAGGCCCGCAATAAAGTATAGAATTAGTGCAGCTATTAAGGATAATAAAGTAGTGGGTTATCACTTAAAAGAAGCAGCTATTAACAATAATATGTATGGGCTAATTCCTAATTTTTTTCCGGCAGGATCTATTGAAAATTACCAAGTTGATGTAGCCAGTTATAAAAGTAATATTACAACGGGAGCTTGGAGAGCGCCATACACAAATTTTTTGGCTTTTGCCGAACAAAGCTTTTTTGATGAATTGGCAGAAAAAATGAGTGTTGATAGGATTCAATTAAGGTTAGATCTACTTCAAAAAGTAAAAGGAACTACTGATGAAAGGATTCAGTATTCTGCTGAAAGAATGGAATCAGTTATTAATGAAGTTGTAAAAAAATCTAATTGGGGTAAATCAAAAAAAGGTATTTACCAAGGCTTTTCAGTTTATTATTGTCATAATTCATATGTAGCTGAAGTTGCCGATGTTGAAATGGAAAATGGAATACCGGTTGTAAAAAAAGTGACTTGTGCAATTGATTGTGGTATTGTTATAAACCCATTAGGTGCTTTAAATCAGCTAGAAGGAGGAGTACTGGATGGTATTGGTCATGCAATGTACGGTAATCTTGATTTTAAAAATGGTGTACCACAGTCGGTAAATTTTGATACGTATAGATTGATAAGAATGAAAGAAACACCTATTGTTGAGTCATATTTTATTGAAAATGATATTGCACCAACAGGTTTAGGAGAACCTTCATTACCACCTGCAGGACCTGCTTTGGCAAATGCAATTAAAGCAGCAACAGGAATTAGATTAACAAAACAACCATTTATTGAAAATAAGGAAATATTTGGTTAGGTCATTAAGGGTAATTAAGTCAATTTACCGTTTTAATATTTATGAGGAACGGATTTAAATATCAGATAAATGATACACGAGTTTAAAAATCTCATTCAAGAATATAAAAAAGCAAATAGTCTTGGATTGAAATCAGTAATGGCATCTGTAGTTTCTTTAGAGGGTTCATCCTATAGAAGACCCGGAGTAAGAATGTTGATCACTGAAAATGGGTTGATGTTCGGTGAAGTAAGTGGGGGCTGCGTTGAAAAAGAAATTTTAAAACAATCCACATCGGTTTTTAAGACCGGTAAGCCAAAAATGATCACTTATGATGGTCGTTACAGACTTGGTTGTGATGGAATAATATATATTTTAATAGAATCATTTGTTCCTGATAATGAAATGTTGATTTCTTTTGAGAATTCTCAAAAACATAGAAAATCTTTTAAAATCAATAGCTTTTATTCAAAAAAAGTAGGTATTGGAGAGGTATGGGGCTCAGTTATAGATTTTGGGAATGGAAAACAATTCCCTTTTGCAAATTCAAAAAAACCGCAACTTGAAAATAATACTTCTACAGAAGTATTTAGTCAGATAATGAAGCCTGCTTTTAGACTTATTATCATAGGTGCAGAGCACGATGCTGTTCAATTGTGTTTGTTTGCATCATTACTTGGGTGGGAAGTAACAGTTGTAGCAAGTCCTTCAGATCCTCAGACAATAGAAAATTTCCCTGGTGCTAATGAATTAATTCATATACTGCCAGAATTATTTCAAACAGATTTTATTAAAGATAATATTGCAGTGGTTCTGATGACACACAACTACGCTAAAGATCTCAAATTTTTAATTCAATTAAAAGAAACCTTGCCATTTTATATCGGTTTATTAGGGTCGGCCAAAAGAAGAGATCAACTATTAAATGAACTTATCGAATATTATCCTGAGGTTAAAGACACTTTTCTTGACTTGATCCATGGTCCTGCAGGTATCAATATTGGTGCAGAAACACCCCAGGAGGTCTCATTATCCATTTGTTCTGAAATACTGGCTGTAACACGACAACAAGATCCTAAATCCCTTAAGGATAAAACAGGGGCCATTCATAGTGATGTTATATTATATCGGTAGGTTTAATTTGTAAAATTTGAATAAAAATAAACATGATATTAAGATTGCATTGGTAATTCTTGCGGCAGGAGAATCTACCAGGATGGGAAGCATAAAACAACTTTTGCCATGGAAAAGTACTACATTATTAGGGCAGGCAATTCAACAAGGATTATCCTCTGATGCTGATTCGGTCTTTGTTGTACTTGGAGCTCATTACAATAAGATCGTTGATACAATTATGGATCATAGAATTACCATTATTGAAAACAAGGATTGGTCTTCAGGAATGGGTAGTTCTATTGCTTGTGCCATGAAATTTATAGAAAGAAATGACATACATTTTGATGCAGTTCTCATTTCTTTATCTGATCAACCTTTTATTGAATATAAGTATTTCAATAAATTGATAAACAGCTTTTTAAAAAATAATAAAAACATTGTAGCAACCCAAACAAAGAGTAGGGCAGGTGTTCCATCAATTTTTGGTTTAGACTATTTTAAAGCATTGTCAGAATTAAAAAATGATATTGGAGCCAGAGAGATCATAGCTACGAATTTGAACGATGTTTTTATTGAAAGAACGGGAGATCTAAATATAGATATTGACACAGAGAATTCCTATAAGACTTTATACAATAAATACGGTAGATAGTAATGATACTGTGATAATTATTAGGATAAACTTCACCTAAAATTAAATTTGTAAATATTATCAAGCTATAATAGGTTGATTAATGTGAGTAAAGCTTATATCGAACTCAGGTTGTTGCTTTAAATTGATATACCTAAATAATATTTATTTTATGTACGTACATTTGACGTTTTAAAATTAACATGTGGAGAGTTTAACTCAAATTATTTCGGCATACCATTTATCAATTACGGATATTGTTTTGGCATTTTTGGCAACGCTTATTTTGGGGATGGGGAAAGCAGGATTAAAAGGCTTAGGCGTAATCATAGTTACTTTAATGGCATTGGTTTTTGGAGGGAAAGCATCAACAGGTATTTTAATGCCATTAATGATAATTGCTGATATTTTTGCAGTTATTTATTACCACAAGCATACGCAATGGATATATTTAGTAAAATTATTGCCAATGATGGTTATTGGTGTTTTATTAGGTGTTTGGTGGGGTAATGATATTTCGGAAGTGTTGTTCAAACAAATAATGGCAATATTTATTTTATTTACTGTCTTTATTATGATTTGGATGGATCAAAAAAAGACGCGTAGAATACCTAAACATTGGGTATTTTCAAGCTCAATGGGACTTTTATCCGGTATAACTTCAATGATTGGTAATTTAGCCGGATCATTTGCAAACATCTATTTATTGGCTATGCGTTTGCCAAAAAATGAATTTATAGGTACGGCAGCCTGGCTGTTTTTTATTGTCAATGTTTTCAAACTTCCTTTCCACATTTTTGTATGGAAAACAGTAACAAAAGAGACAATTTTGATAAACTTGTTTTTAGCACCTGCCATTTTGCTGGGTTTTTATCTGGGCGTTTCTCTGGTAAAAAAAATTAATAATGATGTGTATCGTAAGTTTATTATAGTGGTAACTGCCTTTGGTGCTTTATTGATATTATTTAGATAGTATTGTTTACACTTTTTTAACAGATACTTTTAAATAAACTAAAATAAGAATAGATAATATACTACATATTACGAATGCAATAAATAGTGGTAGGGCAGTGCCGGTTACAAATTTTCCAACAAAAGCGCTTATTGGCACAGCCATCATGGTAGAAATAAACCCTGTAATTGCTGAAGCGATTCCTGCAATATGTCCAACAGGCTGCATAGCTAAAGCTCTTAAATTACCAAACAGAAAACCAATGGCAAAGAATTGTAAGCTAAAGAATAGTAGTAAAATAGTGATATCAGGATTCACTGTATTATAAAACAATATGATATAAACTAAAGATATGCCTAAATAACCAATAAGTGCAATAGTCACCAATTTTTCCATACCATATTTTAAAACTAATGTCCCGTTTAAGAATGTTGCAATTCCAGCTGAAATTGCCAAACCTGCAAAAATAAAAGGAAATTCTTCTGTTAAATGGTATTGTAGCTGAAATATTTGCTGGGCAGTACTTAAATAGACCATGAAAGAACCGGTAATAAATCCGGAAATAATCGTAAAACCAATAGTTTGTTTATATTTAATAAGTTCTTTAAAACCATCGGTAAAAATATGTGAAGTAAACTTTATTCTTTGTTGTTTGAGTAGCGTTTCAGGTTGTCTGGCCCAAAACCAAAAAGAAACTAAAACGCTGAATATCATTTGTATATAAAATATAGCTTGCCAATTATAATGGTCTAATACAAATTTTCCAAGGGCAGGAGCAATAATAGGGATCAATATAAATACTACGGTAATAAATGACATGATTCTTGCCATATAATCACCGTTATAAGAATCTCTAACTATGGCAATACTCATGGTTCTTGGCGCTGAAAGACCGATACCTTGTAATACGCGGCCTATGATCATGGTATTTAGATCTGTAGCGTGTATACTAATAAAACTTGCAATAATAAAGATACCAAATCCCATAAAAACTATAGGTTTTCTACCCAAACTATCTGAGATCGGACCAAAAAATAACTGACCAACACCAAGCCCTAAAAAGATCATGGTAATCAACAATTGATTATCTGTAGAATTTTGAATACCAATATCATTTCCAATATGATTTAATGCGGGTAACAATGCATCAATTGCCAATGCTACAACAGACATTAGTGATGCCATTAAAGTAACAAACTCAAATTGGGATAATCTACTTTTAATCATTCGGCAAATAAACAACTTAATTTGATATATTATAGGGGGTATATCAAAATATTCTATTTAACATAATATTAATTATAGTACAAATAT
>JBDLJB010000022.1:0-42718 GCA_039714555.1 Bacteroidota bacterium
GTCGGGGTGAGAGGATTTGAACCTCCGACCTCCACGCCCCCAGCGTGGCGCGCTAACCGGGCTACGCTACACCCCGAAAAAATATTGACAAAAATAATATATAAAATCTAAATGAAGAAGAAGATTCTTTTAATTTATTTATCAAAAATAAACTTCCATTTCTTTTTGTAATTCCAAAGCTTTTTCTCTTGCTTTTTTGACAAAATCATCACCGGAAGATGCATAAATGATTCCTCTTGAAGAATTGATCAATAAGCCAACTTCATCGGTTAAACCGTATTTACAAACATCTTGTAAACTTCCGCCCTGAGCGCCAATTCCTGGCACTAACAAAAAGCTGTCGGGAACAATTTTTCTTATCTTTTGAAGATATTCTGGTCGGGTTGCACCCACAACATACATTAATTGATCACTGTTTTTCCATGTTTTTGATTCTTGTAATACTTTTTCATACAAAGTAAGTCCGTTTTTATCTTCTAAGATTTGAAAGTTCAATCCACCCTTATTTGATGTTAAGGCTAAAAGGATTGTGAATTTATCTGCGAAAGCTAAAAAAGGTTCTACCGAATCACTTCCCATATATGGAGCTACGGTAACCGAATCAAATTTCATATCTTCAAAAAATGCCTTGGCATATCGGGTAGAAGTATTGCCAATATCACCACGTTTAGCATCGGCAATAGTAAAAATTTCAGGATAGTTCTTATTGATATAATCAATGGTTTTACTAAGTGCTTTCCAACCCTTAATACCATAGGCTTCATAAAAAGCAGTATTGGGTTTATAGGCAACAGCTAATTGATGAGTAGCATCGATAATTTGTTTGTTAAACTCAAAAATTGGATCATCTAAAACCAATAGGTGTTGCGGTATTTTTTCTAGATCAACATCCAAACCAATACATAAAAAGGATTTTTTAACTTTGATCTGATCGATAAGTTTTTGTTTGTTCATTTTATAAAAGAGCTTTATGCAAAAGTAATTATTTTATAGTTTCTTTAAGATGTTTCTTATTATCTTTGTATGCTAATTTAAAACAGTAAAAAATGAGAAGCAAAATAGTAGCAGGAAACTGGAAAATGAATAAGACTTACGGCGAAACAAAAACCTTGGTTAAAGAATTAAAAGATGCTGTAAAGGGATTGAAATTGAAGAATACACGTGTAATAATTGCACCACCTTTTACAAACCTTCAAAAAGCATCAAAAAGCACAAAAGATAGTAGAATTGAAGTAGCTGCTCAAAATATGCATCAGGCTGAAAATGGTGCTTATACTGGTGAGATTTCTGCTGGTATGATCAAAAGTATTCATGTGAAAACTGTTATTTTAGGACATTCGGAAAGAAGAGAATATTTTGGTGAAACCAATGAATTATTAGCTCAAAAGGTTGATAATGCTCTAAAAAATGATTTGGAAGTAATTTTCTGTTTTGGAGAAGTTTTGGAAGATAGAAAAAATGGAAATCACTTTAAAGTTGTTGAAGAACAAATTAAAAAAGCTTTATTTCATTTGACTTCAGATGATTGGAAAAAAATTGTTTTGGCTTATGAACCGGTTTGGGCAATTGGCACAGGTGAAACTGCAAGTCCGGAACAAGCTCAGGAAATGCACGCTTTTATTCGAGAATTGGTTGCGGAAAGATATATTAGTGATGTAGCTGAAGAAGTTTCTATTCTTTACGGAGGAAGCGTGAAACCAGCTAATGCAAAAGAAATATTTTCAAAAGAAGATGTTGATGGTGGATTAATTGGTGGAGCAGCATTAAATGCCAAAGATTTTGTAGCTTTAATAAAAGCGATTTAAAATATTTTAATTGATCTTAAACAAATTATATAATCTGCGTTTTTTGCGATAATAAAATATCGAAGATTTCGCAGATTTTTTTTCAACAAATACCTATTCAAATGAACTACATCGCCTATACTTTTATAATTAAGTCTTTAACACTCCCTATACAAACAGCTAATGAGATATTAATTGCTGAATTGGGAGAAGTTGGTTTTGAAAGTTTTACTGAAAATGAAAATGGTGTTATCGCTTACATTCAAAAAAAGGATTGGGATAAAAATATTTTGAATGATATTCAGATATTGAATTCGGATGAGATTGTATTTTCTTATAATTTTAAAGAAATTGAACAGGTAAACTGGAATAGTGAATGGGAAAAGAATTTTGAAGCTATTCAGGTAGATGATCAGGTTAGTATAAGAGCACCTTTTCATAAAGACCCAAAATTGAAATACGATATTGTTATTGAGCCAAAAATGAGTTTTGGTACCGGTCACCACGAGACAACTCATTTAATGATACAGCATTTATTAGAATTGGATCTTAAAGGAAAAACAGTTTTAGATATGGGTTGTGGAACCGGAATCCTTGCAATCTTTGCAGAGAAAAAAGGAACTAAAATGATTGATGCAATTGATATTGATGAATGGTGTTTTGAAAATACTTTGGAAAACATAGAGAGAAATAAAGCTCATAACATTGATGTTTATCAAGGCGATGCTTCTTTTTTAGGTTTTAGAAAATATGATGTAATTATTGCCAATATTAACCGCAATATTTTATTACAGGATATCAAGACCTATGTAAATAATTTAGAACACAAAGGGGTTCTTTTATTAAGCGGATTTTATAAAGAAGATATTCCAATAATTGATAAAGAAGCTCAAAAGAATCAACTTAAATTAGAGAAGACCTTAGAAAGAAATAATTGGGTTGGATTAAAATTTGTGAAATTTTGATTAAATATTTTTTTAATTATTTAGTTTGAACCTGCCTACCGATTATCAACCAAATCCCTTTTTTATATTTGGATTCTTATTATCAATGATTGGAATTAATTTCTAAAATTGGTTTTAAATTAAAATTTTATAATTTTGTAAATTATTATTTGAATGATGATGAAAGAAATTTTTATGACAAAAGAAAAGAAAAAAGAGGAGGTTGAGATCTTAGAACAAGAGGTCAACCAACATGAAATTATATTATTTAATGATGATATTCATACTTTTGATTATGTAATAGATTCATTGATAGACGTTTGTGATCACACTTTGGTTC
The DNA here is from genome assembly GCA_039714555.1 of Bacteroidota bacterium. GTDB lineage: Bacteria > Bacteroidota > Bacteroidia > Flavobacteriales > Flavobacteriaceae > Namhaeicola. The sequence continues at coordinate 3,069 of JBDLJB010000022.1, forward strand.
AGGCTGAACAATGTACTTATTTGGTACATTATAAAGGAAAATGCGCTGTTAAAACCGGCGAATATGAAGAATTAAAAGCAAGATGTTCTAAATTACTTGATCTGGGGTTAAGTGCTGAGATAGTTTAAGATTTGGTACAAATTTTAATGAGGGCTTCATATTAAATGAAGCCCTCATTTTTTATAGTGGGATATTACCGTGTTTTCGTTTTGGCCTGTTTACTTTTTTATTTTCAAGCATGGCAAATGCTTTGATCAATTTTCTACGTGTATTTTTGGGTAAGATCACTTCATCAACAAAACCTCTTCTGGCTGCACGATAAGGATCGGCAAATTTATAAGCATATTCAGCTTCTTTTTCTTTCCATTTTGCTATGGGATCATCTGCTTCTTTTATTTCATTTTTAAAGATAATTTCACTGGCACCTTTTGCACCCATCACTGCAATTTCGGCAGTAGGCCATGCAAAATTCATATCGGCACCTATGTGTTTTGAATTCATTACATCATAAGCGCCACCATAAGCTTTTCGGGTAATTACGGTTACTCTTGGTACGGTTGCTTCGCTAAAGGCATACAATAATTTTGCCCCGTGAACAATAATACCTCGCCATTCCTGATCTGTACCAGGCAAGAAACCCGGAACATCTTCTAATACTAATAGTGGAATATTAAATGCATCGCAAAAACGAACAAAACGAGCCGCTTTTTTTGAACTGTTCACATCTAGAACTCCAGCTAAACTCATGGGTTGGTTCGCAATTATTCCAATACTTTTCCCGGCCAACCGTGCAAATCCAACAACTATATTATCAGCATATTCTTTATGGATCTCAAAAAAAGATTCCTTATCGCATATACCCTCGATAACTTTTCGAATATCATAAGGTTTATGTGTATCTTTTGGAACAATTTCTTCTAATTCTTCTCTTACTTCCTCACCAATTTCATAAGGAAGATCAGGTACTTTTTCACGATTGTTTTGAGGGATATAGCTTAGTAATTTTTTAACATCCATTAAACCTTGTACGTCATTTGAAGATGTTAAATGGGTAACGCCTGATTTGGTAGAATGAGTACTTGCACCTCCTAATTCTTCAGAAGTTACTTTTTCATTAGTAACAGTTTTTACTACATTAGGTCCAGTAACAAACATATAACTTGTTTCTTCAACCATTAATGTAAAATCTGTCATAGCGGGTGAATAAACAGCACCTCCTGCGCAAGGTCCCATAATAGCTGATATTTGAGGAATAACACCAGATGCCTGAACATTTCTATAAAAAATATCAGCATATCCCCCTAAAGAACGAACTCCTTCCTGAATACGTGCTCCACCGGAATCATTTAAACCAATAACAGGAGCACCAACAGCTACCGCAAGATCCATAATTTTACAGATCTTTTCGGCATGAGTTTCTGAAAGGGCTCCACCAAAAACAGTAAAGTCTTGTGAAAAAATATATACTAACCTGCCATTAATAGTTCCATAACCTGTAACAACACCATCGCCGTAATATTGCTCTTTTTCCATACCAAAATCGGTTGTTCTGTGTGTTACAAGAATACCAATTTCTTCAAATGATCCTTCATCTAACAGTATATCAACTCTTTCACGAGCTGTTAATTTCTTCTTTTGGTGTTGTTTTTCTATTCGTTTGATCCCTCCACCGAGTTTGGCTTCGGTAATTCTTTTACGCAGTTCGTTTTGTTTTGTGTTCATAAGATAATTTTTGAGTTATCTAATTTATTAGGGGATTCTTAATTTTTTTTGATCTTCTAAATAGATCTTTAATCCTATTAAAGCAGCAATTTTCGCTTCTTCTTCCAATTCAGATTTTAACTTATCAGCAGAATAATAATTCTTCACAAAGTGTGTGTCAAATTTTCCTGTTTGAAAAGCTTCATGTTCGCAAACAAATTTTCCAAAAGGTAAAGTGGTTTCTACACCTTCAATTTTATATTGTTCAATAGCTTCGATCATTAATTGGATAGCTTCCATTCTATTTTGCCCATAGGTAACCAATTTAGAGATCATAGGATCGTAATAGATTGGTATCTCCATACCTTCTTCATAACCATCATCTAACCTTATATTTTCTCCTTTAGGAATTTTATAAGTTTCTAATTTACCAACATTTGGCAGAAAGTCATTTAAAGAATCTTCGGCATATACCCTTAATTCAATGGCATGGCCATTTATTGTTAGATCTTTTTGTTGGATTGATAATTTTTCGCCTTTGGCAACTTTAATTTGTTGTTCAACCAAATCAATTCCCGTGATAAATTCCGTTACCGGATGCTCTACCTGCAAACGGGTATTCATTTCTAAGAAGTAAAAATTCATCTTGCTGTCAACCAAAAATTCAACGGTTCCTGCACCTACATAATCACATGATCTTGCTACATTAATTGCTGCTTCACCCATTTGATATCTCATTTCTGGTGTTAAAATTGAAGAAGGAGCTTCTTCTACTACTTTTTGATGTCGACGTTGAATACTGCATTCTCTTTCAAAAAGGTGAATTACATTACCATGTGTATCGGCTAAAACCTGAATTTCGATATGTCGAGGTGAAGTAACATACTTTTCAATAAAAACAGAACCATCACCAAATGCAGAGGTAGCTTCGCTAATCGCTCTTTTCATTTGTGATGGCAATTCTTTAATATTTTCAACAATTCTCATTCCTTTTCCGCCTCCACCTGCGGCGGCTTTTATCAAGATTGGAAATCCGATTTCTGTAGCAATTTTCTTAGCTTTTTCAACATCGGTTATAGCTTCGTCAATTCCCGGAACCATTGGAATATCATAGTTTTTAACAGCATCTTTAGCAGCTAATTTATCACCCATCATTTTAATAGACCTTGATTTAGGGCCAATAAAAATCAGGTTATTTTCTTCAACCTTTTCAGCAAAATCAGCATTTTCACTTAGAAAACCATAACCCGGATGAATACCGTCAACATTTAATTTTTTAGCAACTTCAATAATTTTATTACCTAATAAATAAGATTGATTTGAAGGATTTCCACCAATATTTATTGCCTCATCGGCAAATTTTACATGAGGTGCATTTCTATCAATATTTGAATAAACTGCAACGGTCTTAATACCCATTTTTTTGGCAGTTTTCATTACACGTATAGCAATTTCACCACGATTGGCTACCAGTATTTTTTTCATTTTGATATTTTTTGGAGATTATTCTAATTCGATTAACAATTTGCCTTTTTCAACTGTTTCACCTTTTACAGCAAAAACAGATTTAACAATGGCTTCTTTTGGACAAATAATGGCATTTTCCATTTTCATAGCCTCTAAGATCAATAAGGTGTCTCCTTCCTTTACTTGATCACCTTCTTTCACATTAATATCAATTAGTATTCCCGGCATAGGCGCATTGATAAAATTGAGTTTTTTTGAAGAACCAACAGAATATCCCATTTCTTTGATCAATTGATCTATGGGGTTTGCAATTTCAATTTGATAAGTATTTGAGTTTACAACAACTGTATATTTTTTTTTGTAAAAATCAGATTGAACTAAATTAGCTTTAAAGGCTTGATTGTCAATTAGAATGTGGAATTTTGAATTATTTTCTGGAATTATATCTAAGCCATCAATTTGTTTCTGGCTAAGGTTAAATTCTGAAGAATTATTAACCTTTACTTTGAATTTTTTATCCATGTGAATATAGTTTATAAATTCTGTATAAATTTAAGCAATATTCTATTGAAAAAGATATGTTTTTAAGGATAATTTAATATAATAATTAGTTCAATGTAGCTTTTTGCATATCATTAAAAATAATGGATATTTTTTTATAGAATCACCAACTACTTTTTCTATTACATAGCTTATATTATAATATAAAATTTCAAATCCGTTAGCAACCAGTAGTGAACTTAATTCTTCTTTATCAAAACCATTATGACCCTCAAAATTGTGACTGGGAGGGTGAAAACTACCATCTTCTTTTACCAAATCAGCGATACACAAATAGCCATTTGTTTTTAAAAGAGAATTAAAGATCTTTGAAATTTTATTAAGGTCTATAATATGATGTAAAGTCATTGAAGTATAAACAACATCAAAATCACCCGTATCGATTTTTTCTTCTAACAAATTTGTATGGATAGGGTAAAATTTCTTAATGTTGTTGATTGCAATTTTTTCATTTAGAACCTTTATCATTCCTTCTGATGTGTCAACAAGTGTGATCGTGTTAAAATTATCTTTTAATTGAAAACTTAATAAACCTGTTCCACTTCCAAACTCAAGAGCATTCATTGATTTTTCAGGATTTATAAAATCGATTATTTCTTTGGCAAAAGAAATTGCCCTTTCTACCTTTATAATATCATTATCCCAACTTTGAGCCTTTTTATCGAAATGTTCCATGCTTTTTTAAATTTATCAGTTTTAAAATTAATATAATTTTAACGAATCATTTTTAAATTATGAGGATATGATGAATTAAAAAATAAATATAAAATAATAATTCATATTAAAATATTTTATATCTTTGACTAACCAGTCAGTCAAAAATTATTACTGATGTCACCACGAACAGAGAAACAGATTGAAAAACTAAAACAAAAAAAGGAATTGTCAATCATTGAATCGTCACTTTTTTTATTTTCTGAAAATGGATATGTCAATACTTCAATGCAATCCATTGCTAAAAAAGCAGAGGTTTCTAAAGGTAATTTATACAACTATTTTGAAAGTAAAGAAAGATTACTTGAAGGTGTTTTGCATTATGGAATGAATCAAATGATGGAACTTTTTCAAGATCAAAGTTCAATTCAAACAGAAGAAGATTTTTCAAAAACAATTCATGCAAATTTTGAAATGATTAAAACTAATGAATCATTTTGGAAATTGTACTATAATTTAATTGCACAACCAAAAGTACATACACTCTTCAACAAAGTTTTTCTTCCTTTTTTTGAACAATACATGAAATATTTTGAAGTTTATTTTAAAAATAAAGGTGATAAGGATCCTGCATCAACAGCATTGTTATTAGGAAGTGCAATTGATGGTATTTCACTTGGCTATATTATGATGGGAGAAAATTATCCCTTAAAAGGAGTTGTAGATCAATTAATTGAAAAATTTAAATAATGAATAAAATGAATAAAAAGTTTAGTGTTTTTTTAATATTGTTTTTTGCATTGATTTCAAGTAGTAGTTTGGCTCAGTATGATATTACAGCCGAAGAGATCATTAAAAGAGCAGATGAAAAAATGAGAGGAAAAACAAATACATCAAGTATGGAGATGCAAATTATCCGCCCTACCTGGAAAAGATCTGTAAGCATGAAGAGCTGGGGAAGGGGTATGGATTATTCAATGACCTATATTACTGCCCCTGCAAAAGATAAGGGTCAGGTATTTTTAAAACGAAAAACTGAGATGTGGAATTGGATGCCTTCTATTGGTAGAATGATAAAAATTCCTGCTTCAATGATGTCACAGGGCTGGATGGGTTCTGATTATACAAACGATGATATTTTAAAAGAAAGTTCAATTGTTTATGATTACAATCATAAAATTGTTGGCGAAGAAAATATTGAAGGTTTTGATACTTATAAAATTGAAATGATACCAAAAGAAGAGGCAGCTGTAATTTGGGGAAAGATCTATAAGTGGATTACCAAAGACGATGAATTTATTCAGTTAAGATCAGAGTATTATGATGAAGATGATGAATTGGTAAAAAGTGACTTTGCATATGATTTTAAAACAATGGATGGTAGATTGATCCCTGCCAGAATTGAAATTATACCGGCAGATGAAGAAGGAAAGAAAACAGTTTTATACATAAAAGAAATAAAATTTGATGTTGATTTACCTGAATCTTTTTTTTCACAACAAAAAATGAAAAAAGTGCGATAGGTATAGAACTAAAATACTTAACTTTTCAAGAAATATTGATTCTTGAAAGATAGATTCAAATAAAAATGAAAACCATATTTAAAATAGCCTGGCGAAATATTTGGCGTAATAAAAGGCGTACTTTAATTACAATAGCATCCATTATGTTTGCCTTATTCTTTGCCATTATTATGCGAGGTTTTCAGGTGGGTTCCTATGACAAAATGAAAGAAAATGCTATTGAATCTTATTCAGGGTATATTCAAATTCACAAAAATGGATATTGGGATGATAAGAATATCAATAATATTTTTTCTTTTGATAAAGAAAAGATCACAAAACTTGAATCAGATCCCAGAGTTAAAAATATTATTCCCAGATTAGAGTCTTTTGCTTTAGCTTCTTCGGGTGATGCTACTAAAGGAGTTGCAGTAATGGGAATTTCTCCTGAAAAGGAAGATGAAATGACCAAAGTAAAGACATTCTTAAAACAGGGTGAATACTTAAATATAGATGATAGGTCTATTTTGGTTGCTGAAGAATTGGCTAAATTCCTAAAAATCAATATTAATGATACTTTGGTCTTATTCTCTTCAGGATATCACGGAGCAACAGCCGCAGGATTATTTCATGTAAAGGGAATATTAAAACTACCAATTCCCGAAATGAATAGAAGAACCGTTTATTTATCTATTTCAGAAGCTCAAAACTTTTTTAGTACCGATAATCAATTTACAGCTTTGGCATTTGAAATGGATAATCTGGATGATGTAAAAAGCGTTGAACAAGAATTAAATTTGAGTATTGATCAGGATAAATATGAAGTAATGGGATGGGAAGTGATGAACAAAGAATTGTTGCAAATGATTGAATCTGATAATGCAGGAGGTGTAATAATGATCGCTATTTTATATATGGTGATTGCTTTTGGGATTTTTGGTACTGTTTTGATGATGACAAATGAAAGAATACGAGAATTTTCAATGATGATCTCTATAGGGATGCAAAAACGGAAGTTAATATTGGTAGTTATTTTTGAATTGTTTTTTTTAACAATTTTAGGTGTAATTTCAGGTATCATTATTAGTCTGCCATTGATGATCTATTTTTTCTATCACCCCATAAGATTTACCGGTGATGTTGTTGAAGCGATGAAAGATTTTAATTTTGAACCGATCATGCCCATGAGTTTAGATTATCAAATATTTATTTATCAAGCAATAATAATTATAATCATAAGCTTATTTTCGATGTATTATCCAATATTAAAGATACTCAAGTTAAATATTGTAAAAGGCTTAAAATCTTAAGTTATGATGTTATTAAAAATAGCTTGGCGGAACATTTGGAGGAGCAAAACCCGTAGTGCAGTAGTAATTTTTGCAGTTGCCTCAGGTTTGGTTGGTGGATTATTTGCATCAGCTTGGATGAATGGTATGGCAAAACAAAGAGTTGCCAATACGTTCTCTCTTGAAACAGCACATATTCAATTACATCACCCAGAATTTGCAGATAATTTTGATGTTAAACATACAATTACTTTAACGGATAAGAAATTACAAGAAATTTTAAAGGTTGAAGGAGTTCAAGCCGTAACAAGCAGATTGAAGATCCAGGCAATGGCAGCTACAGCCAATAAAAATATGGGTGTTACTATAGTTGGTGTAAACCCTGAGACTGAAATAGAAGTTTTTGGTTTGTATAAGAAAATTGATTCTGCTAACGGAGATTTCTTTACATCCAAAAAGAAAAATGCCATTGTAATTTCAAAAGCTTTGGCCAAAGAGCTCAAAGTAAAGTTGAAATCAAAAATAATATTGACTTTTCAGGATTATAACGGTGAGATTACCGGTGCTGCGTTTAAAGTGATCGGTATGTTTAAAACGGATAATAGTCCGTGGGATAAAATGCACGTTTTTGTTAGGGATAATGATCTAAGAAAAGTAGTTGAAATTCCAGATGGGCAAAGCCATGAAATTGATATTTTGCTAAATGATTATGAGCAGGCAGGAGTAATTTCTGCTGATTTGCAAAATAGATACCCCGAACTTTTAAGTGAAGATTGGTCTATGATTCAACCTTATTTGAGTTTTATTACAGAATATATGGATATTTATATGGGCGTATTTATGATCATTATACTAGCTGCTCTCGGATTTGGAATTGTCAATACCATGCTTATGGTAATTCTTGAACGAACTAAAGAACTGGGAATGTTGATGGGGATAGGTATGAACAAAAAACGTATTTTTTTCATGATCATGTTAGAAACAATTTTTTTGGCTTTGGTTGGTGCTTTAGTTGGTGAGATTATAAGTATGTTCTTGATCGAATATTATGGAAAAGTTGGTATCAATATTTCTTCATTGGCAGAGGGTATGGAATCGGTTGGGTATAGCGCCATATCTTACCCAATGTTAGAGCCTTATAGATATTTACAAATTACAATTTTAGTTATCCTTACAGGAATTTTAGCCTCAATTTATCCCGCTTTTAAAGCATTAAAATTAAATCCGGCTGATGCGATCAGAACACTGTAAAAATTAAAAAACAAAAAAAATGAGTGTTATTAAAATTAAGAATATTACCAAAACCTTTACTGAAACTGAAGTTCCGGTACATGCGGTAAACGGAATTGATCTAACATTTGAAAAGGGTGAATTTGCCGCTATAGTTGGCCCTTCAGGTTCGGGAAAAACTACACTGTTAAATATGATTGGCGGCTTGGAAAAACCAACATCAGGTTCGGTTGAAGTGCATGGTAAGGATATTTCGGAATTGTCTTCCAGTAAATTGATCGACTTTAGGTTGCACAATATCGGATTTGTTTTTCAGGCTTATAATTTAATTCCGGTATTAACCGCTAAAGAAAATGTTGAGTTTATCATGCAACTTCAAAATTGGGATAAAACTAAAATGAAAGAACGTACCATAACCATTTTAGAATCTGTCGGCCTTGGAAATAGAGTTAATAGCAAACCCAATCAATTATCAGGCGGACAACAACAACGTGTTGCTGTTGCCAGGGCTTTAGCATCAAAACCTCAATTTATTTTAGCAGATGAACCTACAGCAAATCTTGATTCAAAATCTACAACACAGTTATTAGATATAATGGAAAAATTAAATAAAGAAGAAAAAATTACATTTATTTTTTCTACACATGATCAAAGAGTAGTAGATAAAGCGCGTAGAGTTATAAAAATTGATGATGGTAAAGTAGTTTCTGATGTAGTTAAAAAAGTTGAATCTGGAAGTTTTTGAAAAGTGAAAGCAGGGAATTAGAGATTGGATGAATAGTATATTCTTTGCAAACTTTGCGTAATATCTTAGCAGCCTAGATATTCTTGTTTCTTTTTACAGCGATGGTAAAAAGAAAAGAAATAAATATTTATATAAATTATTGATATTGTAATAATTAAAAAGTAAGATATACATTTTAAGATGGTTTATGTCATCGGAAGAAAACGAATAAAAAGTTAATAATGTATAAGAAAATTTACACAACTATTATTTTCATTATTTTTTCTACAATTATCTATTCTCAGGATAATTGGATGTTAAAAGGTTATGTAAAAGGTATGACTGCCATGCAAACTATTGATGATGGAGGTATGTCCATTGAAAACACACTTCACAATCGATTTGACCTTAATTGGTATATCAATGAAAATTTTACGTTTAGTACAGGATTGCGAAATAGAATTATTGCCGGTAACAATGTTATACTTATTCCTAATTACGCTAATTATGTTGGTAGGGATGTGGGTTATTTTGATATGTCGTGGGTTTGGGCAGATGAGAAATCATGGATTGGTGTTTCTCAACTCGACAGGTTGAAGCTAGATTATACCGTTGGTAATTTTCAGATTACTTTGGGTAGGCAAAGAATAAACTGGGGACAAACTTTTGTCTGGAATCCGAATGATTTGTTTAATACCTATTCATATTTTGATTTTGACTATGAAGAAAAACCGGGTAGTGATGCCGTAAGGTTGCAATACTATATCGGTGAATCCAGCAAGATTGAATTATCAACCTCAATAAATAGCGATGATAAAGTAACTTCGGCATTGTTGTATCGTTTTAATACGCATGGATATGATATTCAGTTCTTGGGAGGAGTTTTTACCGAAAGTGATTATGTAATTGGTGGAGGTTGGTCAGGAAGTATTGCCGGAGGAGGTTTTAGTGGTGAATTTACTTACTATCATCCTATGGAAAACAATTCAGAGACTGATGGAGCAGTTACCGCAACCATACATTACGATTATACTTTTAGCAATTCGTTAAATCTACAGTTTGAAACCTTATACAATGGCTTTGGTGCCGATGATATGGAAGGAGGATTAGGAGAAGTAATTTTTATGGATCTAAGTCCGAAAAATCTATTTCCTACCAAAGTAGCATTATTTGGAAGTGGAGGTTATCAATTAAGCCCTTTGATCTATTTAATGTTGGCCGGAATGTACGGACCCGAAGGTAATTTTGTATATTTTGGTCCAACACTTTCTTATTCTTTGTCGGATACAATGGAGCTGGCAGTTATTGGGCAATATTATTCAATGGATGAATTAAATGATTTTGATGGAAACTCATTACCCAATAGTGGTAGTGCTTTGTTTATAAGGTTAAAATGGGCTTTTTAAAAGTATAATGATAATCTTAAGAACTAACGATATCCGGTAAATATTCTATATAAACAGGTATATTTGTGAGTATATAACGAGTTAGCAACAAGCAAAACCAAATATTATGAAAAAAACACTGATTTTATTGACCGGAATTTTACTTTTTTCTTGTAACCAAAAGAATAAAACCAAATCTGAAACAACAGAAAGTAAAACCGACCTAAACTCAAGAATCGAAATTGATGAAAATTTCGATTGGCTAACAGGAAAATGGCGAAGAATGAACGAAGAAACTGGAAAAGAAACTTTCGAGAATTGGAACAAAGTAAGCCCAACAGAATATTCAGGAATCGGATTTACTATGCAAAACGGTGACACAGTTAAACAAGAAAAAATTATAATAGTCAGGCAAAACGGAAAATGGGACTTAATTGTAAAAGTTCCACAAGAAACAGAATCAATTACTTTTAAAATAGCTGAATTGAAAAATGATCAGTTTACTTGCATAAACGACTCGTTGGACTTTCCAAAGCAAATTAAATATTGGAAAACAGGAGAAAAAATAAACGCTCTTGTTGCAGGAGATTCTCTGAAAATAGAATTTGAATTTGAAAGAATTGAATAAAAATGCCAGTTGCTAACAACAAATATGGTGTATTTAGCGGAAAGCGCTAATTATGAAGAGTATAGTAATAAAGAAACAAAGTGGTAAATTGAAACATTGGAGTATTAAATTACCAAACGTACCATATTAAAACCGTTGGTAATATTAAAAACAGAAAATCAGCAAATGAGAATACTTCCAATAATCGTATTAATTATATTGGTTCAGGTTAATGTCTCAGGACAAATAATAGAAGGTGTAATTATTGATTCTAAGACAAATAAACCTTTGGAATATGTTAGTGTCGGAATAATTAATACGAACTTTGGGACAGTTACAGACAGTAATGGATATTTTAACTTTGAAGCAAAAGTTGAAGAATTATCTATTGTAAGAATCTCAATGATAGGTTATGAACCTCAAAATTTTTCCGTTAAGGATTTAAGAAACAATAAAATTGAAATAAAGCTCACTGAAACAACTATTGAACTTGCTGAAATTATAATTAAACCTACAAAAGAAAGAAAAATTGGAGCGACTAATTATAGTAGGTCTTCTGGATGGAGTGGTTGGGGTGGACTCCGGACAAGAAAAGGATATGAAATTGGTATATTATTAGATTTGGGAAGCAAACCTGTAGAAGTTAAAAACTTAAATATCTTACTCAAACGCCAATCTTTTGACAAAACTTTATTTAGATTACATATTAGAACCATTAAAGACACATTAATTACAGACGAATTATTAACTGAGAATATTATTTTTCCTGTCACAAAAGAATCAGGTTGGGTTGAAATTGATTTACAATCATATAACATTGTTTTGAGCGGTAAAGTTGGTGTAACACTTGAGTGGTTAGACGTAATAGGAAATAATCCAGACCGTGCAATAAAAATCAATAAAAGAATGACGGATGCGTACTTACTGTTCAAAAACAAAAAGAATCAAATTGGATTATATCGCTGGGGAATTGAATCAAATTGGATATTAAATAAGAAGAAAAGTCCAAGTATGTATTTAACAATCAGAGAATAATAACATTGCCTAACAAAAAATAAAGAACTGAGTTAAAAGTCAAGTGAAAAAAGATAAATTTAAAATGAAGAAAGCATATTTTGCGATTAGTTACGCTAACAGGAAACAGTTTGACAAAGAAGTTGAAAGTTTACAAAATTTATTCTATAAAAAGAATATTGAATTATTTGTCTTTGTAGATAAATATAATTTCAAAGCCACTCAAGAAAAAGAAATGATGAAAGTTGCATTTGAAGAAATTTATAATTCTGATTTTCTTGTTGCAGAGTTAACAACAAAATCAATAGGTGTTGGTATCGAAATTGGATACGCATTTGCAAAAGAAAAGCCCATTTACTACTTGCGGAAAAAATATTCAGAATATTCAACAACTGCATTTGGATGTTCAAATTATGTCATAGAGTATGAAAATGAAATAGAATTGGTTGAGATGATGGAAAAACTTTTATAAATCAAAATAACTATTTTTGTACAAGCAATATAAAAAAAACAATAAATTCAAACAAATGAAAACCGCCAATACAGAATTAATGAAATCAGCAAAAGAATCTCTAAGTGGTAAATGGGGATTAGCAATAGGAACATTTCTAGTTTATGAATTGGTCATAGCCGGAATACAACAAGCTTCTGAACATTATCCATTATCATCACTAATTTTATTGTTTATAGCCGGTCCGCTTGCTGTGGGAATTTCAGTATTTTCATTAAAACTATCTAGAAATGAAGAAGCTAGGTTTGAGCAGATTTTTGAAGGGTTCTATAAGCTTAAAACCTCAATTATAGCTTACCTTTTAGTTGTATTGTTTATATTTTTATGGATGCTATTATTAATAATCCCGGGAATAATAGCAGCTATATCTTATTCAATGACTTTTTATATAATTGCAGAGGATGATTCTATCGAACCAATGGATGCCATAGATAAAAGTAAAATAATGATGGACGGCTATAAGTTGAAATATTTCTATTTGGGATTGAGATTTTTTGGTCTGGCCTTATTGTGTATCCTAACTTTAGGAATAGGTTTTTTATGGTTAATACCCTATGCTCATGTTACTTTTGCTAAATTTTATGATGATATCAAAGATAATCAGGCAAGAGAAAATGACTTTTAAAATATGTATTTTTTAAAAAGAAATTTTTATTAAATTGAGTGATTTAAATTGCAAATCATTATTAAACATGTCAACTAACCGAAACAATCAACAAAAAAAATTTGGCACTTTTTTAGGAGTTTATGTTCCAAGCATCCTGACTATTTTAGGATTAATTATGTACTTGCGTTTTGGATGGGTAGTAGGTAATGTAGGACTTTATAAAACTATTTTTATTGTTTTATTGGCCAGTTCAATAACTTTTATTACGGGTTTAAGTGCATCGGCAATTTCAACAAATATTAAAGTAGGTATTGGGGGAGAATACTTTATGATATCGCGAAGTCTGGGTTTAGAACCCGGAGGTGCTATAGGAATACCACTTTATTTATGTAGAACTTTAAGCGTTACTTTTTATAGTTTGGGTTTGGCAGAGGCCATTTTAGTACTTTGGCCCAAAACATGGTTTGATTTACCATCTTATGCAATACAATTATTTGCAGCAGCAATCATTATTAGTGTAACTTTTCTTTCGGGGAAAAGTGCTTCATTGGTATTAAAATCACAAATACCAATTTTGATCATTGTTGGTTTATCGATTTTAGCATTGATAATAGGTGTTTTTATGAAAGGAGTTCAAGCACCATTAATAGAAGCAAATTATACAACTGCACCCGAAGGATTTTGGTATGTTTTTGCTGTATTTTTTCCTGCTGTTACAGGATTTACTGCAGGAGTTGGAATGAGTGGAGATCTAAAGGATCCACAAAAATCAATACCCACAGGTACTATTGGAGCTGTTGTAAGTGGAGCCGTAATTTATTTAATTATTCCAATTCTTTTGTCAATTACGGCAGCTTTAACTTTAGATGAATTAGCTGATCCAAATGCCGGTGTTACCATTTGGACACGCATTGCAATATTTGGGCCTTTGCTTGTTTATCCGGCAGTTTGGGGAGCAGTTTTATCTTCTGCTTTTGGAAGTATTTTAGGTGGTCCAAGAATACTACAAGCACTCTCAATAGATGGTTTAGCACCCAAATTTTTATCTAAAGTATCAAAATCAGGGCAACCAACCATTGCAACATGGATTAGTGGCGGTATAGCACTTTTAGCAGTTTTTATTGGAGGTTTAAATACGATTGCACAATATGTTTCAGTTTTATTTTTAACACTTTATGTTGCTGTTAACTTAAGTGCAGCAGTAGAAAAGATCATTAAATCTCCTTCTTATAGACCCAGAATAAATGTACCATGGTATGTTTCAATTATAGGTGCATTAGGCGCTATTATTGTTATGATCTTGATCAATCCTATTGCATTTGTATTTGCATTCGGATTAGAAATTTTAATTCTTTATTATTTATTTTCAAAAAAATTAGAGCAAAAATGGGGTGATTCAGCTGCTGGTGTTTGGATGACTTTAAGTCGGTTTGCATTATTAAAGTTAAATTCCAGAATTATACACGTTAGAAATTGGAGGCCTTATATGATCTTATTTATCAGTGATATTAAATCGCGATTAGAAATTGTAAAATTTGCAGCACTTTTAGCACAAAATAGTGGTGTTCTAACAATATCAAAATTAGTGAAACCTGATGAAAAGAATATAAATAAGATTAAAGAATTAACTTTTTCTATGCAAAAAGAATTAAAAAAAGAATCTTTAACAGCTTTTACTGAAGTTAATGTTGTTAATGATTTTAAAAAAGGAATGTACACAGTTGCAGCTTCTCACGGTATAGCAGGTTTAAAAACAAACACTGTTGTTTTTGGATGGTCACTTGATAAGAAAGGGAAGAGGGAAGAGCTTGAAACCATTCAGGAAATAGCCAAACTAAATAAAAATATTTTATTGTTGCATTTTAACAAGAGTTTTTCGGAGATTAACAATAAGAGAATTGATATTTGGTGGGGTGGACGCGAATCTAACGGAGATCTAATGTTGTTGTTGTCTTATTTGATTCGGATAAACAGTAATTGGCAAAAAACCACAATTAATATTTTTTCAGCGACCAAAACAGAAGACGAAAAGAAAAAGGCTAAAATGAAAATCAATAAGTCAATTAAAGAAGCCAGAATAGAAGCAAATGTAGAGCTCATTTTATTGGGGAATAGTGATTTTATATCAATACTACATCAAAAAAGTGCTGAGGCAGATTTAGTTTTTATAGGTTTATCAAATTATATTACAGATTATGATGATACAATTAATTCCATTGATCATATAATTGATGGTTTAAATGCAATTGTGTTTGTTCAGAATAATGGAATGGAAAATGAAATTCCAAGCCTATTAAATAATGATTGGACAGATCTGTAAAAAAATATTGCATTTATCAATTTAAAACATTTTTTATTGCTTCTTCAGCAAGAGGCGCCATTACCTGATATCCTTTTTTGTTAGGGTGAACACCATCATAAGTATATTCATCTTTTAATCCGTTTCTTTGATCAGACATTGAAGAGTGATAATCAAGATATTCTATACCATTTCTAATAGCATAGTTTTTAATGAGTTCATTTAATCTGATGATCTTTTCGGCTGGTTGAAGTCCGGGCTTCCATGGGTAATCAAAGGCCGGTAAAATGGAAGAAAGAATTACTTTAATTCCGTTAGTTTTCGCCAATTCAGCCATAGAAAAGATATTATCACTAATCATTTTTAGCGTAGCAGGCCCTGTATTTCCGGCAATATCATTTGTTCCGGCCAAAATGACCACAACTTTTGGTTTAAGGTCAATTACATCAGGTCTAAACCTGATCAGCATTTGTGGAGTGGTTTGACCACCAATTCCACGGTTGATATAAGGTTTGCCAGAGAAGAATTCCGGACTCATACTACCCCAACTTTCAGTAATTGAGTTGCCCATAAAAACAATTCGATTTTCATTGGTCTTTGGTTTACCGAGTTTTTCATTTTCAGTTTTGAAATGGTTTGAATTTGCCCAGTCTTGAGCATAAGAAGTTTCAATCATAATAATTGATAGTAAAAATATAGCGAAATTGAGATTAAAATATTTCATTGTATTTACTTCATTAAGTATAAAATAAATTAAAGATAATAAGTGTTTCAGTTTTATTGCAAAAAAAATCTAAATATTATTATCACAGAGCAATTATAATACAAAGATTGCATAAAAAAAAGTTTAGATAACTAATAATAATACAATTAGTATCACCTTTTATATGATATTGTTTTGGTAAAAAAAAGAGCTTTTTTGTAATTTCCTATAATGTTTCTAAAATTTTAACGTAATTTGAATGAAAGTTTTTCACTTATCTATAAGTTTTTTTTAGAAAATGAATAACTTATTTGCAAATAAATAATGAGCTAAATAATATTAAAAGTAACTGGAAATATGAAAAATAAAATACTTTTTTGGTCATTAACTGTGGCACTCGCCGGGTTTTTATTCGGTTTTGATACGGTAGTAATTTCTGGAGCTGATAAAAAATTACAAGCTTTATGGGATTCTTCTAATATGTTTCACGGAACAATTGTTATGGCCATGGCACTTTGGGGAACTGTTATTGGTGCTATTTTTGGTGGTATCCCAACAAATAAAATAGGGAGAAAAAACACATTGATTTGGATAGGAGTTTTATATACTATTTCAGCTTTAGGTTCTGCATTTGCCAATGATCCTTATACTTTTGCATTTTTTAGATTTATTGGTGGTTTAGGTGTGGGTGCTTCAACTATAGCAGCTCCAGCTTATGTTTCAGAAATTGCTCCGGCAAAAGACAGGGGCAGACTTGTATCACTTTATCAATTCAATATTGTATTGGGAATATTAATAGCATTTTTATCCAATTATCTATTAAGTAATCTTGGTGAAAATTCCTGGCGATGGATGATTGGTGTTGAAGCTATCCCAGCTATAATATATACTATAATGGTCATGAAAGTTCCTAAAAGTCCGAGATGGCTACTTTTAAAAGGGAGAAAAGTTGAAGCAAAAAAAATATTACAAATTACAAATCCCGATGCATCAATTGATAGCATTATGGAAGAAATTCAACAACACCAAAATGATATTAAAGTTAAAGGTAAAGAAACGATATTTATGAAAAAATATCATTTCCCCTTGGTATTAGCTTTTTTAATTGCTTTTTTTAATCAATTTTCCGGAATTAACGCATTTTTATATTATGCTCCAAGGATCTTTGAAGAAGCTGGTTTGGGTGAAAGTACAGCTTTATTGAGTAGTATAGGTATTGGAGTCACTAATTTGATATTTACTTTATTAGGAGTAACTTTAATAGACAAACTAGGCAGAAAGCAGTTAATGTATATTGGTTCAATTGGCTATATCATTTCGCTGTCTCTTGTTGCCATTGCATTCTTTTTAGGATGGAAAGGAATGTTTATTCCTATCTTTCTATTTATTTTTATAGCTGCCCATGCTATAGGGCAAGGCGCTGTGATATGGGTTTTTATTTCAGAAATATTTCCAAATAATCTCAGGGCTTCAGGTCAATCATTTGGTTCATCAACACATTGGATTTTGGCGGCAATTATACCCTCTTTGGTACCTTTTCTATTTGAAAAAGTAGGGGCAGGTATTGTATTTGCAGTTTTTGCTTTTATGATGGTATTGCAATTATTATTTGTAATTTTTATGATGCCTGAAACCAAAGGAATTACTCTGGAAGAATTAGAAAAAAAATTAATTAAAGAATAATATATTATGCCAAAAGTAACTTGTTTTGGAGAAGTACTTTGGGATGTTTTTCCAAAACACAAAAAAATTGGAGGGGCACCATTAAATGTGGCGTTGAGGTTAAACTCATTAGGTATAAATACACACATTATTAGCAGGATTGGAAATGATGATAACGGTCATAAATTACTGCAATATATAAATGAAAATGGATTGAATTCTAATGAAATTCAAATTGATGATCACTATAGAACTGGTATTGTTAATGTGTCTTTAAATGAAAAGGGATCAGCATCTTATACTATAGAATTTCCGGCAGCATGGGATAAAATCGAATTAACTAAAGAAAATATTGAAATTGTAAGGTCTTCTGATGCATTAATATATGGCAGCCTGGCATGTAGAGATAGAATATCAAAGGAAACTTTGTTTGAATTATTGCAAAAGGCAAAGTATAAAGTATTTGATGTAAATCTTCGCCCTCCTCATTATACAATGGAATTATTAATGAGTTTGTTGAAAAAATCGGATTTCATAAAATGTAACGATGAAGAACTAGATGAACTTTGCAATCATTTTAAATTTGAATCAAACGCTGTAGAAAAACAAATTTTATTTCTTTCAAAAAAAACCAATACAAATCACATTTGCGTTACAAGAGGTGAAGATGGCGCTATTTTACTTTATAATGATAAATTATTTTACAATAAAGGTTATCCCGTAAAAGTTATTGATACAGTAGGTGCTGGCGATTCTTTTTTAGCTACTTTAATTAGTGAACTTTTAAACAAAAAGCTACCCGAAGAAGCTTTAAAATTTGCTTGTGTGGTAGGTGCTTTGGTTGCAAGTAAAGAAGGCGCAAATCCTAAACTTAAACAATCAGAAGTATTGGGTTTTATGTAAGTTTGTTTTGTTGATCTTAGAATACACTTATAACCTGAGTTAGATATAACCAGTTATATCTTTATTATTTTAAGCATCAAATCTGATGCACTATTGACATTCTGTGAAATAAATCTTAGGTCGAACTCAGGTTTATATCTATTCTTGTCATATTAAAAATATTAAAAGAATTTACCCATTCCAAATAGTATAAATTATTGATTGAATTGTATTAGAATAAAATTAAATATTTCCTGTCATTTGTAATACCATACAATTAACATTTTATAATTGAAATACTTAGAAAATCTTTTTATTTATGTAATTCTATTAAATTAATTCAATTCATATGACTATAGTTACATAAATAAAAGGATTTTTATCAGGTTTCTATTGTATTTTTTATTATTATTGTACTAATATATACTTAACTTATTAATCTTACTTATGAAAATCAATTTTCTTAAACAATTGACGTTTTTGTTTATTATGCTATCTGGTAGCGTAATATTTGCACAAACGGTTAGTGGAACTGTAACAGGTGATGATGGACCATTACCTGGAGTTAATGTTATCGTCAAAGGCACATCAAGTGGAACAGCTACAGATTTTGATGGAAATTACTCCATTGATAATGTTGCCGACGATGCCATTTTAGTCTATAGCTTTATAGGCTTCGTTAATCAAGAAATTACTGTAAATGGCCAATCAATTATTAATGTTTTTTTACAAACTGATTCTGAAGCTTTAGAGGAAGTTGTAATAATTGGTTATGGACAAACTACTGTAAAAGATGCAACCGGAGCGGTTGCTTCAGTAAAAGCAGAAGATTTTAACGGGGGTGCAATTGCAGCTCCAGAACAACTTATTCAAGGAAAAGTTGCAGGGGTTCAAATAACACAATCAAGTGGTGAACCAGGTGCAGGAATAGCTATTCGTATTCGTGGTACTACTTCAGTACGATCTAATAATGATCCTTTGTATGTTGTAGATGGTGTACCACTTTCAGGTAGTAATACATCAGCTGAGACTTATACTGGAATTGGTTCGAGTTCTGCTCAAAATCCACTTAGCTTTTTAAATCCAAATGATATTGAAAGTATGAGTGTCTTAAAAGATGCCTCTGCTACAGCGATCTACGGTTCTAGAGGAGCAAATGGTGTGGTTATTATAACAACTAAAAGTGGTAAAGGAAGACAAGGAGGGAAATTTGAATTCAATGCTTCTGGTAGTTTTGCCTCACCGGCAAATAAATATGATCTCTTAGATCCTGATGAATTTTTAGCTGCTGTAACTCAATTTGGTGGCGATGCAGTAGCTCAGGATTATGGTGAACGTACAGACTGGCAAGATGTTATAACAAGAACTTCATATTCTCAAGATTATAATTTAGCATATTCTCATAGTCATGAAGATGGATCATTTAGAGCTACATTTGGTTATCAGGATCTACAAGGAATTATGGAAAATTCATCTTTACAAAGAATTTCCGGACGATTCAATTTAAATCATCGGTTTTTTGACGACAAGTTAAATTTAGAATTACAATCAACTATTTCAAACGTAAACGATGAATTACCTGCTATTAGTGGTAGTGCCGGTTTTCAGGGAGATCTTTTAGGAGCGGCATATTCTGCTAATCCTACCTGGCCAAATGATCCTGATTTTGATTCAGGAGGGCAAAGAAATCCTGCAAATATGTTAGCATATATTCAAAATACTTCTAAAACCAATAGGATTTTACTTAACTTCTCTGCAGATTATGATATAACTGATGATCTAAATGCTAAAATGACCTTAGGTTATGATAAGTCAGCATCAACAAGAGAAATTCAAACTTCCGGGTTAGCTAGAAATTCAGGTAGTGGCGTTTTTGGTAATGGTACAGGCGCCTTAAGTGATCTGGATAATTCAAGTAAATTAATGGAACTTACTTTAACCTGGGATAAAGAATTTGACAACTCTAATTTAAATCTACTTGCTGGGTATTCTTATCAGGATTTCACAAGAAGTGGAAGAAGTATCAATGGATGGGGTTATGGTACTAACGATATGAATCAAATGGCAAGTGATTTAGAACACTCAGCCAATCTTATTGAAGGCGCAATTACCGGCTCTTATCAACAATATGGTTTTGATGGGGATAATGGTTTATTCGTAAATCGTTTATTTCCTGAACCTGCAACAGAATATTTAGCTTTTAGCGATCCTTTATCAGTATCTTCGGTTGTTGGTAATACATATGATGAGACCGATGAATTACAATCTTACTTTGCCAGAGCTAATTATACCATAGCTAATAAATATTTGTTTACAGCTACCGTAAGAATTGATGGATCATCTAAATTTGGTTCTGATAACCAATATGGTGTTTTCCCATCAGCAGCTTTTGCATGGAAAATAAATGAAGAAGATTTTATGGGAGATACATTTTCACTTTTAAAAGCCAGATTAAGCTGGGGTATTACCGGTAATCAAGATGGCTTAGGTCATGGTAATTTTATACGAAGAGAACGTTATGCTTGGGTTGGTCTTAACTCAGGTGGAAGTTATGGTAACCCACCGGGTCTTGCTCCAGTATCTTTTGCAAATCCTGATCTAAAATGGGAAGAAACTACCGCTTATGGTTTTGGTATTGATTATGGTTTTTTTATGGATAGATTAAATGGTAGTATTGATATATATAAATCAGAAACAAGAGATCTTTTATTGAGTGTTGAAGCAGCTCAACCTTCACCTCAACCTTTCTTCTTTCAAAATTTAGATGCTGTTGTATTAAATCAAGGATTTGAATTTACAATAAATTATGATCTCATTCAGCAAGATGATCTAAACTGGAATGCAGGATTTAATTTCTCTTATAACGAAAATGAATTACAGGATTTTGGAGGACAAATTCCGGCAGGAACCATTCGCGGACAAGGATTATCACAAGCTTATTCTCAAATTTTGGCTCAAAATCAACCATTATTTTCTTACTTTGTGAGAAGTTTTGAAGGATTTGATGAAACTGGCCAGCCAATTTCTGATGATAATCAAATGTTTAGAGGAAAAAGTGCACTTCCAACTACTAATTGGGGACTTTCTACAACGCTTACTTGGAGAAACTTTGATTTTTCAGCATTTTTAGCTGCACAATCTGGTTTTTATGTATATAACAATACAGCCAATGCATTTTTTATTGCAGGATCTATTAACAATGCCCGTAATGTTACACCTAATGTATTGACAAGTGGTGAGGCTGGTAATGCAGCAGCTGAAGTTTCAGAAAGGTTTTTAGAAAAAGGTGATTTTATTAGATTGCAAAATGCTTCACTTGGTTATACATTTGATACAAATGAAGAAGGCTTTTTGGATTCGTTTAGAGTTTATTTAACAGGTCAAAACTTATTTTTAATTACTGATTATAGTGGTTTAGATCCTGAATTAAGTACCAATCCTGCTCAAGGGGATTTATTGAATGGTTTACCAACGGCTGGTATAGATTATACTTCATACCCCAGACCTAGGACATTTACATTAGGATTAAACATTACATTTTAAAAAATAAAAAAGTCATGAAAATTATGATTAAAAAACAAATAAGAAAAATAGGATTACTGTCAATAATGGCAGCCCTGTTTATGATCTCATGTACTAATTTGGAGATTAAAGAAACAGACTCTATCCATAGTTCAGATGATGGAGGAGGGTTTACCGGAGTGGAAGATGTAGATGCAGCCATTTCAAATTTATACAATGCATTTAATGGTCAAATGGGCGATCAGGGTAATTATTTCGCATTAAATGAAGTTACTACCGATGAACAGCTTGTTCCTACAAGAGGAACTGACTGGGGAGATAATGGTGTTTGGAGAACATTACATGCCCATACCTGGTCACCTTCTCACGCATATGTATTAAATACCTGGAATCAGTTTAACCAAAATATTTTTCTTGCAACTGAAATAATTGATCCTTTAAGTAATGCTTCGGCATTACAATTGGCAGATGCAAAATTTATTAGAGCTTTTAGTATGTATAATATTATGGATCTTTATGGTCAAGTACCATTTAGGGGACCCGATGAAGGACCAGATATTGACCCAATAGTTATGACAAGAGCAGAAGCTTATGATTATGTTTTACAAGATCTAAATGATGCTATAGCAGGTTTACCGGCTACAGGGCCTAGTGCTGAAACAAATAGAGGATCAAAAGCATCCGCTAATTTTTTAAAGGCCAGATTGCTATTAAATGCACATGTTTATAAAGGTACAGGAACAGCTGATGCAGCTGATATGGACGGTGTTATTGCTGCTGTTGATGCAATTGCAGCTGATGGTTTTGGATTACAAGCAGGATATTTTGATATCTTTAAAGAAGATGTAGATAATGAAACTATTTGGTATTTACCTACAGGAGTAGGAAATAGAATGTGGAATGGTTTACATTATCATCAAATTACGCCCGATAATACAGGTGGTGGATGGAATGGCTTTACAACTTTAGCAGAATTTTATGACCTTTTTGAAGGAGATCCTAATTCAAACAATGCAGGTGATGGTCAGGAAGAACGAAGAGGTTGGGTACCCGATGCTACAAATGCAGACGCTACCAACTATGGTATAGGTTATGGTTTTTTAATTGGACAACAATATAATGAATTTGGAGAGAAATTTAAAGATAGAGCAGGTGCAGATCTAGTATTTTCAAAAGAACTTCCCGGCTTATCCGGTAATGATGAAAAAACAGGAATTCGAGTTATGAAATATCACCCTTCAAATGGTGCTTATACTAGTCATGAAATTATTTTTAGATATTCTGATGCACATTTAATGAAAGCAGAAGCGATGCTAAGAAAAGGTGGTGACGCTACTGCATTGGTGAATGAATTAAGAGATTTAAGAGATGCGACCCCTTTGGGTGCTGTTTCTGAAAGTGATCTTTTAGATGAAAGAGGTAGAGAAATGTATGTGGAATTTACCAGAAGAATGGATTTAATTCGTTTTGGTCAATTTACAAGTGATTGGGAGTTTAAAGACCCTGGAGCTGTTGGCGATGAAAGTAAAAATTTGTTTCCAATACCATCAAATGCTTTATTATCTAATCCTAATTTAGTACAGAATCCTGGATATTAATTCTAATAGTACAGGTAAAAATATAATTAAAAACGCTCTTTGTAAAAAGAGCGTTTTTTAGTTTTTTACCTTTAAAATAAATCCCTGATTGTGTATATTTTCAATTTTAATAGATGTATCCTTACTTAAATATTTTCTTAAGCGAGATATAAAAACATTTAAACTTTTTTTACTAAAAAAATCATTCTTAGCCCAAATATTATTTAATATTTCTTTATGAGTGCATAATTCATTTTGTTTTGAAATCAAGAGATATAATAATTTATTTTCACGAAATGTTAATTGAATAACTTCATTTTTATAGACTAACTGTAAATTATCTTTATTAAAAATATAATCACCTAAAATATATTCTTGTTTTTTAATACCTGAAGATACTTTTTTAACTTCTAACGTATTTAATAAAGTGTTCAATCTTACTACTAATTCTTCTTCATCAATAGGCTTCTTTAAATAATCAACAGCTCCTAATGAAAATCCTTTTAAAACGTCAATCTTCATAGAGCGTGAAGTAAGGAAAATAAAAGGGGTTTCATTAAACTGCTGTTTGATTCTTTTAGCTAAAGTGAATCCATCCATTTCAGGCATCATCACATCTAAGATTATTAAATCAAAATAATCATGTTGCAGAATATCTAATGCCGTATTACCATTTTTCTTCCATACAATATTAAAATCTTTCATTTTTAGATACTCGGTAAGTAAATATCCTAATGATTCATCATCTTCTACTAATAATATTTTTTTATTTTTTTGCATTGTTTATTAATGGTAAAGAAATAATAAATTCTGATCCATGCCCTACAGAGCTTTTAACAATTATTTTTCCTTTATGAAGTTTTACGATTCTTTTTACATAATTTAATCCTAAACCATATCCTTTAACATCGTGTATATCTCCTGAAGATATTCTATAGTATTTTTTAAAGATTTTCTTTTTGTTGTCTTCAGAAATCCCTATACCATTATCTTTTACGCTAATTATTAATTTGTCATTGGTTTTATATACCAAAAATATGATTTTTATATTTCCTTTAGAGTATTTTTTAGCATTTTCTAATAAACTAAGTATGGCACTCTCTAAATGATATGGTTCACAATTTAAAATATATTGCTCTCCCTTTACTTCACTAACAAAATTGATGTTTTCTAACTTTGCGATCTGTTCAAATTCTTCAACTAAATTTATAATTGCAGGTTTAAAATCAATAATATTTTTTTTAATAAAATCTTTTTTACCTTCAATACTTGCTAATTCTAATACTTTATCGATTTGAATTTTAAGTTTCTCTACTTGGCTTCTTATCAAATCTACCAATTCTTTATTTTCATGATTAGCTTTTTCTTGTAGAATTTTAGAAGCCACACCAATAGAAAACACAGGAGTTTTTAATTCGTGTGTAAGATTGTTAATGAATTCATTAGTAATTGTAATTAATTGCTTTTGCCAATAAAATGATCTTAAAACCCAAATGATTATAAATGTTATGGCTATTAAAAATAATATACTTGGTATTGTCAATCCATTTAGTTGAGATAAGAAATATTTATTTAAATTTTTAAATTGTAGTTCTAAGGTTAATCTTTTATCAACCAAATTTGGTAAATATCCTTCAAGGGCTATTGGATATCTCAAAAGAGCATCATCATCATTGAATGATATTGGTGATTTTAAATAGTTAAGTGTATCTTTAGTAAAAAGGGTATAAGTAAAATCAGTTTTTATTCCTTGGCGTAATAATTTGTCTTTTAAAAAATCATTCAAAAAATAACTTGAAGCATCTTGAACACTATCCAAACTTAGTTTGAAAAAAGAATCATCACTGGTTATTGCTTTTCCTACTAAAAAAGTCAACTCATTAGGTTGCTGTAATCCATCTTTGATCTCATTTACTGCAAAACCCATTTTTTGATTGAACTGTACTTTGGCTAAATTTAATCCAACTCGTAAATATTGGTATTGCACAATGATTAAACCTATAATAGAAATAACGAATATTATTATATAATAGTTTTTCCCTTTCATAAAGCACTAATATCGATTAAATTTACTTTATAGAACAGCAAATTTACTTTTTATTAATCTATTTAACTTTTTATTAGTTTTTTTAAATTATTGTTAATAACAACTGAATTGGTTAAGTGTTACTTTAGCACTGATTAACAAGTTTAATTAATAAGTTCAGTATATATATATCAAAGCTAACTATTAAAGTTAGCTTTTTTTATTAAAAATAGTCATCTAATTAAATATTTTAGATAATTACTTTAAAATTTATAATTTTTCATTAATCTTAAACTAAATTTACTGCTCTAAAAAAAAACTATAATAATTAATAGATATATTTTAAGATCTAACCATAATACTGTACATAACTTTTTTTAAAATGAATAGTTTGAATATTAACAAAACTTATAAAGTTATATATGGTCTTCTGATTTTGTTAATTTTTATTTCATGTTCTCCACATGAAAAAAAATTATTCAAATTAAAAACCAATACTGATATTGACTTTAATAATGAATTATCACCAACTCCAGATTTAAATATTCTAACCTATCTTTATTATTATAATGGTGCAGGTGTAGCTACCGGAGATTTTAATAATGATGGCTTAATGGATCTCTATTTTACAGGAAATCAAGTTCAGGATAAACTGTATTTAAATAAAGGTGATTTTCAGTTTGAAGATATAACCTTACAAGCGGGTATAGATAATTTAGAGGGATGGACAAATGGAGTTACGCTTGTTGACATTAACAATGATAAACTACTTGATATTTATATATGCAAAGTTGGTAAATATCAAAATATCAAAGGCCAAAACTTGCTTTATATCAATCAAGGAAATAAAGAGAATGGCTCTCCATCGTTTAAAGAAGAAGCTAAATCATATAATTTAAATATTATAAGTTTTGCCACACAATCTTCTTTTTTTGATTACGATTTAGACGGGGATTTGGATATGTATCTAATGAATCACTCCATTTATCCAAACAGAACTTATGGTAAAGGAAACCAAAGAAAAGAGGTCGATAGCCTTTCCGGTGATAAATTGTTTAAAAATGAAAATGGCAAGTTTATAGAAATATCTCAAGAAGCAGGAATTTTTCAAGGGATAATTGGCTATGGTTTGGGTATCTCTATTAGTGATCTAAATAACGATGGTTACCCTGATATTTATATTGGAAACGATTTTTTTGAAAATGATTATCTCTATATCAATCAAAAAAACGGAACTTTCGAAGAAATAATTTCAAAAAACACAACAAATTTAGGACATACCTCACAGGCTTCAATGGGAAATGATATGGCTGATATAAATAATGATGGGCTTACTGATATTGTTTCTTTAGATATGCTTCCTGAAAATATTGAAACGTATAAAACTGCAGGTTCAGAGTATAGCAACCAGATCTATGATCAATATTTAAAGAAAGGTTATCGAGCACAATTCACACAAAACACTTTACATTTAAATTTGGGTAATACAAAATTCAGTGAAATTGGATTTGCCTCAGGTATTGTTGCAACCGATTGGTCTTGGGCACCACTCATTGCTGATCTTGACAATGATGGTTATA
Organism: Bacteroidota bacterium; assembly: GCA_039714555.1. Lineage (GTDB taxonomy): Bacteria > Bacteroidota > Bacteroidia > Flavobacteriales > Flavobacteriaceae > Namhaeicola. The sequence continues at coordinate 30,572 of JBDLJB010000022.1, forward strand.
AAGATATTTTTATTTCTAATGGAATAAAAGGTGCTACTAATGATATGGACTTTATTAATTTTATTGCCAACGAAAAAATTCAAAAGCGAATTAATCAAGGTATGAATCAGGAAGATATGTCTTTTACTGATGAAATACCTGAGAAAAAACTTTCAAACTTCTTTTTTAAAAATAATGCTAACCTAACTTTTTCAAATTATACCGAGGAGTGGTTTAGAAAGATCCTTTCTTTTAGTAATGGTGCAGTTTATGTTGACCTGGATAATGATGGTGATTTAGATATTGTTACTAATAATGTAAACGATAAAGCATATATTATAGAAAATAGATCCGAAATAATTAATCAGAATAATTATTTAAGAATAAAATTTGAAGGATCTCCCAAAAACACATTGGGTATTGGGGCTAAAGTTATTGTTCACTTAGATTCATTGACCATTTCAAATGAAAATTTTTTAACTAGAGGTTATTTATCTTCCATTTCACCAGATATGACCATTGGTATTGGCAAAAATGTATTGGCTGATTCACTTACTGTAATCTGGCCCGGTGGAAAGTTTCAAACTTTAAGAAATATTAGATCCAATACCTCAACTGTTTGTAAATATATTGAAGCTTCAGGTAATTATTATTCCAAAGATTCACCAAATAAGAGCCTTTTAATAAATGTTAAATCTCCAATAAATTACAAGCATAATGAGCATCCTTCATATGAATTTAACCGGGAACCATTGATGCCTTATGCAAAAGGACATGAGGGACCAAAAATAACTATTGGTGATGTCAACGCTGATGGATTAGATGATATCTTTATTGGGGGTGCTAAAAAACAATTGGGTGCTTTATATACTCAAGATAATAATGGAAATTTTTCAATTTCTTTACAGGATGATTTTGAAATAAGCATTATTAATGAAGATACAGACAATCTTTTTTTTGATGCTGATAATGATGGAGATCAAGATCTTCTTGTTGTCTCGGGTGGAAATGAATTTAAATCAGGAGCAGCATTAAACCCAAAACTATACCTCAATGAAAAAGGTAAATTTAATTTAAGTAATGCTTTTAAAAATATAGAGATCAATGCATCAGTAGTAAGATCATTTGATTTTGATAATGATGGAGATCATGATATTGTAATGGGTGCAAATGTACTACCTCAGCAATTTGGAAAATCTGCTAAGAATTATATTTTTGAAAATGACGGGAATGGAAATTTTAAAGATATCAGTGCAACAAAAGCAATTGAATTTTCAAATATTGGTTTAATCGAAGATATCGAGATCATAGATATTAATGATGACCAGCTTTTAGATATGATCGTTGTAGGCCATTGGATGCCTATCTCAATATTTATAAATGATGGAAAATATTTCAAGCTTCAATCTAATAACCTAAAACAAACCAACGGTTGGTGGAATACTATAAAATCGGATGATTTTGACAAAGATGGCGATATAGATTTTATTGTAGGTAATTGGGGATTAAATACACGATTAAAAGCTTCCATACAAGAACCTGTACAATTGTATAGAAACGATTTTGATAACAATGGCAAAATAGAACAAATTGTAACTTATTTTTCTCAAGGTAAAGAGACTGTATTTTCTTCAAAAGATGAACTGACAAAACAGCTACCCATATTGAATAAAAAATTTCTTTCTTATACCGAATTTGCAAGAACAGATTTTTCAGGATTATTCAATAAGGAAAAGATAAAAAATGCTTACAACAAACAAGTTTATGAATTGGCAAGTTGTTATTTTGAGAATACTGGAAATGGTGAATTTAAAAAGAAAAAATTGCCTTTTTTAGCCCAAACGTCTTCCATTAAAACATTGTGTTTAAGTGATTTTGATGGTGATGGTTATCAAGATATATTAATTGCAGGAAATGATTATGAGATAAGCACACAATTAGGTAGATTAGATGCTTTTCACGGTATCTTACTTCTCAATGACCAAGAAGGTTTTTTTACAATTAAAACAAATCAATCTTTTGACATTTCAGGTCCGGCAAGAGACATTGAAAAAATAAAAATAAATGGAATAGCGTATTTCATAGTTTCAATAAATAATAATACGCCTGTTTTTTTAAGAAATAATCGATAACAAAAATAAAATGAGATTAAAACTATTTAAAAATTTAGTAATATTTCTGATAAGCACATTGCTTTTATTTTCCTGTGAATCAAAAAATGAAGAAGAACTAAAAACAAAAGATAATGTTGCAACATTGTTTACTTTACTTACTTCAGAAGATACAGGTGTTGATTTTATTAATGAAGTTGTAAACCAAAAAAAATTCAACATTTTTAAATATAGAAACTTTTATAACGGTGGGGGTGTTGCCATTGGTGATATAAATAATGATGGCCTTCCTGATATCTATATGACAGCCAACATGAGACCCAATAAGCTTTACTTAAATAAAGGCAACCTTAAGTTTGAAGACATATCCAAATCTGCTGGTGTTTTTGGTAGCAAACCTTGGTCAACGGGTGTAACAATGGTAGATATAAATCAGGATGGTTTCTTAGATATTTATGTGAGTAATGCAGGAAATTTGGAAGGTAATAATCACGACAATGATCTATATATCAATAATGGAGATCTTACTTTTACTGAAAAAGCTTCAGAATACAATTTAGCGAAAACCGGTTTTAGTACACATGCAACCTTTTTTGATTATGATAAAGATGGTGATTTGGATGCTTATATTCTCAACAATAGTAATATTCCTGTAACTAGTTTAGCTTATGCCAAGCAAAGAGAAGTAAGAGCACAGGATTGGGAAGGTGTTCCTGATATTTTTAGAGGAGTTGGAGATATGCTTTTACGCAACGATGGAGATAAATTTACCGATGTTAGTGAAGAAGCAGGTATTTATGGAAGTCTCATAGGATTTGGATTGGGAGTGATGATAAGTGATATTAATGGAGATCTATATCCTGATATATATGTTTCTAATGATTTTTATGAGCGTGATTATTTATATATAAACAATCATGATGGTACATTTACCGAAGAGGTTAAAAAATGGACATCGCATTTATCTCTTTCTGCAATGGGAATAGATATGGGAGATATTAATAATGATGGCTTTATTGATATTTTTATAACTGATATGTTGCCTGAAGGTGATCAAAGAGTCAAATCTGTGATGGAGTTTGAAGGTTATAATATATATAAATTAAAACAAAGCAAAGATTTCTATCAGCAATACATTCAAAACACACTTCAGCTAAATAATGGTAATAATACCTTTTCGGAAATTGCTTGCTTTAGTGGGATCTCTTCAACAGACTGGAGTTGGGCCGGTCTTATCTTTGACATGGATAATGATGGTTTTAGAGATATTTTTGTCACAAACGGAATCAATCATGATCTAACTGATATTGATTTCGTAGATTACTTTGCGAATGAAATTATTCAAAATATGGCATTAACAGGCCAAAAGGAAGCTATTGATTCCATAATTAACAGAATGCCTGTTAAACCTCAGCCCAACTATGCTTACAAAAACAATCGTGACCTTACCTTTAGTAATGCCAATAAAGAATGGGGTTTTGAAATTCCAAGCTTGTCAAACGGAGCGGCTTATGGTGATTTAGATAATGATGGAGATATAGATTTGGTAATTAACAACGTAAATATGGAGGCTTATATTTATAGAAATAATGCCGAAACACTTACCAATAATAACTATATAAAATTGAAGTTTATAGGTAAACAAAGCAATAAATTTGCAATAGGAACCTCTATAAAGCTTTATTACAAAGATAATATTGTAATTCAAGAACTAGTGTCATCCAGAGGATTTCAATCATCTGTGGATTATGATATGACAATTGGATTAGGCACTTCAGAAAACATTGATTCACTTCGTGTAATATGGCCTGATGACAAGACACAAAAGTTTACAAATATTGAAGCAAATCAGTTTTTAACATTAAATCAATCCGATGCTTCAGAAATTCAACTTCCTCTGAAAAAAGTAAAAAGCAAAACACTTCTAAATGAAATGTCTAATGCTAAATTTTCCAAACATGAGGAAAATACTTATTCAGACTTTAATTACGAAGGTCTTATTACAAAAATGCTTTCACAAGAAGGTCCTGCTTTGGCTATAGGAGATGTTAATAATGATGGAAATGAAGATGTCTTTATTGGAGGAGCTAAAGGTCAATCAGGAACAATTTATCTACATAGAGGCAAGGGTAAATTAAAAATCAGTACGCAACAAGTTTTTGTTTCAGAAGCAAGCTATGAAGACACCGCCGCAGCATTTTTTGATGTAGATGGCGATGGAGATATGGATCTTATGGTAGGTTCCGGAGGAAATCAAATGGGAGAGGAAAATTCCTATAAAAACAGATTATATCTAAATAATGGTAAAGGTTATTTTTCTAAATCAGAGATATTTATACCAACAGTCAATAAAAATACAGCTGTAATTAGCCCATGTGATTTTGATAGTGATGGGGATATAGATGTGTTTATAGGATCAAGAAGTATTGTGGGTAATTATGGAGTGAATCCAAACCACTTGTTTTTAGAAAATAATGGAGATGGTACTTTTAATAATGCAACAGAAAGATTGGCCTACGACCTTAAAGATGCAGGAATGGTTACCAATGCAATTTGGGTAGATGTAGACAATGATGATAAAAAAGATCTGGTAATTGTTTCAGAATGGGATACGCCAAAGATATATAAAAATAATGGCCGTAGACTTGCTAAGATAGCCTCCTCACTAGATGATTTTTATGGGTTATGGAATGTAGTTGAGGCTGCAGATCTTGATAATGACGGAGATATGGATTTTATTTTTGGTAATCAAGGAAATAACACACTTTATAGAGCATCTCAAGAAAATCCCATGAAAATGTGGATAAATGATTTTGATAATAATGGTACCATTGAGCAAATTATAACACGAAATATTAATGGTAAGGATTATCCTATTCATATGAAAAAAGAACTTACCGAACAGATAACATTTCTTAAAAAACAAAACTTAAAAGCATCTGAATATGCTCATAAAACGGTAAGTGAATTATTTTCAAAAGAAATATTTAAGAATTCTATTAAGAAAAAAATGAATATTTCAGAAACTATAATTGCTATTAATGAAGGTGAAAATAAATTTATTATTAAAAAATTACCAACTAGAGTACAATTATCATGTATAAATGACATTTCTTGTTTTGATATTAATAAAGACGGTAATTTAGATCTAATCATGGGCGGTAATAATTTTGAGTTTAAACCTCAATTCTCTCGTCTTGATGCAGACTATGGAGATGTTTTGTTAAATGAAGGTAACCTTGAATTTACATGGCAAAACTATAATAAAAGTGGAATTTTTATTAAGAGCGAAGTAAAGCATATAAATCAATTAAAAGATAAAAATGGTAAAACATTTATTCTTTTTGCAATCAATAATGAAAAACCTAAAATTTTCTCGATCAATGAATAAATATATAGCACTAATTGGCTTAATATTAGTATTACTTGGTTGTGGTCATAAAGAAGGAGAGTTGTTTAAAAACCCTACATCAAAAACCACAGGCATTGATTTTAAGAATATAATTACTGAAAAAAATGACCTTAATATTTTAGATTATTTATATTTCTATAATGGTGGAGGTGTTGCACTTGGAGATATTAATAATGATGATCTTCCAGATATTTTCTTTTCGGGTAATCAGGTAAAAAATAAATTATACATAAATAAAGGTAATTTACAATTTGAAGATATTACTGAAACAGCAGGAGTTTCGGGTAATAGTACTTGGAATACAGGGTCTGTAATGGGTGATATTAACGGAGATGGCCTTTTAGATATTTATGTTTGTGCTGTGGTTGGTATAAACGGATTCAACGGATTTAATGAATTATATATCAATAATGGCGATAATACATTTACAGAAAGTGCTGCTAAATATGGATTAGATTTTGATACATATAGTTCAAATGCAACATTTTTAGATTATGATCTTGATGGAGATTTAGATCTATACCTGCTCAATCATGCTGTACATACTCAAGAATCTTTTGGTCGTTCTGATATAAGAAATAAAAGAAATTTTCAAACAGGTGATAAATTACTTCGAAACGACGGTGGAAAATTTACTGATGTTAGTGAACAAGCAGGTATCTATGGAGGTGCAAATGGTTATGGTCTTGGAATATCAATAGCCGATTTTAATCAAGATGGCTTTCCGGATATTTTTGTTGGTAATGATTTTCATGAAGATGATTACTATTACATTAACAATGGCGATGGTACTTTTAACGAATGTTTAAAAACATTTTTTGGGCATACTTCACAAGCTTCAATGGGAAATGATGTTGCAGATATTAACCATGATGGTAGGCCTGATATTATATCTTTAGATATGCTCCCTGAGGATGAAAAACCCCTAAAATCATCTGAAGGAGATGATGATATTCAAATTCAAAAATTACGAATAGGACATTACGGTTATCATTATCAGTTTACAAGAAACATGTTATATATTAATCAGCAAAATGGCAATTATTTAGAAACTGCTTTATTAAGTGGTATTGCAGCCACAGATTGGAGTTGGAGTCCTCTTTTTGCCGATTATGATCAGGATGGCGAACAAGATTTATTTATTTCAAATGGAATTCCTAAACGTCCCAATGATTTGGATTTTATTAAATTCGTATCCAGTGAACAAATTCAAAAAAAAATAATCAATACAAAATTAGTAGATCAGGAAGCAATTGATCTGATGCCTTCCGGAAAAGTCCATAACTATATTTTTAAAGGGGGTAATGATTTGCGTTTTGAAGATAAATCAGGTAACTGGATCGTAAATGATACTTTAGTTTCGGGCGCAACTGCCTTGGGTGATTTAGACAATGATGGTGATCTGGATTTAGTAATAAATATTCTCAATAATGAAGCTGCTTTATATATTAATAAGATCAATAGCAAAGCTAATTTTTTAAAAATAAAATTTGATTACCCAAATCCAAATCATTTTGGAATTGGTACTAAAGTATTTTCTTATTCTGATGGCAATCTTCAATATAAAGAGTTGTACACAGTAAGAGGATTTCAAGCATCGTCAGAACCAATGATACATTTTGGATATGGGGAAAAAGAAAAAATTGACTCTATTAAAATTGTATGGCCAAATAAAACATATCAGTTATTAAGAAATATTGCAGTAAATCAAACATTAATTATCTCTCCTGAAAATACAAAACCATTTGATTACAATACTCTTCGGCCAGAACCTGAAATATTATTCAAAAAAGTTAAAAATAATTTAGGAATTGATTTTAAGCATGAAGAAGATAATTATATTGACTTCAACAGACAAAAACTTATACCTTATCAAATTTCAGATAGAGGTCCGGCAACAGCCATAGGCGATATGAATAATGATGGTAAAAAGGATATTTTCTTTGGAGGTTCTAAACATATATCCTCAAAAGTATATATGCAAACAGATTCTAAATATATTGAAAAAAAGATGGTCACTATTGCTAGAGATTCTATTAAAGAAGATGTTGCAGCTATAATTGCAGACCTTAATAATGATGGAAAAAAAGATTTGTTTCTAGGTTCTGGCGGTGCTGATTTTTATAATCAAATGAAACCTTTATTAGATAGTTATTATATTCAAAAAGATTCAACATTTGTAGCTGCTAAACTTCCCGATTATTTTGAAAACGCTTCGGTTATTAAAGCTAATGATATTGATAATGATGGAGATTTAGATCTTTTTGTAGCTAACAATACTGTTTCTAATGACTTTGGAAAAATTCCTAATTCTTATATTTTGATTAATGATAAAGATAATTTCTCTTTAGCAAAGAATGAAGAATTACAAAATGCAGGAATGATCACTGATGCTATTTGGAATGATTTTAATAATGACGGTGTAAAAGATTTAATTGTTGTAGGCGAATGGATGCAACCTAAATTCTTCAAAAACCAGGATGGAACGCTTATTGAAGTTAACCTTTTAGATCAAAAACTAAATGGTTTATGGCGTAGTATTATCCCTTTTGATATTGATAAAGATGGTGATGTTGATTATCTATTAGGAAATTGGGGAAGTAACACTAGATTCAAGGCAACAAGTAAATATCCCATGAAAATGTATTATGCTGATTTTGATCTAAATGGAAATACTGAAACTATTGTAACTATAGAAAAAAATGGCAAATATTACCCTCTTTTGGGTTTAGATGAACTTTCTGGACAGCTGGTAAACCTTAGAAAAAAATTCAATACTTATGAAGATTTTGGTGGAAAGACCATAGATGAAGTTTTCGATAAAAAAAGTCTTGAAAATGCAATACTATTAGAAGTACATGAACTCCAATCAGGATACTTAGAAAATAAGAAAGGGCACTTTAACTTTGTACCCTTTCAATCAGAATTACAAGTTTCTCCTATAACCTGTTTTCTGAATTATGACTTCGATAATGATGGTAAAGATGAAATTTTAGCTGCAGGAAATTATTTTGGTGTAATACCATTTCATGGTAGATTTGACTCATTTTCAGGTGCTGTGATAAAAAGTAAAGATGAAATAATCTCAGGACATCAATTAGGATTGGATTTTGCACAAAGATCAATTAGGCATCTAAATATAATAAGCTTAAATAGTAAACCCTATTTATTGGTTACTATAAATGATGATATGGCTCAAGTTTATGAATTAAAAAAATAAAAATTTAGAATGATTAAAAATCAATTAGTTATAGTATTGACAATTATACTTTTGGTTTCTTGTAATAAAAAAGAAGAACCCATAGTAATCACAGCTTCCGACTTTCATGAATCAGTAGATAAGATTGGAGTGGTTATGGTTCATGACATTTTTTCTCCTCCTGTAGCAAGCAGGGTTTTTGTCTATCCAAATATTGCTGCTTATGAAATTATGGCACAGCAAAATGAAACATATTTACCTCTAGAGAATCAATTAACAGATCTTACTGCAATACCCAAAGCAGATCCATCAAAACCTATCAATTTTAAATTGGCTGCATTGATTGCACACATTGAACTTGGCAGACGACTAATTTTTTCTGAAAAAACAATTGAAACTTACAGAGATAGCCTCTATCAGATTTGGAGATCCAAAAATGCTTCAGAATTTATGGCCTCTAAAGAATATGGTTTAGAAGTAGCTAATTTTATAGGTGTTTGGATGGATAAAGATAATTACAATCAAACTAGAACGATGCCAAAATTCACTGTAGATTCAGATGATCCTTCCAGATGGCAACCAACACCACCTTCATATATGGATGGATTAGAACCTCACTGGAATAAGATTCGCCCTTTTGTAATTAATTCAGCAGATCAGTTCAAGCCTATACCTCCTCCTCCATTTTCTATGGAAAAAGAATCAAATTTTTACAAAGAATTAAAAGAAGTGTATGATATAACTCAAGAGCTTGTCACTAAAGGAGATGAATCTGAGGAAATACAAATTGCAAAATTTTGGGATTGCAATCCATATTTAACTGTATCACGAGGACATTTAATGTTTGCTATAAAAAAAATCACCCCCGGAGCACATTGGATTGGAATCTGCCAAGTAGCATGTAAAAAAGCGGATTCTGATTTTGATGAAACAGTTTACGCTTACACAAAAACTTCTATTGCAATTGCAGACGCTTTTATAAGTTGTTGGGATGAGAAATTCAGAAGTAACTTAGTCAGACCAGAAACATTGATCAATGAGCATTTTGATGATAATTGGAAACCAGTGCTACAAACACCACCGTTTCCGGAATACACTAGTGGTCACTCTGTTGCTTCTGGAGCTGCTGGCATTGCTTTAACAAGTATATTTGGTGATAACTTTGCTTTTGATGATGATGTAGAAGTACCCTATGGTTTGCCAATAAGAAGTTTTACTTCATTTAATCAGGCTGCAGATGAGGCTGCTATTAGCAGAATGTATGGTGGTATTCATTATAGAGCTGCTGTAGAAGTAGGAGTCAAACAAGGAAGAGATTTAGGTAAATTTGTTATTGAAAATCTCGAGATGAAATCGAACTCGTCGAAAAATAATCAATAATGCACAATAAATGGTAAAAATTAAATTTTTGATTGCCTTTGTAATTTTAGGTAGCTTGATATGGTATTTATTTGTAAAGCCCTATGATTATTTAGTTATATTTAAGGCTAAAACATTTCCCGGTGCCATTAATCAAACCATTAAAACTTGGAACCTTACTTTAGATAATTCAAATATTATTAACCAAAATGATATTAATAATTTAAAGCAAAAAATCACTTTCAATGATTCATCCTATATTTATAATTGGAAAATAATTGCTGTGAATGATTCAACTTCAAAAGTAAAAGTATATATAAAGGATGTAGAACACAGTTTAAAGAATAGAATTACTTTTCCATTCAGTGATACTGATTTTGAGAAAAGAACTAAAAATACGCTCATAGACTTTAATAAAAAACTTAATGAGCATATAGAAAAATTCAAAGTAACTATTGAAGGTAAAAGCAAATTAAATTCCACCTATTGTGCTTATGTGCCTATTAAAAGTGTTCAAATTGAAAAAGCCTTAGGTATGATGCGAAATTACGCTCTATTAAGTTCAATACTAGTTGAAAATGGAGTTGAGTTAAATGGTAAGCCCTTTGTTGAAATTACACATTGGGATATAGACAAGGATAGTATTTATTATAATTTTTGTTATCCGATAATTAAGAATGATTCATTGCCTATTCATAATTTGATTAAGTATAAACAGTTTGAAGGTAAAAATTCAATAAAAGCTATTTATAATGGTAATTATATAACTTCAGATAGAGCCTGGTATGCATTAATAGATCATGCAAGAATTAATAATATTGAAATTGAAAAGAAGCCTATTGAAATATTTTACAATAACCCTAATATGGGTGGAAATGCGCTTAAATGGAAAGCAGAGGTTTTTTTACCTGTTAAAAAATAGATATTGAAAATGAAAATAGTACTTGCTCCAGATAAATATAAAGGTTCTTTAACAGGAATTGAATTTTGTAACGCTACTGCAGAAGGAATCCAATCAATATTACCACAGGCAGAAATTATAAAAATGCCTTTAGCAGATGGAGGAGATGGCACGATTGATATATTAGATTATCATTTACAAGGTGAGAGGATTGAATTAGAAGTAAATGACCCCTTATTCAGACCAATAAAAGCAAGCTATTTTTATATAAAATCAATAGTTACTGCTTATATTGAAATGGCAGAAGCTTCTGGTTTGAATTTATTGAGTTCTGAAGATCAAAATTGTATGTTTACTACATCATTGGGTACTGGCGAATTAATTTCAAATGCTATCCGAAAAGGAGCTAAAACTATAGTGTTAGGAATTGGAGGAAGTGCTACAAATGATTGTGGTATTGGCATGGCAAAGGCTTTAGGTTACCGGTTTTTTGATAAGAATGGGAAAGATATTATTCCTATTGGAAAGAATTTATCAAAGATTGAAAAAATTGATGCCTCTAATGTAAATAATGAGCTGGAAAAAGTAACATTTAAAGTGGCATGTGATGTTGCCAATCCCTTATATGGGCCTGATGGTGCTGCTTTTGTTTATGCCCCTCAAAAAGGTGCATCTACAGTAGAAGTTAATTTATTAGATAAAGGACTAGAACATGTTGCTAATATAATACTCAATAATTATAATATTGATTTACAAAAAATTAAGGGAACTGGTGCTGCAGGTGGAATGGGAGCAGGGTCTCTTGTTTTTTTAAAAGCTGAGTTACTTTCCGGAATAGATTTAGTTAAAGAAATTATTGATTTTGATAATAAGATCATGGGTGCTGATTGGATAATTACCGGTGAAGGAAAACTGGATACTCAAACACTTTCAGGAAAAACAATTCAAGGAGTATTAACTTCAGCAAAAAAAAATGACATTCCTGTTGCTGCTCTATGCGGAAGTATTTCATTAACAAAAGAAGCTGTAAAAGATTTTGGTATAGCATATGCTGCTTCTATTTTAGATCAAGCAAAAAGTATTGATGATGCTATGCTAAATAGTTATGTTTATCTTTCGCGTATTGCTGCAGATTTTGCTAAAAATCACATTGGTTGATCTTTATGAAGGTAAAAATTGATTAGTT
>JBDLJB010000023.1:0-42644 GCA_039714555.1 Bacteroidota bacterium
TTTTAGTTATGCCATGGAAAACGCACACCCAAATGTTAAAAAAATAGCACGTTTTCAAACAAAAAGTAATAATGAAGAAGGAGTTGAGATCATCTTGGAAGAACTTTTAAGGGCTAAAAGTTAAAAACTACTTTTATTACTTTTTATATCCAATTTTTTGTCGTGGTTTTTGATTAACCTTTTTTTCTAATAACTCGTCCAAATAAGAAAATACTAAATCATTGTTTTTATTTTGACTTGCCATTTTTCTTTTAATTTCTTCAATTTCAAGTTGTAGGTTTAAGTTATCTGTTAACCTTTCTCTAATTTTAGTAAATACTCTAATAATTTGAATATTCACTTTTATGGCTGTCGGACTATTTAACACACCAGATAGCATTGCAACTCCTTGCTCTGTAAAAACAAAAGGGGCATAACGTAAACCCATTTTATCAGTAGAATTGGAGGTGCCAAATTGCGACCTCCAATATTTTTCCTAATTGTAATCTCTTTGATAAATCTTCTTTATCCATCGTAACAATTAAAATTTACTATTATTACATTTCATCATTAATTCTATTATAACTCATGCGATGAATCTATCTGTGCGGATAGATTCATCACTTGAGTAAATCAATATTAACCCTTATTCCCTAAAAAAAGAATTTCACTACACACAACTTCGGTGATATATTTTTTATTCCCTTTTTCATCTTCCCATGATCTGGAAGTCAATTTCCCTTCAATGGCAACTTCTTTGCCTTTAGCTAAAAACATTTCAGCAAGTTCGGCTGTTTTGTTCCAGGCAATAATATTATGCCATTCTGTTTCTTCAATTTTTTCTCCTTTGGCATTTTTGTAAGATTCATTGGTTGCAATTGAAAATTTTGCTAATTTTTTACCTGATTCTAAGGTTTTAACTTCCGGATTCATTCCTAAATGTCCGATTAATTGTACTCTGTTCTTTAAACTGTTCATAATTTTTAAGTTTTTAATCTGTAAGTGTTTCAGATTGGTTAATAATTTAGTTTTAAATCAGTTATTTGATTTGATACTGCAAAGATGAAACCTATAAAATGCTCAATTCGGTTACTAATTAATTACTTTCGTATGTAATTGAATGTAGTCGTTTGTAATCGTATATTATTTACTATATTTGCCTGAAATATAGATTTATAAATAATGGAAACAAAGAAATGTTTAGAATGTGGTGAACCAATAAAAGGCCGTAGTGATAAAAAGTTTTGCAGTGATTATTGTAGAAATGCTTACAACAACAAAGTAAATAAAGACAGTAAGAATTTAATAAGAAATACTAATAACCGACTTAGAAAAAACTATAAAATTCTTTCTGATTTAAATACCTCCGGGAAAACCAAAACTACCCGAAATAAACTCAATGATAAAAATTTTGATTTTAATTTATTTACGTCGATTTATACCACAAAAGCCGGAAATGTATATTATTACATTTATGATCAGGGTTATTTAAAACTTGAAAATGATTATTACCTACTTATTAAAAAAGATTAAGCCTCAAGTTTTAGTCAAGTAATGCGGTTTTTTAAAGTGATATTAAGTAATGTTTGCGTTTTTCTGCAGTTTTTATAATAATCTTTTATAAATTAGCAAAAAAACTTAATACATTAAATTCAAAACATATGAAAAGAAAATTACTCGTTGTATTAACAATAATTATTTTTTCTGGGAAAACCTTCGCACAAGAACCTGAAAATATTAGTGCGCACCAAGAGCAGATGGCAAAATATAGCTCTAAAGAAAAAGTTGCGAGTAAATTTGCTGTAAGTGGAAAAGATATCATCCCTTTACAAAAATCTCAGGTAAAGGATTTGTCTAAAATTGTATTTGGCTTTTTACCCGATTGGGAATATACCTCTGGAGCTCATACCAATATGCATTATGATCTATTAACACATTTAGCTGTATTTAACTTTTTGGCAGATAGTAATGGAAATCTTTCTAATCCATCAGGCTGGCCTTGGACAGATGTTATCAACACAGCTCATAGCAATAGCACAAAAGTAATTATGGCTGTAACCAATTTTGGGGGTACTGAAGCTGCGGCTGATGTAGCCCATAAATTAATGACCAATACAACATCAAAAAATAACCTGTTCAATAATATTAAAACTATTATTACAACTTATCAATTGGATGGTGTTAATATTGATTTTGAAGGTCTTACTACCGATGATAGAGGTAGTATTTTGAATACTTTTATGAGTGATCTAACCAATTTCATTCATACAAATTTACCTGGTAAAGAAGTTTCTTTTGACGGTCCGGCTGTTAATTGGGGAGGTTGGAATTTAGATGGTTTAGCGCAAAGTGTTGACCATATTTTTATCATGGCCTATGATTACCACGGAGGATGGAGTGATAATACTGGTGCAGTTGCCCCTTTAACACATCCAAGTGGTGGAATTTGTTTAACAAAAACATTAAGTAATGATTACAGTGTGCCAAAATCTAAATATCCTGAAAAACTAATCATGGGTGTTCCGTATTACGGAAAACATTGGAAAACTTCAACAGGAGATGCGGGTTCATCTATTACAAATTATGTAGGCTCAACATTTTACAAAACTGCTGTAACTGATGCAGCCACTCACGGAGGCTTTATTTGGGATAATGCTTCACAAACCCCTTGGTATAAATGGAACTCCGGAGGCTGGAATCAAGTATGGCAAGATAATGAACCAAGTTTGAGTAAAAAATATGATCTGGCTTTAACTGAAAATTTAGGAGGTATTGGTATTTGGGCTTTGAATTATGATGGTAATCGAAATGAGTTATGGGATCTGATCAATACTAAATTTAATAATTTACTCACTATTGATGATAGTTTTATAAAAACTAACCTCACTTTGTATCCAAATCCAACAAATGGATTATTAAAAATTGACAATCCTAACTTTTTAGAAATAAATGAAGTAGCTATATTTAACATTTATGGTCAAAAACTTCAAACAAAATTTCAGAATAATACAGTAGATATAAGTCGTTATTCCAACGGAATCTATTTGATTAGAATTGAAGATAAAAACGGTAAACAAGGAACTTTTAAGATCATTAAAAATTAAATATATTTATTTGACTTATAAAAAGGCCTGTAATGAATTTTGCAGGTTTTTTTTTATTTGTAACAATTCTATTCATTACTCGTCGAATTATAAAAAATTAAATGAACTACAAAAATATATTATTTCGATTATTCATTATTTTAGTTAGTACTTCAATATTTGCACAAAACAAAAATGTGATTTCGGGTACAATTAGTAATAAAGAAACCGGAGAACCTCTTCCTTTTGCTTCAATTTCTTTAAGAGATCATCCTATCGGAACGATCAGTAATGAAAATGGTGCATTTGATTTTTATATTCCACAATCTAAACGAAATGGTATTATTGTTATTAGCTTTATTGGGTTTAATTCATATGAATTCCCAATTTCATCTGTTAAAGACAAATTAAATATCAATTTACAACCAAGTAATAATCTACTAGATGAAGTTGTTTTAAGCGAAATAACACCACTTGATTACATTAAAAGAGCATTGGATAACTTAGTCCTAAATTATCCACAAGAACCCTATCAATCTATAGCATATTATCGTGAAAAATTTATTGAAAATGGTGCCATTATCAATAAAGATGAGGGGGTCTTTAAAACCTACTATACAAATCCAAGCGATACTGCTAAAAATCAGCATCAATTACTTTTATACAAACCTGTAGAGAATCCTCAACAATTTCAATTTATGCGTGAATGGATACAGGAAAAAGAAGCTAAAAGAAGAAAAAAGGCCAATGAAAAGGGTGAAACTTATGATGAAGATGAATATGATGGAACAATTGATATGGATCTTGGAGGGCCTGAATCAGTAATCGACCTGGATATTAATCATGATAAAGATAATTATTTAAATCAAAAATATTTTAAAAAGTATGAATATACCTTTGGTGATGAGACTATTTTGAACGGTGAAAGGCTGGTAACGATCAATTTTAAAGCCAAACGAAAAATTGAATATATGAAAGATTCCGGTAAGATATTGATCAATAAGGAAACCTATGCCATTGTTTTGATTGAACAAACCGGAAAATTCAGTATTCCTTTTATTATTAGACCCATTTTATTTACAATTGGCTTAAAGATCGGCAATCCATATTTTAGTAAAACCATTAGTTACCAGAAGTTTAAAGACAAATGGTATCCAAAATTATTTAGATGGGACGCCAATATAAAACTCACTAAAAGACATTCGTTTGAAGCCAATGAACATTCGGATATTAATATTGGACAAGTATTTTCGATCAATAAATTAGATTCTATTGCAACTCCTATTCTTAAAGAAAAAATATTTGATACTGGAGAAGATATAGAAAATCAAGTTTACAATGACTTGAATTTAAACTGGAATGAAATCAATATAGTAAGAGATTAATCTTTCTATAATTTACTATATTCTAATTACTTCATTTTTTCATTTTGAGCGCTTTATAATAAGTTTTCGATAATTTATTATATTTGTAACTAATGTTACATACTACTACTTATACTTATTAAAAAATCAAATTATGAAAATCTTAAAATCTATAGGAATAATCCTAGGGGTTATCCTACTACTATTGCTAATTGGATCCTTAATTATTAATTCTAGACCAATTCCTACCTATGAAAAAGCAAACTTTAATTTCAAGCATAATAGCTCACCAGAAGCAATTATTAGAGGGAAAAAACTAACCATGATGCTCTGTGCCAGTTGCCATACTAATCGTAAAACAGGAAAATTAACAGGAGATCAAATGTTAGATGCTCCTGCCGAGTTTGGTAAAATTTACTCTCAAAACATTACACAAGATAAAGAATTTGGTATTGGAAACTATACTGATGCTGAATTGGTTTATTTGTTGAGAACCGGAATTAAAAATAATGGTCAATATTCACCTCCCTATATGGCAAAATTACCAACTATGGCTGATGATGATATAAATGCAATAATTGCATTTTTACGATCAAATGATCCCATGGTTATTGCTGATAATACACCGGACAAACCCTGTGAACCTTCTTTTTTAACAAAAGTTTTAAGTAGAATTGCCTTTAAACCATTTCCAATGCCGGATAAACCTATCAGTATGCCGGATACTACCAATATGGTTGCGCTAGGAAATTACCTAGGTAATAATTTTGAATGCTTTTCATGTCATAGCGCTGATTTTAAAACCAATGATTTTTTATCTCCACCTAATAGTGTTGGGTATTATGGAGGAGGTAATAAACCTTTGAATCTACAAGGTAAAATAATGCCTACACCAAATTTAACTCCACATGAAACTGGAATTAAAAACTGGACAAAAGAAGAATTTATAAAAGCAGTAAAAAATGGTAATGGTAAAGATGGAAAACCTTTACGTTATCCAATGAATCCATATTCTAATTTAACCGATATAGAAGCTGGTGCTATTTATGATTATTTACAAACTGTACAACCAATCAATAATTTAGTTGAAAAATCAAAATAATTATTTTTTTAATAATGAATTTTGAAATGTTTACAAATATAAGTTTTGTATATAAAAAATGCGTTTAAGTACCCTATAAATTAATAATAAATATCAATCTGCGTGTATTGAAATTTTTCCATACATTTATTATTTAAAAACTATATAAATGTCTGTTCAAAAAAATTATACTTCCGCTATATCATTTATCATCCTTTTATTTGCAATTTATTGGAGTATTAACTCTTTAATGCCTAATAGAATCTCAGATCTAGAAACTCCAAAAACTGAATTTTCTACTACAAGAGCACTTGTACATTTAAAAGAGATCTCAAAAGAACCGCATTTTGTTGGTACTCAAAATCATGAAGAAGTAAGAAATTACATTGTCAAAGAACTTGAAAAACTAGGCCTAACCGTTGAAGTGCAAACACAAATTGCTATTAATAAAAAATGGCGGGCGGGTTCAACTACCAAAAATATCTTAGCCAGAATAAAAGGAACAGAAAATGGTAAGGCATTACTCATACTCACCCATTATGACTCGGCTGTGCATTCATCTTATGGAGCTAGTGATGCAGGTAGTGGTGTTGTTACCATTTTAGAAGGTATAAGAGCTTTTTTAGCTACAAATAAAACTCACAAAAATGATATTATCATTCTAATTTCAGATGCCGAAGAAATTGGATTACTTGGTGCAAATGCATTTGTAAAACACCATCCTTGGG
The DNA here is from genome assembly GCA_039714555.1 of Bacteroidota bacterium. Lineage (GTDB taxonomy): Bacteria > Bacteroidota > Bacteroidia > Flavobacteriales > Flavobacteriaceae > Namhaeicola. Next base: position 6,236 of record JBDLJB010000023.1, read on the forward strand.
CTAAAGATGTAGGGTTGGTACTTAATTTTGAAGCCCGTGGAAGTGGCGGTCCAAGTTATATGTTATTAGAAACCAATGGGGGGAACAAAAACCTAATTCATGGTTTTAATGATGCCAAACCTAAATATCCTGTTGCAAATTCATTGCTGTATAGTATTTATAAAATGTTACCCAATGATACTGATTTAACTGTATTTAGAGAAGAAGGTAATATTAATGGTTTTAATTTCGCTTTTATTGATGATCATTACGACTATCATACAGCGCAAGATAATTATGAGAGATTAGACCGGAATACTTTGCAACAACAAGGCGAATATTTAATGCCCTTGATACATCATTTTTCCAATACAAATTTAGAGAATCTTTCAGCGCAGGAAGATGATGTGTTTTTTGATTTTCCTGGTACTATTTTGGTAAACTATCCTTTTTCATGGGTATTGCCAATGGTTATTCTCGCATCTATTTTGTTTTTAATTTTTATTTTTATTGGTTTTAAAAATAATAAACTATCGGGTAAAGAAATTTTTAAAGGTCTATTTATCTTTTTATTTTCTTTTATTCTTTCAGGATTTTTTACATTTTTTGGATGGAAATTACTCCTCAAGATCTATCCCCAATACAATGATATTTTACACGGTTTTACCTATAACGGAAATTATTATATTACAGGTTTCGTTGCTTTAGCACTTGGAATTACTTTTTGGATCTATAATACTTATTTTAAAACCCATAAAGCCGAAAATTTAATTGTAGCACCCATTTTTATTTGGTTACTCATCAATATTGGAATTGCTTTGTATTTACCCGGTGCCGGATTTTTTATTATTCCTGTATTTATTGGATTGTTAATATTAAGTATTCTAATCTTTTCTAAAGAAACAGCAAAGAATAAAATAATTTTATACTCATTTTTAGTGATCCCTGTTTTAATAATATTTATACCTCTTATTCAAATGTTTCCGGTAGGATTGGGCTTAAAAATGACTGTAATAAGCGCAATATTTACAGTATTGATTTTTGGTATTCTAATTCCAATTTTCGCCTACTACAAAAAAAATAAAAGTTTAGCAAAATTGTTTTTTATTATTGCTGTTTTAGCATTTGTTTCTGCTTCCTTTTCTTCAGGGTATTCAATAAAGAGAAAACAACCCAATAGTATCTTGTATTTTTTTGATGCTGATACTAACAAAGCTTATTGGGCAAGTTACAATACAAAAGTTGACGAATTTACCAAACAATTCCTTGGTGACGACCCAACCAAAGGAACTTTTATTAAAGATATAAGTTCCAGTAAATACGGAACTAATTTTAAAATGTATAATAATGCCGAACTAATTAATATCTCACAACCAGAAATTGAAATTTTAAAAGACACACTTATTGGGGAAAATAGAAGTATTCACTTCAAAATAATTCCGCAAAGAAAAATTAACCGAATTGAATTGAAGAGTAATAATCCCTTACATTTTAAAGAACTTACATTAAACGGAGAAACATTAGAAAAAAAGGAGAATGAGAATTTTATATTCCATACAGAAGAAAAAAATCAAATTTTAACTTATTACTTTACAAAAAATGATAGTATTCTAGATATAAAATTTGTTATTTCTAATACTGAAATTCCTGATTTAGAAATTATTGAAGCTTCTTATGATCTATATAAAAACAATGCTATCAATAATATTAAATCAAATATTGAGTTACGTAATGAAGTAATGATTCCCACCCCCTTTGTATTAAATGATGCCGTAGTTGTTAAAAAAGATATAAAATTTAATCAGCAAAATTAAGATGTGTATTTATCACCTTAAAATTTCATTATATTTGACCTTGCAATAAAAGCAAAATGGATAAAAGCAAGAAAATAAATAAACTTAAAGAAAAACTCACCTTTAAATATCGCTTTGTTGTTTTGAATGAAGATACTTTTGAAGAACGTTTTTCATTTAAATTAAACAGATTAAATGCATTTGTTTTTGGAGGTTTGTTCTCAATATTTTTAATAGTATTAACAACGACTCTAATTGCATTTACTCCTTTAAAGGAATATATTCAGGGTTATTCTTCAACAGAACTTAAAAAAGATGCATCAGATTTAGTTTTCAAGGTTGATTCATTACAACAAATACTTTCGGTAAATAATTTATATATCAGAAATATTCAACAAGTATTGACCGGTGAGATTAAAGAAGTAAATTTTAATAAAGACTCGGTTATGAACCAACTTCGTTTAGAAGATGTTGATTTATCTCCTTCACCAATTGATTCGGCATTTAGAGAAGCCGTTGAAAGTGAATTAAAGTTTAGCGTTTTTGAACAAGCTACTAAAAAAACCGATATCGTTTTTTCATCACCCATTAAAGGAAAAATTACTCAAGAATACAATTTAAAAGAAAAACATTTTGCTATTGATGTTGCTGTCGATAAAGACACTCCTGTTAAATCTGTTGCTGATGGTACAGTTATCTTTACCGGCTTTACTGCCGATACTGGTTATGTGATTATTATTGAACATTTAAATGGAATTATTTCTGTTTATAAACACAATGCTGCAATCTTTAAAGAACAAGGTGATTTGATCAAATCTGGTGAAGTGATTGCAACAGCAGGTTCTACAGGTGAATTTTCAACAGGTACACATTTACATTTTGAATTATGGGAAGGTGGATATCCTGTAAATCCAAAAAATTATATCGATTTTGAATAGATCGATTTTACAAATCTACTTCTAAGAAAATGATATCAAAATCTTTTTTTTCAAAAATATATGCCAAGCAAATTGCTAATAAAGTTTATAAATGGGTTAATAATCCTTTAGAAATTCAGCAAAAAGTTTTTGACGATTTAATCTTTAATGCTAAAAATACTTCATTTGGAAATGAACACCAATTTCATACTATTAAATCTTATGATGATTTTAAAAAATTAGTACCTATCAAAGATTATGAAGCTTTAAAGCCTTATATTGAAAGGGTTAAAAAGGGTGAAAATAATGTATTGTGGAATGGAAAACCGCTTTACTTTGCTAAAACGTCCGGTACAACTTCCGGTGCAAAATACATTCCAATTTCTAAAGAATCAATGCCTTATCAAATAAGTGCTGCAAAAGAAGCTTTATTACTCTATATTTATCACACTGGTAAATCAGCTTTTGTTGATGGAAAGATGATTTTTTTACAAGGAAGTCCTATCATTGATATAGTTAATGGAATAAAAACCGGACGATTATCGGGTATTGTTGCTCATTTTGTGCCAAAATATTTACAAAAAAATCGTTTACCAAGTTGGGAAACCAATTGTATTGACGATTGGGAAACTAAAGTTAATACTATTGTTGAAGAAACCATTGTTGAAGATATGCGCTTGATCAGTGGAATTCCTTCCTGGGTACAAATGTATTTTGAAAAAATTATTGAAAAGGAAAATAAAAAAGTAAGTGAGGTTTTTCCTAATTTTAGCTTGTTTGTATATGGCGGCGTTAATTACGAACCTTATCGTCAAAAAATGGAGAATCTGATTGGAAAGAAAATAGATTCCATTGAATTATTTCCTGCATCTGAAGGGTTTTTTGCTTATCAGGATAGTAATTATGATAACAAAAATTTTAAGAAAAAAGACGGAATGCTGCTTTTATTAAACCACGGTATTTTTTATGAGTTTGTTCCTGCCGATGAATTTTTTAATGAAAACCCTACAAGAATTACTATTAAAGATGTACAATTGGGTATAAATTATGTAATGATCATATCCACCAATGCCGGTCTATGGGCATACAACGTTGGTGATACTATTGAATTTACTTCTTTAAAACCATACAGAATTATTGTAACCGGAAGAATAAAACATTTTATTTCGGCATTTGGTGAACACGTCATTGCTAAAGAAGTTGAACATTCACTACAAAAATCTTTAATCAATACACAAATAAAAGTCAATGAATTTACCGTAGCTCCCCAAGTTAATCCAACAAATGGTGAATTACCTTACCATGAATGGTTTATTGAATTTGAAAATGAACCGGATAACTTAAAAGATCTTGCCAAAAAAATTGATAAGGAAATGCAAAACCAGAATTCCTATTATTTTGATCTGATTGAGGGAAAGATTTTACAAACATTAAAAATTACCAAAGTTTCGAAAAATGGTTTTAAAAATTATATGAAATCTGTAGGAAAATTAGGTGGTCAAAATAAAATTCCACGTTTATCAAACGATAGAAAAATTGTAGATCAATTAAAATAATTTAAATGAAACTTATTTCTGTTAATATTGGTGAAAAGAAAACAGTTCAATATAAAAACAAAACATATTCAACCGGAATTTTTAAATACCCTTTAAAAGATTCAATTTTTTTAGGTTTGGAAGATGTTGAAAACGATTATGTAATCGACAGAAGATATCACGGAGGTATTGAAAAAGCTGTATATGCTTATGGAGAAAACCATTATGAATTTTGGAAAGATCTATATCCAAATTTAGATTTCCATTACGGAATGTTTGGCGAAAATTTAACTGTTTCCAATTTATGGGAAGAAAAAATATTTGTAGGAAATGTTTACCAACTCGGCGAAACTATCATTGAAGTTACAAAACCTCGCGAACCTTGTGCAAAGCTTGGAATAGTTTTTAACAATCCAAAAGTTATCAAACAATTTTGGAATTCTACAAAAAGTGGTGTTTACTTTAAAGTATTACAAACCGGAAAAGTTACAAAAAACGATGCATTTGTATTACTTGAAAAAGCAAAAAATGCACCGTCTATTGCTGATGTTTATAATACTAAGAAAAAATAAAGATTATTTCTTAGCTAACAAATCTCTTATTTCAATAAGTAATTCTTCTTGTGAAGGACCTGCAGGAGCTGGCGCTTCTACTGGTTCTTTTGTCTTATTATATGACCTGACAATTAAAAACATAACAAATCCAACAATTAATAAGTTAATAATTGTGTTGATCCAAGCGCCATATCTTATGGCATTTTCAGGGGTTGTTACAGTTCCATCTTCAGCCACTATAGCTGGAGAAAGTATATATTTCATACTTGCAAAATCCATCCCGCCAGCAAAGTTTCCAACTATTGGCATAATAATATCATTTACAAAACCATTTACAACAAGGCTTACAGCACCTGCCATAATTACTGCAACGGCAAAATCTATAACATTGCCGGTCAAAATAAAATTCTTAAATTCTTTAAACATGATTAGTTTGTATTAAGTTAATGTATTGCAATATATAAAAAATCTAAATAGTATTTCTCCTAACTCTTTGTGAAATAGAAGTTAATATTTCATACGGTATGGTATTAGTACTTTTTGCCAGATCCAAGACATGATCTTGATGATTGAAAACAATAACCTCATCTCCTTCTTTACAATCAATTTTTGTTATATCTGCCATTATAATATCCATACAAACCGTCCCTGCTATTGGTGCTTTTTGATCATTAATGGTAACATATCCTTTTCCATTGCTTAAAGCTCTGTTAATACCATCAGCATATCCAATTGGTATAATTGCAATTTTTGAAAGTTTTTTAGCTTTAAATTTACGATTATAACTAACTGTTTCTCCTTTATTAATATTTTGAATTTGAGAAATTTTAGTTTTTAAATTACAAACATTTTTTAATTTTTTTGTTTCTAAATCGTCATTTCCAAATCCGTAAAATCCAATTCCCAAACGAACCATATCAAATTGGGCCTCAGGATAATTAATAATTCCCGAAGTATTTGATATATGTCTCAATGGTTTATAATTCAATACATCTATTAAAGCTTCACTCATTTTATTAAAATCAGAAATTTGTTGTTGAGTGAATTCTCTTTCTAAAAAATCTTCACTGGCTGCTAAGTGTGAATAAATCGAACTTATTTTTAAATGATCCAAATCTAATAAAACATTTTGCAATTTCTTTAAGTCATTCATTTTAAAACCCAATCGGTTCATACCTGAATTTAATTTGATATGAACAGGATAATCTTTCAAATTCCTGTCACCTGCTAATCTTTTAAAATATAAAAATGATTTAAAACTATATAGGTTTGGTTCTAATCTATAATCTATAATATTTTCAAAATTCTCTAATTGAGGATGTAGAACCAATATGGGTAACTTAATACCTGCCTTTCTTAAAACAACACCTTCATTTGTATAAGCAACAGCTAAATAATCAATCTTTTCTTTCTCTAATACTTTTGCAACAGCAACTGAATCGCTGCCATAAGCAAAAGCTTTAATAACAACCATAAGTTTAGTTTGCAAATTTATCTTTGATTTGAAATATCTAAGATTATGTTGAATTGCTTTAGAGTCAATTTCTAAAACAGTAGGAGAATTATTCATTGCTGCTTTTTTCTTTTTCCTCTTTTTCTTGTCTTATTTCTTCTTGTCTTATTTTGTAATATGCAGCTCTACTCAAAGGCTCATACTCTTGAACTTCGCCCAATAAGACTAAATTATCATCGGCAACTTTACGATGGCTGAAATGTGCTAAATTTCCTGTTTTAGTACATACTGCATGAACTTTAGTAACATATTCAGCTGTTGCCATCAAAGCAGGCATTGGTCCGAATGGATTTCCTTTAAAATCCATATCTAACCCGGCAACAATAACACGAACGCCTTTGTTGGCCAATTCATTACATATATTTACAATTTCATCATCAAAAAATTGAGCTTCATCAATTCCAACCACATCAATATCATTTGCTAAAAGTTGAATATTTGCAGAAGCAGGAACCGGTGTACACCTAATTTCATTTTCATCATGCGATACAACAACTTCATCACCATAACGTATGTCAATTGCTGGTTTAAAGATCTCAACCTTTTGCTTGGCAAATTGCGCACGTTTGAGTCTGCGAATCAATTCTTCGGTTTTACCCGAAAACATCGAACCACAAATTACTTCAATCCAACCGTATTGTTCAATATGATTTACTGTATTTTCAAGAAACATTTTGTAATTTTAACACTTGAAAAATTAATTATTTTAATCTTTCAAAGGATTAATTTTATTCTATTGACAAATGTAATGAAAAATGTAAGTTGTTTAATCTATAGAAAGCGTTAAATTTGTATATTAATTTTATTTTTTAAGACATGCATAAGAAGTTAGAAAAAGATTTAAAAGACTTGGCACAAGAAATACTTCAATTAAATGATTTTAACGAAGTTGATGCTTTGCGGGTGAAAGCGCATAAACTTTACGAACAACTCTTTGCATTATCTTTTTTTAACGATCATATTAAAGAAATTAAAAACCTCTCTAAAAATAATTCTCAATCTTTAGATGAATTGAAAGATTCAATTAATCAAATTCAAGAGTTAAAATCAAAAGAACAACCCATATTAGATAATCCCTCTGATTCAAGTGATGAATTAGAAGAAAGTGATGAATTAGGTTCTTTTTTTGAACCAAAATTCGAATCCGTAAAAGAAGATTTGAGTCAGAAAGAAGAATTTAAAGATACCATTTCATTAGATGAAACTGAAAAATTATTTGAAACTAAAAAAACTGAAGAAAAACAACTTTCTTTACACGATAAGTTTATCACAAATAGAATTCAGATTGGATTAAATGATCGTATTGCTTTTGTGAATAACTTGTTTAATTTTAGTCAATCTGATTTCAACACAGTATTAGGTGAATTAAATTCATATAAATCCAAAAAAGAAGCCTTGAATTATATAAATTATTCTGTTAAACCAAAATATAACTGGAAAGGAAAAGAAGAATTAGAAGAACGTTTTTTAGTAATTATTGAGAGAAAATTTATTTAAATTCCCCCTATTATGAATACACAACAATATAACCAAATATTTGACAACGTAATTGAGAAATACCATATTATAGATAGAGTTGACCAGCATTTTGACAACCCTTTTCCCAATGATATTTTAGAGCATTTATTATATAGAAAATGCTGGATTGATACCGTTCAATGGCATTATGAAGATATTATAAGAATACCCGATATTGAACCTGTTCAAGCTTTGGTTATTAAAAGAAAAATTGACGCTTCCAATCAAGACAGAACTGATATGGTTGAGTTTATTGATAGTTATTTTTTAAATAAATATAAAGATGTTTCTGTTTTAACTGATGCAAGTTTTAATACCGAAAGCCCTGCTTGGGCTATTGATCGATTGTCAATTTTAGCACTTAAAATTTATCATATGCAGGAGGAAGCAAATAGAGAATCAGCAAATGAATCTCATCGAAATTCTTGCCAGATCAAACTTGATATATTATTACAACAACGTGAAGATCTGTCTGCTGCTATTGATGATTTGTTAAACGACCTTTCAAAAGGAAAAAAATATATGAAGGTTTATAAACAAATGAAAATGTATAACGATGATGATCTAAACCCGATGTTATACAAAAAAGAATAATTTATTTTTTCTTTGTTTTTCTGGCTTTTTTGTCTTTTTTAGCTTGAACTTTACCAATGGAATTTCCTCCCGGTGCAATTGTATTGGTAATTCCACTTTGAAGTGTTCTCCACAAATAAGACCCAAACCCTTCATAATTTATGCGATTATAATGCATTTCAGCTATCCTGATCTTTGAGTTTTTACGTTTATTGGGATTTGAGTTATGGATAACTTTATTAACTGTCCAGCTTAAAACTTTATTCTTCTCTGTTGAATTTGATTTAAAAATTTCAGCTTCTAAATCATCATATAACATAGTCATTGAGCCTTTGGAAGAAATATTATCAGCACTTGCATTAAATTTTAAGCTCTGAAGGTTTCCTCTCAATATTTTAAGACCTAAAACAGGAAAAATTGCTGAGTCAAAATATTTAAATTTTGTCGCTCCCAAGCTTCCATTAAAATAAAAAACTGATTCATTATCTTTTAATGGAAATGTCATATTTGCATATAATTTAGCCCTATTCATTAATTTTGATTTTAAATTAATTTTTAATGGTTGCTCCCGATATTCATCAATTGAAGTAATATTTGCTATTTGAGCATTTATATCATCAATTGTTAACTTTAATAAAATATCTTTCTTATCAAATTGCTCTTCTAACTTCAATAAGCTTCTTTCAATATTAATTTTATTAATATATAATGGTAAATCCATTTGTTTTAAAGCAATGTGAGGGAGTTTTTTTATTTTTTTAGTATTCCATGGTTTTGACTTATCCTTAAATATTTCAAGTGTCATTCCCGAAACTAAAATACTATCAATAAATACACCTTCATTCTTTACAGTTTTGTGAAGATCATAATTATAAACATTTAAACTTTCTATTTCAATATCAAATGTTGCATCATTATATTTATAGGTCTTAGCCAAAGCAATAAGATCCATTGTAGGTTTATATCTGAAATTTTTAATACTTATTACTTCTTTTTCAAAATCTAAATTTAAAGCTCCAATATTTAAAATAAATTTCTTCTCGGCCAAGTGAATTTTAATATCATTAATTTCAAAGTGATCTTTAATAGGTTCAATTTTAAAATAGTGATCAAAATAATTGTCTAATTTAAATCCATCCAGATCCAAACTTAAAGGCTTGTGTTGAAAAAGGGTATCATTAGAAATAATATCAACAATTTGGTAAGAAATGTTATTGATATCGATTTTATTTATCTTAAAATCATTGATCTTTTCAATATAAATTGAATCTAAATTGAAAGGTTTTTTCTTTGATTCAATTCTTTTAGTTTTTGAATTTTTAAACTTTTGAACAATTAGATCGTTTAGTTCTAACTCATTAACTTCAATTTCTTTTTTAATAATTGTTTTATATAAATGAATCCCATTCAATTGAATTGAAGACAAAGAAATTTGATGTAAATCTTTAGAAATTGAATCACTTTTTTTTAATTCAGATATTGATAAATCGGTTGGGTATAAGATCAAATCATTAACTGTAATTGATCTATCTAAAAGATTAAACCTAACATTTTCTACAGTTGTAGTATAATAATCCGAATTATTTTTCAACAATAACTCTGTTATTTTATTCTCTACTAAATTAGATATGAACATATTAGACAAGAAAATAAAAACTAAGAATATTAAAAAAGCTATTATACTTTTCTTTAAATATTTATTTTTCATTATAAAGGTTGATTAATTTTGAAATAAAAATATATGAAATTTAAAAAAAATTATTTTATTAATTTAAACCTCAACGAATCTACTGTTTTTTTGCTATTTCCAATAAATATTTTATCCTCAATAATAACTACCGGTCTTTTTAAAAAAGTATATTCATCCAATATTAGTTGTTTGTAATCTTGTTCATTTAAAGTCTGATCTTTTAAATTCATTTGCTTGTATTTTTTTGCCCTTTTACTAAATAAAGCTTCATAACTTCCAGATAATATCTGCATTTCTTCAAGCTGCTTAACCGTTATTGGATTTGTTTTAATTTCTTGTAAAATAAATCCGTCAAGCGGAATAGAGCCCAATATTCTTTTATTCGTATCACATGTTTTTAAATGATATATTTTTTTCATAATCGTTTGATTTTTTTGTTTTCATTATATTTTCATTGGAAAGTTACCTATTTTTAGCTAAAATAAATTTGAAATGGATAAAATATTTGAATCAACAATTTTTAATCGTAAAGTATTCATCGATATCTTAGATGAATTAAGTCTAACTCAATTAAATAAAATTCCTCAAAATTTCAATAATTCTATTATTTGGAATATTGCTCATACACTTGTTACTGAACAATTACTAACTTATGGTTTGTCTGGATTACCCATACAAATTGATGAGCAGTTTGTAAAAAGATTTCGTAAAGGAACTAAACCAACATCAAATGTTACAAAAGAAGAAATTAAATACATTAAAGAACATTTAACTAGTATTATTGATAAAACTCAATTTGATTATAATTCTGGTGTGTTTCAAGGATTTACTTCCTATTTAACAAGTGCAAAAATTACTTTAAACAATATTGAAGATGCTATAATTTTTAATAATTATCACGAAGGAATTCATTTAGGTGTAGTTCTATCATTAAAAAAATTAGTTCAATAATATATCTTATAAATATTTATTAAAATGAAATTCAATACAAAAGTTGTACATGGCGGACAACAACACGATCCAAGTACCGGAGCCGTTATGACTCCAATATATCAAACTTCAACTTATGCCCAAAATTCACCTGGAAAACATAAAGGTTATGAATATTCCCGTACTGCAAACCCAACCCGAACAGCATTAGAAAAATCTTTTGCAAGTATTGAGAATGGGAAATATGGTTTTGCTTTTGGTTCTGGTTTAGCGGCAGTTGATGCTGTTATTAAATTATTGAACCCGGGAGATGAAGTAATGTCTACAAGCGATCTATATGGAGGGTCCCATCGTTTATTTACCAAAATATTTGAAAAATATGGTATAGATTTTCGTTTTATAAATATGGCTGATACTTCTAATATCAAAAATAATATAAACTCAAAAACAAAAATGATTTGGGTTGAAACACCTACCAATCCAATGTTAAATATTATTGATATTGAGGCCATTTCAAAAATTATAAAAAAACATAATATCCTTTTGGTTGTTGACAATACATTTGCTACTCCCTTTTTACAAACTCCTTTAGAGCTTGGTGCTGATATTGTAATGCATTCTGCAACAAAATATTTAGGAGGTCACTCTGATGTTATTTTAGGTGGATTAATTGTAAAAGACAAAGAATTGGCTGATAAATTATATTTTATTCAAAATGCAAGTGGAGCTGTTTGTGGCCCTATGGATAGTTTTTTGGTTTTACGGGGCATTAAAACCTTGCATTTACGAATGCAACGTCATTGTGAAAATGGAAAAGCTATCGCTGAATTCCTAGAAAATCATCCAAAAATTGATAAAGTTTATTGGCCTGGATTCAAAAATCACCCAAACCACAATATAGCATTAAAACAAATGAATGACTTTGGAGGTATGCTTTCCTTTACAACAAAGGGAAATCAATATAAAGATGCAATTAAGATATTAGAAAATTTAAAGGTCTTTACTTTAGCAGAATCACTTGGGGGTGTTGAATCATTATGTGGTCATCCGGCAACTATGACTCATGCTTCTATTCCAAAAAAAGAAAGAGAAAAAACAGGTATTATTGATTCTCTCATTAGATTAAGTGTGGGAATTGAAGATATTGATGATTTAAAAAACGATTTAAATAATGTGCTAAGCCTTATTGATTAATAATAATGGTTAAAAGTATAAATAACGCCTAAATTTACATAGATCATTGTATCGTTATATTTATTTCCGGGATCATTAGGTGAATCTAACCCGTCAATTTTATCAGAAAAGAAATGCTGCCAACGTGTATCAAGTACCATATCAAAATATTCCATAGAATATCGAATCCCAGCTCCAACGGATACACCAAAAGCAGTGCCTGGTTCATTAAAAACTGCACCTTGTTGCCATTGCCATTTGTATAAAAACAAAAATGGCTCATTTTCAATATTTAATTCATCATTTGGTCCTCCACTATCATTAAGTTCTGAAGTAACTTTAGGATCATAAAAACTAAAATGAACACCAGCACTTAAATATGGGTTAAATGATTTATTATTACTAAAAAGAGTACTGTAATTTTCTAAGCTAGAAAAATAAAATTCTAATTGTGAACCTATATTATACATTTTAATATTGGTTCTCATTGCATCTAACTTCTCAAAATTTTCTCTCTGGTCTCCAACCCAAGGCTCATGTTTAACGTTTGTTTTTTGAATATAATCAAACGATGTTTTTAATTTAAAATGATCAGAAAAGAAACTTGTACCACTTCTCCAGTTATATTGACTACCATAAAATTTTAAATAATGCATAACTCCAAAACTCATACTAGCAGCATTTGCGCTTGGGAAATCATATCTTTCTCCAAAATCTGTTTGAAATGATGATACACCAAACATAACTCCAACTTCATGACTTATATCTAATTGAGAATAACTAGTTATGGTAAAGAAGAAAAAAAATATTATTGTAATTTTAGGTAAATATTTCTTCATGATATGTTTTTCAATTTATTACAAAGATATACAAATATAAAAAAGAAAAAGATTTATAATAATTTTTTTTTACAAATTAAAAAAATCTTTATTAAAATAGACTTGTATTTTATAGCTTTTCCGGTTCCCAAAAAACTTGCTTAAAATTCTGAATTTGATTATTCTTTATAATAACTCCTTCGTTTTCTAATAATTGTTGCATAAGATTTGTTCCCTCAAAATGATGTTTACCTGTTAAAAGTCCATTTTTATTCACAACTCTATGTGCAGGTATCGTTGGATCGTTTTTAGAATTATTCATTGCCCAACCAACCATTCTAGCTGATTTGGACATGCCTAAATATTTAGCTATTGTACCATATGATGTAACTTTACCATAGGGTATTTTTCTGGCAACTTTATATACACTTTCAAAAAAACCTTCATTTTTCATACATCAACTAATCATTATAAACTGTTTTGAATTTAATATAGGTTATAGGTTTATTTTTTTCTAAATATTGATTTTCATAAAAAGTCTGTATAGATGTTGCTTCTACAGGTGGACTACTACTGTTATAAATATCATGATGTGCAAATAAAATCTGATGATTCCCTTCATGCAACAAACCCAACAAATATCCATGTAAAAATTCACTATCTGTTTTTAAATGAATTATTCCTTTATCATTTAAAATATATTGATACTTCTTTAAAAATTCGGCGTTGACCAATCTATGTTTTGTGCGCTTATATTTTATTTGTGGATCGGGAAATGTAATCCAAATTTCACTAACTTCACTTTTGTCAAAACATTGGTCAATTAACTCAATTTGGGTGCGTAAAAAAGCAACATTATCTAATTGACCCTCAATAGCTGATTTTGCACCACGCCAAAATCGAGCTCCTTTAATATCAATACCAATAAAGTTAATATTTGGGTTTTTTTTAGCTAAAGCAACAGTGTATTCACCCTTCCCACACCCAAGTTCTAAAATAATAGGGTTTTCATTATTAAAAAAAGTACTCCATTCTCCTTTAATTGAAAAACCATCAAGTACTTCTTGCCTGGTTGGTTGTATAACATTTTTAAATGTTTCGTTTTCACGAAATCTTTTGAGTTTATTTTTGCTCCCCACTAAAAAAGATTTAATCAATTCAAGACGTACACTTATTCGTTTGCAGTTTTTCTAAACTTTTGTAATTGACCTAACCAATAGAAAAATAAAACAGTACCAATAGATAATAATACAATACTAACAATATTTGAGATCCACCAGCTATCAATAGAGCGCAAGGCATCATAGGGTTGAAATAAACAATCTGTAGTAAAATCTGCTATTGCTCTAAAAAAATTGTTTGCTAACATAAATTTATATTTTAAAAACAACAAAAGCTTTAGGCTTATGTCGTAAAGTTTTTTACATTCGCTTTATACTTGTTATATTTTTCAAAAATATGGATTTTTATTTAGAAATCATTCCTGAATTAAATTGAATTGAAAAAAAATGAAATTTCATTATGATAGCTGATTTTTTTAATAAGACCAAGCCAATCAATTTTCTAATACTAAATATTTTTAGTATTCTAGTTTATTTTACAGCTGTAATTATTAATTTTTCTGATGAAAATTACACTTCATCTTTTATATATATAAGTTTTTATTTATTCTTTTTTTTACTTTTTTTATTTATCCACAATTTTATTACTCGGAAAAATAAATTAACAAGTGATAATTCTTATGCTTTATTGATCTTTATTTTATTATTTGCATTATTCCCTAAAACCTTCGCTAATTATAAAATATTAATTAGTAATTTCTTTTTGTTTTTTGCTATTCGACGGATTTATAGTCTTCGTTCTTTATTTGAAACTAAAAGTAAACTTTTTGATAGTGCTTTTTGGATAGGTTTAGCTACACTTTTTTATAGTTGGAGTATTGCTTATTTGATTTTAATATATGTGGCAATTATTGTATTTAGAAAAATAAAATGGAATTACTTTATTATTCCAATAATTGGATTTATTACACCAATTTACTTGTATTATGTTTATCTTTTAATCGTTAATAAAGAACAGTTGTTTTCTAAAATATGGTCCTTTAGTTTTGGATTTGATTATACAAATTACAACGATCTAAATCTACTTCTTCCCATAGCAATTATTTTAGTATTTATTATGTGGTCTATTTATCCAACATTAAAAAAATCTTTGAAAGCAAAAAAATATAAAAAAGTAACTTACACATTACTTTTAATACATTTATTTCTTGCTTTAATTTTAGCAATCATTTCTCCAATAAAAGATGGTTCTGAATTTATATTTTTATTTTTTCCCTTTTCTATTCTTTTTACTAAATATTTGCAAACAGTAAAAGATTATTGGTTCAAAGAAGCAATTCTGATAATGTTTTTAATATTATCGATTGTAGTAACTTTTTTATACTAAAGTTTACTGCCAAAAGCCAAATCACCAGCATCTCCTAATCCAGGAACTATGTAACCTCTTTTATCTAAAATTTCATCAACTGTTGCAACCCAAAGATGTGTGTTTTCTGGAAAGTGTTCTGTAACATACTTAATCCCTTCAGCGGCAGCAATTACAGAAACAATATGAATTTGTTTAATTCTTCCTAATTTTTTAAGTGTTTTATATACAGCAACTAAAGATTTTCCTGTTGCCAACATGGGATCTGCTAAAATTAATGTTTTTCCTTCTAATGAAGGTGAGGCTAAATATTCTACTTTTATATCAAAATCATCTCCTGTTGTATGGTGACGATAGGCAGAAATAAATGCATTTTCAATTGAATCAAAATAATTAAGTATTCCTTGATGTAAAGGTAAACCGGCTCTTAACACTGAGCATAGAACTAAATTATTTTGTATGATCTCTATATTTTTTTTACCAAGTGGTGTTTCTACGTTTTTTGATAAAAACACTAATTTTTTACTCAATTCATAACTCAATATTTCTCCAATTCGTTCAATATTTCTTCTAAAACGCATTGAATCCTTTTGTATATTAACATCTCTTATTTCAGCTATAAAACTATTTAAAATTGAATTATTTTTATCAAAATTATGTGTTTCCAAAATATATGTTTTTACAAATATAGGTATTTTTATAACTATTATTTAACTATTTTTTTAAGTGATTTTCTTTATTTTATACTTATAATTTTGTATTTTCACATTATTAAAAACTAATCTTAAAAAATAAAAATATGGGACTTTTTTCATTTTTAAAAAGTGCAGGTAATAAATCAATAGATTCTGCTGCCGAAAACAAAGTAAATGCTTCTAAATTAATGAATACAATACAATCTTATGGTTACGATGTAACTGATATAGATATTGAAGTTGATGGTGATACTGCTAAAGTTTGGGGTACTGCTGCTAATCAAGCTACTCGCGAAAAAGTAATTTTAACTTTGGGAAACACAAAGGGTATTGCAAATGTAGAAGATAAAATGACAACTGCCATACCAGAGCCTGAAGCAAAAATGCACACTGTTCAAAGTGGTGAGTCATTGAGTTTAATCGCTAAAAAATATTATGGTGATGCTATGAAATATCCTGAAATTTTTGAGGCAAATAAACCTGCTTTAACCGATCCTGATAAAATCTATCCAGGTCAGGTTTTAAGAATTCCAAACTTATAAACTAATCAGTACCTTTTTAAAGTCTCCAAAAATTATTTTTTTGGAGACTTTATTACTTCTTCTATTTTTTTGATAACTTCATATGGGTTAATTGTTTGCATAACATCTTCATACCCATTACAAACTTTATTACCATAGATCGAACAAGGAATATTTGGATATTTTTGCAAATCCGGTATTAAAGCATATTCCATGGGTTGTTGAAATGGATAAAACCCTGCATAAGGATGTGTTATTCCCCATAATGTTATCGTTTTTACACCTTCCATAGCTGCCAAATGAGCATTTGCAGAATCCATACTTAACATACAGTCTAAATTTGAAATTAAAACCAATTCTTCATCGAAATTAAATTTTTCCACAAATGAAATCGTATTTTTATACTTATCTTCATAAGAATTTAATATTTCAATCTCTTTTTGACCTCCTCCAAAAAAAATAATCTGATAGTTTGAATTTTGTGATAACTCACTAATAATTACTTCCATTAGATCTAATGGGTACATTTTAGATTTATATTGCGTAAATGGAGCAATTCCAATCATTATTTTATCACTATTCCCAATTATTGATTTGGTTTTTGAAGAAACTACTTTTTTTTCAGGGTATTGATATTTAGACAGATCTACTTCAAAACCTAATTCTCTAAAAACATCAGCATAACGTTCATGTGTTGAACGCAATTGCTTAAAAATCTTATTTTGTATTCTTGTTAAAGCTTTTTTCTCTGCCCTACCTTTATCTATAACAACAATTTTAATATTTGAAAATGATAAGAATAATCTTAATATTTTTGAACGCAAAACATTATGAATATCAGCTATGGCATCAATTTTTAAATTTAATAATTCATTTGATAATTTTTTTAATCCAAATATTCCTTTATGAATACCTTTTAAATCTGCGGCATAAAAATTAACATTAGAAATACCATCAAATAATGGCTTTAAAAAGGCTCTTGACAAAACTGTGATCTTAACATCTGGATTTTGACTTACAAAACTTCTTAAAACAGGAACACTCATTGCAACATCACCTATTGCAGAAAGACGAATAACTAAAATATGTTTTGGTTTACTCATTTTAAAAATTAAAAACCTGCCTAAATATAGACAGGTTTTATGAGATAATTAAATATATAATTTATCCATTAATTATTTTTTCTTGATGTGCTATAGATTCTTGATGGATTGCTTTAAATATTTTTTCAATAAAATCTTGTGTTAATCCTTGTTCCTGACCCTTATCAATCACTTTTTGTAATATTTCCTGCCAACGGGTATTTTGTAAAACAGCTACATTACTTTCTTTTTTTGCTTTACCAATATTTTCTACTAAAAACATTCTTTCTGATAAAGTTTCTATTAACTGATCATCTTTAGCGTTGATCTCCTGTCTTATAGCATCTAATTTTGAAATGTATTCTTCCCTCTCAAAACGTGGCTTTCTTACCTTTAAAACCTGCATTATTTCCACCAAACGATCTGGTTTAATTTGTTGTTTTGCATCACTCCATGCTTTATCAGGATCACAATGTGTTTCTATCATCAAACCATCAAATTTTAAATCTAAGGCAGTTTGAGATACTTCACAAATTAATTCCCTATTCCCACAAATATGTGATGGGTCATTAATTATTGGTAATGAAGGGTATCTATTTTTTAGATCAATTGGAATTTGCCAACTTGGAATATTTCTGTATTTTGATTTTCTAAAAGATGAAAAACCTCGGTGTATAGCACCTAAATTTTTAATTCCCATTTTAAGAAATCTCTCTATGGCTCCAATCCAAAGTTCCAAATCAGGATTTATCGGATTTTTTACCAACACAATTTTATCTGTACCTCTTAAAGCTTCTGCAATTTCTTGAACAGCAAATGGGTTGACAGTAGTTCTTGCGCCAATCCACAAAATATCAATATCAAATTCTAATGCCAATTTTGCGTGTTGCGCATTAGCTACTTCTACAGCTGTTAATAAACCCGTTTCTTCTTTTACTTTTTGCATCCAAGGCAAAGCTTTAACTCCGCTACCTTCAAAAGATCCGGGACGTGTTCTTGGTTTCCAAACACCTGCTCTAAAAACTGTTGCATCAGTATTTTTTAATTCGTGTGCCACTTCTAAAACTTGTTCTTCAGTTTCTGCACTGCATGGCCCTGCAATCACCAATGGGTGACTCAATTGCATGTTATCTAACCATGTTCTAAAATTTGTATTTTCCATTTTTTTAATTAATTGTTTATTCCTGTTAAAACACCTTTTATTCGGTTTGTATTTTGCATCATTGCAAAAACTTCTTCCCCTGATTCGTTATTAATTATTTCTTTAAATTGATTTAAATTTTTTATGTATTCCGTTAGTGATTTTAAAATATTTTCTTTGTTCTGTAAAAAAATTGGTGTCCATGTCTCAGGATTACTTTTAGCCAACCTTACAGTTGATGCAAAACCACTTCCTGCCATATTAAAAATACTTTTCTCATCTTTCTCAATTTCTAGTACTGTTTTTCCAAGCATAAAAGAACTAATATGCGAAAGATGAGAAACGTAGGCAATATGTTTATCGTGTTGTTTTGCCGAATCCATAAATACGTTTCGCATTTTTAAAGTTTCAAATAATGAAACTGCCTTTTCAATCATATCTTCACTACTTAGATCTTGCTCACAGATAATGTTTACTTTACCTGTAAATAAATCGTATATAGCAGCTTCAGGGCCTGAAAATTCTGTTCCTGCAATGGGGTGAGTGGCGACAAAATTCTTTCTTTTTGAATGGTTTTTTACAGCTGTACATACCGCTTTTTTTGTTGAACCAACATCAAAAACCAAAGTATTATCATTGATCAAATTCAAAACCTGAAGCGTTATTACCGGAATAATATTAACCGGAACAGCAATAATGACAACATCTACTTCTTTTACAATATCAATTGTTGCTTTTTCAAAAATAATTCCCAATTCTAAAGCTTTCTCTAAATGATCAGGATTTTTATCAATACCATAAATAGTTGCCCAAGTAACTTTTTTTAACTCTAAAGCCAAAGAGCCTCCTATTAAACCTAAACCAATAACTGCTATTTTTTTCATGATACTCTTGTTAAGACTTCTTGTAATTTTTCTTCTACAACACAAATTGAAAATCTGATATATCCTTCACCGTTGTCACCAAATACAGTTCCCGGGGCAACAAAAATATTTTTATCATATAATAAATTATCGGTGACTTCAATAGATTTTTTACCGTTCTGAATTTTGGCCCAAACAAATAATCCGGAACTGCTTTTATCATAACTACATTGTAAAGCATCACAAATTTTCCAAACTATTTCCCTACGTTTTGTATAGATATCATTTATGCCTTTTAACCATTCTTCAGATAAATTTAATGCAGCTATGGCTCCTTTTTGAATACCAAAATACATACCTGAATCCATATTGCTTTTTACTTGAAGAATATTTTTAAGGTTCTCTTCATTTCCCAATACCATACCAACTCTCCATCCTGCCATATTAAATGTTTTACTCAAAGAATTTAATTCAATGGCTACTTCTTTAGCACCTTCAAAGGATAAAATACTTTTCGGATCATCATTTAAAATAAAACTATACGGATTGTCATTTACCAATAAAATACTATGCTTTTTAGCAAATACAATCAATTTTTTAAACAATTCATCCGTAGGATTCGTACCTGTTGGCATATGCGGATAATTTACCCACATAATCTTAACATTTGATAGATCCATCTTTTCTAAAGATTCTAGATCCGGTAACCAATTGTTCTCCCCTGTTAAATTATAAAAAACCGGTTTCGCTTCTACTAATTTAGTTACTGATGCATAAGTAGGGTAACCGGGATTTGGAATCAAAACACTATCTCCTTTATTTAAAAAAGCCATTGAAATATGTAAAATACCCTCTTTAGATCCCATTAACGGTAGTATTTCATGGTCTGTACTAAGTTTTACATTGAAATGTTTATCGTAAAATTTAGCAATAGATTGTCGTAATTCGGGAATACCCTGATAGCTTTGATAACCATGGTTATTAGGATTTAAAGAAGCTTTTGAAATGGCTT
Organism: Bacteroidota bacterium; assembly: GCA_039714555.1. Classification (GTDB taxonomy): domain Bacteria; phylum Bacteroidota; class Bacteroidia; order Flavobacteriales; family Flavobacteriaceae; genus Namhaeicola. The sequence goes on from JBDLJB010000023.1 coordinate 26,970, forward strand.
CAATAACTTCTTGAGGTGGTCGTAAATCAGGACTACCAATTCCTAAGTTAATAATTGGCTTACCTTCATTTATAAGTGATCTTACCTCTCTTAATTTAGTGGAAAAGTAATACTCTTCAACATTTTTTAATCTATTTGCTTTTTCAAACTTCATATCCCTTATTTTGGTGGTATTCTCCTAAAATTTGTAATTGTTTTACTTTCGTATTGATCAAATGCAAGGCATTTTCATATAGTTTAAAATCATTAATTAATAAATCAATAAAGAAAGCATAGCTCCATGGCTGATCAATTATAGGCATGGATTGAATCTTTGTTAAATTTATCTCATGTTTTGCAAAAATATCTAAAACCTCTGCCAAACTTCCTTTGTTATGTTTGGTAATAAATTTTATAGATGCTTTGTTTTTTGCGCCTTCCATTTTACTTTCGTGAAAAGGAGTGTTCTTTCCTTTCTTTAAAATAAAAAATCTGGTTGAATTGTTTTTAATGGTTTGAATATTATCTTCAATTATTTCTAAACCGAATAATTGCGCAGCTTCTTTACTAGCAATTGCTGCTACTCCCTTTATTTTTTCATTACTGATTCTTTCTGCTACTTCAGCAGTATCCTTTTCTTCAATTAATTTAATATTTGGTTGATTTCTAAAAAACTTTCTACATTGTAAAATTGCCATAGGATGTGACCAAACTTCTTTAATATCTCCTAATTTCTGGCCTTTTAATGCCATCAAATTATGGTGAATATTTAAATAAAGTTCTCCTTCAATATTTAAATTATACTCATCTATTAAAGCATAATTTGGCAAAATAGCTCCGGCAATAGAATTCTCGATTGCCATAACGGCACTATCAACCTGATTATTTTTTAAAAGAACCGGAATTTCCGTAAACGACATACATTCCTTAATCTCTATCTGATTACCAAAATATTGTCTGGCTACAATGTCGTGAAATGATCCTCTAATTCCTTGTATCGCTACTTTCATAAAATTTTATCAAAAAAAAAATCTCGAAATATTTCGAGATTTTCTATGTTTATTCTTAGTTTTAAATTATATACATATCATATCTCGCTTTTATCATTAAAATAAAAGTAAAAATAAAAACGAGTAAAAAAATCAAGCGTGCTTTTCATCTTTTTTAAATATGCAGCAAATCTATAAATATATTTTTTAATTACAACAATTTTTATTAGAATTTTAACAAATTGCTTAACTTTCCTTTGAAATACTACAAAACAAATAAAATAAAAGTCGGTTTTAAATCTATACTCCTCATATTCTATTAAATTTTTGAATAAAGTTTTGTTTCTTTGTGTAATTAAAAAAATAAAAAATGTCTATTCTAGTTCAAAACACATCCAAAAACTATGGTAATCAAAAAGCATTGAACGATGTTAGTTTTGAGATAAATTCAGGTGAAATCGTAGGCTTTTTAGGTCCTAATGGAGCAGGAAAATCTACGATGATGAAAATTTTAACGACTTATATTTCTCAAAATAGCGGAGATATAAAAGTAAATGGATTTGACACTTTACAAAATCCTTTAGAAGTAAAACAATCTGTAGGTTATTTGCCGGAGCACAATCCTTTATATACTGATTTATACATTAAAGAATATCTACAATTCAATGCCAATATTCATAAAATTTCAAAAAATAGAATTGATGAAATTATTAATTTGGTTGGTTTAACTCCTGAAAAAAATAAAAAAATAAGTCAGCTTTCTAAAGGTTACCGGCAAAGAGTTGGCCTAGCTGCAGCATTATTACATGACCCTGATGTTTTGATCTTAGATGAACCAACTACAGGTTTAGATCCAAACCAATTGTCAGATATTAGAAATTTGATCATAGAAATTGGCAAAACAAAAACAGTTTTATTATCAACACACATCATGCAAGAAGTTGAAGCGATGTGTGATAGGGTTATAATTATCAATAAAGGAGTGATTGTTGCTGATGAAAAACTTAAAGATCTTTTAGAAATTCAAGAACAGATCATTGAAGTTGAATTCGACCTTAGAGTTGAAGAGCAGCTTTTAAATAATATTTCGAATGTAATAAAAACTCAAAATATTTTTGACAATACATGGCAAATATCTTTTGATACTAAAAAAGATATGCGGCCAAAAATATTTGATTTTGCTCAAGAAAATGGTTTAAAAACATTACAAATTCAACAAAAAGTAAATAATCTTGAAAGCTTATTTCAAAATTTAACAAATTAACTTAGAGTTTTTAATATTTCCCTTCTTTATTTGTTTAACTTTAAATTTGAAAATAATAATAAAATGAATCTTTATAAAATTCCTAATTTAAAACACCTTGACAGCAATAATTTCTTTTTACTCGCAGGACCCTGTGCCATTGAAAGTGAAGAGATGGCAATGCAAATTGCGGAAAAGTGTGTAGAAATTACCAATAAACTGGAAATACCTTATGTTTTCAAAGGAAGTTTTAAAAAAGCAAATCGCTCACGAATTGATAGTTTCACTGGAATTGGAGATGAAAATGCCTTGGAGATCCTTAAAAAAGTTGGAATGACTTTTCAAATACCTACAGTTACTGATATTCATGAAGTAACTGATGCTGAAAAAGCAGCGGCCTATGTTGATGTTTTACAGATTCCTGCATTTTTGGTACGGCAAACTGATTTGCTAGTAGCTGCTGCCAAAACAGGAAAAGTCGTCAACTTAAAAAAAGGGCAATTTATGAGCCCTGAAGCTATGAAACACGCTGTTGAAAAAGTATATGATAGTGGTAATGAACAAGCCATGATTACTGATAGAGGTACTATGTTCGGTTATCAAGATATGATTGTTGATTTTAGAGGAATTCCTGAAATGCAACAATATGCGCCAACTATTTTAGACATTACTCACTCTTTACAACAACCCAATCAATCTAGTGGCGTGACAGGGGGGAAACCGGAATTAATTGAAACCATTGCTAAAGCAGGAATTGCTGTGGGTGTTGATGGTTTGTTTTTAGAAACTCATTTCAACCCGAGTATTGCGAAATCGGATGGTGCTAATATGCTAAAATTAGATTATTTAGAAAACCTTCTAACAAAGTTGGTAGCAATTAGAAAAACCATTAATCAGTTTTAAAAAATAATATTTAGGATTTTTTTAAGTTGTGGATTGTTTTAGTTGGGTCTTCACTTTTAAAAACAAAACTACCTGCAACAAATGCATTGGCACCCGCCTCAGCTAATTTGCTAATATTCTTATCATTTACGCCTCCATCAACCTCAATGATTACTTTTGAATTATTTTTATCAATCAATTTACGCAATTGTTTTACTTTTTTATAGGTGTTCTCAATAAAACTTTGTCCACCAAAACCCGGATTAACACTCATGATCAATACCAAATCTAAATCTTGAATGATATCTTCTAATACTGAAACAGGTGTATGAGGATTTAATGAAACTCCTGCTTGCATTCCTTCAGCTTTAATTGCTTGAACGGTGCGATGCAAATGTTTACAAGCCTCGTAATGAACGGTTAAAATATCTGCTCCAACTTTTTTAAATATACTGATATACCTATCCGGATCAACAATCATTAAATGAACATCCAATGGTTTATTGGCAATTTTATTAATAGTTGAAATTACCGGCATTCCGTAAGAAATATTTGGGACAAAAACACCATCCATAATATCTAAATGAAACCAATCGGCTTCACTTTTATTTACCATTTCTATTTCATGTTGTAAATTACCAAAATCGGCAGCTAGAAGTGAAGGAGCAATTATTCGTTTCATTTATAGAAGTTTTTGACAAAAGTAAGATAAAAAGAAAAGCTCACGAAAAATCATGAGCTTTTTTTATCTAATCTAAACCTTAATTATTATCCTAAATAAGATCTTAAAATTTTACTTCTTGAAGTATGTTTTAATCTTCTAATTGCTTTTTCTTTTATTTGACGTACACGTTCTCTGGTAAGATCGAATGTTTCACCTATTTCTTCTAATGTCATTGGATGTTGATTTCCAAGACCAAAATACAATTTTACAACATCTGCTTCTCTTGGCGTTAATGTTTCTAGTGCGCGTAAGATTTCAACTTGTAATGATTCATGCAATAATACTCTATCAGGATTTGGTGATTCACCTGATCTTAGAACATCATATAAATTTGAATCTTCTCCCTCAATTAACGGAGCATCCATAGATACGTGACGGCCAGAATTTTTCATAGATTCTTTAACATCACTTATAGTCATATCTAACTCTTTTGCAATCTCTTCTGCAGATGGAGTTCTTTCATTTTCTTGCTCTAATCTGGCAAAAGTTTTATTAATTTTATTGATAGAACCAATTTTATTCAATGGTAAACGTACAATTCTAGACTGCTCAGCCAGTGCTTGCAATATAGATTGACGAATCCACCAAACTGCATACGAAATAAATTTGAATCCACGAGTTTCATCAAATCTTTTTGCTGCTTTTATTAATCCTAAGTTTCCTTCATTAATTAAATCAGGAAGTGTTAATCCTTGATTTTGGTATTGTTTTGCTACAGAAACCACAAAACGTAAATTAGCTTTGGTCAATTTTTCCAAAGCAATTTGATCACCTGCTTTAATACGTTGTGCCAATTCTACTTCTTCATCGGCGGTAATTAAATCAACCTTACCAATTTCTTGCAAATATTTATCTAATGACGCTGTTTCTCGATTGGTAACTTGTTTGGTTATCTTTAATTGTCTCATATATAAATTTTAAATTTGTTTTTTAATTAGTGGTGTACTTACATATACGTAAGAATATGATAAAATGTTACAAAAAAGTAAAAAAAACCTCAAGAATTAATCCTGAGGTTTTCTAAAAACACAATATTTTAACAAATATTATTTTAAAATCTTATTTATTTTCTCTAGGTTTTCTATCTCTACGGTTATCTCTACCTCGATTATCTCTACCTCTATTATCATTGTTTCTTGGTGGTCTTTCTACAAACCCTTCCGGTTTTTCTAACAACGCCTTACGAGACACTTTTTCCTTACGTGTTCTTGGGTCAATACCAAAGTATTTTACCTCAAGAATATCTCCAACATTAACAACATCAGTTACGTTATTTGTACGTTCCCAAGCCAATTCACTAACATGTAAAAGTACTTCATTTCCTGGAGCTTCAACATATTCTACAACAGCACCAAAATCAAGAATTTTAATAACTTTTACCTCATAAACATTACCTTTTTCAGGTTTGAATAATAAAGAGTCTATTTTGGCTAAAACCGTATCAATTCCATCTTGATTGGTCCCCAAAATTTCAACAATACCTTCTTCAGTAACAGGATCTTCATTAATAACGATAGTACATCCAGTGGCTTTTTGTAATTCTTGAATTACTTTTCCACCAGGACCAATCAATGATCCAATATAATCTCCAGGAATAGTTCTAGAAACCATTTTTGGAGCATGTGCTTTTACATCATCATTTGGTTTGGCAATTGTATCAGTAATTTTACCTAAAATATGTAATCTGCCCTCACGAGCTTGTATTAATGCATTAACCAATATCTCATATGAAAGTCCTTTTACTTTAATATCCATTTGGCAAGCAGTAATTCCATCTTCAGTTCCTGTCACTTTGAAGTCCATATCACCTAAATGATCTTCGTCTCCTAAAATATCTGATAAAACTGCATATTTTTCTGTTTCGCTATCAGAGATCAATCCCATTGCAATACCAGAAACTGGTTTTTTCATTTGAATACCTGCATCCATTAATGCCATAGTACCTGAACAAACCGTAGCCATAGAAGAAGAACCATTAGATTCTAATATTTCCGAAACTACGCGAACTGTATATGGACAGTCCTCAGGAATCATACCTTTTAATGCACGTTGTGCTAAATTTCCATGTCCTACTTCTCTACGTGAAGTTCCTCTTAATGGTCTAGCTTCACCTGTTGAGAAAGGTGGAAAATTATAGTGTAAATAGAATGTCTCTTCTCCTTCAAAAGAAGGCATATCAATTTTATTAGCTTCTCTAGAAGTCCCTAAAGTTACTGTAGCTAAAGCTTGGGTTTCTCCACGTGTAAAAATTGCTGAACCGTGAGTAGAAGGTAAATAATCAATCTCACACCAAATTGGTCTAATCTCATCCGTTTTTCTACCATCTAAACGTAACCCCTCATTTAAAGTAAGGTCACGAACAGCTGCTTTTTCTGCCTTATAATAATATTTAGAGATTAAATCTCCAAATTCATCTGTTTCTTCTTCAGAGAAACTTGTTAAAATTTCTTCTTTTATTTCTGAAAATGCAGTAGTTCTTTCTTGTTTTGAAGATCCTGCTTTAGCAACTGCATAAACTTTATCATAGGTCATTTCGTGAATTTTCTTAGACAGATCTTCATCTTCTTTTTCAGATTCATATTCACGAACTTCTTTTTTTCCAAATGCTTCAGCCAATTTAATTTGTGCATCACATTGTACTTTTATAGCTTCATGTGCAAATTTGATCGCTTCAACCATTTCTTCTTCTGAAATTTCATCCATTTCACCTTCAACCATCATTACTGAGTCAGCAGAAGCACCAATGACCATTTCAATATCAGATTCTAATAATTGTGATCTTGTAGGGTTAATAATTAATTTACCATCTACACGACCAACCCTTACTTCAGAAATAGCAGTTTCAAAAGGGAAATCAGAAAGTTGAATTGCAGCGGATGCAGCTAATCCTGCCATAGCATCCGGCATAACATCATCATCATGAGACATCATCTGAATCATAACCTGAGTTTCAGCATGATAATCTTTTGGAAAAAGTGGACGTAAAACTCTGTCAACTAATCTCATTGTTAAAACTTCACCATCACTTGGTCTTGCTTCACGCTTAAAAAATCCACCTGGATATCTACCGGCTGCCGCAAATTTTTCTCTGTAATCTACCGTTAAAGGTAAAAAGTCTACATCACTTTGTTTATAATTAGAAACAACTGTACATAACAGCATACAGTTACCTGATTGAACTACAACAGAACCGTGAGCCTGTTTTGCTAACTTACCAGTTTCAATTGAAATAGTTCTTCCATCTCCTAAGTCAATAATTTCTTTAAATACTTTTGGAATCATAATTTGTTTTTTACATTTACTTGATATCAAGTAAATAATTTAATTCATTGTTTAACTTGTGTAGTTGTGTTGTAAATGAAGTTTGCCAATGAATTACCTTTTGAACAGAATAAAAAAAGAGAGGCATAAAGCCTCTCAATAAAATTATTTTCTTAACCCTAATTCTTTAATGATTTCACGATATCTTGTAATATCATTTTTCATTAAATAATCCAAGTGATTTCTACGTTTTCCTACTAATTTAACTAGTGAACGTTGCGTGTTAAAATCTTTACGATTGTTTTTCAAGTGTTCGGTTAAATGGCCAATTCTATAAGTAAATAATGCAATTTGACCTTCTGCCGATCCTGAATCATTTTCAGATTTTCCGTGTTTTTTGAAAATCTCTTTCTTTTTTTCTGCTGTTAAATACATGCTAACATTAATTTGATTAATAATTTTTATGTACACTAAATACATTTTTTGTATCAGGCGGCAAATATATAACTATTATTTTGATTGACAAGATTTTGTTTTTTTAACTTTCTAAATTAAACCTTTTTAAATACTTTTTGTCAAAGAAACATAACAAATTTACAGCAATTGCGTTTATAAATTAAAATTTAAACTATGAAAACAAAAAATGTACAATTATTTAAATTCAGTATTCTTACTTTGATTTTTTCAGCTTTTATGTTGATCAGCTGTCAGGATGATGGTACTGATATGGATGGAGTTCAATTAGACGAAGCTAGCGCTATCGAACAAGCTGAAATTGATAATGTTTCAGAAGGTGTTAATGCAATTATTGAAGATGTTTATTACAATGAAGAAAATCAAACTGCTGCCAAAGGTGTAGAAGTTGAAAGTAAATTTATTCCTGAATGTGTTACCATTACAAAAGTACTTACAACTAACACTAAAATAATAACTATTGATTTTGGTGATGGTTGTGTAACAAAAAATGAAAATATAGTAAGTGGTAAAATAAACATGGAGTATATTTATAATATTACTGACTTAACAGTTACTATTGATTATACTTTTGATAATTTCTATTTTAATAGTAAAAAGGTTGAAGGAGAAATTAATAAGATCAGGATTAGATTCAATGAAAATGGTAATCCTGAAGCAACTATAAATAAAAATATTAAAATTATATGGGATGACGGGACTTTTGTAACCGTTGAAGGAGAAAGAGTTAGAGAATGGATAGAAGGTGTTGGAAGTGGCGCATGGGGCGACAATGTGTTTTTAATATCTGGACAATGGACAATCACTAAAAAAGATGGGACCGTAAATACTGCAACAATCGTAGAACCTTTACGCAGAGAGATGTCATGTAGATTTATTGTAAGTGGTAAAACTGAAATAGAAAGAGGTGGTAAAAAAATTATGTTAGATTATGGAAATGGTGAATGTGATGATCTGGCTATAGTTACTGTTGACGGTAAAGAAATTGAAATTCATTTAAGCAATATAAAACGTTAATATAAATTTGAGTTAATAATAAAAAACTCCGAAATGAATATTCATTTCGGAGTTTTTTTATTTATTTAATCATTATAAAAAATTATTTTCTAATTGGATTATTTTGAATTAAGTCAATGTATAAATTAACTTGCTGTTTTAAATCTTTACGATCAATTATTTTATCTAAAAAACCATGTTCCAATAAAAATTCCGATCGTTGGAAACCTTCGGGTAGATCTTTACCGGTTGTGTCTTTTACAATTCTCGGCCCGGCAAACCCAATCAATGCCTTAGGCTCTGCAATATTAATATCGCCTAGCATGGCATATGAAGCCGTTGTACCTCCGGTTGTAGGATCAGTACTCAAAGAAATATAAGGAATTTTTGCTTCAGACAGTTGTGCCAGTTTTGCTGATGTTTTAACCAATTGCATCAATGATAAAGATGCTTCTTGCATACGCGCACCTCCAGATTTTGATATCATTAAAAAAGGTATTTTCTTTTTTATGGAATAATCAATTGCTCTGGCAATTTTTTCACCAACAACACTTCCCATTGAACCACCGATAAAAGAAAAGTCCATTGCAGCAATAACCAAATCCTTACCTATTGATTTTCCAACAGCAGTTCTAACCGCATCTTTTAATTTGGTTTTTGATTGTGCTTGTTTTAATCGATCAGTATATTTTTTAGTGTCTACAAACTTAAGTGGGTCTTTAGAAGTTAGTTTAGCATCTAGTTCTCTAAACTTGTTATTGTCAAACAATATTTCAAAATATTGTTCACTACCAATTCTAACATGATAACCATCTTCCGGACTAACATATTTATTCTCTTTTAATTCATCGGAATCAATAACTTTTCCACTAGGTGTTTTATACCAAAGCCCTTTTGGAACATCTTTTTTTTCTTCGGTAGAGGTTTGAATTCCTTTATCTTTTCGTGTAAACCATAAACTCATAAAAAAATATTTTTTATTGTTTAAATCAGTGGGGCAAGTTAATAAAAAAAAAAATAGGAGAACCTTAGTAAGATTCTCCCCTTTGCTTTTTATAATGTATCAATATTATTTAGATCTTCAAAAGCTTGTTTTAAACGTGCTTTTAAGGTAAGTTCTCCTTTTCTAACCCAATTTCTAGGGTCATAATATTTTTTGTTTGGAGCATCTGAACCATCGGGATTACCAATTTGAGATTGTAAATAACCTTTCATTTCTGCCATGAAATCTCTAATGCCAACCATATATGCATATTGAGTATCAGTATCAATATTCATTTTAATAACACCATATCCTATAGCTTCTCTAATTTCTTCTAAACTTGAACCAGAACCTCCGTGAAATACAAAATCAACAGGATTTTTTTCAGTATTGAATTTCTTTTCAATGTATTTTTGAGAATTATCCAGAATTTTTGGTGTTAATTTTACATTTCCCGGTTTATATACTCCATGAACATTACCAAAAGAAGCAGCAATTGTAAAATTGTCACTTATTTTTTTAAGTTCTTCATAAGCATAGGCAACTTCTTCGGGTTGTGTATATAATTTTGAAGAATCAACATCTGTATTATCCACACCATCTTCTTCACCTCCTGTAATTCCCAATTCAATTTCTAAGGTCATTCCAATTTTACTCATTCTTTCTAAGTACTTTTTAGAAATCTCAATATTTTCTTCAATTGGTTCTTCTGATAAATCAATCATATGGGAACTAAATAATGGAACACCATTTTGTTTGTAAAATTCTTCACCGGCATCTAACAAACCATCAATCCACGGCAATAATTTTTTTGCACAATGATCAGTATGTAAAATAACAGGTATTTCATAAGCTTTTGCCATTGTATGAACATGTTTGGCCCCAGCAATTGAACCTGCAATAGCAGCTGCTTGATTTTCATTACTTAAACCTTTTCCTGCATTAAAATGACCTCCACCATTTGAGAACTGTATCATTACCGGAGCATTTAATTCTTTAGCTGTTTCTAAAATAGCATTTATCGAACTTGATCCTATTACATTAACGGCTGGAAGGGCAAATTTCTTTTCTTTAGCAAGTTTAAATATTTCTTGAACATCCTTACCTGTAATTACACCTGATTTGAATTTTTTTGACATTTTTATATAATTTAAATTGAATTTTTAATGAAACACAAAAATAAGAAATAAAAAGTATTTAAAATGGGTAATTGATACCTATATTATAAACAGCATTTCCAAAATTATAATTTGTAAACCATTTATTTTGCTCAATTAAATAAGGCTCATACGTTTTAAATCCAATATCAAAACGAAAAACTAAGAAACTAAAATCATATCTTATACCAAACCCTGAGCCAATTGCCGAGTTTTTTAATGAATCAAACCCTGTAAACTTACCTGTATCTGAAACAAGAGTTGAGTTGGTAATATCCCAAATATTTCCAATGTCAACAAATAAAGCACTATAGATCTTGTCCATCATCTTAAAACGATATTCAAAGTTAGTTACCATTTTAAATGTACCAACGTTAAATTCTAAAGTATTTATTTCTCCACCCGGACCAAGATCAAAAGTTCTCCAAGCCCTAATATCATTTGATCCTCCTGCATTATAACTACGGCTAAAAGGCACATTACTTGAGTTTCCAAAAGGAAAAGCAGCACCTATAAAGGTTCTAAAAACAAAAATTCTATTTTTTGAAAAATCCCAGTATTTTTTATATTCAACTTCTGTTTTTATATACTGTGCTATGGGTAAGCCAAACAGAACTTTTTGCCCTCTTTCATTTTCTTTACTCACTAATTGAGATGTTAAACTTCCTGAAGAAACGATTCTTCCTGTTAGAAATTGAAAGTTATTATCATTTAAATTAACTTTTGTATTGTAATTAAAACTATAGGATATAACAGGAACCAGCACATCTTCAATAAGTATTTCTTGGCGTTCATTAACATCTGAAACAGTATTATAATCTTCAGGATGTGTTTCTTCATAATTATTATCAGGATTCAGAATAATATTTATATAATCATTATTTATTGATTCATAATTCTGTTTTTTATTTTCTGGTAATAGTACACCGGTATTTTCTGATGTTTGGTTAAGTTTCTTATATTCTGAACTATACACTATAAAATAATTATCAACATTTTTATTCTCGATGTATTGTAAATTATAGATATCTAATTTATGGCCTACTCTTTTTGAGCTTCGCCAATTATAACCCAAACCTGTAGTTAATGTTTGTCTATCTAATCCAATATTCTTTTGCATACCAAATGAAAGATTGATATTGGATTGTGGTGACATATAATTTGGAATAATGTTTTTTGTGTCAATTGGAAAAAATATCCGAGGAATCGTTAATGATGCATTGGTAATCATTTCCCAGGAATTAAAAAAATTCGAATCATCGGAAGCGTCTTTTGAAACATTTAATGATCCCTGGTAAGAAAGTTCTAAAATTTCAGCACCTTTAAAAAGATTTTTATCTATAAATGAAAATTTACCCAGAATACCAAAAGGTTTAATATTAGAAGTTGTTGCATCAAAATCAAAAGTTAAAGCATATTTTTTTATTGGAATCAAATAAATATTTGCAGTTAGTGTTTCATCTTCATTTTCTTGATACTTAATATCGACTGAAGATTTAAAATTTTGTAATTTTCGTATATGTGAACGTGTTAAAGCATTATTTTCATCTTTATAAATCCCACCGGGTTTTATAAATATTGCATTTGAAAGGTGTTTGGGGTTATATTCTAATTTGTTATTTGCATAATAAGAAATTCCATTATAGGTAACAGAGTCATTTGGTTTAATACTCTTATTTACAATATCAAAATCAGTATAAACATTGATTTTTTTAATTTTTTGAACTTTATAGGGTACAAAAAAAGTACTGTCCCCTTTCTTAATAACTCTATCGGGAATTTTTAAAATAATATTTTTATGTTTGGTTACTTTACTGGAATCAGTCCAAAATCCGATATTATTTGAAACAAAATTATAAACACCTGAGTTTCTAAACAATCTGTATAACCTGTCTTCTTCTAACTCAAAATCATTAAAAACAAATGGGTTACCCGGTTTTAAATATGATTCTTCAATGTTACTTCTGTAAATTGAATCGAGAACGAGTGAAGAAATCTGGGTTTCAATAGTATCAATATAATATTGATCATTGGTTGTAATCTTATAAATAACATCTTTTTGCTTTTCTTCAACCTGAATTTCTTCAAAATCAACAGTAGCATCAAAGAATCCATTTGAAAAATAATACTTTTTAAATGAATTTGTAGTTCTTTCAGTTTTAGTAAGATTATAAATTACCGGAGCTTGTCCTTTTTTTAAAAACCAATTATTAAAACCCTTATCATATTTATAGATTTCTTTTGTTTGTTTTTCAGAAAACAATTTATTATAACGTTTATATTTATCAGGATGACTTAACGACCATTCTTCAAATGTCTTATCAAAATCCGGATCTCCAAAATTATATAAATGTAATTGTAAAGGTACTCCAAGTGTAGTTAAATTAGGGCGTTGAATTATATAACTGTACAACTCAGCATCATTTGATTTTTTTTCATTTACTAAAATTGAGTTCTTATGAAGTAAATTTTCATCATTTTGAACATATTTAATAGTATTACATGACGCTAATAATGCGATAATTAACACAAAGTATACTATTTTTGTATATGTTTGTGACAAGGATATTAACTTTTTTTAGAATTTAATCCAAAAGTAACATTATTTACATGTTAAGCAATAATCAATTTAAATTAATCAATCAATTAAGGCAAAAAAAATTCCGTCAGCAATATAATTTATTTATTGTCGAAGGTGTAAAAACTGTAAATGAGTTCTTAAAATCAAAATTTGTAGTAAAAAATATTTTTGCTACCGATGATTATATCAATTTATATAACGTAACAAATTTACAAACCATTACACAAGCCGAATTAAAAAAAATTAGCACCTATAAATCTCCTAATCAAATTGTTGGGGTTTTTGAAATTCCTGAAAATATAAAAGTAAATAATCGTGGGCTAACACTAGTTTTAGATGACATTAATGATCCTGGAAATTTAGGAACTATAATACGTTTATGTGATTGGTTTGGTATTGATCAATTGGTTTGTTCAAGAAAAACAGTTGACTGTTATAATTCTAAAACCGTACAGGCTTCAATGGGGTCATTATCAAGAATACATGTTGTGTATACTGATATTGATGCCTTTATTAAAAATGACAAACGACCAATTTATGGTGCTTTTTTAGAAGGCAAAAATATTTATAAATCAAAACTGAATTCTGATATCATTTTAGTTATGGGAAATGAAGCTAACGGAATTTCTCAATCTATTGAAAAATTAATTACTCATAAAATTACCATTCCACATTTTGGTAAAAACCAACAAACCGAAAGTTTAAATGTAGCTATGGCTACAGCAATTTTATTGAGTGAATTTAAACGTTTTAATTAATTTATAGTTTTTAATTATAAAACACTATCTTTGCACCATAAATAATTTTTAATTTTTAACAATGAATAAAGGAACAGTAAAATTCTTCAATGATTCTAAAGGATTTGGATTCATTACAGAAGAAGGTTCAAACAAAGAACACTTTGTACACATTTCTGGTTTAATCGATGAAATACGTGAAGGAGATGTTGTAGAATTTGATCTACAGGAAGGAAAAAAAGGAATGAATGCAGTAAATGTTAAAGTAATTTAATATTTACTCATATACTTTTTAACACAAAAGCCTATCAAAAATGATAGGCTTTTTTGTGTTATTATATACACTATGAAAATGGAGGGGCTTCAAAAATTTAATCCATAACATTTAAAAACTGGTAAAGGTTTTAGATAAATTATTTATACCCTAAAACGATTAACCAATTCCTTTTGCATTGAATATCCTTTCAATATTTTCAACTTATTTTAATATTATTGTCTAATTTTATAAATTCTAATTTTTTATTAAATTTGTGAAAAATGTCCAATCTTGATGGGATTGTATATTTAATTTGCATTTAACTTAACCTTTTAATCAATTAACTACCATGAAAAAACTTACATTTATTTTAGCATTTGTACTAAGTGCTTTTATCGGAAACTTTGCCATTGCTCAACAAGGAGTATCAAAAGCAGAATTATTAACAACTTTAAACAATGTAGATGACTTAGGGTACTCTAAAGAAAAAACTTCTGATTTAAATAACTTTAATAAAAACTTTGTTGATGATGTTTATGATATTACCGGTAGTAACAAATCGGATGAGGATAAAATAAAGGGGTTGAAAAATCTAAGAGATAACAATAAAGATAATCTATTAAATATTTTAGGTGAAGACGGCTATAAAGATTTTAAAAGATCAATGAAAAGACAATTAAAACCACTCAAAAGGAGATCAAAGCTTTTAAAATTTATTATTTAACAAATTATATTTTAATTATTTACACCTATTTTCGAAGTTTTTGAAAATAGGTTTTTTTGTGTAAAAGCCTTTCCATTAGTTTAAATAATATTGATACAATTTAGAATAAAAATATTATTCAAAACCGCAAAACCAGAAAATGGACGAGAAATCTAAATAGAGATTTCCAAAGGCCAGAACCTTTCCAAATTGGTTGGTGATTTTGTTTTTTAACTTTTTTTCATTTCTCTTTTGGAAAAATTTATTGAATTTCACTCATATATCTCAAGTGTTGGAACAAAAATTGATAGCGTAATTAAAACAAATAAAAGAGAAGATCTTTGTTCCTTTTTTCACTACAAAGGAATGTGGTTCGGGAATAGGTTTGAGTCTGAGTAAACAAATAATGACCAAAATGGATGGTGATATAGTTCTTAAGAAAAATCACATGGGATGACCAGCTTTTGAGTATATTTGTAACTTAAGAAGTTGTTGGTGTTAACATTTTTTATATTTACTATAGTGTGAATTAAAGTAAACTTAAAAAGTATAATTATAAGACTAAATACTTGATTTATTTACCATAGTATTTTACACTACTTTTTTGATTTGTATCGCTCAATTTTTGATCTCATTATTATAAATTTAAAAAATATGAAAGTAATCAATCTCCTCATTATTACAGTATTAATTATCATACAGGGATGTTCT
>JBDLJB010000024.1:0-40542 GCA_039714555.1 Bacteroidota bacterium
CCTAGCGAGGGTACATCAAATAAATGCACGTTAAGTTTCATTTAATGAAAGAGAAATAATTAAGAAAGGGCTTACAATTATAATATTCTGTATTTTCGCAATCTAAATTTTTTAAAATTATGTATTCAACAATTGCAATTATTATGCTACTATTGGCTTTCGGTATTTTTATATACCGCAGGTATAAAATGTTTGCACCTGCTTTAGGAAGTAATCAAAAAGATAGTGAAAAATTAATCATTTTAAATGATAAAAACTTCAATTCATCTATTAAACAAGGAGTTACCTTAGTGGATTTTTGGGCTGAATGGTGTCAGCCTTGCAAACTACAAGGACCTATTGTTAGTCAACTTGCAGATGATATTAGTAGTAATGGTGTGAAAATCTGTAAATTCGATGTTGAGAAGAATCCAATGATCTCAAAAAAATTAGGTATCAGAAATATCCCAACTATAATTATTTTTAAAAATGGTAAAAAAGTTGAGCAACTTGTAGGTTTGAAAGGTAAAGCAGCTTTAGAAAAAGCCGTTAAAAAAGCTCATAAGTAAACATATTCATCTCAGCAATAAATATTTTTATATTACCCTCTCAAATATTTTTCAATCGTTTTTAAACTTATCGTCAATAAAAAGTGCTGCTTTAAAAAAAGTGCAAAAGTCTTAAGATCTGTAGAAGGTAAAAGATCTTTTTTATCTTGTTCAACATAAGTATGGCCTTTGCTTATGCGAAATTCGAGATCTTCTGTATTTATAAATTCTTTTCGAATACCATTCATTGCTTTTACAAATTCAATTTGACGTAAACCATCAACATCAAATCTCGGAATAAAATGAATACTCTCCCACTGCCGTTTTCTAACTTTCCAAAATAAATACTCTAACAATTTCTTATCTCTAATATTTAGCCTTTTACCTTCGGCAACATGTAAAGCAAAAGATTTTTTAAAAACTTCCTCGGCTTCATCACCAAAATCATTTAAAATATCTTTTTTGTGCCAATTTGGATGTTTCCAGTACTTTTTTCTAAGTTCTAATCTTGTCATCATAATTCATTCATTTTTTGGGTTATGATTGAGAGTGTAATGCAATTCTATTTCCTTCACTGTCTAAAAAAAGTGCCATATATCCAATTTCATCACTTATCAAAGTTTTTTGTTGTAAGATCACTCCTCCGGAATTTTCTATTTTATTTAATTCTGCTGTAATTTCAGTTGATGAAAAATAGATCAATACACCATTAGAAGAAGGTTTATAAAATTCATCATTTTTCACCAATGAACCCCCAGAACCTCTGGCCTCAGGATCATCTGCAAAAGGAAACCAACCCATAGTAATTTTCCCCATTTCAACTACTTTAATTGAAATATCAAATACTGTTTCATAAAACTTCTTAGCTCTTTCCATATCCTTTACAGGAATTTCGAACCAACCTACCATGTTTGCTTTCATTTTTTAATTTTTTGTAGTTATTGTATTATATGGATCAATTTATTTGTTTAAGATCTAAATATTTATATAATTTCCAATATCTAATAAGATCAGATCATAGCCTTTATTTTTAAAGACATTTATAGCTTTTTGATGGTCAATTTCAATATATCCAAAAGTATCATAATGATAACCTAAAACTTTATTACATTCAACAAACTCAGCAGCAATTGATGCACTTTCAATTCCCATAGTAAAATTATCGCCAATAGGCAGAACTGCCAGATCGAGTTTAGCTTGAAGCGGAATTAATTTCATATCCATTGTCAAAGCTGTGTCACCGGCAATATATACATTGGCCTCGGCTGTTTCTAATAAAAATCCTCCAGGTTGACCACCATAAGAACCATCAGGAAAAGAACTCGTATGTATGGCATTGGTATATGTTACTCTACCAAAATCAAACTGCCAAGAACCACCGTGGTTCATGGGATGACCATCAATACCTAAATTACCAAAATGGTTTACAATTTCAAAATTGGAAATTATTTTTGCGCCCGTTCGTTTTGCAATAGCTTCCACATCTAAAACATGGTCTTGATGTGCATGTGTTATCAAAATAAAATCAGCTTTAAGCGAATTTATATCAATATTCTTTGCCAGATCATTGGCGGTAATAAATGGATCTACAATTATATGTGTATTGGCAATTTGAACAGAAAGAGAAGCGTGACCGAGATAAGTTATTTTCATGATGTTTACCCTTTAATAAGTTATTCTATAAATTTATAGAAGAAATTACTTAAAACCAAAAAAACCGCCAAAGAAAAAATTCTTTTAGCGGTTTTTAAACAAAACTAACTAACTGTTTTTAAAAACTGTAATTCAAATAAATCGTAAAATTTCTTCCGGGTTCATAAATTCTACCACTCAACAGATCAGAATTCTTATATGAAAAATTTAAGTGTTCATAATATGCTGTATCAAAAATATTTAAAACAGCTGCACCAACTGTAAAACCTTTTATTGGTTTAAAACCTGCACTAAAATCAAATAGTGCAAAACCAGGTGTTTGCTTTTCTTTAAATGTTTCTGATATGCGATCTTGTTCTGCAACCAATCGCGATTTCAAATTAAACCAGTACTTCTCTTTATCATAATTCAAACTTAAATGTGCCGTTAACGGTGTTACCTGAGGTAATGGTTCATCAAAATCTTTATTTTGCCCATAAGTATATGACAGGTCAGATAAAAAGCTAAATTCTGAAGTAATGTGATAATTGAAAAACATTTCAAATCCGGTTTGAATTGCTTTATCTATATTTATAAATCGTTTAGCATAGATAGGCTCGACTGTTGGCATAAATTTTCTTGGTAGATCCTTATCAACCACAGCTGAAATATAATCATTCAAAAATGAATAAAATATGGATGCTCCAAAATTAAAATTATCATGCCCTTGTTTAAAAGAAACTTCAAATTGATTGTTGATCTCAGGATCTAAATAAGGATTCCCAACATATTCATACGGATCAGTACCAATATTAAAATGATTGATATAACGCTCAATCATTGAAGCTGTTCTTATACCTCTTCCAAAAGCAAATTGCCATTGTGAATTGTTTATATTATAAACATAAGAAACATTACCACTAATATTTACTTCTGATTGATCTTCAATTTCGCCTCCATATAAATCTAAAAAATCTTGTTCAGGATCATTAATAGCTGTAGCAATAAAATCGGATCTTAAACCTGCAGTAATAATTGATTGATCAGAGATCATATATTTTCCTTCCGCAAAAACTCCAATATTATTAACCTCAGAATCTTGCCAAATCTTATCTACTTTGATCTTAGGTTCAGGTAAAGGATTTCCGTTCATTATTTTAATAGTACGTATTCTCGATCCGTCTCTTCCAATAAAATTTGCATCAATTCCGGTAAATACCTTTAATTGACTTGAAGGTGTTAAAGTAACTTCAGCCTTACCTCCATAAGTTGTTGCGAAAACATTAGAAGAGGCAAATGTAGCTTTAAAACTTGGGCGATTCTCATTGGTCATTAAATGATCAACATATGAATAAAATCCTTTAAAAGAAATTGCACTTACTTTTTCAGAAAGATCAGTAATCTTATAATCTAATCCTGCCAGATAACTATCATCATAAGGTGAATCCATTGGTAATCCTGCATGATCGATATCTCGTCCAAAAGATTGTCTCCAGGTTAATTTTAACCGTTGATTATCCTTAGGGTTGTATCCAAATTTTACAGAATAATCAGTAGTTTTAAATGTTGAGGGAACTTCTGTACCCTCACCATCAGTATAATTTCCATAATCTCTATAAGAACCGTTTAATTCTAAATCAAACTTTTCTTTTTTATAAAATAAAGTATATCTGGTAGTAAAATTATTACCATTTGTTTCATATCCTGCTTCAATATTGCCGCTAAAACCTGATTTTTGATTTTTTATTGATCTCGAAACCATATTGATAATTCCTCCAAAATTCTGTCCAAATCTAACTGTAAAAGGACCTCTAATTACTTCAATTTTTTCAATTTCTTCCGGTATCACGTGCGTTGTTATAGGATCCATTCTGTTAGGGCAAGCATTTAGAATTTTCATCCCACCATCATATTGAATATTCAATTGCTCGTATTTAAATGCTCTAAAAACTGGTTCTGAAGCATAAGCTCCACGTTTTTGAATTCCAAAACCTGGAATATCTTTAAAAAGATCACTTACATTTCTTGGCTGTGTTGTTGCTTTAATATCATCATATATTACGTCTGAATGAGCAATATCTCCAAAAGGATCTGCCCTAAGAATAATTGTATTTAGTTGTATAGCACTCTCTTTTAGAGTAATTATCATGTTATTGCGTAATTCAATCGTTTTAGTTTTGTAATTGATATGTGATATCAATGCTTTTTCACCTTTGAATGCATTTATCTTAAAATCACCATATTGATCGGTTTCAGTAAATTCTTCTGAGTTTAGTAATTTAATGCTTATTTGTTCTATTGGCTTGCCTTTTTCATCAATAATCTTACCTGATATTTCTGTTTGCTGTGCATAACTATTTACACCAATAAACAACATTAAGGCATAAGCCATTAATAATTTTTTCATTATAAATTAAATTGGTTTATATTATTAGATTGCCATACAGACTAATACTGTATGTTTTTAATATTTTAAATAAATAATCGAAGATGACCTAATTAAATAATCGGTGGTCTTAATGGTTTGTCTATAAAATTCTTTTCATCAAATTTTATATAAAATGCAAGATTTTTATTGAACTGATATTGTATATTAAAATTATAAGTAAAATTTTTGTTCTTCAAAGTAATAAATTTTTCAAGGTCAATTTTAGGAGGCAGTGGTGCATCTTGTTCTACATCAAGATTTTGTTGTTCCTTTACTTGTTTTTCTAAATAGCATTTACCATTACAAGCCATCAAAGGTTTATCTTTATTTTCACATAACTCATTAGCTATATAATCATAGTTAACAAAATATTCAATAACAGGTATTGCTGGTTGAATTATTGCCAACAAATATAAATTAAGAAAGAGTTGAGTAAAAATTATTTTTTTCAATTTTTATTAGATTTACAACAAAAGTAGATAATTTTGTCTTTTATTATATATGATATTTGTCATGTTTTCATATTATTTGTCCTAAGCCAAATAAAACTGCAAATAAAAAAGTACTCAGGGCTAATTTTTTTAATTCGGGGTCGAGGTCTTTGGGTTTTCTATTTTTATAAACAAACAACAAGTGTTTAAAAATTGGCACAAAAGCAAAAACAAAAATAAACTGCTTAACTGAATAAAAATGAATGACATTGTATAAAACAGCAAATAAAAAAGCAGCTAAAATTAAATAATAATGATAATATCTAGCAAACTCTTCTCCTATTTTGACCACTAAAGTATTTTTTCCTGATTTTAAATCAGAAGCTGCATCTCTCATATTATTCAAATTCAAAACTCCAACACTCAACAAACCAATTGAAAATGCGGGTAAAAAAATTGTATAATTAAGTTGTTTCATATATAAGAAGTAAGTTCCACATACACTCAAGATTCCAAAAAATAAAAAAACAAATAGATCTCCAAAACCATAATAACCGTAAGCTTTATTACCTACAGTATATTTTATTGCTGCATAGATACTTAGCAAGCCTAACACTAAGAATAAAAATGAATATAAAAAGTTTTCTTTACCAAACGAAAAGTATATTAAAATAATGGCTACAATTAAAGTAAAAAAAGAGGTAGCTAGAATTGCTTTTTTCATTTGTTTTGGTGAAATATCCCCACTTTGCAGAGCGCGTTTAGGCCCTACTCTATCTAAATTGTCAGTTCCTTTTACACCATCACCATAATCATTTGCAAAATTAGAAATTACTTGAAACCCAACGGTTGTCAACATAGCAAAAACAAATATTTTCCAATTGAAATAACCTTCAGAAGCTGCTAAAAAACTCGCTAATATAATACCGGAAAGTGATAAGGGTAATGTACGCAAACGTGCAGCACTAAGCCATTTGTTGATCATATAAATAAATTTTCGAACATATTATTTTTCTCGAATCCATTTTTCTCCACTTAATTGAAGGGCTTCTCCTATATTTACAGGTTCACCATATGATTTGGCTATGATAAAACAATCCTTAAATCCTAATCTACGTAGATCTTTTCTCAGCTGAAAAGCTTCTTTGTAAGTATTATAATTTCCTAGTGCAAATTTATTCATACCACTTTGTTCAAATTCAGACAAATGTGAAAAATTATCTGAAAATAAATTTGACGCAAAATTACTATAGGCTCCTATTTGAACACTATAAACAATTGGTAACTCTTTTATCGAAGTTAATGATGTATCTATTGCTTGTATTTTATCAACTTTAAGTTGTAAATCATGCAATGAATCGGTATTGATCAAACTTAAATTATTTTTAATTAAATATTCGTCTTCAATCTTATTGTTTTTAGGTATGAATGACCATATAAACAATAGCAGTAATAATAAACTTACAATACCAAAAATAATTCGGTGCTTTTTTAAAACCGAAATTTTCTCCTCATCTTCAGTAATTACTGTTGATAGATCGTGAATTGTGCCATTGGCTTTATCAATTTCTTCGTAAAGATTATTTAAATCTTCTTGTTTTATATCAGACATGAATATTAGTAATAATATTATTAAAAATTATAATTCTTCAGCAGAAGCAATAATTTCTGCTATATCTAAAACTTCAATTTCTTCTTCTTTTTCTTTATTTTTTATACCATCCGTCATCATTGTATTGCAAAAAGGGCAACCAGTTGCAATAACAGATGGATTAACTTCTAAAGCATCTTCTGTTCGCTCAACAAAAATTTCTTTATCCCCTTTTTCAGAATCCTTAAACATTTGTGCTCCTCCTGCTCCACAGCACAAACCATCACTTTTACAACGATTCATTTCAACCAGCTCTACATCCATTTTTTTTATTAGATCTCTAGGTGCTTCATAAATTCCGTTGGCTCTACCGAGATAACACGGGTCGTGAAAAGTAATTCGTTTACCTGCAAATTTTCCACCTTCTATTGTAAGTCGGCCATCATCTAACAAAGATTTTAAATACTCAGTGTGGTGCAAAACTTGATAATTTCCACCTAATTTTGAATATTCATTTTTAAGCGTATTAAAGCAATGCGGACAAGCTGTTACAATTTTCTTTATTTCATAGGCATTTAATATCTCAATATTGGTCATTGCCTGCATTTGAAATAAAAATTCATTTCCTGCTCTTTTGGCCGGATCACCACTACAACTCTCTTCAGTACCTAAAACAGCAAATTCAACATTTGCATTATTTAAAATTTTTACAAATGCTTTGGTTATTTTTTTTGCTCTATCATCATAACTTCCAGCACAACCAACCCAAAATAAAACTTCGGGTGTTTTTCCTTCGGCCATCATTTCTGCCATTGTTGGTACTTTCATGTATACTTATTTAATTATTTAATTTCTTTTACTCGTCTTTCCAATTTAGTCTATCCATTTGATTGTACTGCCATGGAGCTCCATTGTTTTCAATATTGGTAAACATCATATTTAATTCTTGTGGCGCTGCTGATTGTTCCATAACCAAATATCTACGTAATTCAATAATAATTGATAATGGATCTATTTCAACCGGACATTCTTCAACACAAGCATTACAACTTGTACATGCCCAGATCTCTTCATTTGTTATGGTTGTAAATAATGATTTTTCATCTTCTTTAAATGAGCCATTTATATCAATATTTTTTCCTACTTCCTCAATACGATCCCTGGTTTTCATCATTATGGCACGAGGCGATAGTTCCTTACCAGTTTGATTTGCAGGACAAACGGAAGTACATCTACCACACTCAGTACAAGTATAAGCATTCATCAATTGCACCCAATTCAAATCAATAACATCACTTGCACCAAATTTTTCAGGAATTTCTTCTATTTCAGTTTCTGCAGGTGCTGCATAAGGATCAGCATTTGGATCTAACATCAATTTTACTTCATCAGTAACTGATTTCAAGTTGTTTAATTCTCCTTTCGGATTTAAATTGAAATAATAGGTATTTGGAAAAGCCAATAATACATGTAAATGCTTTGAATAATATAAATAATTTAAAAATATAAATATTCCTATGATGTGTATCCACCAAGCAGTTCTTTCAATAAATATTAAAGTATCAACATTTTGAGGCAACCATCCCGAAATATACTTACTCACAGGGAAAGAGCCTGCTTTTATATAATGATCTGCGCCCAAAAGTTGTAAATTAAAATCGGCAGCATTCATAATTAAAAATAATGACATCAATACCATTTCAAAATACAAAATATTTAAGGCATCATTTTTTGGCCATGATGTCATTTCTTTATTCCAAAAACGTGGGATTCGAATAATCATCCTTCTAATCCAAAAAATAATAACCGAAATCAAAACCAAAAAAGCTAAAATTTCAAATGAACCAATCAAAAAACTATATAAACCACCCGCAAATGCAAAAACACGATGTGTACCAAATAAACCATCAATTAGAATTTCAATAACTTCAATATTTATGATAATAAAACCAAGATACACTATAATATGAAGTATTCCGGCAACTGGCCGGGTAACCATTTTTGATTGACCTAAAGCTACATTAGCCATATTTTTCCAACGTAGCGAAGAATTATCAGATCGATCAATATCTTTTCCTAATTTGATATTTCGAATTAGTTTTTTTACATTTTTTGTAAAAAATCCTATCCCAACTACGAGTAGTATTGCGAAAAGTATATTTGGAATGTATTGCATGTAATAGTTTTTTCTATAAATTACTATTTGATATTGAATTAATTAAAAAAATATTCATTAGCAATTATTGATAATTAATAAACTATCAATAATTGTAATAATAACTCGATAAATCTAATAAATATTAGTTGTTAATACAACATTCAACTAAAAAATTATTAATATTTATCAACTATTTTTAAGGTTATTTTTTTTCTTCTTTTTGATAAGTAGTTTCCTTTTTTCCGAATACTGAAAAATGCACAAAACGTTTTGGATTTTCTTTCATTTCGCGTAACAACTCTTCCAGTTCTTTTGTAGATCCTTCAAGGTTTTTATATAATGCATCGTCTTTAACCAATTTACCCAAAGTACCTTGACCATTATCAATACTATCTAAAATTTTATTGAAGCTTTCTAAAGTAGTTTGTAATTTTATAACAGTGGCTGCCAAATTAGCTTTTTGTAATGAATCTGAAATTTGCGAAAAACTATTCATAGCCGTATTTGCATTATTAAAAATACTGTCGATTTTAGTGTTATTTTTATCTAATATTCTATCGGCTTTATAAGAAATGTCTTTAAATTTTTCAAGCGTAATACTTAAATTTTCTAAAGATTTATCTAAATTTTGTTTGTTTTTTGCATCCAATACTTTATTTATGTTACTCATGACCGTATCAGAGTTAACAATAAAACTCTCTACTTTAGATTGCAAAGGAGCTATTTGTTCATTTATCATTCCTAATATACCAACATCCGTTTTCCCTATTATTGTATCACCTTTTCTTGCTATTTCAGCACCATCTAAAGCCATTACGATTTTTAAAGACTTTCCACTGATAAAATCAGGACTAAAAATCTGAGCAATACTATTTTTGGAAAACTCTATATCATCTTCCAATTCAATATGAGCAATCAAAATACCTGTTTTGGTAGGGTGAAATGTAATATCTGCAATTTTTCCAACTTTTAGCCCATTTATTAAAACGGGACTTGTTGGTATTAAACCTTGAACATTTGAATATTCTGCAAAAAAAGTACGTGTACTATCTGTAAAACTTCTATCTTTTAAAAAACTATAACTCCAAACAAAAAGTACAATAATAGTGAGTGCTATAACTCCGGTTTTTACTTCCCTTGATATTTTCAAAATATGTGTTTTATTTTAGCAATATTACAAAAATTTTGTGTGAGTAAAAAGTAAATTAGTTTTGTACTTACTTTAAAATCTCATTTACCGAAACCTTTTTACCTTCTCGAAAAGCAACTACAAAAGCTGTTGAATAACCTTTATTTCTGGCTTCTTTTTTATATATTGAAATTTGATTATAATCGGATGTTTTACCGTAATAGTATTTGTAAAATTTTCCTACCTTTTCTCTTTCTATACCCTTTAAACCATTAAAATTATACGATTTTAAAGGTAATTTTTTAGAACTTGATGCTATTTGAACTTTAAAATCAACTCCTTTAAATATCTTATTTTGAATAGGTTCTTCTTTAACTACGGGAGCTTTGGGAACTTCAACAACTGTATTTTCGTCAACGTGTTTTTTATAATTTAATATTGAATTGGCAATTGACTTAGCTACTTTTTCTTGTCCGCTTTTTGAACCTAAGAACTTTCCTTCTTCTTTATTCGTAATGAATCCTGTTTCAATAAGTACACTTGGCATATAAGTTTGGTGAAGTACTACAAATCCAGCTTGTTTTACACCACGATTTTTTCGTTTTAACACCTCCGTAAAATTATTCTGAATATAGCTAGCTACCAACAAACTTTCATCTAAATACTCTTCTTGCATTAGTGTTAAACCAATAACTGCTTCTGGAGAATTAGGGTCAAACCCTTCATATTTTTCCTGATAATTGTCTTCTAAGAAAATTACTGAATTTTCGTGTTTGGCTACCTCAAAATTTTGTTTGTTAGCGTGCAAACCCAAAACATAGGTCTCAGTTCCTTCAGCTTGTGTATTATGGGCATTACAATGCACCGAAACAAACAAATTTGCATTAGCATCATTTGCAATTTTACCACGCTGTTTTAAATCAATAAAAACATCTTTGTTGCGTGTATATATAACTTTAACATCCTTTTGTTCTTCAAGAAATTTACCGGTTAACAAAACTATATTTAATGCTACTTCTTTTTCAATAACATTTTTTGCTGGCCTACCCGGGTCTTTACCACCATGACCGGCATCTAATACTACCTTAAATGTATTTTGCGCCAAAACAATGTTTAGATTAAAAAAAAACAAAATAAACATTGTAAATATCAGTTTTAAAGAACCTATAAAATCAACACTTTTATTTTTCACTTCTTATTTTTTTATATTTAGTTGATATTAAATTAATTAAAAAAAATGAACTTTAAATTTTTAACTAATTTTTAATTTATTCCACTTAAAAAATATATGTAAGTTTGTAATTATAAAAATTACATAATTTTTTACAAAAATAGTATTTAAAATATTGCATACAAATATAAGGTACATAGTTTATATATTCTTTATTTTTTGCTTTGGAATTATGACAGGTTATTCACAAGATAAACCAAATAATCTAGACAAAAATTTGGCAAAGAACATTGATAGTATTGCAATTAAACAGCAAGATACTATTAAAACTGATAGTGTTAAAGTTACCAAAGAATTTTTAGAAGGCAATATTAGTCATAAAGCTCTGGATTATGTTAAAAATGATTTTATAAATGAAAGAGTTATTTTATACAATGAGGCTGAACTCAAGTACAAGGATATTGAACTAAAAGCCGGTGAAATTATCATTGATTATAAAAGTAGCTTAGCTTATGCCAAAGGAATTATTGATAGTTTAGGAAAATATACCCAAAAACCACAGTTTAAACAAGGTAATCAACAAAGTGAACAGGATTCGCTTATTTATAATTTTAATACTGAAAAAGCCCTAATTTACCATTCTAAGACCGAACAACAAGGGGTTATAATTACCGGTGATCTTACAAAAAAAGAAGACGATTCAACTTTTTATGTAAACAAAGCCAGATTTACTACTTCACAAAAAGATAAACCCGATTATTATATTCAAACCAGTAATATTAAAGTAGTACCCAATAGTAAAATTGTAGGTGGTATGAGTAATCTTGTAATTGCAGACGTACCTACGCCACTTTTTTTACCGTTTTTTTATGCACCAATAACTCAAGGAAGAGCCTCAGGGTTTTTAATACCTACCTGGGGTGAAAATAGTAATCAAGGTTTCTTTTTACAAAATGGAGGTTATTATTTTGCAATTAATGATTATGTAGACCTGGCTGTACTAGGAGATATTTACACCAATGGAAGTTGGGGAATTAGAACCGAATCAAATTATGCAGTAAAATATAAATTTACTGGAAATTTTAGTTTTCGTTATGAAAATCTCATCAATAGCCAGCTCGGTTTCCCGGATTATAGCAGATCTACCAATTTTTTTCTAAGATGGTCACACAGTCAGGCATCTCAAGCCAACCCAAATTCTCGCTTTTCAACGTCTGTTAATTTTGGTAGTAGTAACTTTTTTAGGCATTCATTAAATGAAACGAGTTCACCGTTTTACTTGGTCAATACTTTTAGTTCATCTATAAATTATTATAAAAAATTTGTTGGTACTCCTTTTAATCTAAACGCATCTATAACTCATACTCAAAATACAAATACTGACAAAGTAGATGTAAATTTACCTTCATTACAATTTAATATGGATAGAATTTATCCTTTTGCACCCAAATCAGGAGCGAAAAAAAATGTTATCCAAAATATTGGGCTTACTTATAATATGAATGCTCAAAACAGAATATCAACAACAGGTGAAGAACTCTTTACATCAAATGTACTTGATAATGCTCGATCAGGAGTACAGCACAATATTTCCATGGGTACAAATATGAAAGCCTTTAAATATTTTACAATATCTCCTAACGCGACCTATAAAGATATTTGGTATTTTAAAACTATTGAAAAAAATTGGGATCCTACAGTTGAAAAAGTTGTTACTGATACCATACAAGGTTTCTCAACTTTTAGAGAATATTCAGCAAATGTATCAGCTTCAACTACATTATACGGAATGTATAATTTTAAAAAGAGCCGATTAAGAGCTATCAGGCATACTGTACGACCATCAGCATCACTTATTTATCGTCCTGATTTTGGAACTTATTATGATGAATACCAAGCAAGTTTAGATCCGGAAGATATACAAGAATACAACAAGTTTCAAAACGGCATTTTTGGAGGCCCAACCAAAGGCAAACTTAATAGCATAGGTTTATCATTAAATAATTCATTGGAAGCTAAACTTATGGATAAAGATAGTGAAGAAGAGGATGAAGCTCAAAAAGTAATGCTACTTAATAATCTCAATTTTTCTACAAGTTATAATATGGCAATTGACTCATTAAATTGGAGTCCGTTAAGAATGACTGCAGGAACGCAACTCTTAAATAATAAATTAAATATTAATTTTAATGCAACAATGGATCCTTATGCAATAAATGCAAATGGTTCAAGAATTGATAAATTTAATATTAATAATGGAGGAAGTTTATTCAGGCTGGTCAATGCCGGTTTGAGTTCAAACTATGCAATTTCCAGTAAAGAAATAGGGAAAAATAAAAACAAACAGAGTGGACAAAAGAATAAAGAGGCTTCTGATCAATCTACTTCTGATCCAATGTTTGGCAAAAGTATTACCAATAGAGATAGTGACCTGAATAACACAAAAAAAGATGACGTTAAAGTTGCCAAACTCTTTAATACAGTTATGCCTTGGAATTTAAGCTTTCGCTATTCTTTAAATTATAGTAATGCCAGAGGAGAAAGTCAAATTTCAACAAATTCACTTCAAGTATCAGGTGATTTAGAATTTTCACCAAAATGGCATGTTGGAATTTCCTCTGGTTATGACTTTAAAGATAAAGGTGTTACATATACACAGTTGCGTTTTGAGCGCGATCTGGACAGCTGGCATTTTAGCTTTAACTGGGTTCCTTTTGGTGATAGAGCAACTTATTATTTCTTTATTGGTGTTAAATCTTCAGCACTTAGTGACCTGAAATATGATAAAAGAAATGTACCCGATAAAAGACTATTTTAAAGTAGATAATTTATAAAATCACTATTATGAAAACAATAATCGAAACAAAAAATGCTCCGGCTCCTTTAGGCCCTTATAATCAGGCTGTACTTAAAAATGATACTTTGTATGCTTCAGGGCAAATTGCATTAAATATTGAAACCGGTAAATTAATTACTGATAATATTGCTGATGAGACTCAGCAAGTTATGAAAAATTTAAAAGCCGTTTTAGCTGCTGCTGATATGACTTTTGAAAATGTTGTAAAATCAACAATTTTCATTACAGATATGAATAATTTTGGCGAAATTAATTCGGTTTACGGATCTTATTTCGATGAATCAATAGCTCCGGCCCGAGAAACAGTTCAAGTTGCTGCCCTACCCAAAAATGTTAATGTAGAAATTTCAATGATAGCCGTTAGATAGGTTTTTTTTAAACTTTTATAAATTGAATTAAATATTTTTTTGATTTAATATTTTGAGTTCTTCTAATTTTTTGGCTGAAAAGATACGTAGCTTTTCAAAAAAAAATTCAAAGTCATCTTCAAAATCTCTGTAGTTATCTTTTAGATCATTTATCGCCAGATTCATTTGTGAAATTTCACCTGTACGTTTATTCATTCCAATTAAAACTTTTTCAATTCCATCTAAAGTTCTATAATTTGTAAGCCAATCATTTTTAATAATATAAGGAGTGATTGTTTGTATCTTTTCAGGTAAAATTTCTTTATTTTCATTTAAGATCTCATAAAAAGATTGTGAAAATTCATTCAATGCTTTTGTTGAATAATCATTCCAATTCTTCGCCAAAAAATGATCATAAAAAATATCAATGATTATTCCTTTAAAATGCTTATATCTTGGATGTAATCTGCGTTTACTCTTTTTTACAGTTAAATCATTATCTGTAAAAGAATCAATACATCTATGTAAAACTATTCCTAATTGAATTTCTTCTGAATATTTCTTATAAGAACTACCTTTTACAGCATCAGCTATAAAGTTTCCAAGCAGAATATTTTTATCATTTTCTGATAAATAAAGATGAGCTAAGTAATTCATTTGGTTAAAGTATGAAAAAAAAAAGGATATTATTCATTTTCTTTATTACTTTGTAACATAAAATAAATTATTTGAAATGAAATCAACTAAAATTATAAATTCTTCAGAAAAATCAATCGAATTAGAAAATCAATACGGAGCACATAACTATCATCCCCTACCCGTTGTTCTGAATAAAGGTAAAGGTGTTTTTGTATGGGATGTTGAAGGTAAAAAATATTATGATTTTTTATCAGCTTATTCTGCTGTAAATCAAGGCCATTGCCATCCTAAAATTGTTGATTCTTTAAAAGAACAAGCTGAAAAATTAACATTAACTTCTCGTGCTTTTTACAATGATAAATTGGGTGAGTACGAAAAATTTATAACCAATTATTTTGGGTTTGACAAAGTTCTTCCCATGAATACCGGAGCTGAAGCTGTAGAAACTGCTATAAAATTATGTAGAAAATACGCTTATGAAAAGATAGGAATTGCCGAAGAACAAGCGCAAATTATAGTTTGTGAAAATAATTTTCATGGAAGAACCACAACTATCATATCATTTTCAAATGATGAAGATGCTCGAAAAAATTTCGGACCCTATACACCAGGGTTTATTAAAATACCATATGATGATATTAACGCATTAGAAAACACAATAAAAAATACTAAAAATGTAGTTGGCTTTTTGGTTGAACCCATACAAGGAGAAGCAGGAGTTTATGTTCCACAAGAAGGATATTTAAAAAAAGCAAAAGAAATTTGTAAGCAAAATGATGTATTGTTTATAGCAGATGAAGTTCAAACCGGTATTGCTCGCACCGGAAAATTATTGGCTATAGATCATGAAAATGTAACCCCTGATATTTTAATCTTAGGCAAGGCACTTTCTGGAGGTGCTTATCCTGTTTCGGCTGTTTTGGCAAATGATCATATCATGGAAGTTATCAAACCTGGTCAACATGGCTCAACTTTTGGAGGTAATCCTTTAGCTGCAGCTGTAGCTATTGCTGCATTAGAAGTTGTTAAAGAAGAAAAGTTAGCTGAAAATGCCGAAAAACTTGGTGAAATTTTCAGAAATGATCTATCTGAATTTGCCAATCAAAATGATTTGATAAAATTGGTTAGAGGAAAAGGTTTATTAAACGCTATAGTTATAAATGATAGTGAAGATAGTTCTACTGCTTGGGATATTTGTTTAAAACTAAGAGATAATGGCTTACTGGCAAAACCTACTCATGGAAATATTATTCGTTTTGCTCCTCCTTTGATTATGACTGAAACTGAATTAAATGACTGTATCTCTATCATAAAAAAAACAATTTCAGAATTTTAAATCCTATAAAAAACAACCCCGATAGATCAATCTTCTAACGGGGTTCTATATTTATAAAAATATTTACTTTATCCTTTCTACTTTATTCTTTTTTTTATAACTATTTAATACCCTTCCGTTAAATGTTGTAATCTAACTTTATCTTCTAATTTGATTCTTTTTCCTGATAAGGTTATAAAACCATCTTTTTTGAATTCGGAAAGTAAGCGTATGGTAGATTCTGTTGCTGTACCAATTGCATTTGCAATTTCTTCACGCGTTAATGTAACTGCAATATACCCTTCACCATCAACACCAAAAATTCTTTCAAAAAATAACAACGATTCAGCCAAACGTTCTCTTACATTTTTTTGCGCCATGTTAGCTATAGAAGAATTTGCTTCATCTAGATCTTCTGCTAGAGATTTTGTTATCTCCATTGAAAAATCAGAATTCTTTTTGAAAAGCTCTAAAATATCTTGTTTAGGTATAAAACAAACGTCCATTTCTTCTAAAGCAGTAACAGTTAAGTGTGCAACTGAGTTACTGATAATTGATCTATGACCTACCAATTCACCTTTACTAATAAATCTAACAATTTGCTCTTTCCCGTTTGGAGCTAATTTGGTCATTTTACATTTTCCGTTTCTTAAACAGTAAACTCCTTTAAGAGCAGCTCCTTCACTAAAAATAACTTCGCCTCTTTTTACATGAATTGGATATTTGTGCTTTGAGATATTTGCCATCTCTTCAGAAGGTATTACATTTAAAGAATTAATTTCTCTTATCACACACTTTTCACAATTTATTGACATACCTAATAGAAAATTTTGAAGCAAAAATACATAAAATATGACATTTATCATTTTTTTTTCTAAATAATTTAATTGAAATTTGGCCATTCTTAATACAAATTTTAAATGACCAAAGAAACTTGCTACCATTGTGGCGCTGATTGTAATAACGGTATAGTTATGTTTGACAATAAACCTTTTTGCTGTAATGGTTGTAAAACTGTTTATGAAATTTTAAATCAAAATGAGCTTAGTTGCTATTATGATCTTGATCAAACACCAGGTTCTATACCTACCGAAATAAAAGGAAAATACGACTACCTTGACAATGAAGAAATTGCCGATAAGTTAATTGAATTTAATGATGGAACAACTTCAGTTGTTACATTTTTTATTCCCAGTATTCACTGTAGTTCGTGTATTTGGGTTTTAGAAAATTTAGATCGTTTAAATAAAGGTGTCAAAAATACTTTGGTCAATTTTCCAAAAAAAGAAATAAGGATCAGCTATAAAAATGAAGAAATAACATTAAAAGATGTTGTTGAATTAATCACTTCAATTGGTTATGAACCTTACATAAGTTTAGAAGATGCGGACTCATCAAAATCTAAGGTCAATCGCACATTAATATATCAAGTTGCCCTTGCCGGATTTGGATTTGGTAATATTATGCTTTTATCATTTCCGGAATATTTTGAATTTGATGAATTTTGGTTAAATCAATACAAGCCTTTCTTTAGGTTTTTAATGTTTGCACTTTCTGTACCTGTTGTTATATACTCAGCTAGAGATTATCTAATCTCAGCATATAAAGGTTTAAAACACAGAATACTAAATATTGATGTTCCAATCTCTTTAGGAATTTTAGTTTTATTTATTAGAAGCACCTACGAGATCATTTCTCAAACAGGCTCGGGATATTTTGATAGCTTAACAGGTTTGGTATTCTTTTTATTATTAGGAAAAGTTTTTCAACAAAAAACCTATAGCTTTTTATCATTTGAAAGAGATTATAAATCCTATTTTCCAATTGCAATTACTAAGATCAATAAAGATAATTCTCAAAATACAATACCGGTTCATAAAATTGAACAAGGTGACAGATTACTGATCAGAAATGAAGAAATTATTCCGGTTGACGGTATACTCATCAACGGTGATGCCCTTTTAGACTATAGCTTTGTTACAGGAGAATCTATGCCGGTTATAAAAAAGTCGGGCGATAAAATTTTTGCTGGCGGAAAACAAACTAAAGGTGCTATTGAAATTGAAGTTTTACAAACAGTAGCCAAAAGCTATTTAACCCAACTTTGGAGTAATGATATTTTTTCAAAAAATCAAGATATAAATATAAAAACCATTACCGATTCAATAAGTAAATATTTTACAATTATAATTTTGGCCATTGCATTATTTGCGGGCGCTTATTGGTTTTTTATTGACAAACGTATTGCTTTTCAAGTTGTTTCAGCCGTTTTAATTATTGCTTGCCCTTGTGCTTTGGCATTATCGGCTCCTTTTGCTTTTGGAAACATGCTCAGGATATTTGGCAAAAATAAATTTTATCTCAAAAACACCAATATTATAGAAGATATTTCGAAAATTAATACTTTAGTATTTGATAAAACAGGAACCATCACGACCAATAAAGGTTCAAATATTCATTATGAAGGTGGAAATTTAACAAACAATGAAATCAAAGATATTAAATCTGTTTTACGTTCTTCTAACCATCCATTAAGTAGAATGTTATTTGATTATTTACCTGATACTGATACTGAAGATGTTGAAAATTTTCAAGAAATCTTAGGTAAAGGAATTCAGGGAAATGTTAATGATATTTCAATTAAATTGGGCTCCGCTGAATTTATTGGAACAGAAAACGAAAAACATTTAAATACCTTTATATATGTAAAAATTAATAATGTATTTAAAGGAAAATACATTTTCAATAATGCTTATAGAAAAGGATTAAAGAATACTTTTAAAAATTTAACAAAGCATTATAAATTGGCAATTCTGTCAGGTGATAATGCAGGAGAAAAACAAAATTTAGAAAAATTATTACCTCAAAATTCTCATATTCTATTCAATCAAAAACCTGAAGATAAATTAAAATACATCAAAGATCTACAAAATGATAAAGAACATGTTATGATGTTGGGTGATGGATTAAACGATGCAGGAGCATTGGCTCAAAGTAATGTAGGAATTTCAATTTCAGAAAATATTAATGTGTTTTCTCCTGCATGTGATGGTATTCTTGATGCCAGCGAATTTGGAAATTTACCTAGATTTATTGATCTATCTAAAAAAACTATTTTCATCATAAAAATTAGTTTTGGGC
Source organism: Bacteroidota bacterium (assembly GCA_039714555.1). Lineage (GTDB taxonomy): Bacteria > Bacteroidota > Bacteroidia > Flavobacteriales > Flavobacteriaceae > Namhaeicola. Next base: position 19,367 of record JBDLJB010000024.1, read on the forward strand.
TGTCTTTTTTATACAATTTAGTTGGTATGTATTTTGCGGTTACAGGACAACTGTCACCTATAATAGCAGCAGTACTTATGCCTTTAAGTTCAATTTCTGTTGTAACTTTTGTCACATTGAGCACAAATTATATTTCAAAAAAAATATTATATTAGCAAATGTTAAATATTTGTTAATAATATTTTTAAAAAACATGACTTATATCATGTTATTTTTTCAAATATTTTTTTTATTTGTAAAAGCTAAAAAAATCAATAATGAATATTATTTTCATTCTTATTATCGTAAGTCTTTTTATGGCTATTGTTTTTTTAATTTTATTTATAAATTTAGTAAAAACAGGGCAATATGATGATGTTTATACACCATCTGTCCGTATGTTATTTGAAGATGAAATTGTTGAGAATAAGAATAAAAAAATTAATGAGAAAAAACAAATTAATAATTAACTAACTTAACTTTATGGAAAAAGAACAATTTTATTACGACAACAAGATTGTAAAAATGTTTTTTATAGCAACAATCGTTTGGGGAATTGTTGGAATGTTAGTAGGGATTTTAGTAGCTTTCCTATTTTTATTTCCAAATTACTTAGGCGATATTTCTTGGTTAACATTTGGTCGCTTACGCCCTTTACATACCAATGCTGCTATTTTTGCATTTGTAGGTAATGGATTTTTTGTAGGAATGTATTATTCTATGCAACGCTTGTTAAAAACTAGAATGTTTAGCGATTTTTTAAGCAAATTACATTTTTGGGGATGGCAATTAATTATTGTTTCCGCTGCAATTACATTACCTTTAGGGTATACTTCTTCAAAAGAATATGCCGAATTAGAATGGCCTATTGACATTGCAATAACACTTATTTGGGTAGTTATGGGTATTAATATGATTGGAACTATTTTAAAAAGACGCCAACGTCATATTTATGTTGCTATTTGGTTTTATATTGCAACACTAGTAACCATTGCAGTACTACATATATTTAATAATTTAGAATTACCTGTATCTTCATTTAAGAGTTATTCTGTTTATGCAGGTGTACAAGATGCTCTTGTCCAGTGGTGGTACGGACATAATGCAGTTGCATTTTTCTTAACCACACCTATGCTGGGTTTAATGTATTATTTTGTTCCTAAAGCTGCTAACAGGCCGGTTTATTCATATCGGTTATCAATAATTCACTTCTGGACCTTAATATTTCTTTATATATGGGCAGGTCCTCACCATTTATTATACACAGCATTACCAGAATGGGCACAAAATTTAGGTACTGTATTTTCAGTAATGTTGATTTTCCCTTCTTGGGGAGGTATGATCAATGGTCTGTTAACTTTACGTGGTGCATGGGATAAAGTAAGAGAAGATCCTGTTTTAAAATTCTTCGTTGTTGCAATTACCGGTTATGGTATGTCAACTTTTGAAGGCCCTATGTTATCATTTAAAAACTTAAATGCTATTGGTCATTATACAGATTGGATCGTTGCACATGTTCACATTGGAACTTTAGCATGGAATGGCTTCTTAATTGCAGGTATGCTTTATTGGTTAGCTAGTAAACTATATAAAACTAAATTATATTCAACAAAATTAGCCAATACGCATTTTTGGATTGGTACTTTAGGTATTTTATTTTACGCTATACCTTTATATGTTGCAGGTTTTACCCAAGCATCTATGTGGAAACAATTTAATCCTGATGGTACTTTAGTATATGGAAATTTCTTAGAAACAGTTACTCAAGTCTTACCGATGTATATGATGCGTGCATTTGGTGGTACTTTATATTTGATCGGATTTATTTTATTAGCCTATAATATTTATAAAACTGCCAAAGCTGGAAGTGTAGTTGAAGATGAATTGGCAGAAGCTGCTCCACTTAAGAAAATTGCTTCAGGTAGAATTGCTGGAGAACCTTTCCACAACTGGTTAGAAAGAAAAACAGTTTTATTTACTGTTTTAACAACTATTGCCATTATAATTGGTGGTGCTGTTGAAATTATTCCATTAATTGTGGTTAAATCCAATATACCAACAATAACTTCAGTTAAACCCTATACGCCACTTGAATTAGAAGGAAGAGATATTTATATTAGAGAAGGTTGTAACAACTGCCACTCGCAAATGATTCGTCCTTTCCGTTCAGAAGTTGAACGTTATGGTGAATATTCTAAAGCAGGAGAATATGTTTATGACCATCCATTCTTATGGGGTTCAAGAAGAACAGGACCGGATATTCATAGAATTGGTAATAAATACAATGACAATTGGCATTTTAACCATATGTATGACCCTAGATTAACATCTCCGGGTTCAATAATGCCTCGCTATCCATGGTTATTTCAAAATGACCTTGATATTTCTAATACTGTAAATAAACTTAGTGCTATGGTTGTTTTAGGAGTACCTTATACTCAAAATGAACTAGATAATGCTGTATACCTTTTACAGAACCAAGCTGCAGAAATTGAAAAGAATTTAGGTCAAGATCCAGAATTTGTTAAAAATTATGGTGATGCCAATATGAAAGATAAAGAGATTGTTGCTTTGATAGCTTACTTGCAAAGATTAGGTACAGATATTAAAGCTGGTGAAACAGCTCAAAATTAATGTTATGTTAAAATTTATAAAGCACCATTTAGATACGATTACTGGGGTTGAAATATACCCCATCATTTCTCTCTTATTATTCTTTACCATATTTGTAATAATGTTGGTATTTGTTTTAAAAATTCCAAAGAAGAATATTGAAGAAGTAAGTAATCTACCATTAGATAACGAATAAAAAAAAACTCATGAACGATAAAAAACAACAAACCGGTTGGGGAAAATTCATACAATCAATGACCAAAGCCAATGAACTTGGTAAGGAAGAAGATATAATGATGGATCATGATTATGATGGAATAAAAGAATTAGATAATGTCTTACCTCCTTGGTGGACAGCAGGATTTATAATAACAATAATTATTTCAGTTTTTTACTATTCACAGGTATTTTTTAATAGTGAAAATTACCTGCAAGAAAATGAATATAAAAATGAAGTAGCCCAAGCTCAAGAAGAAATTGAAGCATATAAAAAGGCAAATCCTGAACAATTTAAAACAGATGTGACTTTGTTAACAGATGACGCTAGTTTGGCAGAAGGAAAAAAAGTATATGATACCTATTGCATTGCCTGCCATATGGCAGATGGTGGTGGTGGTATTGGACCAAACCTTACTGATGATAAATGGATCTTAGGTGGTGGGATGGAAAAAATTTACCACACAGTTGCAGAAGGAGGTCGTCCCGGTAAAGGGATGGTTTCCTGGAAAACAGTTTTAAACGCTGATCAACGTCAGCAAGTATCAAGTTTTGTAATTTCTCTACAAGGAACAACAGCTGCAAATCCTAAAGCACCTGAAGGAGATATTACTTGGAGTAAACAGTAAGCTGCATTCTATTCTTCAGAATGTACTGCTGTGTTTTTGATTTTTTTAGTTAGTAGTAGAAAAGGCTATTGTTGTTTTAAATAACAAAATAGCCTTTTCAAAGTTTTTAAAATTAATCTAATGTCACAAATGTCACAAGAGAATGAAAGTTTTAGAGATTCAATTGCCACAATTGATGAAGATGGACACAGAAATTATATCCATCCAAAAAAACCAAAAGGAAAATTTACAAATTACCGTACTTATGTAAGTTGGATATTATTAGCCATTTTTATTGCTGCTCCTTTTATTAAAATCAATGGAAATCAGTTTTTACTCTTTAATGTTTTAGAGCGTAAATTCAATATTTTTGGTCAACCTTTTTGGCCACAAGATTTTTATTTACTCGTACTATCTTTGTTAGTAGGGGTAGTATTTGTAATTTTATTTACTGTAATTTTTGGTAGGATATTTTGTGGGTGGATTTGTCCACAAACCATTTTTATGGAACATGTTTTTAGAAAAATTGAATATGCTATTGATGGTGATCGAGCAAAACAAATTAAATTAACCAAACAGCCATGGAATGCTGAAAAAATATTTAAACGAACTTTAAAGTGGGTAATATTTTTTGTTGTTTCTTTCTTTATTACAAATATTTTTATGGCTTATATTATTGGAAGTGATACTTTATTTGAATATATAAAAAACGGACCTTCAGAACATATTAAGCTGATCATAAATCTTATAATTTTTTCACTTATTTTTCTATTTATTTTCGCCTGGTTTAGAGAACAAGTATGTATTATTGCCTGTCCTTATGGCAGACTTCAAGGAGCTTTATTAGATAAAAAATCAATTATAGTTGCTTATGACTATGTGCGAGGGGAAAGTACAAACGGGCGTAATAAATTACATAAAAATGAAAATCGTGCCGATAAGGGTTATGGTGATTGCATAGATTGTAAACAATGTGTAGTTGTTTGCCCAACAGGTATTGATATAAGAAATGGCACGCAATTAGAATGTATCAACTGTACTGCTTGTATTGATGCTTGTGATGCTATAATGGATAGAACCGGTTTTGATAAAGGTCTTATAAGATATGCATCAGAAAATAATATCGCCGAGGGTGAGCAATTTAAATTTACACCAAGAATTATTAGCTATTCAATTATTTTAGGCATTTTAATTACTGTTCTTGTTACATTATTATTTTCAAGAAATGATGTAGAGGCAACTGTTTTACGCTTACCCGGTCAAATGTATAAAACAAATGGAGATACTATACAAAATGTTTATTCCATTAAAATGATAAATAAGACCAATAATGCTTATGATAATCTTGATGTGAAATTAATTTCTCATAAAGGCAGTATCCAAATGATTGGAGGTAAAATCAATCTTCCAAAAACTGGTTTAGATGAAAAAACTTTATTTATTAATATAAATAAAAAAGATATTTCCAAGTCAAAAGAGAAAATTGAAATTGGAGTCTATCAAGATGGGAAAATGATAGAATCTTCAACAACTAATTTCCCTGCTCCTATTAAAATAAAATAGGATATCATATCATTATTTGTATATTTAGAGAATTAAATCCAAAACGCAATTAAAATGAGAATTAGATGGAATTGGGGTACAGGTATTGTTATTGCTATGGTACTTTTTATGGTATTTATTTTACAGTTTGTCTATAGAGTTACATTTATGGATGAATATAATCATCATTTAGTATCAGAAGATTATTACAAAGATGAATTGTATTATCAAGAAGAGATCGATAAATTAAATAATGCATCAAAACTACTTGAGAATGTCACTATTAATAACGAAGATAATGGTATATCGATCAATTTTCCAAAAGATAAAGATTATAGTAAAATAGCTGGGGCAGTTACTTTTCAAAGATTATCAAATAGTAAATTAGATTTTACAAAAGATGTTAACCTTGAAAACAATACTTTGTTTATACCAGATAGTGTACTTGTTTCAGGAAGGTGGAATATTAAAGTCTATTGGCAATATAATGGAGAAGAGTATCTTACAAAAAAATCTATTTTTTATTAAATAGTTAATAATCTTAAAATAATAAACTGTGCTTTATACTGCATTAATTTTAGGTTTGGTTGGAAGTTTTCACTGCTTAGGCATGTGTGGCCCAATTGCTTTTGTTCTTCCGGTTGATCGCAAGAGAAAGCCGAGAATGATCTTACAGATTGTTTTATATCATACCGGAAGGTTAATTACATATTCAATAATTGGTCTATTATTTGGTCTCCTTGGAAAAGGTTTATATTTGGCTGGTTTTCAACAAAGGTTATCAATTATTATAGGAGTTATTATGATTTTATCTGTTTTAATTCCTGCTAAAGTTTTGAATAAATATAATTTTACTAAACCACTTTATCAAATTATAGGGAAAGTAAAACAAAAATTAGGTTTATATTTAAAACAAACATCAAATAAAGCTTTATTTCTAATTGGTTTTTTTAACGGGTTTTTACCTTGTGGTTTGGTATATATGGCACTTATAGGCTCTATTGCAACAGGTGATTCTTTGAACGGAGCATTATATATGTTCATTTTTGGTTTAGGAACGGTACCACTAATGAGTGGTGCTGTAATTTTAGGCAATTTTGTAAGCCTAAAATATAGGAATAAAATTCAAAAAGCAATTCCTATATTTGTAGTAATAATTGGTTTATTATTTGTTTTACGCGGTTTAGGTTTAGGAATACCTTTTCTTTCACCTCCAGATACCAAATTAGATATATCAAATAATCCAGTTTCTTGTGCCACATTATAAATTAGTATTATTATGACAAATGATCCTCAATTAAGTAATATAGATTTTGAAAATGCTTCTAGTAAAGAAGAACTTTTAGAGATTATTCATAAAAAGAATATTGTAATAGATGATGTTTTAACTACTGCTAATTATGAAAATGAAAAACGATTATTACAAATTGAGTTGGTCAAATTACAACAATGGATAAAAAAATACAATAAACGTGTTGCTGTAATATTTGAAGGCAGGGATGCTGCAGGTAAAGGCGGAAATATTAGAAGGTTTATGGAACATCTAAATCCGCGTTCAACACGTTTGGTTGCATTATCAAAACCAACAAATGTTGAACAAGGTCAATGGTACTTCAGAAGATATATTCAACATTTACCTAATCCCGGTGAAATTGTTTTTTTTGATCGAAGTTGGTATAATAGAGCTGTTGTAGAACCTGTAATGGGATTTTGTTCAAATCACCAATACAATCAATTTATGCTTCAATTACCAGAATTTGAACATATGCTATATGAAGATGGTGTGGTTATCATTAAATTTTGGCTTTCAATTACCAAAGATGAACAGGCAAGAAGATTTGATGCCAGAATAGATAACCCATTGAAAAGGTGGAAGTTTAGTGAAGTTGATAAAAAAGGGCAAGACTATTGGGATGAATATTCCAATTATAAAGAGCTTATGTTTAGCAAAACACATACTAATTTTTGCCCGTGGATAATTGTTAAAACCAATGTAAAATATACAGCAAGATTAGAATGTATGCGCTATGTGCTTTCACAATTTGATTATGAAGGAAAAAATGAAAATTCAAATTTACTATTTCCTGATCCAAATGTAATTATGAGATATTACCGTTCTTTACATAAATACGATTAATAAAATGAATACTGAACCAAAATACACGCCAAAAGATTTAAAAAAACTCAATAGTAAAAGAGGTTTAACTTCATTGTTGCTAAACAAAGAATCTTTAAACCCTCAAAAAGCCTTACGCTATTATGATTATATTAAAGACCTAAAAAAATTACAAATAGAGCTCATCAAACAACAAGAATGTATCATTGAAAAAGGTCAAAGAGTAATAGTAATTTTTGAAGGTAGGGATGCTGCCGGAAAAGGTGGTGCTATTCGTCGTATCACTGAAAGGATAAATCCTCGTCATTTCAAGATTGTTGCACTACCCAAACCTACAGAAGAAGAAAGATCTCAATGGTATTTTCAACGTTATGTTAGTAAATTACCCAAAGCTGGAGAAATTGTTTATTATGATAGAAGTTGGTATAATAGAGCAAATGTAGAGCCAGTAATGGGATTTTGCACACAAGACGAATACAAAATATTTATGAATCAAGTAAATGATTTTGAGCGTATGCTAACAGAATCTGGTATTCAATTGGTAAAGATTTATATGTCAATATCAAAAAGTGAACAAGAAAAACGATTTGAAGATATCAGAAACAATCCACTTAAACAATGGAAAATGACTAAAGTGGATGAAAAAGCTCAATCACTATGGGATGACTATACGCTATATAAATCAAAAATGTTTGAAAATGCTAAAAAAGGAGGAAAACCATTTAAAGTAATTAAAGCAAATAAAAAACAAGAAGCTAGAATTGAAGCAATTAGACATATATTAAATAAGGTTCCATATGACAAAGAAAGGGAAGTTTAATTTTTCTTTGTTTTTCTATACATAAAGTAAAATCCTATAATTATCAAAGGAATACTCAATAACTGACCTGTGTTTAAATCCCATGTAGAGCGTTGATCAACCTGAGCTTCTTTAAAGAATTCAACAATAAAACGCACACTCCATAATAAAACCATAAAAAGTCCAAATAGGTAACCTAATTTTTCTTTTTTATCAGTTTTCCAATAAACGTACCACAAAACGATAAATGTGATCAAATATCCAAACGCTTCATATAATTGGGTTGGATGTCTTGGGAAATCTTCTCCTAATTGTTGAAATATAAAACCATAATCTGAATTTGTTGGCTTACCGATGATCTCAGAATTTATTAGATTTCCAATTCTAACAAAAACTCCTCCAATTGCGGAGGGAAGTACAATTCGATCTAGAATCCATAAAACAGGTTTTTGCAATACTTTTTTACTGTAAAAAAACATAGCAATGATAACTGCAATTGCTGCTCCGTGACTAGCTAAACCTTGATAACCGGTAAACTGAAATGGATTAAGTTTAATGGGTAATAATACTTCTAAAGGATGTTTGATCAAAAAATCAAAATCATAAAATAAAAAATGTCCCAACCTGGCTCCTACTATAATTGAAATTACCAAATAAATAAACAATGAATCTAATTTTTCAATAGAAACATTATCATTTTTATAAACTCGTTTCATTATTTGCAAACCCAAAAGAAATGCAATAACAAACATTAAACTATAATATCTTATTGAAAATGTACCAATACTAAAAATTTCAATATTTGGATTCCAATTTATGCTTAGTAAGATCATAATGTGTTTTTAGGGCTGTAAATATAAGTTTAGAAAGCTTAATAATATCAATTTTTTACACTTTTTTGAAAATTTTCAATTTCATATTGCAGCTTTTTATACAATCCATCATTTATGATAATACCACTTTTAAAATTATCATTAAATTGAGGTAATGAAAAACTCCCAATTATGTTACCACCATTATAAGGAAATCTTTTTAAAGCAGTTTCTAAAACTGATTGTCCCCCTCTTACACCTGGTGATGTACTCAATAAAAGCATAGGTTTATCTCTCCAAACTTTGCCATTAATTCTTGATAACCAATCAAAAATATTTTTAAATGCCACCGAATAAGAACCATTATGTTCGGCTAATGACACTATAAATCCATCGGTATTATCAAAAATTCCACTTAATTCAATTATTTTTTCAGGTATTCCAATTTCACTTTCATAATCAACAGAAAATATGGGTAAATCAAAGATACTCAAATCAATAATTTCAGTTTTAACATCCTCAAGTAAACCTGCCGCATAAATCGCCAATTGCTTATTTATTGAATTCTTACTATTACTCCCTCCTATTACAATAATTTTTTTCATACAAAATTTTAAATTTAAAAAACAATATTACAAATTTTAGATTTACCTTCTGAAATTAGTAATTATATCATTCATAAATTTTATACTATTTTGTATTTTAGCATTCTAAAAGTGCAAAACTAGATGGACATTAACTTCAATAAAAACGAAGATCATAATAAATTGCTTTTATCAGAATTATCAAAAAAACTTAGACGAGTTTCTTTAGGTGGAGGTAAAATCAAAATTGAAAAACAACATAAAAAAGGAAAATTTACCGCTCGTGAACGAATTGATTTTCTTTTGGATAAAAATACCGAAAGTATTGAGATTGGTGCTTTTGCTGGTGAGGATATGTACAAAGAACACGGAGGTTGTCCTTCGGGTGGTGTTATTGTAAAAATTGGATATGTTTCTAACAAACAATGTGTTGTAGTTGCAAACGATGCTACAGTTAAGGCTGGTGCTTGGTTTCCAATAACAGGAAAAAAGAACTTAAGAGCACAGGAAATTGCTATTGATAATAATTTGCCCATTATTTATTTAGTTGACAGTGCAGGTGTTTATTTACCTATGCAAGACGAAATTTTCCCTGATAAAGAACATTTTGGAAGGATTTTTAGAAATAATGCAATTATGAGTAGCAAAGGAATTACTCAAATAGCCGCTGTTATGGGCAGTTGTGTGGCTGGAGGTGCTTATTTACCCATTATGAGTGATGAATCAATTATTGTTGATAAAACCGGTAGTATTTTTCTAGCCGGTAGTTATTTGGTAAAAGCTGCCGTTGGTGAAATTATTGATAATGAAACTCTTGGAGGTGCAACAACCCATACTGAAATCTCAGGTGTTTGTGACTATAAAGCACCTGATGATAAAGATGCACTAACAAAAATTAAAACATTGGTAGGTAAAATAGGCACCTTTGAAAAAGCAGGATTTAATCGTATTGATCCTAAAAAACCAAAAGAAGATCCAGAGAATATCTATGGTATTTTACCTGTATCAAGATCTGATCAATACGATATGAAAGAAATTATCAAACGTATTGTTGATGATTCAAAGATTGAAGAATACAAAGCCAATTTTGGAAAAACATTAATCTGTGCTTATGGCCGTATTGATGGTTGGGCGGTTGGTATTGTTGCTAATCAACGAAAAACATCAAAGAATTCTAAAAAAGAAATGCAATTTGGTGGTGTAATTTATTCTGATTCTGCTGATAAAGCTACGCGCTTTATTTCAAATTGTAATCAGAAAAAAATACCACTGGTTTTTTTACAAGATGTAACCGGTTTTATGGTAGGTAGCAAAGCTGAACATGGCGGTATAATAAAAGATGGTGCCAAAATGGTAAATGCTGTGAGTAATTCTGTGGTTCCTAAATTTACCATTATAATTGGAAATTCTTATGGTGCAGGTAATTACGCTATGTGCGGAAAAGCATATGACCCTAGATTGATAGTAGCATGGCCATCAGCAGAATTAGCAGTAATGGGCGGAGCTCAAGCGGCAAAAGTTTTATTACAAATTGAAACTACCGCGTTAAAAAAGAAAGGTGAAAAAATTACCAAAGAAAAGGAACAGGTTATTTTAGACACAATTACAAAAAGATATAAAAACCAAACTTCTCCATACTATGCAGCTGCTCGTTTATGGACAGATGGAATTATTGATCCTTTAGATTCAAGAAAATGGATCTCAATGGGAATTGAAGCAGCAAATCATGCACCTATTGAAAAAAAATTTAATTTAGGAATTATTCAAGTGTAAAGTTTAAATGTTAAGTTTTAAATCTAGAATTTAGAATTAAAGTAAATTAGTTAAGAAAGATCATAATAAAAATAAAAAAATTAATATCCAAAAACATATCCTGAAACAAGTAAAGGATTAAAATAATATAATATGGGAAGAGCATTTGAATTTAGAAAAGCGAGAAAAATGAAACGATGGGGAGCCATGTCAAAAACTTTTACAAAAATTGGTAAAGAAATTTCAATGGCAGTAAAAGAGGGCGGGCCTAATCCGGATACCAATGCCAGACTTAGAGCAGTTATTCAAAATGCAAAAGCTGCCAATATGCCAAAAGACAATGTTGAACGCGCTATTAAAAAAGCATCTGATAAAGATACTGCTGCTTATAAAGAAGTATTATTTGAAGGTTATGCACCTCATGGAATCGCAGTTTTAGTAGAAACAGCAACCGATAATAATAATCGTACAGTTGCCAATGTAAGAGCTGCTTTTAATAAATGTGATGGAACTCTTGGTACATCAGGTTCAGTAATTTTTATGTTTGATCACACTTGTAATTTTAGAGTAAATACTGAGGATCTAAAAATGGATTTGGAAGAATTTGAATTAGAATTGATCGATTTTGATGTAGAGGAAGTTTTTGAAGATGAAGACGGCATATTAATCTATGCTCCTTTTGAGCAATTTGGAGCTATTCAAAAATATTTAGAAGAAAATAATCTCGAAATTCTTTCTTCAGAATTTGAAAGAATTCCAACTACAACAAAAAAAGTGAACGAAGAGGAACTAGCTGATATTGAAAAATTATTAGAACGCCTGGAAGAAGAAGATGATGTTCAAAACGTATATCACTCTATGGAAATGGTTTAACAAGATTAAAGTTGAAAAGAAAAAGTTAAAAATTGAATAATACTTTTTATATTTTTTACCTTTTACTATAAAAAATGAACAAAAATTACAATCTTAATCAAGTCCCTATTATTGCCAAAGAAATAATTTCTTCTGCAAAACATAAAATATTATTATTTTATGGTGAAATGGGTAGTGGTAAAACTACGTTGATCAAAGAAATTGTAAAACAATTGAGTGCTATAGATAAGGCAAGTTCTCCAACTTTTTCATTGGTTAATGAATATCACACTAAAAAAGGAGAAAAGATTTATCATTTTGATTTTTATAGAATTGAAAATGAAGAAGAAGCTTATGACATTGGGATAGAAGAATATTTTTATAGTAATTCTTGGTGTTTAATTGAATGGCCCGAAAAAGTAGAAAATTTATTACCTTTAGAGTCGGTTGCTATTCATTTAACTATTAACAGCAACAATACACGAACCATCCAAATAAAATAAAATGGCCGAACACCTATCACCTTTTAGTAAAGAAGAACTTCTACCAAAACCGGAAATGCTGGAAGTAAGCAATAAAAAAAGTGAATTATATATCGGTTTGCCAAAAGAAACACATTTTGAAGAAAAGCGTATTTGCCTTACCCCAACTGCTGTAGCTGCGCTTACGTCCAATGGACATAAAATTGTAATAGAATCCGGAGCCGGTGATGGTACTAATTTTACTGACAAACAATATTCAGATGCCGGAGCTAAAATATCCTATAATCCTGATGATGTTTTTGCTTGTAATATAATTTTAAAAGTTGAACCTCCTTCACTTGATGAGATCAAAATGATCAATCCTCAAAGTGTTTTGTTTTCAGCAATGCAAATTAAAACTCAAAAAAAGGAATACTTTGAAGCTTTAGCAAAAAAAAGAATAACGGCAATTGCATTTGATTATATACAAGATACACATGGTATTTTCCCCATTGTTAAATCGTTAAGCGAAATTGCAGGCATAGCATCAGTTCTAATAGCTTCAGAATTGATGAATAAAAGCAGTCATGGTAATGGCTTGCTCTTGGGTAATATAAGTGGTGTTCCTCCAAGCAAAGTAGTAATTATTGGTGCCGGAACTGTAGGTGAATTTGCTGCACGATCAGCAATGGGTTTGGGTGCCAGTATAGAAATATTTGACAATTCATTAACAAAATTACGATACTTACAACATAAACTAGGGTATCCAATTGCTACCTCTACTATTCAACCCCAAGCGCTTTTAAAATCACTTAAGGATTGTGATGTAGCCATAGGAGCCATTAGAGGTAAAACCCGTGCCCCTGTTGTTGTGACCGAAGATATGGTAAAAAATATGAAAGATGGTGCTGTTATTGTAGATGTTTGCATTGATAATGGCGGATGTTTTGAAACTTCAGAGGTTACTTCACATAGTAATCCAACATTTATCAAACATGGTGTAATTCACTATTGTGTTCCTAATATTCCTTCCAGGTATTCTCGTACAGCATCTGTGTCTATCAGTAATATTTTTACCCCTTATCTACTAAATATCAGTGATAAAGGTGGATTAGAAAATGCTGCACGTTTTGACAAAAGTATGCAAAAAGGAATGTATTTTTACCATGGAGTTTTAACCAATAAAAACATTTCTGATTGGTTTAATTTACCTTATACAGATATCAATTTATTGATTCTTTAAATTATTACTATGAGTGATATGAAACGTCGTTTTTCCCTTTATGGGTTTGGTTTTATTATTGGAATTCTTTTGGTGTTTTTTTTCCTTGGCGGAAAAAAAGCGTCTTGTAATTGGTTGCCAAACGATCGAATGCTAAAAATTATCAGAAGTAAACAAATTAATTATTCTTCAGAAGCAACACAGATTTTAAACACTAAGACAGTTGATAGTGCTGATATTGCTCAAATTTTAATAAAAGGTGACATTGATTTTTCAAAAAGCAATGTAAAAAATAACCCTTGTAGAAAATACTTGATCAACGGTAAAAATAAACAAAAAAATATTGTATTAACTATTCAAGTTTGTGATTCTATAGCTACAATTCAAGAAATAATTTTTAAATAGAAATTATTTTCTTGGATTTCTATCAGTTAGTGATTAATTTTATTAAAAATATCAAAAAATGAAAAATATTGTCGTTTTAACCGGAGCAGGTATTAGTGCAGAAAGTGGTGTCAAAACTTTTAGAGATTCTGGTGGACTTTGGGAAGGTCATGATGTAATGGAAGTAGCTTCTCCTCAGGGTTGGAACGCTGATAAGGAAATGGTTTTAGAATTTTATAATCAACGAAGAAAACAATTATTAACGGTTCAGCCCAACAAAGCTCATTTTTTATTAAGCGAACTCGAAAAATTTTATAAAGTTAGTATTATAACTCAAAATGTTGATGATCTTCACGAACGAGGCGGTGCGTTGAATGTCTTACATTTACATGGAGAACTTTTTAAGGTAAGGAGTACTAGATATGAAGATCTGATCTATGATTGGAAAAAGGATCTTAACTTGGGTGATCTATGCGATGAGGGATATCAATTACGCCCTCATATTGTTTGGTTTGGTGAAGCAGTTCCTATGCTTGGAAAAGCTATAGAAATTACTCAAAAAGCTGATATTTTTATCATCATTGGAACTTCAATGCAAGTTTATCCTGCTGCAAGTTTAATTCAATATACAAAACCTAAAATTCCGATCTATTTTATTGACCCAAATCCTGCAAACACAATTTCATACCATGATAATATTACCGTTTTTTCTGAAAATGCTTCTACCGGTATGGAAAGATTGATGAAAATATTAGTAAATGAAAAAATATAAAGAAGTTTAAAATTTCTTCATTTAATGCTCATAATTATCATCCCATTGTTTTACTTGGGGTTCTCCTAATTTATTTTCAGATTTTGCTATTATTAGTGATACAGTTGCATCTCCTGTTACATTAACAGCAGTTCTACACATATCCAAAGGCCGATCAATTGCAAAGATCAAAGCCAGTCCGGCTTCTGGTATTCCAGCTTGTGCCAGAACAATAACCAGCATAACCATACCTGCTCCCGGAACTGCAGCAGATCCTATACTTGCTAAGGTTGCTGTAGCAATAATACCCAATTGCACTTCAAATGGCAAATTCATTCCAAAGGCTTGTGCAATAAAAACAGCAGCAACCGCCTGATACAAACTGGTTCCATCCATATTAATGGTAGCACCAATTGGTAATACAAAACTTGAAACTTCTTCTTCAACACCCAGATGCTCTGTAACTCTTTCCATAGTTACAGGTAAAGTTGCAGCACTTGAACTGGTTGAAAAAGCCAGTAATTGAGCAGGGAAAATTCCATTTAAAAAAGTTTTTGGTGATTTTCCTGTAAATAAATAGGCCATTGCAACATAAAACAATACCATTAATGCTAAACCTAATAAAACTGTTAAAGCATACCATCCTAGAGCTTTAAACAAATCTGCACTCGGTGATTCTACAACTAAAGCTGCCAATAATGCAAATACTCCATATGGAGCTGCCAGCATAATTAAATCGATCATTTTTAAGATCACTTCATTAAAACCATCAAAAAATTCTTTAACAGGTTTAGATTTCTTTTCAGGAATTAATATCAATCCAATTCCAAAAAAAATAGAAAAAAAGATAACCTGTAACATATTTTTATTTTCACTTGAAGCTCCAATAATGTTATCTGGTACTAGATCTATTAAGGCTTGTAATGGTCCGCTTTCTTGTTGATTTGCTGCTTCATCTTTATATTTTTGAGTACTTTCAGTATAATTACCTACCAACTCTTTTCTGGTTTTTTCGCTAATTGAATTTCCTGGTTTAAACGTATTAACCAATGATAAACCAATTGAAACTGCAATTACTGTAGTAAAAATATAGATCAATATTGTTTTGCCACCCATTTTAGAAAGTTTAGAAATATCCTTTAAATCAGATACTCCTTTAATCAACGATCCTAAAATCAAAGGAACAGCAATTAACTTTAATGAATTAATGAAAATAGTTCCAAATGGTTTTACCCAATCTTGAACTATTTCTTTTCCACCATCAAAATTTGCCATCACAAATCCGAAAATAACACCTAAAGCCATTCCTAATAATATTTTCCAGTGTAATGCTAGTTTTTTCATTTTAAAATTATATTTCTCGAAAGATAAAAATATTATTTGTAAATTTATAAAAACTAAACAATAACTTAAATAATAAATAATATGAGTGATATTTTAGATTTACTGAATAGTAATATGGGTAAAGAGCTCATCAATGGAACAAGCAAACAAATGGGATTAGATAAAGCAAGTACTGTATCAGCTTTGGGTGCAGCTATGCCTTTAATTTTAGGTGCAATGAAAAATAATGCATCATCAACTGATGGAGCAGCAGGTTTACTAAAAGCTTTAGGAAATTCAAATCACAGTGGAGGTGGAATGTTAGAAAACCTCGGCAGTATTTTAGGAGGTAACAATATTGACAGTAATGTTTTAGCAGATGGAGGAAATATTTTAGGACATGTATTTGGTGGTCAAGAAAATAATGCAGCCAATGCTGTGAGCAAATCCAGTGGAATTGATCTTAAAGCTGCAATGAACATGATGAAAGTTGCTGCACCTTTTATTATGTCTTACCTTGGTAAAAAAACCTTAAGCAAAGGAATATCTGATCAAAATGGGATTGGAGATCTATTAGGAGGACTTTTAGGAAATAATGCTAATAATCAACAAGATATGGCATCTAAATTACAAGATTTTGATAATAATGATCTTTCTATTGATGATATTGCCGGTATGATGACAGGAGGAGGTAAAAGTGGCGGAATTTTAGGTGCTTTAGGAAAACTTCTCGGTTAAAATACATATTATAACATTTTAAAAACTGTCAATTAAATGGCAGTTTTTTTTTCGTTATTCTTAAAACGTTAATAGTTATATTTTTTTATAGTTTATATTTATTTTTGTTTAAATATTTATTGGATGGAAAAATTAAAACAACGGTGGGGAATAAAATCAAACTATCAAGTAGCTGTTATATTCTTGGTGTTTGCAATCAATGGATCATTAGCAGTTTTTTTAACAAATCCTGTAACTAATTTTTTAGGCATCAATAAAGAAAATACCGAGCCTCTACTCTACTGGCCTGTTAGGATACTTGCAATTTCTATTATTTATCAAATTACACTTGTAATTGTTGGCACATTATTTGGCCAAAAACAATTCTTTTGGAATATGGAAAAGAAAATATTAAAACGATTTGGTTTAGGAAAATTAATCAATTAATCCTGCTTTCTTATACTTATAAACATACAACCAGGTTAATGTAAAGGAAGGAAAAAAATCTAAACCTGGTACAATTTCTTCAACAAAAGATATTAAACCTCCAATTTTACCAACATTTCCTTTATACATTTTTATCATCAAATAAGCAGATAAAGGAGCCCAAACTATATCGATTGGCGGAAATATATAGGAAATCATTCCAATACCATCAAAAACTAAACCCAATATTAACAATTGCTTTTTGGATAAAGTTTCAATATTAATACTCATTTTATTTGATTTTTGATTGATACTTTTTTACAAATTTATCTAATTTAGGATTGATCACTGCTCTACAATAAGGTTGATTTTTATTATTATTGTAGTAGTTTTGATGATAATCCTCTGCCAAATAAAAAACATCAAAGGGTGTAATCTCTGTAACGATTTTATCACTAAAAACCTTTTCTTTTTCTAATTGCAGAATTATCTTTTCAGCTTCCACTTTCTGATTCTCATTATGATAGAAAATTGCCGATCGATATTGTGTTCCAACATCAGCTCCTTGTCGATTTAATGTTGTTGGATCATGAGTGTAAAAAAACACATCTAACAATTCACGATAAGATATAACATCAGGATCATAAGTTATTTGTAGTACTTCTGCATGTCCGGTAGTACCATTAGTAACTTCTCTATAAGTTGGGTTCTTAACATTACCTCCTGCATAACCGGAAATAACTTTTTCAACCCCTTTTAATTGTTGAAAAATAGCTTCAGTACACCAAAAACAACCATTTCCAAATGTTGCAACATCAAAATTATTATTCATTTTATTCTTTTTATTTTGAGAAAACAAATTAAACGATAAAAAGACAAATAGTAAAATTAATTTTTTATTCATGAAGAATTTTTAATATTATGACGAATAAAATCAAAAAAAATTACAAATAAAATTAATTTCGTGGAATTAATTTTCGTGGAAATTGGATCAAACTCTCAGCTCCATTCTTTCCAACACTGGCAACACCAAATAAATAGTTATCAATTACAATATCTTGTAAAGTATAATTGGTTATTCTTCCTACAAATTTACTGTATTGCCATTGTGGAGATGTAGTATCTCGCCAATATATCTTATAACCAATTAAATTGTTATCTTTAACTTCATCCCATTGTAATTGAGTTGAGGGCATAACTGCACCTCCTATCATTAAATTTTGTGGCTCTTGAGGTGCCGAAGCCAATGAAGCTAATGTTAAAGCATTGACCGCTGTTAGTTTGGCAGCATAATCAAAATCAACTCCTTTGATAACATCTCCATATTCTATTCCGTTTTCTACACGAATATCTTGATGTTGACGATTGTAATTTTCATGTGTTTCCATAATTCTCACTCCTGTAAAACCAGCATCATTAAATGGCCTATGATGACCTCCTCTACCAAATCTATCTAAACGATATATCATTATTGCATCAAGATTGGTCATATAATCATCGGTTAATTTATCAATATATCTAGCCAATTGTCTTGATGGCCCATCAATTTCACCCCCATAATATCGCATTGCATTTTTTTGTTTATCAGTCATATTCATTGAAATTGCTTCAGAAAAGACTCTAAAAGTACTATTGTCAATAACACCATCAATACCCTGTATATTTCCTATCATATCATTGTTCAAAACACCAATTATCTCCCAACCCTTCTCCTTTGCTACTTTAGCCATATATTGACCACCATATAATCCTTGCTCCTCACCGGATAAACCAACATATATTATTGAAACAGGGAATTTATATTTACTTAAAACTCTTGCTGCCTCTATAGTTCCTGCCATACCTGAAGCATTATCATTGGCACCAGGAGCATCATCAGTAAAATTATTAGGATCAGAAACTCTGGAATCAATATCCCCTGACATAATTACATATCTATTTGGATATGTAGTTCCTCTCTGTATTGCCAAAACATTTACTACCCAAGTGTCTTTTATAATCCTTCTATTATCATTTGGAACCAGATTTCTTTGAAACTGTACATTTAAACAATGATTGCAGTCGGAAGAAATTTTATCAAATTCAGATTTTATCCACCTTCTTGCTGCACCAATACCACGTGTTTTTGAAATAGTATCAGATAAAGTATGTCTTGTCCCAAAGCCTGCTAGTTTGCGAATATCATTTTCAATATTCTGTGTAGAAGGTGCTGTAGAAATTTGCATCAATTTCAATGAAATATCAGATTGTGCAAACAAACTTGCGTTTATTAAAACTAATAAAAATAGTGCTACTAATGTTTTCATTGTTAATATTTTATAATTATCTATAAGAATCTATATTTTTAATTTACCCAGTACTTCAACCACTTTTCTTAACATTTCTTCAGTAAAATCTAAATGAGTAACCATCCTTAGTTTGCCTTCACCCATTGAACTGATCAAAATATGTTTTTCTTTTAAAGCATTTACAAAATCATTATCATTTACTTTATCATGTAAATTAAAAATAATAATATTGGTTTCAACCGGTTCTACACTTTTAACAAAGGGTGTGTTTTGTAAGGCATTACATATAACTTTTGCTCTGTTATGATCTTCTTCTAATCTATCAACATGATGATCTAAAGCATAAATTCCGGCAGCAGCCAAATAACCAACCTGACGCATTGCACCACCAAATAATTTTCTGATGCGTAAAGCTTTTTCAATATCTTTTTTTGATCCCAATAAAACTGAACCAATTGGAGCACCTAAACCTTTTGATAAACAAATAGAAATAGTATCAAACAATTTACCATATTGTTTTGGTGATTCTTTTTTTGCAACAAGGGCATTAAATAATCTAGCACCGTCTAAGTGGTAAGCTAAATTATTATTATCACAAATATTCTTTATTTTTTGTAATTCTTTAAAATCCCAACAGGCTCCTCCACCTTTATTAGTTGTATTTTCAACAGCCACTAAACTATTTATTGGTATATGAATATTATTTGGATCATTAATTGCTTTTTCAACTTGATCCGATGTAAACATTCCCTGATTACCATCCAGCAAATGTGAAGAAACACCCGAATTAAATGCAGCACCACCCCCTTCAAAATTAAAAACATGAGCCCATTTATCACAAATCATTTGCTCAGCAGGATTGGTATGGATCCTAATAGCTGTTTGATTTGCCATTGTACCGGAAGGAAAATATAATGCAGCTTCTTTATTAAACATATCGGCAATTTTTTCTTGCAATTGGATAACCGTTGGATCCGCTTTAAAAACATCATCTCCAACTTTGGCAGATAACATTGCCTTTAACATACCAGGGGTTGGTTTAGTTACTGTATCACTAATTAAATTTATTTCCATTAAATTTATTTTATACTTTGAATTTTTATTATTGATTAATCTTTAAATTTATTGATCAACCTACTGAGAAAATTAAAACTACTTTCTAAATCAAATTTAAATATATCACCTGTTTTTTTCTGTGCTAATTGATTGATAGACATATCTGTTAACTGTAATATTCTAGGGTAACCACCTGTTGTAGGGCAATCTCTCATCATAATGATCAACTTACCCGAAGGCGTTAATTGTACCGTTCCCGGAATAATTGATGAAGTAATAATTTCATTATTCTTTAAAGGTAATCTCTTACTTTTAAGTTGATAACCCATCCTGTTATTTAAGGTATCAATTTCAAATTTTTCTGAAAAAAGATAATCTCTTTGATTTTTTGATAACCGATTAAATTCAGGACCTTTTGTTACTTCAATTTTATCATTTTTAAAATGAGTTTTTTTTACCTTTATTTTTGATGATGTAACTATTAGTTCAGTATCTAAATTTGATATTTTTATTCTATCTCCTTTACTAATAACACTTTTACTTGTAATTCCTTCAAATTGCGAAAAACTATTTAAAATATTTTCTGTTTGAAAGCCCCCTTTAACACTTAAATATGATCTAGATCCGTATTTTAATTTTCCAAAACTAAGTATGTCACCTAATTTCACAGCATAC
>JBDLJB010000025.1:0-39850 GCA_039714555.1 Bacteroidota bacterium
TGCTAAAAACATCATTACAAATATCTGGTTCCAAATTGGCCACATCCACATGAACATAAAACTTTTAGCTCCGTATAAAAATAGAATCCCTACCATCCAAGCAGTACCTGACACATCAAACATGCCCGAACCGTTACTCAATCCTAAATAGTACCATTTAATATTATTTCCTCCTAAAAAATAAGATTTTAGTCCTTTTGAAGCCCTTTTTGATACCCAGATTCCTACAAATAAGGTCACTAAAATATAAAGTACAATTATCGAAACATCTATTAATTCCATATTCAAATTTTTAATTCAATACTCCCCAATTTTTATTTGGCTTACTACCCATTATAAAATGTAGAGTCCCTCCTTGAATCAATTCTTGGTGTGTTAAGTTAGTTCTATTAAATTCTTCTCCGTTTAAAGTAGCCGATTGTATGTACATATTATCATCTGAAGAATTTTCTGCAATAATGGTAAAAGTGACATCATCTGACACTTTTATTATTGACTTTTCTAACATGGGGCTTCCTATCTGATATTTTCCAGAAACAGGATTATAAGGATATAATCCCATGGCACTAAAAACATACCATGCCGACATTTGTCCGCAATCTTCATTACCACTCAATCCTTCAGGAGTAGCAAAATATTGTGTTTTTAATATTTCTCTAACCCAATATTGTGTTTTCCATGGTTTATTGGCATAATTAAACATATATGCTATATGATGGCTTGGTTCATTACCATGTGCGTATTGACCTATCAAACCAGAAATATCAACAGAAACATTTTCTCCTGTTATTTCTGATGATTCTGTAAACAATTGTTCTAGTTTTAGAGAAAATTTATCATCACCTCCATGCATTTCTATCAATTTTTTAGTGTCATGCAAAACAAACCAACTGTGTTGCCAGGCATTACCTTCTGTATAATCAGCATGTATTCTATGTGCTGAATACTTAGGATCAAAAGGTTCATGCCAGGCATCTCCAGTCTCCGATTTACCCCTCATAAAACCGGACTCTTTATCAAATAAATATTGATATGCTTTAGATCTGTTCGAAAAATATTCAAAGTCTTCTTCTTTCCCTAAATCTTTTGCAATTTGTGCCACACACCAGTCATTATATGCATATTCCAAAGTAATTGTAACAGATTCATCTAAAAGATTATATGGAATATATCCAAACTTTTTATAATACTTTAATCCCCTGCCATCACCCATCATGGTATTTTTCATAGCTTCATAAGCCTCTTCAATATCAAAGCCTCTAATTCCTTTTAAATAGGCTTCAGCAATTACAGGAATTGAATGATACCCAGTCATAGTATTAGTTTCATTTGCATATAATGTCCATACAGGAAGAATCTTTTTCTCTTCATAATAAACAAGCATAGAATTAATGATATCCGAAACTTTATCAGGATCTAAAATTGCTAATAAGGGTTGTTCTGCCCTAAATGTATCCCACAGGGATAAAGTAGAGTATGTAGTAAAATCATTCATCTTGACTATACTATCATTCTCTTTTCTAAATTCGCCATTGGAATCACTAAAAGTTACGGGAGCAATTTGTGTATGATACAAGGCAGTGTAAAACTTTGTTTTTAATGAATCAATTGGAGTTTCTACATGGATTTTTGATAGGTTCTTATTCCAATTATCTTTGGCCTTTTCTGCAATTTTATCAAAACCAAAATTACCCTTATGACTTGAAATATTATCTAAAGCATTCTCAATACTTACCGATGAGACGCCAACTTTGACTTTAATTTCGTTCTTATTTTCATTTTCAAAAAATATTTGCATTGAAGTTTTTTCACCCAAAACACTTGTTTCTCCGGTAATATATTTACCATCTTTAACCAAATTAAAATCAGATATCGATTTAGAAAATTTTGCAACAAAAAAAACTTTTTGATTCTTTGCCCAACCAGTGCTATATCTATATCCAGACACGGTAAATTTATCTTCAACCTCTAAATAGGTTTGTACAGGTTTATCCCAATTTATAGCATAACCTAAATCAATTATTAAAGATTGAGCGTCATTTTTTTTGTACGTATATCTATGAAAAGCAGTTCTAAGATCGGAAGTTAGCTCTGCCTTGACATCATGATCTTTTAAAAAAACACTGTAATAACCTGTTTTTGAAATTTCATCTTTGTGGCTATAAGAAGATAAATATGGTATATCTTCTCTTGATTTTACTGGTTCTGTTAAATCAACTTTTTTGTTTATTGGCATAAATCGAATATCATTTAGATCTCCAATTCCGGTTCCGCTTAGATGTAAATGGCTAAATCCAATCATTAAGGAATCAGAATAATGATATCCTGAACACCAATCCCAGGCAGAGATTCCGTTATCAGGACTCACTTGAAGCATCCCAAAAGGAACTGTGGCACCAGGATATGTATGACCGTGCCCACCTGTACCTATAAATGGATCAACATAATTTGTAAAATCGTATTTGATTAAGTTTTTATCATCCTCGATAGTTTTGCAAGAAAATATTACTAGTAAGATTCCCAAAAAATAAAACAATCTAAACTTTTTTATAGTTAACATATATATTATAATTATGCTTTAAGAATTTAAAATTACAAATTTTATATAAATATTTATAAATTTACAATTTTAAAAAATTAATTTAGACGTATAACATATTAACCTAGTTAAACACCCTAAAAAAAAAATAAATTGACTGATAACACTCTAAAATCACATGGCGGTTACACTGGTGAATCACGAATTACTTTAAGGTATCATATAATTTTTTGGTCTGTTTACTTTGTACTCAATGCACTTCGTTGGGGTAGTCTTTTTAACGACTATTATTATGCTATAAAGACTGGTATTTTAGGTTTTATGATTCATATGTCTTTATGTTATTTGAATATATATTATTTGATGCCCAAGTTTATTTTTAAGAAAAAATATTTTACTTATATTATTTTGCTTTTCACAGCACTATTTGTTGCATTGTTGTTAAAATTTAATCTTACTTATTTTTTAATTAGCCAAAATGTTTGGCCCGAAGGTCCTGAAGTAATTGATCATTTAACATTGAATTATTCTATTGATATGATGATTGGCGAACTGTATGTTATCACATTTGTAACAGCTATTAAAATTACAATGGATTGGATATATGAACATAAACGAGTTACAGATCTTGAAAAAGCAAAATTGGAAACTGAACTAATGTTTTTGAGATCTCAAATTTCTCCACATTTCTTTTTTAACACTTTAAATAATATCTATTCTTTAGCATTAGAAAAATCCAAAAAAACTCCTCAAATAATATTAAAATTATCTGAATTAATGCGTTATCTATTGTATGAAACAAAAAATAAACGCAATAGTTTAGAAGAAGAAATTTTGTATATTCAAGATTATTTAGAATTAGAAAGATTGAGGTATGGAGAACAACTAGAGCTAGATATAGTTATAACTGGAAATATTAGTAATAAACAAATTGCCCCTTTGTTATTATTAAGTTTTATTGAAAATGCTTTTAAGCATGGCGTTAATAAAAATATTGGAAAAATTAAAATAATAATAGAGTTTAAAATTGTAGAAGATTTTCTTTACTTTAGTATTTCAAATCCTATTCCAAAATCAGAAAACCAATATCAACTGACTAAAGAACCTGTTGGTATAGGAATTAAAAATGTAAAAAAAAGATTAGAATTGGGATATGCAAAGGAAGATTATGATTTAAGTATTAAAAATGATACTAATAATTTTTATGTAAATTTCAAGATTAAAGTAGTATGAAGATAAAATGTTTGATTATTGATGATGAGCCTTTGGCAATTAAAGTTATTTCTAACTATTTAGATCAAATGGATAATTTTGAATTGGTTGACACATTTAACAATGCAATAGATGGGTTAAATTATTTAAACAACAACAATATTGATCTAATTTTTTTAGATATCAATATGCCAATAATGGATGGGTTGAGCTTTATTAAAAGTCTTGAAAATAAACCTCTCATAATTATCACAAGTGCCCATGAGGAATTTGCGGTTAAAACATATGAGTTAGATGTTTTAGATTACTTAGTAAAACCGATTTCTTTGCCTCGATTTATAAAATCTTTAAATAAAGTAAATAAATCATATGAAATCAACAAAACAACTAAGAGTATAAACAGAAGGCCCTATATTTTCGTTAAAATTGAAAAGAAAAAGAATAAAAAAATCTATCTGGACGAAATTATGGTTATTGAAAGTCTTAAAGATTATCTTAAAATTAGTACTACTACCGGTAGATACATAATTCATCAAACTTTATGCAGCTTTACAGATCAATTACCATCAGATAATTTTATACGAATACATAGATCGTTCACCGTTGGAATTGATAAAATAGACACCATCGAAGGTAATAGTGTAGAAATTGATGGTGTTAGATACGTTATCGGTAGAACATATGTGGATCAGGTCAAAGAAAGAATTTTAGGTCTTTCTTGGTAGTATTCAATTCTAAAATAAATATCTTGCAGCATATATAATAAATATGTATTAGACAATTCCTTAAGATAAAAACTATTCTATTTTTCTATAATAAATACTTTGTGTCTTCTAAAAGAAACCACAGAAAAAACCACAAAAAAGAGTACCGCTAAATATATCCAATTTGGAATAGGAACAGGATCACCTGAGGCGTAAGAATGCATCCCCGAAAGATAAAAATTCACTCCAAAGAAAGTCATAATTAAAGTTGAAATAGAAAACATACTCATCATATTAAATATAAATTTTCCACGCAAACCCGGTATAAATCTCATATGCAATACAAAAACATAAACCATCATTGAAATTAACGACCAAACTTCTTTCGGATCCCAACTCCAATAACGACCCCAACTTTCATTTGCCCAAACACCACCTAGAAAAGTTCCGATAGTTAAAGTAAATAACCCTACAGTTAATGTCATTTCGTTGATATAAGTTAATTCGTTAATGGTTTTATTAAAACGGGCTGCATTATTGGGAGTTCGCAAAATATAGAGCAGCAATACAACAAATCCTAATAAAGCTCCCAATCCTAAAAACCCATAACTTGCAGTAATAACAGCTACATGAATCATCAACCAGTAAGATTTTAATACAGGAACCAAATTTGTAATCTCGGGACTCATCATACTACCATGTGCAATACCCAATAAAAAGGAAGCAAAAAGAACTGTTGATGCCAAGCTGAATTTACTTTTATTATACGAAAATATAAGTCCGGCTAATATAGTTATAAAAGCTACAAACACTACTGCTTCATAACCATTACTCCATGGTTCATGGCCGGAAATATACCATCTTAAGCCCAATCCAATAACATGCATTACCATTCCTAAAATGCTTAAAAAAGTAAATACTTTTAATAAATATCTTACTATTTTTGAACTAGGCTTAAATAAATCAACAAAAGCAAGAATAATAAAAATTAAACCAATGATCATATAATAGAAAAGTAGGTTTTTAAATATATCCCATCTATTATACTTTATTTCAAGTTCTACTTTTCTTGTTGAAGGTACTATATCTGATGATATTTTTCTTTGGTAATTAACAATTATACCCAAGTAATTATCTGCTTCGGTGTAATCATTAGTTTTTATTGCATTGTATAATGATCCCATATAAACCCGGTGCATCGATAAAATCATAGTATCCTGTTCTACAAAAGCTTTCTTATTGATTCCTGTGTACCATTTATTATTTTTATCCCCTGGTTTAGGGTATACATTCAGCAAATTACCATTCAATACATTCCACCATACATTAACCCTTTCATCTAAATTAATTATCTCCTTATCCGTTGCTGTTCGGTTTATATTCTTTTTTCGATGAGCCGCATTTACGTCATCAATTAATAAATATTTTCCTCCTTTGTAAAAATCTGCTATTGAGGTTTGCCCTTCCTTTACGCTAAGCTTTTTACTCATTATTACGCCCAAAGCAGTAGGTTTAATATGAATTATCGGTTCTCTCCCCCAAATACCCGGATCTAACTGAGCACTTAGCAATACCTGTTCTGAAGTTAGATTTTTATAGGTATCTTTTTTATAAACTTTTCTCAGAACTTCTAGAGCATAAGTATTAACTGGTTTTATACGTCCTTGATTATCTTGTATTAATAATTTTCCAAACTTATCGGCATGTGATTTTGATACGGTGTATTTATTTATATCAGCTTTTTGATTTTCCTGAGCCCATGTAGCCGAACTTATTATAAAAAATAATAAAATAACCGGAAACTTATTCTTTGAAGCATTTTTCAATTTTTCTGACAAATAGCTAAAGCGTGTTCCTTTCCAAAATAAAGTAAAGAACATTCCTATACCCATTAAAAAATATCCTACATAAGTGATCAATGTTCCCCAATAATCATGATTTACCGATAAAATACTACCTTTTTCATCCTGATGATAATTAGATTGAAAAAAACGATACCCTTTATAATCTAGCACATGATTCATAAAAATTCTATAATCAAAGTTGTATTCTTTGTCTATAACAGTAACTTCACTTGCAAAAGATGATGGACTATTTGAGCCCGGATAACGATCTAATTGAAAATCATTTAGTTTAACTGAAAATGGTAACTGAATTTCTTTTGGTCCAAATTTTATAGAAAAATTTAATCCATTTAAAGATATCTTTTCTTGAATTGAATCGTCCCCCTGTTCTAAATTTATACTGATACGTTCAATTTGCTCTCCTGAAATAATATCCAAATCTAATGATTTAGACTCAGGAACGTAACCTATATATTTAATAACAAACGGAACCTTGTGAAAATCTTCATGGAGATTAAAATCTTTAGAATTTAAAGAACCTAAAAGAACTTCTCTTTCAAATTCTTTATATTCTTTTCCATCATCTACATTTACTTGAAAATAAGTACTATTTGATAAAATTGTATTGCTAACAGCTCCTTCTCTAATAGGCATCGTACCCTCATAACCAAAATATCGGGTTACAAAGGCTCCTGTTAAAGTAACTACGAAAGCTATATGAAAAAGTAAAATAGGCCATTTCTTTTTACGGTATAACCGATACTTGAAGATGTTTCCTAAAAAACTGATAGTCAATAAATATAATAGTAACTCAAACCACCACGAATTGTAGACTATAGCTTTTGAGGCTTGTGTTCCGTAGTCATTTTCAATAAATGTTGCCGCAGCCATAGCTACAGCAAAAGCAGTAATCACTACAGCCATTAAAGGTGTAGAAAATAGAAAATCATAAAATTTTTTCACTTGTTTGAGTATTTATTTTGTTAACATATTAATTAAAAAAATGATATTAAAAATGATATTAAACAATCCTTTTTGATTTATATAATTCTATCAAATACACAAATAAAAACCAGAGAAAACAGTGTTTTAACTCTGGTTAAATTAACTAAAAGCAATAAGATTATTTATTAAAGTTATACTTAAAAAAGTTTGGTTTAAAGGTTACCATAATCCAAGCCCAATTATTGGTTTCATTTTTACTGCCTCCTTTCAAGATTTCCATAGATTCCGTTGCAATCAAATGTGAATAACCAACATTAAACATTACACTTTTATATAATTTATAACCTAAATTTAAGTCAATTTCTGTACCTAAATATGCACTAGCATTGTCTCCTTCCATAGTATTGTAAACATTTCCGGCAGCAGAAAAGAAGTGAGGAATCAAAACAGCCGAAAATTTATCTTTTTTATAAATTACAGGTATGTTGATATCAGTAAGACCTACACTCTTCATATGGCTTCCTACATAAAAATAGTCCATCCATCCATTAAATTTATGATTGGTCCCGTAAAAAGGTTTAAAAGCATTGTCTTTTGAACTTGAGCTATTCATATCATTACCTGATAGATATTCAAACCCAGCACCGGCAGTAAAATGATCTGTAATTTTAAACTTAGCATTAGCCGTAAAATAATAAGCAGATAGATCTACTTTATCATCTCCACCTGGCATATCTCCCATTTGAAAATAAGTAGCCGCATCTGCATTAAATCTATTTTTTTTATAGGTAAATCTACCACCTAAGGTTTGGCTGTAAGCAATTTTTCTATCATCATCTAAATAAGTATTATATTCAATTCCGTTATTCAATGCCAAAAAGCTTAAGCCTGTTGCATCGCCAATATTGGTATGATACCAAGCATATTGAAAATTCTTGTATTGATTTACAGCATAAGCTTCATCAAATAATGTTTCACCATTAGCATTTAATGCAATCCCTACGTGTAATTTTCCTTTTTCACCTGTTTTAAACTTTAAGAGCATTGCATCATGACTTCTTGCCTGTTGTGCCCATCCTACTGAACCAAACATCCTTTGATCGTCATAAGCAATTTCTTGTCGACCTAATTTTATTGAAAAATTTTCATTAAAAAAATATTCTCCCCAAGCTTGATGAAATGTGATTCCGTTTTTGTCATAAGGTGACAAAGTACTAACATCTCCCCATACCCTAACATTTTGAATAGAAAAATAAACTTTGAATTTTTCATTTAAAAAATCGGCATTTATTCTTGTTCTTTGTGAAATAAAATTTGCTGCATCAGTATCGGGTGAAGCTAATTTTTTGTATCCGTGACGAAATTCATATCTTGGTCTTAATTCACCGGATAAACCAAATTCTTGTGCAAATAATGATGCTGTCATCAGTACAACTATCATTGTTGAAAAAAATCTTTTTTTCATTGTTTAAAGTTCAAAATGAGTTATTAATATTCTATTATTTATGGTTATTTCTTTGTAATCAATGTTTAATATCTACCTTTAATATCTCCCCCATATTTTATTTCACTTAATTTAGCATTTGGATCATTAAGCCAGTTAGGAAGTTTCTCTTTTTCTTCTAAAAATTGTCTTGCTTCTTCTAGTTCATCTCCACTATATGAAAATGCCATTTCTGCAGAGCTTACATGTTTTACTGCTTGTAGCTCCTGAAGCTTTGCAACTTCTTCTTCTGTAACCTCTCCTTCTATAATAACAATAATCCTTCCTTTTTCATCGTGCAGTTGGTATTCCCATAGATCACTTTGATGAATAACTTCAATTACTTCATCTAGATAAGAAGGGTTTACCTGTACTACAATACTTGATAGATTCATATTTTAATTTTTTTATTAGATCATTAGCTATTTAACACCTTCACCAATTTTTTCATCTAAATCCGATTTACTCTTATCAGATAAATTTCTAAACTCCGGTTTGAATGTATTTCTCAAAAAGATCGTTGCATCAGTTTGAGGTACATGACACTGATTACAGAAAAATCTTGAATTTTCTAATTTATCACTAACTGTAGATTGAACCACTTCATTTTCTTTCGCATCTACGAGCCATTGATCACCTTGTTTAGTAATTTTTGGCCTATAATCAATAAAATGCGACTTGGGTATAGGCGTTGCATCTTCAGCTTTTGCTTTATTGGGCATATGACAGAGCAAACACTCATTGTCATTCATTTTTATATCTACCATTCCAACAACAGTATGAGGCACAAGAGGCGGTGCGTTTTCAAATGCACGATCAATTCCTGAGCTTTCATTTTCAGGCGTAATGCTATAAAGGTCCATTTCACCAATTTCAACTTTATCTACCATTAATTCATCTCCAGCGCTAACTTCCTGATCTGATTTTTTGATCTTTGAGGTATCATCACTTTTACAAGATCCAAAAGCTACTACACTCACAATTAGTAAAATAAAATATTTTTTCATGATTTATTAATTTTTAAAAATGAAAATTTTAATGCGTTTTCTTCACAACTTTCTATACAACGTCCACAATTTGTACATTCACCTGATTTGATCAATCCATCCTTTTTAGCAATGATCTCCAATACCTGTATTTCCGGACAAACTTCTTTACAATCCCAACAGGATGTGCATTTATCAGCTTTATGATAAATCTTTAGCATTGATCTATGCGAAATCATACTATAAAAAGCACCCAAAGGACATAAGTGGCCACACCAGGCATTTTTCTTGATAAACATATCGAGAAATAAGATTCCCAGAACACTCAACCAGCTTATACCAATTCCATAGATAATTGCTCTATGTAATACACCAATCGGGCTAATAAACTCAAAAGCTGCAACACCTAATATTATTGACAGAACCAAACTAAGTCCTAACATCCAATATCTTGTGTTTTTTTTTATTTTAAGAACGTTTTGGTTAAGTTTAAATCTCTTTCTCAACCATTGAGCTGTATCTGTAATTATATTCATCGGGCATACCCAACTACAAAAACTTCTTCCTGCAAACAGAGCATAAAACACAACTATAATTAATGCTCCTATTACTATATCCCAGGAAGGTATTCTTCCTGCAAAAAGCATCTGTATTACTGCAAAAGGATCTGCCAAATAAAAACTATCAAATACTTTCGCCGAACTCAAATTACCCTTCAATATGGTCCAACCCCAATGAGAAGCTCCAATAAATAAGAGCAAAATACTTAGCTGAACCACTCTTCTAATAATGAGAAACCTATTTTTATAAAAATTATTCTTCATCAATCAAAAAGTTAGGATCATTGAGATAATCCAGAGTTTGCTTGTCAGTCTTACCTTTATCTTTATAAACATTTGTTGTATCAATACGTTGTTCGTCTTTCTTATCCCAACCTTTGATATAATCTGTCTTAACTTTACCAAGAGCAATTTCTCTAGGCAGAACAAATATTGCTGCTTTTTCTGTTATGCAGGCATGTTCACACATACCACATCCTGTGCAACTTTCTATATTGATTTTAGGTTTAATTAAAGCATGTTTACCTGTTCTTTCATTTCTTTCATAATCTAAAGTGATTGCTTCATCAATCAAAGGGCAAGCCCTGTAGCATGCATCACACCTTATCCCCCAGTATGCCAAACAGCTTTCGGTATCTAATACCGCTACACCCATTTCTGCCTTATTGATATTGAGCTTGACCTTATCATCCTCTTCTATGTCTGAAACTAAAGGTTCACTCAATGCATTTGTAGGGCAAATTTTTACACAGGGAATATCAGTGCACATATAACATGGTATTTCACGTGGTATAAAATAGGGTGTACCAATGGGTAAATTAGTACCGGGTTTTGCGAGCTGTAAAGTATCATAAGGGCAATCTTCAATACAAAGACCACATTTAATACAAGCCTTAACAAAATCCGTTTCTTCTAATGCACCCGGAGGTCTGAGTACCAGTTTGGCTGTTTTATCTTCGTGTACTTTTGTACCCCATGCAACACCACCAACACCAACAAGACCAGTGTATTGAAAAAGGCTTTTAAACCATTCTCTTCTACTCTTTACCTCTTTAGACATGTTTAAACTTTATAAATTTTTACTGCACACTTTTTAAAATCTGTTTCTTTTGATATCGGGCAAGTAGCATCTAATGTTACTTTATTGATCAAAACTTTTTCATCAAAAAATGGAACAAAAACAGAACCTTTTGGCATCTTATTCCTACCTCGTGTCTTCACGTGAGTCTGAACTTTTCCTCTTCTTGATTCTATCCATACTTTATCACCTTCTTTAATACCTCTTTTTAAAGCATCCTTATCGTTCATATAACAAAGTGCCTGAGGTACTGCTCTGTAAAGTTCGGGCACACGCATAGTCATAGTTCCTGTATGCCAATGTTCTAAAACTCTACCTGTACAGAGCCAGTAAGGATAATCTTTATCAGGTAACTCTGGAGCATCCATATATGGCCTGAAAAATATTTTTGCTTTGTTCTTTAAATTAATCTTATCTCCCGGTTTTGGAGATTTAAGATCTCCTTGCGGAATAGCTTTTAAAGCTGGACCATAAAATGCAAATTGATTGTCGCCTGCTTTTTTAACATAAGGATCATAATCTGCATTAAAACGCCATTGTGTTTCTTTACCATCAACAACAGGCCATTTCAATCCTCTCACAATCATATATTTATCAAAAGGAGCCAGGTCGTGCATGTGACCCAAACCAAATTTTCTATACTCTTCCCACAAATATTTATGTATAAAGAATCCATAGCCTTTCCACTCTTCACCGTTTGTACCAATGATAGTTCGTTTATCACCTGCTGCTTCTGTATTATCAAAACCTTCTCCAACAGGATCCGGCCAAGCAAATGATTTAGCTTCTTCATTATTGAATAATACGTCAAATAAAGTATCATCAGGTTTATAGCCCATCTCTCTTGCTTTAGGCAACACATCAGGTAATCCATTTTCTAAGCCGGGAATCTTTTGAGCTCCCCAAACATCTCTAATAGTAAACCTCTTTGATATTTCAATATATTGCCATACATCAGGCATTGCATCTCCTACAGGTGTTACTTGTTGTCTCCAGAATTGAGTTCTGCGTTCGGCATTACCATAACTACCCCATTTTTCATACATCATTGCAGCTGGAAGAATAAGATCGGATACTTTTGCAGAAACTCCTGCGTAAGCATCTGTACAAACAATGAAATTATCTTGTTTTCTGGCTGCTTTTATCCAGTGATTTGTATTTGCAGAAGCATGCCAAGGATTGTTTACATGTATCCAGGCAAACTTCACTTTTTCATCTTCAATATCTCTTAATAATTTGGTTATATGAGAACCCACTTTAGGATTAAGTGTTCCTGCCGGAATTTTCCATTTTTCCTCAGAGAAAGCTCTATGTTTTGGATTAGCCACTACTAAATCAGCCGGTAAGCGATGTGCAAATGTTCCAACCTCTCTCGCAGTACCACAAGCCGATGGTTGACCGGTTAAACTAAAAGCTCCATTACCCGGTTGTGCGTATTTACCAGTAAGTAAGTGTACCATATAAGCCTGTTCGTTAACCCAGGTACCACGTGTATGTTGATTCATACCCATAGTCCAGAATGACACTACTTTTCTTGCTCTATCTGCATAGATTCCAGCCATGACTTCTAACTTAGTTTTAAATGTAGCCAGATCTTCATCGGGATCACCTTTGGCCAGTTCGGCAACAAAATCAAGCGTATAAGGCTCTAAGCCTTTTTTAAATTCTTCAAAAGGAATAGACCAATGTTTACCGGCACTTCCCCTGTTTTTCATTTCTATTGTATCACCTTCTTTATAACCAAGATAACCAAGAGTTGTTTCTTCAGCTTTAGAAATGGTACGTTTAACCTCATGTTTAACGGTTTCTCTTTCGACATCTGTAAACTTAGGATGATCAGGTGTTCTCATACCATAACCTGTATCAACAGGGCCTGTGGCAAAAACAGTATATTTATTAACAAAATCCCAATCGATAGCATCTTTGGTTTCAAAAACTATTTTCCTTGCGATATAATTCCATATAGCAAGGTCAGTTTGTGGTTTAAAAATGATTTCTATATCTGCCAGATCTGATGATCTATTTGTGAAAGTAGTAAGGTTTACCAGTTTAATATTTGGATTTGATAGTTTCCTATCGGTAATTCTCGACCATAAAATTGGGTGCATTTCTGCCATATTAGCTCCCCAGAGTACAATGTTATCTGTCAACTCGATATCATCGTAGTTACCTGCCGGTTCATCAATTCCAAATGTTTGGATAAACCCGGCAACGGCAGAAGCCATACAATGTCTTGCATTAGGATCGATATTATTTGATCTGAACCCGGCTTTCATTAATTTTGAAGCTACATAGCCTTCAAAAATGGTGTATTGTCCGGAACCAAATACAGCAATACCTGTAGGCCCTTTTTCTTTAAGGGCCACCCGCATATTTTTTTCCATTTCATCATAGGCTCTTTGCCAACTCACGGGTTTAAATTTTCCGGCTTTACTGAAATTACCCGATTCGTCCATTCTTAATAATGGTTGTTTGAGGCGATCTTCACCATACATTATCTTAGCGTTAAAATAACCTTTCAAACAATTTAAACCTCTATTAACAGGAGCTGCAGGGTCTCCCTTTACTGCAACAATTTTATCATTTGAAGTAGCTAGCATGATACCACAACCTACCCCACAAAAACGACAAGTTGATTTATCCCATCGCCATCCTGCTGATGCAGATCGAGAAGAAATTGCATCAATAACATTTGCCGGCAAGGCCATTCCTATTGAAGCTGCTGCAGTTGCTACTGCTGTATTTTTTATAAAATTTCTTCGAGATATAGTCATAATTAATAAATTTAAAATTAGTGATAAAACAAAATAAGAATGCCGGATAGTAATAGCCGGCATTCTTATTTATTAGTTAGCATATCGGTCTCTGAACTTTTTAGCGGCCTCTTTTCTTCTTGCTTTTTCTTCATCGCTCATTTTACCCAGATACCATTGATGCATTTCACTATTCAAAATATCATCAAGAACCTTTTTAACATTATTCGCACCTGTAACATTTCCTTTCTTCTTAGCTTTTTCAATAAGCTTTTCTGTTTCAGGAACCATTTTAGTATAGAAATTTTCTGCCAGGTCAAACCATCCATGCCATTGTACATAGTCAGGACCGCCCATAGCTGCACCGTGACGTACTCTACGACCTTCATGATGCCATAAGTAGAACCATTCCCATTCTATCTTATCATCAAATGCAATAGGTGTGATTAGCTTGTTATCTTTAAGTGCTTTCATTAACTTCAGTCCAGGTTTTCCATACTTATCATTGTATAGATTCACCGTATTGTCAAATTGTATATAGAAGTTATCAACATATTGTTTAGTATGACATTGGTTACAAACATTTTCCATTTTGTCTCTACGTTGTTCCCATGTAAGGAAATCTTCAGGAAGTGGCTTCCCTAACTTTTTATACTTTTTAATCTCTGAAGCATCGATTTTTTCAGATACTTTTGGTCTAAGAGTCCAACTTATTCTTGATCCAACTTCATGAGTAACAGGTTGATCCGGAGTTGCACTAATATGGCATGTAGCACAAGTTGGTGCAGCACTATAATCCTCTCCAACAACCCAAGGCTGAGCATCAAGATTCATATCTTCTCTATGTGCACGATAGTTAATACCGTGTTTTGATTCATTATACACTTCTAACTGTGGATGATCTGGTCCCATATGACATTTACCACAATTCTCTGGTTGTCTAACTTGTTCAACCGAGAAATGGTGTCTGTTATGACATGCAGCACAAGAACCTTTAGAACCATCTAAGTTAACTCTACCAATACCAGTGTTTGGCCATGTTTTAGGATCAAATTGTACAATGCCATCATCATTTTTTAAAACATTACCATCAGCATCTTTTAAAACCTCCACACGAGAACCGTGACATTGCCAACATCCTTGTGCCGCAGCTGGATTAGCACCATTGTTATAAGCTGCATGACCTTCAACAACTTCTGCCAATACATTATCGAGTGATCCCATAATAGCCCCGGCATCGGCATGGTGACTTGCCGTAAATTCTTCTACCTCTTTTTCGTGACACTTACCACAGTCTTTAGGTGTTACTATTGTAGCAATAAAATCTCCATGATGATCGTATCCATCTATATCTTCCTTTTCGGCTTTATGGCATTCAATACATCCTACTCCAACTTGAGCGTGTTTACTTTCTTTCCAATGTTCAGTGATAATTTTACCTTCACCTTTTTCAGAGTGACAACCAATACAATGTTCTGTATTAGAATCAACGATTGCAACCGGCTTATAACCCGGCATTTGCCTTTGAGTTTCTTTAAAAATAGCAAATAATAATACTGCTAAAAATGCGATACTTAGTATTCCTATTACGATTCGTTTTGTATTAAGACTTGTTGACATTTTTCAAATTTATTTTATGGTTATGTTAATCAGATTTATATTTTAATGCGCTATTGTTTCCCAGAATAAAAGAACAGAAAGAAGTAGTGCTCCAAGAACACCAATCCAAAAACCAATTTCTTTTTTTGGGAAAATTTTTTCGAAAAATCGATCGATAAATGGCCAGAAGAATAAAATTCCTACACATACCATTGGAACAATTACACCTAAAGTTAGATTGGATAATTTTAACCACCTATATACAGGATAAAAATACCATTCAGGTTTTATATGCATAGGTGTAGTTGTTGGGTCAGCTTTTGCACCCATATGTGCAGGCCATATAAGTGATAATGCAACTAAAACAAACATTATTAGTGCAATCATTACCAACTCTGTCATTACATGGTTAGGCCAAAAAGGAAAAGTCTTTTTTTCTGCCTTTTCTTCATTTTTGAAACGCAGATCAGTTACACCTAATGTTCTGATAAGGTATACATGTATAAAAAGGAGAATTACCATTATCATGGGTAAAATAAGTACATGTAATATGTGCATTCTTGACAAAGTAGCTTGTCCAATATCTTCTCCTCCTCTCATAAAATTAGCAATCCAATTACCTACAAATGGTGTTGCTGCGGCAATTTCTGTACCTACTTTCATTGCCCAATATGACATCTGCTCATAAATAAGTGAATACCCCGTAAAGCCCAATATCAATGTAAGGAGAAATATAATTACCCCAATCATCCAGTTTATCTCGCGAGGTTTCCTGTATGCCTGAGTAAAGAATACCCGCATCATATGTAATATTACTGCAGCCATCATTATATTCGCTGACCACTTATGAATACTCCTGATCAACCAACCATAGCTGACTTCATTAGTTATTTTACTTACACTTTCATAGGCAACATCGGGATTTGGCACATAATAAAATGCCAATAATAATCCTGTAATTACCTGTACCACAAACATGTAAAATGGTGTTCCCCCAAGTGCCCACCACCATTTTTTCATATGATTGGGTATGGGTTCGGATGACGCATGAGACAAAGCCTCATTGTCAACCGGAAATGATTCCGAAATCCAGTTTTTAATACTCATTTTATGCAATATTATCTTTCATGAAAATGTAAATGTTTGAGCCAACAATTTCGGTCTCATAAGAATCTAGTTTGGTTGGAGGTGGTCCGGAAACCACTTTTCCATCAGCGTCAAACACTCCTTGATGGCACGGGCAGTAGAATGTATTTTTATCTGCTTCCCAATAAACAGAACAACCCAAATGCGTGCAAGTGGTTGAAAGTGCTTTTACTTCTTTTTCGCCGGTTCGGATTAGGTTAAACTTATTGCCCTTTAAATCTATCATTTCTTTAGTTCCGTTTATAGGCAAGTCGTTTAAATTACTGGCATATACTTTTCGGAGCTGTGCTTTTCTTGTCGGTGTAAGAAAATCCATCGACATTTTAGAAATTCCTAGAAATCCTAGAATCAGAGGAACAAAGGCAAAAAGGTTAGTTAAAAAATTGCGTCTTTGCATAGTTGCTTTAAATTACAGTTAGTATATATAATTATTTTTTCCATAACTAATATTTTCACCATATCCAAATAAAAAAGCATAAAATATCAACAACACACAATGGTGATAATCATTATATTATATCCAATTAAAATACAAATGTATCTTTTGTTACTTAATATTTAACTGACAAAAGTCATTGTTTATATTCTTTAGAATGTTTCTAAATAAAAAATATGTTAACTATTTAGATATAATTGGTAAACTTTATGGATATGGGTTTTCTTAAAGTGTTATTTGAACACTATCATCAAGATTTAATAGAATTCTATACTGTTACAAAAAAGCAGGGTTGATGAATAAAAATGTCTAAAATAATTTTCGAAAAGGAAAATAAAAAGCAAGGATTTTTTATTCTATCCTATTTATTGTTTTAATTAAAAAATTGTGAAGTTCCTGCATTTGATGATAACCATATTTTTTACCCAATTGTCCTGAAAAATATAAAACAATCCATATGATTGGTAAAACAATCAACATGATTAATGAAAATGTATAATCTTGTTTCAAATTCCATCTGGTTAAAAAAATAACCAAAAACACAAAAAAAGCGACAACAACAGCAAAGTGCAGAAACATAAAGAATGTCCATATTTGAGGTTTTGGACCTAATATACCTTTCACAATAGTTTTATTGACTTCATTTTTATCAATTTCAACATGTAATTGCGGCGACCAAAAAGTATCCTTCTCTTTAGGTACATCAATAACAATATGATTATCTATAATTTTACTACAGTATTTACAATCATCATTTTCTAAATTAATTTTAAATTTATTTAAAATTTCATCTTCAGTATAATCAACCTCGATCTTAAATCTTGGTTTTAATAAAATTCTATTTATCTGATTGTCATCAATTGGTTTATTCATTTTTAAATAATTTTATTAAATATAAACATTTTAAATTATAAACAATATAACCTTATCTTTGCAGCAAAATTCATAAAAATTAAAATGGGAAATATTGTCGCAATTGTAGGTAGGCCAAATGTTGGAAAATCAACACTTTTTAATCGTTTGATACAACGAAGAGAAGCCATTGTTGATGCAGTTAGTGGTGTTACGAGAGACCGTCATTATGGGAAGACCGATTGGAATGGTAAAGAATTCTCATTAATTGATACTGGAGGATATATTGTTGGTAGTGATGACGTTTTTGAAAGTGAAATTGACAAACAAGTAGAATTGGCTATTGACGAAGCCGATGCTATTATATTTATGGTTGATGTAGAAAGTGGCGTTACCGGAATGGATGAAGAAGTTGCTCAAATTTTACGTCAGGTCAAAAAACCCGTTTTTTTAGTTGTTAATAAAGTAGATTCTTCAAAAAGAGAGAATGATGCAGTTGAATTCTATTCACTGGGTTTAGGTGAATATTTCACCATTGCCAGTATTAACGGCAGTGGTACCGGCGATTTGTTAGATGCCATTGTTGAAGCACTGCCTGAAATAGAAAAAGAGATCGAAGATGAATTGCCAAGGTTCGCCGTAGTTGGAAGACCAAATGCAGGAAAATCATCTTTTATCAATGCATTGATCGGTGAAGAAAGGTATATTGTTACTGATATTGCCGGTACAACTCGTGACTCAATTGATACCAAATACAATCGTTTTGGTTTTGAATTTAATTTGGTAGATACTGCTGGTATTCGTAAAAAATCTAAAGTTAAAGAAGATTTAGAATTTTATTCCGTTATGCGCTCGGTCAGAGCAATTGAACACAGTGATGTTTGCATCTTATTGATTGATGCTACCAGAGGCTTTGAAGGTCAGGATCAAAACATATTTTGGCTGGCTGAAAAAAATAAAAAAGGTATTGTAATATTGGTAAACAAATGGGACCTGGTTGAAAAAGACACCCATACTACCAAACAATTTGAAGAAAATATTCGAAGAGAAATTGCTCCTTTTACAGATGTTCCCATAATTTTTATTTCGGTTTTGACCAAACAAAGAGTTTTTAAGGCTATTGAAACTGCTGTTGAAGTTTTTGAAAATAGAAAACGTCGAATTTCAACAAGCAAACTAAATGAAACAATGTTAGAGATCGTAAAACAAAATCCACCTCCTGCCCATAAAGGAAAATATGTTAAAATAAAATACTGCATGCAATTGCCAACACCTACACCCCAATTTGCATTTTTTGCTAATCTACCACAATATGTGAAAGATCCCTATAAAAGATATCTTGAAAATAAGATGCGTGAATTTTATAATTTTACCGGTGTACCGATAACCATCTATTTTAGAAAAAAATAACTCTTTTACTTTATTCAAAA
Source organism: Bacteroidota bacterium (assembly GCA_039714555.1). Taxonomy (GTDB): domain Bacteria; phylum Bacteroidota; class Bacteroidia; order Flavobacteriales; family Flavobacteriaceae; genus Namhaeicola. The sequence goes on from JBDLJB010000025.1 coordinate 19,568, forward strand.
AAATCTCCAAAAGGAAATAATACTTTTTCATTAACAGATTTAAGTTAACCTTTTATCTATACAATCTATTTAAATGAATTGTACTGCTTAACAATTAACTAAAATAACCAACTGTTAAAACTTAAGAGAAATTGCTATATTTATAGTTTTATCATTAACAAATGAGAACTAAGCATCCACTCGTAATTTTTATCATAGGAGTTTCAGGAGTAGGTAAATCTACAATTGGGAATTTATTATCTAAACAACTCTCAATACCTTTCTTTGATGGAGACGATTTTCATTCAAAAAAAAATAAAAATAAAATGGCTACAGGTCAATCATTAAATGATGAAGATCGTTATGGTTGGTTGCTAGAATTAAATAATTTAGCTAAAAAACAAATACAACATAATTCTTGTATCATTGCCAGTTCAGCATTAAAAGAAAGCTACAGAGATATTTTAAAAAAAGATATTGAAATAAATGTAAAATGGATATTATTGCATGGTAGTTTTAATCAAATTTTAGATAGAATTAAACAACGAAAAGGTCATTTTATGCCAACTTCACTTTTAAATTCTCAATTCGAAACTTTAGAAGTCCCAAAAGAGGCATTACCTATAGATATTTCAAATACTCCAAAAAAAATTATCACAATAATACAGAATGAATTATTAAATAAATCTGAATTTGGCATAATAGGTCTCGGAGTTATGGGTAAAAGCCTTAGTAGAAATTTGGCTTCTAAAGGTTTTACAATTTCAATTTATAACAGACATGTTTTAGGTTTAGAAGAAAGTGTAGCGCTTAACTTTATAAAAGAATTCTCTGAACTCTCTGATGCTATGCCTTTTGACAATTTACGAGACTTTGTAAATTCATTACAACGGCCACGAAAAATTATGCTCATGGTCAATGCAGGTGAAATTATTGATCTAATTATTAAAAAATTGATTCCTTATTTATCAGAAAACGATACTATAATTGATGGAGGTAATTCTTATTATAAAGATACTCACAGAAGAGTAGGTTTTTTAAAAAAGAAAAATATTCATTTTTTAGGCGCAGGCATTTCAGGTGGTGAAGAAGGTGCTTTAAATGGTCCATCAATAATGCCCGGAGGCGATAAAACAGCATACAAAATAGTAAAACCATTTTTAGAAGCTATTGCTGCAAAAGATGTAAAAGGCAATCCGTGCTGCAATTATATGGGTAAAGCCGGTAGCGGTCATTTTATTAAAATGATCCATAATGGAATTGAATATGTTGAAATGCAATTACTGGCAGAAGCATATCAAATTTTAAGATCTTCCGGGAAAAATCCTGATCAAATAGCAACCATATTGTCTTCTTGGAAAAGTGAAGTTGATAGTTATTTACTAGAAATTACAATTGATATCCTTAAAAGAAAAGAAGGTAATAAATGGCTAATTGATGAAATTCTTGATAAAGCAGGAAATAAAGGTACGGGTAACTGGGCTACTATCACAACTGCTGAACTAGGAGTTCCTAGTACTTTGATCACTTCAGCTTTATTTGCCAGATATTTATCTTCTTATAAAGAAGAACGAATTAAAATCAATAAAGAATACATCAGCGAAAGCAAAATCAAATCTAACATAGATATTGAAGATTTATTAAAAGCATACCAACTGGCAAGATTAATTAATCATCATCAAGGTTTTAAGTTGATCTATGAAGCATCAAATTCTTATGGTTGGGAATTAAACTTAAGTGAGATTGCTAGAATTTGGACAAATGGTTGCATTATCAGGTCATCGCTAATGAGCGAATTAAGTAATGTTCTTGAAGAAACCAATAATATCTTTTTTAACAAAAAAATTAAATCTCAAATTAAAGAACTAAGGCCTTCTTTAAACAAGGTAGTTTCTCAAAGTATTTTAAGTCAGGTCCCTATTCCTAATTTGAGTGAGGCTGTTAACTTTTTAAACGGATATTCTGAAGCAAATTCATCAGCAAATTTAATACAGGCTCAACGTGATTATTTTGGAGCACATACCTATCAGCGAATTAATGATCCTTCAGGAAAATTTTATCATACTAACTGGAAAAGTAAATCTAATGATTGAATACAAACTATTGCTTGCAGTACTTATTGGAATTGCTGTATTATTATTTTTGATTTTAAAATTAAAACTCCATGCTTTTATTTCTCTGTTAATCGCTAGTATTTCAGTGGGTATTATTGCCGGAATGCCACCTTTAGAAATAATGAATACTGTTAAAGAAGGTATGGGTGGTACACTTGGTTTTGTTGCTACCGTTATAGGGTTAGGAGCCATGTTTGGTGCTATCTTAGAACATTCTGGCGGCGCTAAGGTTATCGCTAATCATTTAATAAAAAAGTTTGGCATAAAAAGAGCACCAACGGCAATGGCTTTAGCGGGATTTATAGTTGCAATTCCGGTTTTTTTTGAAGTCGCATTTATTTTGCTGGTACCTGTTATCTATGCACTCCAAAAACAAACAAAAAAATCATTGCTCATTTATGCGCTACCTTTATTAGCAGGGTTAGCCGTTACACATGCTTTTATTCCTCCAACTCCGGGACCTATAGCTGTAGCAGAAATAATTGGAGTTGATTTAGGTTGGGTTATTTTAATAGGTGCTATAGTTGGCTTACCAACTGCTATTATTGGAGGAATCTTTTATGGAAAATATATAGGTAATAAAATTTATATAGAAGCACCATTTCAAGATCATGACCAAATTTTAAACGAGGATGAAAAAACCCCAGATATTAGTATTATATTAAGCATAATAGCAGTTCCAATTATATTAATACTTATAAGTACTTTCGTTAGCAGCGGAATTTTAAATATACAAAATCAGGCTTTAATAAATATAATTAATTTATTAGGACACCCCTTCTCTGCATTAATAATTGCAAATTTGATTGCCTGGTATATTTTAGGAATCAAGCAAGGTTATACAAAAAAACAGCTATTAGATATAACGACTAAATCTATGGGGCCAGCCGGTATGATTATTTTAATAACTGGTGCCGGTGGTGTTTTTAAACAAGTATTGGTGAATACTGGGGCTGGAAAAATGATCGCTGAGTCATTGGTAGATATTGGTTTTCCTGTTCTATTATTTTCATTTATAGTTGCAGTATTGGTTAGATTATTACAAGGTTCAGCCACTGTTGCCATGATTACCGCGGCAGGTTTGGTCTCACCACTTATATCTGGATCTGGTTATGACAACTTTAATCTTGCCTGTATTGTCATTTCAATTGCAGCAGGTTCAACATTTATGTCGCATGTAAATGATAGTGGTTTTTGGTTGGTGAACCAATTTTTAGGAATGACTGAAAAACAAACCTTTAAAACATGGACAATTATGACCGGAATATTATCTTTATCCGGTTTTTTATTAGCTTCATTAATCAATTTTATTTTTTAGGACTTACCTTATATTTTTATGTACATTTATCTCAATAAAATTAAATCATTTACAATGAAGAAAAATATATTTGGATTGATAATATTATTAAGTTCTTTAGCTCTTTTCGGTCAGAAAAATAAAAAAGATATTACGTATGAATTGAATGCTAAAAAAGATTCATATGGTATAATTGCTCAAAAAATATGGAATTATGCAGAAATGGGATATCAAGAAGAAAAATCTGTTGCTTTACTACAAAAAACACTAAGTGATGATGGATTTATCATAACCAAAGGAGTTGCCGGAATGCCCACAGCTTTTGTAGCTGAATACGGTAAAGGAAAACCCATCATTGCGATTTTAGGAGAATATGATGCTTTACCCGGTCTTTCTCAACAAGCAGTTCCTGAAAAAAAATCAGCAAATAAAGAAGCTGGTCATGCTTGTGGACATCACTTATTTGGAACTGCTTCAACTGCTGCGGCTATAGCAGTTAAAAACTGGATAAAAGCAAACAATACAAAAGGAACAATACGTTTTTATGGATGCCCTGCTGAAGAAGGAGGTTCCGGAAAAGTTTATTTGGTTAGAGAAGGTTTATTTAATGATGTTGATGCCGTATTACATTGGCATCCTAACTCCTTAAATGATGCCAGTGTTGGTGCATCTTTAGCAAATAAATCAGCTAAATTTAGATTTTATGGTATTTCAGCTCATGCTGCAATATCTCCGGAAAAAGGAAGATCTGCATTAGATGCAGTCGAAGCTATGAATATGATGGTAAATATGATAAGAGAACATATCCCTCAAGAAGCCCGCATCCATTATGTTATAACTGATGGAGGAAAAGCTCCTAATGTTGTTCCTGATTTTGCCGAAGTCTATTATTATGTGCGTCATAACAATAGAGATGAAGTAATTAATATATTTGATCGAGTAATTAAAGCGGCGGAAGGTGCTGCTTTAGGTACTGAAACTAAAATGGATTATGAAATGATTGGCGGCACTCATGAATTATTACCAAATTTAACCTTACAAAAATTGATGTACAATAATCTACTAAAAGTAGGAGGAGTGACCTATACAAATGAAGAAAAAATATTTGCTGATAAAATTGCAGTAAGTTTAGGCCTAAAAGGTGTAGAAGAAAAGACTGCTAAAATAATTCAGCCCTTTAAAACAGTGGCTAAACCTTTTGGATCAACTGATGTTGGAGATATAAGTTTTACTGTTCCAACTGCAGGTATGAGCAGTGCTACTTGGGTTCCCGGAACACCTGCTCACAGTTGGCAAGCAGTAGCTGCAGGTGGTACTGATATAGGTAATAAAGGCATGATGGTTGCAGCAAAAACAATTGCTTTTACTGCTATAGATCTATTCTTAGACAACTCACTAATTGATAAAGCAAAAGAGGAATTTATCAAAAAAAGAGGAGCTGATTTTAAATATATTCCTCTTCTTGGAGATAGACCTCCTGCCTTAGATTATAGAAAATAATTAAGAAAAAAGAATCAAGTTTACTGTCTTACTTTGTTGAATAACAATGGTACAATAATATATTTTCTTTGGAAAGTATTATTAGATGAGCCTACCATCCTCCACTGGCACCTCCACCACCGAAGCCGCCGCCGCCGAAGCCGCCGCCAAAACCACCTCCGCCGAATCCACCGCCAGAGCTACCACTACCAAAACCGCCACCTCCATAAGATCCTCTACCAGCGTTACTTAAAATTATAGCTTCAAGTAAAGAACCTGCAACAGATTTTTTGCCACGATTGTTTCCTCCACCTTTGTTACCACGATTCCTACGAGATAAGATCATGAAAATAATAATAATGATCATTATTATCAATCCTATTGGGATACCCTCTTCTCCTTCATCATCAGCAGGCTCTCCCTGGTATTCTCCACTCATTATTTGAAATATTCGTGTAGTACCATTATCTAAACCAATAAAATAATCTCCTTGTTTAAAATGAGGTTTGATAACATTTTCAATAATTCTTCTTGAAAGTGCATCTGTGAGTTTATGCTCTACACCATAACCGGTTCTGATCGTAATTCTCCTATCATCTTTTGAAACCAAGATCAATATACCATTGTCTTCTTCGGCTTGACCGATACCCCACTTATGAGCCAATTCTGTAGCATACATAGCAACATCTTGCCCTTGTAAAGAATTTACGGTTATTACAACAATTTGAGTAGAAGTAGAATCGCTATATCGTATTAATTTTTGCTCTAAAGACTTTGCCTCAAAACCACTCATCATCTTCGCATAATCATAAACACTCGTTTGGATCTTAGGCTTTTCAGGCAAATAATCTTGAGCAGTAATTGAGCTTACACAACAAAAAAACAGAAGAAAAAATAAACTTAAAAATTTAACTAATTTTTGCTGCATAACTTTAAAAACTTATTCGTAATATTGACTTGCAATATACCAAAAATATAGAAGTTTTTTAAATATCTAATTAAAAAATAAAGACATGAAAAGAATATTTTTTACACTATTTCTATTCACTTCACTTGTTCAATCACAAAATATTGATGTTAATAAATTAAAAGGAATGAGTCCTCGTTCAGTTGGGCCGGCCGGAATGAGTGGTCGTATCACAGCAATAGATGTTGTAAATGAACAACCTAATATAATTTATGTTGGAGCTGCTTCAGGTGGAGTTTGGAAATCGGAAAGTGAAGGGATTGATTGGGAACCAATTTTTGATAAAGAAAATTTACAAGCAATTGGTGCAATTACTATTCAGCAATCCAATCCGGATGTGATTTGGGTTGGAACCGGTGAAGGTAACCCCAGAAATAGTGTAAATGGCGGTTATGGCATATATAAAAGCTTAGATGGAGGGAAGAACTGGAAATCAATGGGTTTGGAAAAAACACGCAATATTCATCGTATTATTATTGATAAAAATGATCCCAATACAATTTTTGTTGCTGCAATAGGTTCTTCGTGGGGAGAACATCCCGAAAGAGGAATTTTTAAAAGTACAGATGGTGGTGAAACCTGGAAAAAAATATTGTTTGTAAATAATAAAACCGGTGCTGCTGATCTGGTTGTAGATACTAACAATCCTAATAAATTAATTGCCTCTATGTGGGAACACAGGAGAAAACCATATACTTTTAATTCTGGTGGTAAAGGTTCAGGTATATATATTACTTATGATTCAGGGAAAAACTGGAAAAAATTAACCGATAAAGAAGGTTTACCAAAAGGAAATTTAGGAAGAATTGGTTTGGCAATTTCAAAGAGTAACCCTAAAGTTATCTATGCTTTGATAGAAGCTAAAAAAAATGCTTTGTACAAATCAGAAGACGGTGGTTTTAAATGGAAAAAAATCAATGATAAATCAAGTGGTAGAGGTTCTGATGGCATTGGAAATCGTCCGTTTTATTATTCTGATATCTTTGTAGATCCTCAAAACGAAAATAGAATTTATTCTGTTTTTACCTATATAAATTACAGTATTGACGGGGGTAAAAGTTTTAAACAATTAATGCCTGCCTACAGATCTGACTCGGGTGTTCATCCTGATCATCATGCATGGTGGATTCATCCTGAAAACCCAGCATTTATGATTGATGGAAATGATGGTGGTTTAAATATTACTTATGATAAAGGAAAAACCTGGCGATTTGTAGAAAACCTTCCTGTGGGTCAATTTTATCATATCAATGTTGACAATGAATTTCCTTATAATTTATATGGCGGAATGCAAGATAATGGCTCATGGGGCGGACCTGCTTATGTATTAAAATCGCAAGGAATAAGAAACTCTTATTGGCAAGAATTAATGTTTGGCGACGGTTTTGATGTGGTTCCTGACCCTAAAGATTCTCGCTATGGTTATGCCATGTCACAACAAGGATATGTTGGCAGATATGATAGAGAAACCGGTTTGACAAAAAACATCAGACCTACACATCCTGATCCTGATGTTAAATTACGTTTTAATTGGAATTCTGCTATAGCAATAGACCCTTTTGATAGTAATACCATTTATTTTGGATCTCAGTTTGTTCACAAATCAACAAATCAAGGTTTTGAATGGGATATTATTTCTTCTGATCTAACTACCAATGATCCTGAAAAACAAAAACAATACGAAAGTGGTGGTTTAACAATGGATGCTACCGGTGCCGAAAATTATTGCACTATTTTGGCTATTAGCCCAAGTACTTTAGAAAAAAATCTGCTTTGGGTTGGTACCGATGATGGGAAAATTCAAATCACAAAAGATGGTGGAAAAAATTGGAAAAACGTAACACCCGTTAATTCGAATTTTCCAAAAAATGGATGGGTAGCTCAAATTAAACCCTCTACATTTAATGCCGGTGAAGCTTATATAATAGTAAATAATTACCGAAATTTTGATTTTAAACCATATTTGTTCCGAACCAAAAATTTCGGACAAACCTGGGAAAGTTTATTGAATAATGTAACTGAAACATTTGGATATACGCTATCTTTTGTTCAGGATCCGATCAATAAAAAATTAATTTTCCTTGGAACTGAAAATGGTTTGTATTTTAGTATAGATGAAGGTACTAATTGGAATAAATGGACGGAAGATTATCCAAGTGTACCAACTATGGATATGGTGATCCATCCAACTGAGCATGATCTAGACATTGCTACTTTTGGACGTTCATTTTATGTTTTTGACGATATAAGGCCCTTAAGGGAAATCGCTCAAAATGGTACAGATATATTGTTTAAAACCTTAAAACTATTTACACCACCAACAGCGTATATAACCCATACACAACAGCCTAGCGGAACTCGTTTTGGTGGCAATGCAATTTATAATGGTGAAAACAAAAAAAGTGGTGCCATGATCAGTTATATAATCAATAAACCTGAAGTAAAAAAAGAGGCCAAGGATAAAAAAACTGATAAAAAAGATAAAGCCAAAGATTCGCTTTTTTTACGTGTTTATAATTCACAAAAGCAACTTATTCGTACAATTAAAAGTAAAACTCCTGAAGATAATGGGATAAATCGTATGTACTGGTATTTGGGTGAAAAAGGTGTAAAAAGACCTTCGCGTAAAACCAGTAAAAATAAGAATGAGCCACGCGGTGTTACTGTTTTACCAGGGAAATATAAATTGGTTTTACAATATAAAGATCAAAAAGATTCAACAGAAATTACTGTTAAATACGACCCTAGAATTCCGCTTTCAAATGAAGTGTTAAAAAGTAAATACAATCTGCAAAAACAAATTGAAAGTAAATTTGATTTGTCATACAGGGCTGTTGATCAGTTAAATACATCTAAAAAAATTGCAGCAAGTTATAAAAAGCAAGCTAAAGATATTGATAAAAAACAATACGAGATATTTATCAAATCTAGTGATAGCATCATCAAACAGATTGATGGTTTGATTGATAATGTATTGGGCAAAGAAGATAAAAGGCAAGGAATCACAGCTTCTAAAACACCTTCTAATATTTCATATCTCAATATAGCAAATCGCTATGTTAGATCATTACAAAGTATGCCGGGGAAAACCGAAATGCAATTGATCAAGAATGCCAATGCTAAAGTTGATGCTTTTATTTTGGATATCAATAAATTCTATAAAACAGAATGGATAGCTTATAGAAAACAGGCAGAAAGTTTAAATCTATCTCCTTTTAAAGATTATAAAGAATTGGAGTAAATTTTTAATCAGGATATTTAATAATTGGTTATGAACTGAATTATCTAACTTTACTAGAAATAAGAAAAAAATGATGGAATGATTTTTGTTAATACAATTGACAGTTAATTTTGATAAAACAAAAATATTTAAGGATTCACGTTTGATAAAATCTATATAGATAATTGATGTTATTATGAAAAAAAACATATATCAGTATTGGGTTTTAAATTTTTCCATTTTAATTCTATTTATTTTATTTTTTTCTTCCTTTTCTAATAGTAAGACTACAGCTTACACACAGGAAAAAATCTATATACATTTTGATAAACCAAACTACTATGCAGGTGAAGACATCTGGTTTAAGGTCTATTTGGTCAATGCTGCAACACATAGCTCAGAAACTATAAGCAAAGTAGTTTATGTTGATTTAATTAATCCTAAAAATGAAATTATTGAAACTAAAACTATTAAGATTAATGAAGGTGGTGGAGAAAGTGATTTTAAGCTTTCAGCAGGCCTGGCAGGAGGTGAATATACAGTTAGAGCCTACACAAATTTTATGCGGAATTTTAACCACTCTTATTTTTTTAGAAAAAAGGTTTATATCAAATCCCTAAGATCAGAAAATATAGAGGATAAAGATCTGGTATCAAAAAGTGCTGAGATAGTAAAACCGGATATACAATTTTTTCCAGAAGGAGGTTATTTAGTTAATGGTTTTTTTAATCGTGTAGGGTTTAAAGCTCTTAGGATAGATGGAAAAGGAATTGATATTGAAGGTACAATTATCGATAACTCAGGTAAAGAAGTTTTACAATTCAAAACTTCTAAATTCGGATTGGGCAAATTTGAATTTATTCCTGAAAAGAATAAATTATACAAAGCCATTATTGTTTATAAAGGTGTAGAAATAACATATAAACTTCCTGTTGCCTTAGATAAGGGAGTAGTTATGAAGGTAATAGAACATTCTGATGACTATAGAATTTACCTAAAATCTTCATTTGATAAGAGACTCAATAATTTCAATTTTATCGGCACACAAAGAAAAGGAGTTATTTTTAAGGCTAAATTAAATGGTAACAATGCTAAGGCATTGATTAAAGTGCCCAAAAATATTCTTGAGCAAGGGATAGTTCAATTTACACTATTCAACAATAATAATGAACCCATAAGTGAACGGATATCGTTTTTTGAAACTAACAAAGCAAATGTCAATATAAATATTACGCCTTCTAAACAAGAATATGGAACAAGAGAGTTGGTAGAATTAGAAATTTCTTTAGACACCATTATACAACAAAAATTACAAACCAATATGTCAATTGCGGTTATAGATATGTCAACTGTAGAAACAGACCCAAATGGTTTAGATATAAAATCACAACTATTATTAAATTCTGAACTCAAAGGAACTATAGAACAACCGGGTTATTATTTGTATTCGGATGATTCCGAAAGAAAAAGGAATCTGGATTTATTAATGATGACTCAAGGATGGAGGCAATTTATAATTAATGACACATTAAATAACCAATCAAAACAAACCTTTTCTGCAGAAACCGATATTAGTTTAAGCGGAAGCATAAAAAGCTTTTACAATCATAATAAATCAGCTATAGCAGAAGTTTCACTTACCTATAACAATAGTAAAGAACTTGGATATGATAAGTTGATAACTAACAACAAAGGGCAGTTTATATTTAAGAACTTGAATTTTTTAGATACAACTTCGGTAATTATCCAAGCTAAAAAAATAATAAAAGATAAAAAAAGCAAAAATGTTAAAAATCCTAAAATGAATTTTCATATTGAAATAGATTCGTTTATAGCTCCTAAAGTTACTTTAAAACAAATACAGAACTCAACAGAATTTTCAAAAGAGATGATCAATAAATCTTCAGAAAACACTGAGTATCTTGAATCAATATATCAATTGCAAAAGGGAACTGTTAAATTGGATGAAGTAGTCCTTAAAACTTCCATTTCAAATCGAGATAGCTTATACAATAAAAAAAGGATATTATATAAAGACCCTTCTCAAACTATAGATTTTGAGGATATATTTGTTAATCCCAATGAAAACCCTCTTACCGCACTTGAAGGTAGAGTGCCTGGAGTATCTTGGAGAGGGGATGGTATTTATATGAGAGGTGCAAGTACGATGTTAGGTGATAATAGAGCACTATTACTCTTAGATGGAATGCCTGTTGGTGGTCATGCTATTGAATCAATACCGATTTCTGATATTGCTTTTATTGATGTTTTAAAAGGTTATAAAGCAGCAATATATGGATCGAGAGCAGCTAATGGTGTAATAGCTGTTTATACGCATAACGGTTCTGAAAAATCAAGTACAAATAAAAATTATAAAAAAAAAGGTATTATAAATTTAGTACATCCTGGGTATAGCCATGCAAGAAAATTCTATGAACCAGTTTATAGAACTCAAAAAAAAGAAGATGATAAATTTGATTATCGGTCAACAATGTATTGGAATCCTACAATTAAATTGAACGAGCAGGGTAAAGCTAGTATTTCTTTTTACACCGATGATGTAATATCACCTTACCGGGTTATACTGGAAGGAATAACACAAAATGGACAAATTATTAAAACTGAAATTTTTTTAAATAAGTGATAATTGAGTATTGTTTTATTCATAAATGATTAAATTTTAATGTATCAAGGAATTATCTCAAATGGAGGCTATAAAGAGAAAGCCCAATAAGCATAAAAAATTACTCCGAATTTGAAAAAACCAAACACTTATTATTTTCCCATTTTCCTTTTAATGAATCTATAGGAATTATTTTACCCTCACAAGTTAAAAAATTACCCAAAGAATCTTTTTTGAGGATTTTCATCTTGCCGGTTTTAATTTCATTGATTACAATAGTTATCAATTCATTTTTAGAAGCATTAGAATTTTTTATACTGAGTTGTGCTCCTATTTGATTATTGTACAAATCCATATCCGAAGATGGTTTATCAGGCACAAAGCCATCTTCTTTATTGTTTTTCTTAAACGTTCGATAATTTCCTTTTTCGTGAGCTTTTCCAAGTTTTAAAGCAGCTTTATCACCTATTTGCCGACTTAAACCTGCCATCCAAAAGCTGTGCTTAAAAGCATCAGCTAAACCTCCGTTAATATCAGTATCCAATACTTTTACTTTAATAACCGAATCCGTTATTCGCAATGTTTCTTTAGAGATCTTAAAAGCTTTATTGGCTTTAAAAGGATGAAATATAACCCAGCATTTTTCAGGAGAGCTCAATTCAAAAAAACTTTTTACAGTTGTTTGAGAATTAGAATTAATACTTACAATCAAAAAAAAGATCCATGCTTTTTTCATAAGCTAGTTTAAAACATTTCACAAAGATTTTCACTGATTAAAAAAACAAATGGTAAATTAAAACCTTTGTGAAAATATTTTTATTTAATTTTAAACTCTTTTGAAACTCCTTCAATTTCAATTATATAATTACCTTTTGGTAAATAATACTTGCCATTCTTTCTTTTATCAATAATTGTATCCTTATGCTTTTTTTGAAAAGATTTTAATCCATTATCAGAAAAACTCAAATCGTATTTTTCAAAATTATAGCCTTTCTCTGCATCTACTTTCAAAGAATTTAAAACAAGTCCATCCTTATTTTTGATATAAATTGTTTTACTGCCTGATTTTGAAGTATAATAAGGAATTTCAAATTTTAATTCATTTGGTTCTGACCAACTGCTCCAAGAGTTACCCCAGTTTTTTGAATACCTGACATCTTTTATGGTTAAAATCTCCAAAGTTTTATTTTTTACTTTTGAGTAATCCTGAATAGCATCAATTTTGGTCTTATAAATTGATCTTCCGTGTGTTCCTATAACCAGATCTTTAACTTCTTTTTGTATTACCAGGTCATGAACTGCAACTCTTGGAATAGAATTTTCTAAAATATTCCAATTCATTCCTTTATCAAAACTAATATATACACCTTGATCGTTTCCTAAATACAAAATATTTTCATCAGCAGGATCTTCTTTAATTACATTTACAGGGTAATTTGGTAAATTATTACTAATATTCTTCCAACTATTACCATAATCTTCTGAAACAAAAACATAGGGTTTAAAATCATCATTTCTATATCCATTAAGACTAATATAAACTCTTTCAATTTTATGTTGCGAAGCTATTACACGAGATACCCAAAGATCTTGAGGGAGTTTTGTTGAAATATTTGTCCAGTTTCCTCCGCTATTTTTACTGATATGAACCATACCATCATCACTACCCGCATACAGCAAACCAAATTGAAAAGGACTCTCGGAAATGGAGGTTAGCGTACCAAAAGGAACATTACCTTTTTTACCTCCTTTGGTAAGATCACCTGAAATTGCAACAAAATCTTCACCTCTTTTCATTGATCTGTGTAATTTATTACTTCCTAAATATAAAATATCCTGATTGTGAACCGATAATAAAATAGGTGTTTGCCAATTAAATCTATAAGGGTTTTCACCTAAATCATGTTGTGGTTGAATACGTTTGCTTTTTTGGTTTTTGGTATTGATCCTAAAATAATTTCCAAATTGAAAACCTGTATAAACGATACTATCATTTCTATTATCTATTTGTACATGCATTCCATCACCACCCATGATGCTTTTAAAAGGGTAACTACCCGATTGATGCCATGATTTTGATTCACTATTATTATTCGGACCCATCCAAACACCATTATCCTGTAAACCTCCATAAACATTGTAAGGCTTGGCATTATCAACATTAACAGTATAAAATTGGCCTACTTCAGGCTGGTTATTTTTAATCCAGTTTTTTCCATCATCATAAGTAATATTAACTCCTCCATCATTACCATTAATTAGGTGGCCATTTAAATTTGGATTGATCCATAAAGCATGATGATCAGCATGAACATTTTCTTTACCTATGGATTTAAATGATTTACCGCCATCTTCAGAAGTCAATATAGGCACTCCATAAATATAGATCTTATCTTTATTTTTTGGATGAACATGAACCATTCCAAAGTAATATCCATAAGAATAATACAGGTCATCAATATATTTTTCATGCGTTTTTTTCCATGTTTTACCTCCATTATCACTTCTATAGACCTGGGCACCAATTACCGGAGTATCAAAAAGATCTGAGTTTGCATTTTCTAAATATTTTGCCAGATCAGAAGGTTGAATTTCATTTTCATTAATCATCTTCTTCACGCTTTTAGCGGAATATTTTTTAGGAAAACGATTACTTTTTAAATATTCATTTAATTTTTTATCATCTAATTTTGCAAATGAAGTTTTATCCATTTGTTTAAAATCTTCTTTCTTAAGTTTATCTTTATCCTCCTTTTTTTCTTTTTCTTTTTCTCTATGATTTTGGTTATCAACAATAGCATAAACCGTATTTTCATCAAAAGCAGCTACACCAATTCTACCAACTCCATTACCAATTGGAAAACCGCTTTTATCATTCGTTAACTTTTGCCAGGTGTTACCACTATCTACACTTTTATAGATTCCTGAATTTTCTCCGCTTCCTTTAAAGTTCCATGCTTTTCTTTCTCTTTCCCAGGCAGAAGCATACATAATATTGAAATTTCCGGGTACGATATCAACATCAATAATTCCTGTATCATTATTTATAAAGAGCGTTTTATTCCATGTTTTTCCACCATCAGTTGTTTTAAAAATTCCACGTTCAGCGTTAGGGGTATACAGGTGTCCTATAACACCAATTACAATCTCATCAGGATTATTTGGATTTATGATAATTCTACTAACATGATGTGAATCTTTCAAACCCATATTTCTCCATGTCTTACCTTTATCAATACTTTTTAAAATACCTATACCTGCATAAGATGAACGAGATGAATTACTTTCACCGGTACCAACCCATATGGTTCCTTTTTTCCAATCAATTGCAATATCACCAATATTTTGAGTAGGCGAATTGTCCATTACAGGTGTGAAAGTTGTACCATTATTATTGGTATACCATAAGCCTCCGGAGGCGTAAGCAACATAAAATTCGGCAGGATTATTTGGGTTAACATCCAGATCAACTACACGTCCGCTCATGATTGACGGGCCAATTGAAGTAAATGCAATATTTTGTACTATAGATTCTTGTGCATAAATATTAGTAGCAACTAAGAAAACAAAAAGAAAATATGTAATTTTTTTCATTGTTAGGTCTTTAAATTTCAGCATAAATATAAACAAAAAAACTCGTATAGATTTAAACCTATACGAGTTAGTATTTTTTAAAAAATTATGATTTAATTATCTACATAAATATAATCGTCGTATTCAATTTCAAAATTCATTTTATGATTGGCTTCCTCACCAGCTAATTTTGTAAAAATAATTTTTAATTCCTTGGTTGGAGCCGTTTTTGCCAATCGTTTATAAAGTTTGTAGGCAGCTTTTTCTCTTTTCATTGCTAATATCAAAGCATCCTGATAAGTCATTTTACCTTTGGTTTTTGACTTAACCAAATAATCACTTATTTTCATGTCGATGATATCCTCTTTTCTGGCTTCAAATTTCCCTTCTTTTTTAATTTTTTTCAGGCGGGCCTCATGACCTCTTTCTTCTTTTGAAAATTTTTCAAAAGTTTCTTTCATCGATTTGGTTTTAGCCTGTCCGGAAAGATTCTCATAAAATTCAGCAGCTCGAATTTCATTTGTAATTGCGAAGTCTAATATTTCATCTATTGATTTAAAGTTCTCCATAATGTTGTGTTTTTATTACTGTAAATTTAATAAATACTTAGAATAATCTTTAATAAATGAATAGAAAATTCTTTATTCTATTTTTGGTTGATTAGTCTATAAATTAATATAGCTGTACGTTTTGTCAATTCCTCAAATGCATTTAAATTAATAGTTTCTTTAAGTGTATGAGCTCCATTACCTAAGGCACCTAATCCATCTAAACAGTCAACATATTCAGCAACAAATGAAGTATCTGCAGCACCTCTTTTCCCAGGATCGTAAGCCTCAACTTTTCCTTGGTTTAAATCTAAGCTCACTTGATTTAATGTATTCAATAATAATGTATTTCCTTTTGTTGGACTCATTGCAGGATAACTATCTGTAAATGATATTTTTGCTGAAGTATGAGGTAAGTTTTTTGCAACAATTGCTCTCATTTTTTCTCTGGTATTTTCCTTTTGTTCTTCCGAAATAAAACGCAAACCTCCTTTTACAATTGCTGTTTGTGCTACAATATTACTTTTACCAAAGGCGGTTCCTTTACTTAAAGATTTTTCAAATGAAACTTGTGTTCCTCCCAAAATTACTCCCGGGTTAAAAGTGAGATATTCTTCACCTTTCACTTCATTATAAAAAGTATTTAAAATTCTTGAAAGTTCAAAAATTGCACCTGCACCTACATTTTTATTAAAAATTCCTGATGAATGTGATCTTTTACCAGTTACCTCAACTTTCCATCCCGAAGAGCCTCTTCTTGCCACAGTAGCATAATTAAGTCCTGTTGAAGTTTCAAAACCTAATGCTATATCACTTCTTTTTGCAGCTTCTATTAAATCTTTTCTACTTATTGATAATGGCTTTCCTGAACTTTCTTCATCTCCTGTAAAAGCAACAATAATTTGAGTATTTTTAAGTAATCCCTTTTCCTGAAGTGCTTTTAAAGCATATAAAATAATGATGTTCCCACCTTTCATATCATTACCTCCCGGTGCATGAGCAATACTATCATTTACCATTGTAAATTCTTGAAACGAACTGTTCTTTTCAAAAACAGTATCTAAATGCCCTATTAGTAACAATTTTTTACCATTCACATTTCCTTTTGTCAATTCGCAAAATAAATGACCTGCCCTACCCATTTCATCTGGCATAGTTATCCAAGTAGGTGTAAAGTCAATACTTTGGAATTCCTCTGAAAATATAGTCCCAACTTCTTTTACTCCTTCTAAGTTTAATGTTCCACTATTTATATTAACCACTTTTTCTAAAAGTAAAATAGCCTCATCATTGTTAAATTCTACTTGCTTTATGATTTTTTTTTCAAGTTTACTTAATTTTTGAGCATTGATACTAAAAGCAAATAAAAAAACGAGTAACAAGAAAACTGATTTTATACTTTTCATAAATCTTTTTTTAAAATTTTAAGTATTAAAGATAGTAAATAATAGGTTTATAGAATAAATTAAAATTGATACCTTTGTTTACCTTAGTTAATTAAAACTTATTCACATGAAATACTTACCTATAAACAATAAATTATTTACCAAAAATCGTAAAAAATTTATTAAAAATATGAAGCCAAATTCTATGGCTATATTTAATTCTAATGATATTTATCCTGTTAGTGCTGATAGCACTCTACCTTTTGCTCAACATCGCGATATTTTATATTTATCGGGTGTTGATCAGGAAGAGAGTGTTTTGGTGATTTTTCCTGATTGTCCGAAAGAAGAACATAAAGAGATCTTATTTTTAAAAGAAACCAATGAACATATTGCTGTTTGGGAAGGTGAAAAACTCACTAAAGAAATGGCTTTAAAAACTTCGGGAATTAAAACTGTTTATTGGTTACAAGAAATGGAAAAAATTTTATTCGAACTAATGACACAAGCCGAAAATGTGTATATCAATACCAATGAACATTACCGAGCAAATGTTGATACTGAAACCAGAGAAGCCCGATTTATTAAAGACCTACAAAAAAAATATCCGGCACATACTTATTTACGAAGTCAACCCATTTTACAAAGATTGAGATCAATTAAAGAACCCGAAGAAATTGCTTTGATACAAAATGCTTGTGATATTACTGAAAAAGGTTTTAGAAGAATTTTAGATTATGTAAAACCCGGTGTTTGGGAATATGAAATTGAAGCTGCATATATTCATGAATTCATTAGAAATCGTGCTGATGGTTTTGCTTATACCCCAATAATTGGTTCAGGTTATAGTGCATGTGTTTTGCATTATATTGAAAATAATCAAGAGTGTAAAGAAGGTGAAGTTATTTTGATGGATGTTGGAGCTAGTTATGCAAACTACGCTAGCGATATGACAAGATGTATTCCTGTTTCAGGAAAATTTACCAATCGCCAAAAAGATGTTTACAATGCTGTTTTACGTGTTAAAAATGCAGCAGCAAAAATGTTAAAACCGGGTGTAATTTGGGCAGAATATCATATAGAAGTTGGTAAATTAATGACTAAGGAATTGATAGGTTTGGGCTTGATCACCAAAGAGGATGTTAAAAATGAAGATCCAAAATGGCCAGCTTATAAAAAATACTTTATGCATGGCACTTCTCATCATATGGGTCTTGATACACATGATTATGGTATTTTGACCGAACCTATGCAAGCCGGAATGGTATTTACGGTTGAACCCGGAATCTATATTCCTGATGAAAAATTAGGTATTAGAATTGAAGATGATTATGTAGTTCAAGAAAAAGGTGAACCAATTAATTTAATGGCAAATATACCTATTGAAGCAGAAGATATAGAAGCTTTAATGGCTGCTGCTAAAAAGAGTCATTAAAATTAAATTCATAATTGTTTAATCATCGAATGACTATATTCTTTGCGGATATTAGTCATTCGATGATTTTTTTAAAGGTATTAAAAGCTATTTTCTTTTTATTAAAAATAATACTGAACCAATCACAATATAACTTATAATTATAATTAATAAGCCAAATTTTACTATAGCAAAATAATATGCCATTGTGCTCCATATTTGTTGTAGATCACCTAGCAGTAATTTAATTAGTGCAATATTTTCTAATACATCAAAAAAGGCTGCTATAAAAGGAGATATTATTATAATATTCTTTAAATGATGATAATTGGATTTTTTGAATTGTTGATTGCTGACTTTAAACATCAGCATTGCTAAAAATGAAGCGTAAATTATTAAAAAGAAAAAGTCAAAACCCAAACTTAAACCTGCTGCAGATTTAGCAATATTATCCCATGCATTCATTATTTGCACGGAGCTTGAAATATCTTTAGCCAATTCAAAAGAAACAATACCATTTTTTGAAACTTCTGTTATTAAAAAACTATCAAAATAACGCATTAAAGCTATAGAAATCAGTAATAGAACCAATAATACTATTGTAATACGATTTTCATTTTTAACATTCCTGTTTCGAATATTATTTCTAAACATTATTTCTAAGGGTTCTATTTTTGATAAATATACAGTAAATTAGCTTTATAATTTATTTAGAAATGACCAACTTAAAATACAAAAATATAAACCTTCATTATACTGTTCAGGGATCTGGTTCTGCAGTAGTTTTATTACATGGGTTTTTAGAAAATGTTACAATGTGGAATGGAATTATTCCGCATTTAGCGAAAACAAATAAAATAATTTCTATTGATCTTTTAGGACATGGTTTAACCGAAAATTTGGGCTATATCCACACTATGGAAGATCAAGCTGAAATGGTAAAATTTATTTTAGATCATTTAAATTTGCATAAATATATTTTTATTGGGCACAGTATGGGAGGTTATGTAGCGCTAGCTTTCGCGGAAAAATATCCTGAAAATATCAAGGGTTTATGCCTGATGAATTCAACTGCACAACCCGATGATGCAGATAAACAATTAAACAGAGATAGAGCTATTGCAGCCGTTAAAAAATTTAAAGATACATTTGTGCGATTGGCAATTCCTAACTTATTTTCAGAAGCTAATAAAAGTATTTTTACAGAAGAAATTATGCAAATTACTCAAGAGGCTTTAAAAAATTCAAAACAAGGAATCATTGCTGCTATGGAAGGGATGAAAATTAGAAAAGATCGAACATTTATACTTAAAACTAATGATTTTCCTAAATTTATGATCATCAGTAAGCAAGATCCTGCATTAGAATACCAAACACTAATCGATCAAACTAAAAATACTGCTGTATCAACTCATGAATTTCCTGATGGACATATGAGTCATGTTGAAAATAAGGAAGCATTAAAGGATGTAATACAAGACTTTATTAAGACTTGTAAATAATAGATATTATAAAATCCTAATATTTTTTGTAGTTTTAGTATAAATTAAGAAACTTAAAAATCGATTTTCTACTTTAATTATGAATATTAAGATCTCCATTTATTTTGTATTGTTTTCTATATTTATATGTAATTCTCAAACTTGGAAAACTTACCCTTATACCCCAAATGGTAGTCTTATCT
>JBDLJB010000026.1:0-39616 GCA_039714555.1 Bacteroidota bacterium
AAATCTTATGAACTCCTAAAAAATTGAAAACCACACTAGAGGTTAAACTTACGTGGTTTATGATGCTCTTTGTGAGCTTTAAAAGTGACCCCGACAGGATTCAAACCTGTAACCCTCAGAGCCGAAATCTGATGCGCTATTCAGTTGCGCCACGGGGCCTTTTAAAGATAATCGTTTTTAGAAATTCTCTTCCATTTCCTGATTTAAAATATTTTTCTCTTTTTCGTGCTTCTGCCCTTGATTTAAATTCTTCTTGATATATTAATTCCCAAGGAATATAAGCTTTTGTTGATTTATTTTGTTTATCATTATGTTCATTTATTCTCCTGCTTAGGTTTTTTGTCATTCCTGTATAAGTTCTCTCAAATCTTAAACTATACAAAACATAAACAAAAAACATATTCTTTTATTTAATTTAAGACCTTTAACCCTCAGAACCGAAACCCGCCTGCCGGCGTGGCAGGTCTGATGCGCTATTCAGCTCGCCTGGCAGTGAAGCGGATTGTGCGCCACGGGGCCTTTATCATTCCCGTAATCACGGGGAATCTTATGATTATTTCAATAGTGTTTTTTTAATTCAACAATTCTTTTACTACCATTGATATTGCTTTTCCATCAGCTTTTCCTGCCAATTGTTTAGAGGCCATTCCCATTACTTTTCCCATATCTTTCATTGAGGAAGCGCCTGTTTGAGCAACAATCTCTGCTATAGTTCTTTTCAATTCTTCTTCACTCATTTGTTGCGGTAAGAATTGCTCTAATACTTTTGCTTGTGCTAATTCAGGTTCTGCCAAATCATTTCTGTTTTGCTCTTGATACAAGGCCGCACTATCTTTTCGTTGTTTTACTAATTTTTGTACAATTTTAATTTCATCAGCTTCTTTTAGTTCAACATTTTCACCACTTGTATTCGCTAATAAAAAAGCTGATTTTAACGCTCTTAAAGCTTCTAAGGAAACAGTATCTTTTGCTTTCATAGCAACCTTAATCTGATCCATTACCTCTTTTTGTAAACTCATATTTATTAAAATTTTTGGCTGACAAATATACTAAAAAGAATTAAAGTCATAATCAAGATTATTTAATTTTTACTACCAATAACTTCTCTCAAAATATCATAGATTAAGTTTGTTTCATAACCTTTTCTAAATAAAAAATCTTTTATTTTTTTCTCTTTTTTAAATAAATTATTTTCACTGATCGAATCAAATTTTTTCAAAGTTATTTCACGTAAAGTATTTAAATATTCTTCATAATCAATTTCTTTTAATGCTTCTTTAATATTATATGCAGAAATATTTCTTTGTTTTAATTCACGAATAATCCGTTGTTTTCCCCATTTTTTAATTCTGAATTTTCCTCGAGCAAAACTTTTTGCAAATCGTTCTTCATTTAAAAAATCATGTTCCATCAAATGAAGAATAATTACTTCACGTGCTTCAGGAATCATGTTCATTCCATATAATTTTATACCAATTTCTTGATGACACCTATCCTGATAAATACAAAATTTCTCTAATTTTCTTTTAGCTTCTTCAACCGTAAATGTTAACCTTTTATTTTTCATGAGATAAAGTAGTATAACCAAGAAAATTTTCTTGAGATTTTATCCAAACCTTAAAACTACAATAATATGTTGAAGTATAATATTTTTTCCTTCTTGATTCTATTTTCATATATATTTTATGCCCAAACCACAACTATTGCTAAACAAAGTTTTGAAAGCAGTGGTGATACTTGGCAGGCAACTTTCTCAACAACACCTTGCACAAGTGGTGTCGATTCATGGAATTATCGATCATCTTTAGGTGATATCACCCCAAACGACGGAGTACAGTTTTGGGGAATACGAGATTTAAATGGTGATTGTGGTGGTACAGATTTTGAAACGATCTCCTTAACCAATGTTGATATTTCATCTTATAACAATGTAAGCTTGACTTTTGATTATTATGTTTTTGAATATGACAATGGTGATGATATCAAGTATGAATTATTTTTTAATGATCAAGCTCAGGGAGAAGTAATTATATTTGACGGAAATAGCAATTTAAGCACGAACGGTTGGCTTACAAAATCTATTATAATCCCAAATTATGTTTCAAATATAAAATTAAATATTTCAGTAAAGCAAAATGGTGATAATGATTATGCCGGTTTTGACAATGTTTTATTATCCGGTTCATTGATCACACCTTGTTCCGAATTAATGATCACAGAATATGTTGAAGGATCATCAAACAATAAATTTATTGAAATCTACAATCCAACAGATCAAGAATTAAATTTAGATGAATATAATTTAACAAAGTTCACCGGTAAAAATGAAGAGCCTACAGGGAGTTTAGCCTTAACCGGTACAATAAGCGCATTTGGAACATACCTCGTTGAAAATCAAAATGAAAATTTAAATATTGAAGCTGATTTATCAACGGGCAGTATAATGAATTTTAACGGAGATGATAAAGTAGCATTAAGAAAAGATGATATGATTATTGATATAATTGGTGTTATTGGTGATTCAATTGAATTTGCAAAAGACATAACTTTACGCAGAAAAAGTCATATTCAAAACCCAAATAATCAATACGATTTAAATGAGTGGGATGTTTATGGTTTAGATGATGTTTCTAATTTAAATTCGCATATTTCCAACTGTATGGGGCCTATTCCAGAAATCGAAGTTTCTGGAAATTTGATTTCAATAGCTGATGGATCCACCAATACAAAAGCTTCCAATAACACTTATTTCGGTAAAATAAATTCAAATTCGGGAGAATCAATTTCTAAAGAATTCTTTATTAAAAATACCGGCAATGCAACTCTTGATATTTTAAATATTGAGATTTCAGGTAATGATTCAAGTGATTTCACTTTAACAGGAAACACATCATTCAATATCATACCCAATGATAGTCTAGCAATTGAGGTAAATTTTATATCCACTTCAAAAGGCTTAAAAAATACAACTATCAAAATTGAGAACAATGATGCATCTGAAAACCCATTCAATTTTGTTATTAATGCTGAAGTAACAGGTGCTTCAAACAGTCCAATAATGATCACACAATATTATGAAGGTGAGGGAAACAATAAATGGTTAGAGATAACCAATATTAGCAATGAGACCATTCCCGAAACTTACTATCTGGCTTTATTTAGGAATGAGAAAGCAGAAAACCCTATTGGTGAAACTCCCAGTAACAATACTTTAATTCCAGAGCTGACACCAAAACAAACAATAAAGTATTGCTCAACCCTAATTGATGAAAATATCATCTATGCTCAAGATGGAAATGAAATAAAAAATCCCATCTGTAATTTTAATGGAAATGACATCATCATAATTTCTACAGATAATGATGAAAATTGTTGGACAAACAAAGTTGATATTATTGGTAATAGCAACTATTGGGGAGAGAATATAAGTTTTGTAAGAAAATATGGCTGTGAAAATTCTGTTCCTTCTACAGGATTTAATTTTGATGATTGGTTTGAATATGAAATTTCGGAGATCAATTCGGCTACGACCGGATATAATCTTAGAATTGGTGAACACTTTGTTGGTAATACAAATTTTGAAAATGAAATTTGGGATAATGGTTTACCTGATACTCATAGAAATATTGAAATAAATGACAATTATGACACACAAATAAAAGGGAGCTTTGAAGCTTGTAACCTAATAATAAACTCTGGTATTTCATTAGGTATTAACACTAATGATTTTATTGGCATTGCAAATAATCTAACCGTAAATGGAACTTTAGAGGTACATCATGAAGGTTCTTTAGTTATGGTAGATAATAGTGGTTCGGTTAATAATAATGGTATTATTAATATTCATAAAACTACAACTTCATTAAAAAGATTTGATTATACTTATTGGTCATCACCAATTAAAAATGCAATACTTGAAAATGTTTTCGCAGCTTCTTCACAAAATTCATTTTATCAATTTATAACAAGTGAATTTAACGATAATAACAAAGATGAAAATGATGATGATGAACCTGCTGCCTGGCAAAAAACCAGTGGATTAATGACTCTCGGAAAAGGTTATACAGCTATGGCTCCCGATACTGAACCATTTGTAGATCATCAATCAGTAACTTTTAGTGGTGAAGTTAATAATGGTATTATAAATTTTCCGATTCAATTGAGCTCAAAAGATTCAATAGATACCAACGATTGGAATTTATTAGGAAATCCATATCCTTCGGCTATAGATGCTAATCTTTTTTTAAATGATACTGTTAACAAAACTATTATTGGAGGTACTATATATTTTTGGACACATAATACTGCCCAAGAGGATGGCAAATATACTTCGGATGATTATGCATCATTTGTGGTAGGTACTGGAGGTATTAGAGCCAATAGTAGTGGGCAAATGCCAACTTCAAATATTGCTTCTTGTCAGGGATTTTTTGTTGAGGCTTTAAAAGAAGGAGAAATACATTATACCAATCAGATGCGTGTAAAAACGCAAAATAACAATTTTTTTAAATCAAATTATTTTAAAGATAATTCTTCAAAACAAAATGATAAGATTTGGTTAAATCTATTTAACGATGAAGGTGCTTTTAGCCAAATACTAATTGGTTTCATTAAAGGTGCTAATAAAAGTATTGAAAGAGAATATGATGCCATACGATTAAACGGAAATAATTATATATCATTTTATTCGATCGTTCAGGATAAAAAATTAGCCATCCTGGGTACAAATCCTTTTACAGGTAATGAAGATATCAATTTAGGGTTCACATCAAATATTGAAGAGCCAATTAAGTTAAAAATTGCCATTGATAAAATTGAAGGTGATATCAACTCTAAAGAAATATTTATATACGACAAACTATTAAATATAACTCATGATTTAAAAATTACACCCTATGAATTTGATATTTCTTTAAAAGGAAGCTTTGATGATAGATTTATATTAAAATTAAACAATGGGATCATTAATGATGATGAAATCTTTATTAATAGCGACCAATTGATCATCAAAAATACTAGTGAACTCTTTGAAATCACAACATCAAATCAAAAAATAATTCATTCAATTAAAGTATACGATATGTTAGGTCGTTCAATTATAGATAAATATTCAAAAAAATCAACAGAGAAGATTTCAAAAAGAGAGTTACCAAAACCAGGTGTTTATATTATTTTAGCAAAAATTGAGAATGATGTTTACTTAACCAAAAAGTTAATATTAATGTAAAAAAAAACCTGCTATTGTTTTCAACAGCAGGTTTTAATGATATATTATTACCTTAATACTTTATCATTTTTATCATAAAAATGATAATCTAAATATGGATAAGCATCTCTTGGTATAATTTTGATTCGCTTTTTATATTTCAAAAACCATTTTCTTTGTATTGAATAAAATCCTTTAGTCAGATAAGAGGCAACAAATGAATGAACGTGAAGTGAAATTCCATCATTTTCAATTATTTTCTCTAAATCACCTTCAATTCTATCAATTAATACAATTGGTGCTTCAACATCACCACCTTTATTAGGGTCTTCTTCAATAGTTTTGATATTTCTTTCTGGCCTTACCCTTTGACGCGTAATTTGAATCAAACCAAATTTACTGGGAGGCAAAACTTTATGCTTTGTACGACTATTTTTCATTTCATCGCGCAAATGATCAAAGAGTTTTCTTCTATGTTCAGCAGAATGCATATCAATAAAATCAACCACAATAATGCCACCCATATCACGCAATTGTAATTGTCTGGCTATTTCGGTTGCAGCAATTAAATTTACTTCTAGAGCTGTTTCGGCTTGAGAATTTGCTTTGTTTGAACGATTACCACTATTTACATCAATTACGTGTAAAGCTTCAGTATGTTCAATAACTAAATAAGCACCTTTTTTCATTGAAACGGTTTTACCAAACAAAACTTTAATTTGCTTTTCAATACCATAATGATCAAAAATCGGCGTTCTTGATTTGTGCAGTATTGCTATCGATTCTTTATCGGGAGCTATTCTTTGCAAATACTCTTTAACTTCTTGATGTAAAGTTTCATCATTAGTTACAATTCTAGTAAATGAATCGTTAAAAATATCTCTTAAAATAGAGGAAGTTCTATTCATTTCCGAAAGTACTTTTTTTGGTGCTTGTACTTTGGGCAATTGCTTACACATATTATTCCAATGTTTTAAAGTATTTTGAAGATCTTTATCTAATTCAGCTACTTTAATATTTTGTGCAACTGTTCTTAAGATCACTCCAAATCCTTTTGGAACTATACTCTTTGCGAGTCGTTTTAAACGCTCTTTCTCTTTATTATTTGTTATCTTTTGTGATATAGAAATTCTGTTAGAAAAAGGAACTAAAACCAAATATCTACCAGCAATGGAAAGTTCAGAACTTATACGTGGCCCTTTTGAAGAAATAGGTTCTTTAACTATTTGAACCAATAATTCCTGACCAGATTTTATTACACTGTCAATTTTTCCATTTTTATCAATATCATTTTCAAAACTAAAGTTTTTTAAATTATATTCTTTAAGTTTTCCAGTACTTACTAGTTTAGTGAATTTTTTCAACGATAATAATTGCGGTCCTAAATCCTGATAATGTAAAAAAGCATCCTTTTCACTCTTAACATCAACAAATGCAGCATTTAGCCCCGATAATGTTTTTTTTATTTTAGCAAGAAAAATATCTCCTACCGAAAATTTATTGTCTATCGTTTCGTTGTGTAATTCAACTAATTTTCCATCTTGTAATAAGGCAAAATCTATATCAGAGGAACTCGATCTAATAATTAATTCTGTTTTCACTCTGTTTAATTTTTTTACCTAAATAAATATTCTTTTTATATTTATATTAGATAGATTAATAATATATTAATAGGTTTTGATTAATCCTATGAAATTTGTATTCAACAAATTTCTATGTCAATGAACTTACCTTTAGAAAAGTTAAAAAAATAAGGCTGTTTGAAATGTCTTTTTATATTTATTTTGATTGAAAAAAAATTATTTTCCTAAAATCTAGAATTCAAATTTAACAATTTCATTCAAAATACGCTAAAGATTTGTTATCCAAACAGCCTTATGTTATTTTTTCTTTTTGTGACGGTTTTGTCTACTTCTTTTTTTACGTTTATGAGTAGAAATTTTACTGCGTTTTCTTTTCTTTCCGCTTGGCATAATTAAAACTGTATTTTTTTAAATTATTTTTTAACCGGTACACTTTTTTTAACACTCTCAACAAAAACCTTTGCAGGTTTAAAAGCCGGGATATTATGTGCTGGTATTTTAATTGTAGTATTTTTTGAAATATTTCTACCAGTTTTTTCAGCTCTTTCTTTTACTATGAAGCTTCCAAAACCTCTTAAATAAACGTTATTACCTTCATTTAATGATCCTTTTATTTCAACCATTAAGTCTTCTACTACTCTTAATACATCTCCTTTTTCAATGCCAGATTTTTCTGAAATATTGGCAACTATTTCTGCTTTTGTCATTTTTGAATATTTATTGGTTATTATTTGTCCTTAATTCGGGGGCGGCAAATATATGACAAAATATCAATTTTAAAAAGCTAATTAATTAAAATTTAATAAGATAAATTTATGTATCATTGCTAAACAATGATTTTTTATGGATTTTTCTAACTATTTAATATACTGGTATTTAAAAAATAAAAGAGATTTACCTTGGCGAAAAACAAAAAATCCATATAAAATTTGGTTATCTGAAGTTATTCTTCAACAAACAAGAATTGCACAGGGGACTCCTTATTATTTAAAATTTTTAGAGGAATTTCCAACAATTTTTGATTTAGCTAAAGCCGATGAAGACACCGTATTGAAACTCTGGCAAGGTTTGGGTTATTATACCCGTGCACGAAATTTACACCAATCAGCTAAATTTGTGGTTAAACATTATAAGGGAGAATTTCCCTCAAATTATAATGATATTATTAAACTCAAAGGAATTGGTGAATACACTGCTGCTGCCATATCTTCTATTTGTTTTAATGAACCTCATGCTACAGTTGACGGCAATGTTTATCGAGTATTATCAAGGTATTTTAATATTAATACACCTATAAATTCTACAAAAGGCATTAAACAATTCAAACAATTATCACAATCATTGATTAGTATTGAATATCCGGGTAACCATAACCAAGCTATTATGGAATTAGGTGCCATGATATGCACTCCAAAAAATGTTAAATGTGATTCTTGTCCGTTAAATCAAAGTTGTTTGGCATTAAAACATAAAAATATTGCATCCCTTCCTGTTAAAGATAAAAAAATCAAGATCAAAAAACGGTTTTTTAATTTTCTGGTATTTGATCTATCAGGTAATTTTACCATTTTAGAGCAAAGAACAGAGAAAGATATCTGGCAAAATTTATATCAATTCCCTTTATACGAATCTGCACATGAAATAGATTTTAATGAAATAATTAAAACCAATATTTTTAAAAAAATAACCAAAAAGAGTAATTATAATATCCAAGTATTCAATAAGAAGCCTTTCATTCACAAATTAACACATCAACATATTCACACAAAATTTTGGTTAATTAAAACACAATCTCATTATAAGAATGTTGTTAAATGGGAAAATGTATCTACTTTTGCAGTTCCTACGCTTATTCATAACTTTATTAATAAATTTATAAAATAATTTAAATTTATAGTATATTTGATAAGCAAAAATATTTTTTATGGCGAGTTCACTTAATAAAGCAATGCTTATAGGGCATTTAGGAGATGATGTTAAAATGCACTATTTTGATGATAACAATAGTTTAGGTCGTTTTCCTGTTGCAACTAATGAAACTTTTACAAACAGACAAACGGGTGAAAAAATTACAACTACAGAATGGCACAATGTTGTGGTTCGAAATAAATTGGCACAACTTTGTGAAAAATATTTAAGCAAAGGTGATCGGGTTTATATTGAAGGTAGAATAAAAACTCGCCAATGGGAACAAGACGGTATAAAAAAATATACTACTGAAATTCACGCAAATGAGATGACCTTTCTAAATACAAAAAAAGATCTAAGTCAAAACCAACCTGTTGCAGCTATTAAACCAAAACCTGAAGAGAATCAAATTGAGGATACAAAAAAAGATGATGTTCCATTTTAATTTATCCTTTAATACTAACTGAAATTCATTTAATTTGGATCCTGAACCCGCGAATTTTCTTTTGATCAATTCAATTGATTGGCCTATTGTAATCAGTGTAATTAGTTTAATAATTCTACTATTTTTATCCGCTTTGATTTCAGGTTCTGAAATTGCATTCTTTTCCTTATCAAAAACTGATTTGGGAAATGATGAAAACATAAATAAAAACCATAATATAGTAATTGATCTATTGAGTAACCCACAAAAATTATTGGCTACTATCTTAATATCCAATAATTTTATTAATATATTATTTGTACTAATTTTTGCTTATACCAGTGATTATTTTTTTGGAAATATCTATTCAAAATTACTTCGTTTTATATTAGAAATTGTATTGGTAACCTCTTTAATTTTGCTTTTTGGTGAAGTATTACCAAAGGTTTATGCAAATAGAAATGCATTGAAATTTGCTCACTTTATGGCAAAACCTTTAAAAATTCTAAATGTATTTTTAACTTTTTTAAGTGTTCCATTACTAAAATTAACAAGTGTTGTTGAAAACAGATTAAATAAAAAAAATTCCGATTTTTCTGTTGAAGTACTTTCACAGGCTTTAGAATTAACATCGTCAAATGCTACAACAAAAGAAGAGAAAAAAATACTTCACGGTATTGTGAATTTTGGAAATACTGAAACATCTCAAGTCATGTGCCCGCGAATGGATATTTTTGCGCTTTCCAAAGATGAAGAATATGATGATGTAATCAAAAAGATCACCAAAAATGGTCATTCAAGAATTCCTGTTTATGAAGATAATATTGATACAATAATCGGAATTTTATATGCAAAAGATCTAATACCACATATCAATAAAAATAACTTCAAATGGAATAAAATTATTAGAGAGCCATTTTTTGTGCCCGAAAATAAAAAACTGGATGATCTGTTAAAAGAATTTCAGGATATGAAAAACCATTTGGCAATTGTTGTTGATGAATATGGAGGAACATCAGGAATAATAGCTTTAGAAGATATTATTGAAGAAATTGTTGGCGATATTAGCGATGAATTTGATGATCAGGATATGTCCTACTCAAAAATTGATGAAAATAATTATATTTTTGAAGGCAAAACTACCCTAAAAGATTTTTTTAAAGTTTTACAAATTGATGATTCAGAATTTGAGGATAATAAAAATGAAGCTGAAACACTTGCCGGTTTTATCTTGGAAATAACAGAAAGATTTCCAAAAACAAAACAAAAAATTACTTTTAAAGAATATATATTTACTATTGAAGCAATCGATAAAAAACGTATCAAACAAATTAAAGTTACTTTACCCAAAAACAGATAATTGAGTATTTTAATTTGATTATAATTATTCGTCTAATGAAACAAAATTTATTACTTACAAGCCTATTTTTTTTAATTTTAATTATTACAATTAGTTCATGCAATAATGATACATTACCAAAACCAAAGGCGCAATTAAGGTTAGAATACCCTGAACCTATTTATCAAAATACACAAAGCAGTTGCCCTTATTTATTTCAATTTTCAAAACAGGCAATTCTAAAAATCAATTCGAAATGCTGGATAAATATTGATTATCCAGAACTAAATGCAAGTATCAATATAACTTACCGACCTGTTGAAAATAATTTAAAAGAATTATTTCAAGAATCAGAAAAACTTACATTTAACCATTCTATAAAAGCTAATAATATTAGTTCATTGCCTTTTGATAATTTTAATAATAAAACTTATGGTGCCATTTTTAGAGTAAGTGGTAATGCTGCTTCTCCTATTCAATTTCATCTTACAGATAGTACCAAGCACTTTTTAACAGGTGCGGTTTATTTCAATGTACAGCCTAATTACGACTCAATCTTACCTGCTGTAAATTATTTGGAAAAAGATATAAAACACTTAATGGAAAGTGTAGAATGGCAAAATTAAATTTCTTTTTTTTTGAAAAAATACAATTATAAATATTCAAAGTTTATTCGATATTGGTTAATCTTAGGATTAATAATGCTAATTGGTCAGGTATTGTTAGGAGGAATTACGCGACTAACAGGATCAGGTTTATCCATTACAAAATGGGATATCATTACCGGAATCATACCACCACTTAATGATCAACAATGGCAGGATGCATTCAATTTATACAAGCAAACTCCTCAATATCATAAAATCAACAGTACTTTTCTATTAACCGATTTTAAATTTATTTATTTCTGGGAATTTTTTCATAGATTTTGGGCAAGAGCACTAGGTATTATTTTTGCAATACCTTTCATTATCTTAATTATTAGAAAAAAAATTGATCTAAATTTGATAAGTCGTTTATTGTTGGTTGTTATTCTTAGCGGATTAACTGCTTCGGCTGGTTGGATCATGGTGCAAAGTGGATTAGTAAACAGACCTTGGGTAAATGCTTATAAACTAACACTCCATTTTATCTTAGCAGTTCTAACAATAGCTGTTATGGTAAAAATTATTGCCGATGCTTATCTTTATAATAACAGATTCAATAAAGATCAAACTTCTTTTGTTATCATTTTATTGATCATAACATTCATTCAACTTTTATTTGCAGGATTGATGTCGGGTATGAAAGCAAGTTTGTTTTTCCCTACATGGCCTAGTATGAATGGTGCTTTTATTCCTGATGTACTCTTAATTTCAAAAAACTGGATTTGGGAAAACTTAACCAATTATGACAAACATCCTTTCGCTCCTGCATTGATACAGTTCTTTCACAGATCAATTGCATATATTTTACTTATTCTAATTTATTTTTATTTTTTCAAATACAAAAATAAATTTTATATAAGAGCTAACAACTGGCTGAAATTAGTTTTCATTTTGGTTAATGCTCAGGTAATTTTAGGTATTTTAACTTTATTAAAAAGCAAAGGTGAAATTCCTGTTTTTTTAGGTGTTACACATCAACTTATTGGATTATTTTTATTTATAAGTTTACTTTTTTTATATTTTTCACTTCGAAAAAAATCTAAATTTTAAAGCATAAAAAAACCTGAAAAATAAATTTCAGGCTTTAATAATCCAATTTTTAATAAAAATATTTCTTAAATTCTTTATTAATTAATTTTAAAATTTACCGGCAATAAAAAAGAAACACTAACTGGAGCACCATCATGTGTAGCAGGGGTCATTTGAGGTAATTTATCAATAACTCTAACAACTTCTTTTTTTATCTCTTCTTTTTCAGCATCTACTCTCATAACCGATGCTTTTCCTGTTTCATCAATTTTAATAAAAGCTCTAATTTTATGGTCACCACTTTCTAAATCCAAGTTACTTGCTAATTCAGTATTGAAATTTTTGCTTACAAATTTTTCAAACTCTTTTATAGAGCATGCTCTAATTTCTTCATTAGTTCCTTCACAACCCGGGTAAATAACAGGTGTATGAGCTGCTGTTTCTAAAATTACACCTTCTTCTACTGGTATATCTTTCGTAGTCGTTTCAATACTTTCTTCAACTGCCTTGGTTCCTTCACTTGAAGCTTCAACATTTTTTTCAGTTGTAGTTCCTTTTTCTTCAACTGTTTTAGTAGCATCTTCTGCAACTTCAACAGCATCTTTTACTTCTTCTTTTTTTGTGTCATTTTTACACGAAACAGCAATTGAACTTATAATAACAATTGCTAAAAATACTTTTAATAATTTCATCTTATATAATTTATCGTTAATAATTTAGTTAATTTATTAATGCAAATTAACTAAAATCATACTAAACATCAAAAAATAATCTGATTATTAATAAAAAAACCCAATCAAAAGCTTGGGTTTTTTTATATTTAATATGATTTTTTATTTAATACCTTCTTTGTATTTAAATTTTTGAGTTCCCAAAGAAGCTTCTGCCATTAAACCTTTATTTGCATGAGTATAAACAGCAACACCATCTTGATAATCAATATTATCAGAAATTGATTTATCAATAGCAACCGCTGAAGCTTCACCAGCAAATTTAAATTTGTTATTTTTAAACTTATCCAAAGCTGACTTATTTTCAAAGAAAATATATTCAGCATATTGTTGACCTCCAGCTTGTAAACCAATTGTTGCTTGCATTAATGTAGCAGAACCAATAACTTTATTGTCTTCAAAAACCAATCCTTTACCACCTGCTCCACCAATACCTAAACCACCTTTAATGATCTTTGGGAAAACTACATAACCATATGCTTTATCAAACATTTTTCCAACATTTGGGTTTTCTTTAGCCATAAGTACCATTGAATTGCTAACTTCATTCTGTAATTTAGAATCTTTTGGATAATTCACTTCAATCCCAGCAGATTCTACAACCTCATTAACAGCGTCTTGTACATCTTCTGCAGCTTCTGCAGCTGCGTCAACAGCAGCCTCTGTAGCTTCTTCTGCATTTTCAACAGCTTCTTTTAAATCTTCTTTTGCCTCACTTGTAGACTTTTTACACGAAATAGCAACTGAACTTATAATAGCAATTGCTAAAAATAATCTTAATAATTTCATCTTTTATATTTTAGTTAATTATATTATGCAAATAAACTACATTTTTACAAGATATTTTAATTGGATTATAATTATTTTAAATGAAGGGTTGAAAATTTATCAACATTTTCAATTTTCACAACTTTATAAAGGTCACCTCCGGCAATATTTTGAATAACATTTGTAATACCTTTTTCATTAATTTTGCTTAAATCATATTCAATTCTTCCTGTTTTTTCTTCAAAATCTACTTTTACATATTTAATACCTTCTGTTTTAGAAAGTTTTGATTCAATTAATTTTGCACAACCAATTTCACATGTCATTCCATCAATCTCAACTTCTATTTTTTTAAAATTTTCAACTATTTGTTTTGTTGCTGTTTCATCTTCTATGATCTCATTTTCTTTTTTTGATGTATTACATGAAAAAAAGAATACACTAAAAAATAATACAACAATACAAAGTAATTTCATCGATCTCATAATAATTAATTTTCAAGACAAATGTAATCATTTAAATAAATTAAACGATTTTTACAATTCTTTAAAAACAAAAATAAATGAATAACAAACAACTTAGGTGGTTTCTTTTAATTATTCTTTCCTTAATTTGGGGTAGTTCATTTATTTTGATGAAAAAATCACTTATAAGCTTAACTCCAATACAAGTTGGTGCACTTCGTATCATAATAACCGCTCTAACTTTGATACTTATAGGTTTTAGATCAATTTTTACAATTTCGAAAAAGGATTGGTACTACATCACCTTAACAGCTCTTTTAGGTACTTTTTTTCCTGTTTTTCTCTTTGCCTATGCTATCTTAAATATTGACAGTTCTATTGCTTCAATTTTAAATTCATTAACCCCACTCAATACATTAATAACGGGTGTTTTGTTCTTTGGTTTTTCCTTTTTAAGAAAACAAATATTAGGAATTATTTTAGGACTGATTGGTGCGATTTTTTTGATCTATAAAGGAGCTCAAATAAATCCTGACCAAAATTACAATTATGCATTCTTTATTGTTTTAGCCTCTATAGGTTATGCTTATAATGTTAATATATTAAAAAAATATCTGGGACATATCAATGCCTTAACTATTACAACAGGAAACTTTGTGCTATTATTAATTCCTGCTCTAATTGTTTTATGGAAAACCGATTTTTTTATTTTAGAGATTACAACCACAATAAAAACATCACTATTATATTTAATTATCTTATCAGTATTTGGCACTGCATTGGCAAAAACGATATTTAATAAATTAGTTCAAATATCATCACCAATATTTTCAAGTTCAGTTACTTATTTAATTCCTTTGGTTGCAATATTCTGGGGTGTTATAGATGGTGAAAAATTATATTTTAGTCAGTTTATTGCCGGTAGTATCATATTAATAGGTATTTATTTAACCAATAAAGGAAAATAAATATTAAACTAAAATTACAACAATTTAATATGCAGCATATTACATATGCTAAAATGTAATAAAATTAGATATTAAAAAGATTTTTTCAAATTCATAAAAAGGTGTATATTTGCACCCTCAAAACCCAAAATGAAATGGGTTTGATTTTAATTTAAAGCGTAAACACATAAATTATGTATGCAATTGTAGAGATAGCAGGGCAACAATTTAAAGTAGCTAAAGACCAAAAGGTCTTTGTGAATCGTTTGCAAAAAGAAGAAGGGTCAAAAATTACTTTTGATAATGTTCTTTTAGTTGACGATGGCAAAGTAACCATTGGCGCCCCGGCTATAGAAGGTGCAGCTGTGACTGCCAAAATTTTAAATCACCTCAAAGGTGATAAAGTAATCGTTTTTAAGAAAAAGCGAAGAAAAGGTTACAGAGTGAAAAATGGACATCGCCAGTTTTTATCTGAAATTCAAATTGAAAGTATATCGGTAAATGGCGCTAAAAAAGCTGTTAAGAAGAAAGTTGAAAAAACTAAACCAAAAGCCGAAGCTAAACCAAAAAAGGAAGTAGCTAAAAAAGTTACCAAAGCCGATGATTTTAAAAAAATTGAAGGCATTGGTCCAAAAATAGCTAGTATCTTTAATGAAGCCGGAATTGATTCTTTTGCTAAATTAGCTAAAACTGATATAGCTAAATTAAAAGAAATTCTAGAAGCTGCTGGTTCAAGATATGCTTCTAAAGTTCCTGATTCATGGCCAAAACAAGCTAAATTAGCTTCTGATGGTAAATGGGATGAATTAAAAAAATGGCAAGAAGAAGTAAAAGGCGGTATTGAATAAAAACCTCTTTTACAATATATAATTATTAAAACTTAATATCATGGCACATAAAAAAGGTGTAGGTAGTTCTAAAAACGGTAGAGAGTCAGAATCTAAACGACTTGGAGTTAAGATCTATGGAGGTCAACAAGCTATAGCCGGAAATATACTTATTCGTCAAAGAGGCACTAAACACCACCCTGGTGAAAATGTTTATATGGGTAAAGATCATACTATACACGCTCAAATTGATGGCGAAGTTAAATTTACCAAAAAGAAAGATAACAGGTCTTACGTTTCGATAA
This sequence comes from Bacteroidota bacterium, assembly GCA_039714555.1. Classification (GTDB taxonomy): domain Bacteria; phylum Bacteroidota; class Bacteroidia; order Flavobacteriales; family Flavobacteriaceae; genus Namhaeicola. The sequence continues at coordinate 16,179 of JBDLJB010000026.1, forward strand.
TTCCTAACGAAGCTTAATATCTTTATATTTATTACAAACCCTTGCCAACAAGCAAGGGTTTTTGTTTTGAATAATATCAACAATCAATTAAATTAAAAAATATAAATTTTTATTAAAATAAATATCAATAATCTATTAAAGAGAATTATTAAAAATAATTAATTATGAGTTTAAAAAAACAATTTTTAAAAAGTAAAGAAGTTTGTAAAGTAACTTTTGCACTTTCAGCTGAAGAAGTAGGAGATGTTAAAAAAGTAAACATTGTTGGAGAATTTAATAATTGGAGTGAAACTAAAAATCCACTTAAAAAATTTAAAAACGGTAATTTCAAAACTACAATCGATCTTGAAAAAGGAAAACAATTTCAATTCAAGTATCTAATTGATAGTAAAACATGGAAAAATGATGAAGAAGCAGATCTATTAGTTCCAAATACAATGGGAACTGAAAATTCTGTTGTTGTTACAAAAGAATAGCCTAAGTGTGCTACTCAAGTCATTAATTAAACAACATAAAACCCATACTAAAATAGTATGGGTTTTTTCATTTCATTTCTTATACCTCTAAAATTATAATCAATATTTAAAAATCTCCTAAAAAATTTCATACATTCGTAAAAATTAATGTAACAACCTTATAGCATAAAATAATTCATTTTAACATTGAGTACATTAAAGCGTTTTTTTAAAGACACTATTATTTATGGAATCGCTGCCGTTCTTCCTAGAGCCATCAATATCCTTTTAGTGAAATTGCATACAAATGCATTGCAATCAGAAAAATTTGCTGTAAATACTTTATATTTTGTTTATGCTGCCTATTTCAATGCTTTTTTGACCTACGGAATGGAAACTGCTTTCTTTAGATTTTTTACTAAGGAAAAAGAAAAAGGGAAAGTAATTTCAACTTCATTTATAAGTATTTTAACTACTACGATACTTTTTTTATTTTTTACCTTAATTTTTAGTGTAGAATTATCAGTTTTTTTTGGTTTTGATAATCCAATATATCTACAAATATTGATTTTAGTAACAACTTTTGACACTTTATTGGTGATTCCTTATGCTTATCTAAGAGTAAAAAACCAACCCATTCGATTTGCATTTTATAAAATATTGAATATTACAATTTATGCCTTATTGAACTTAGTATTTTTAATGTACTTACCAAAAGCTATTGAAAATGGATCATATGCACCTCAATACTTCATTGATATATACAATCAATATCCTTTGGTCATTTTTATTTTTATAGCAAATCTTATAGCAAGTGTTATCACATTTATATTATTGATTCCAATCATATTTCAATTTAAATTTGATTTTGATATTGCCTTACTAAAAAAAATGCTAAAATATGCATTTCCGCTTTTAATAGCTAGTTTGGCATATGTTACTAATGAAAATTTAGATAAAATTCTTTTAGATAGAATGATTGGAAAAGAACAAATGGGTATCTATGCAGCTTGTTATAAACTAGGAGTATTTATGATCTTGTACATCATGGCATTTCGCCTTGGAGCTGAGCCTTTCTTTTTTAATCAGGCTACAAAAAATAATGCTAAGGAAACTTATGCAAAAGTTTTAAAATGGTTTACAGTACTTGGTACAATCACCATCTTGATCATTATTAACTATATAGATGTTTTTGCAAATATGCTTCTAGGCAAGGCAGAATATTTTTCTGCATTAAATATAGTTCCCATCATTTTATTGTCTAATTTATTTTTAGGTATATATTACAATTTAGCCATTTGGTATAAACTAACAGATAAAACAAAATATGCTATGTATTTCTCTGTATTTGGTGCAATTGTTACAATTTTGATAAATATTATTTTTATACCCGAATATGGCTATATGGCATCAGCATGGGCTACATTAATTGCTTATGTATCAATGACTTTGGCTTCTTATTTTTATGGGAAAAAGAATTACCCAATTCCTTATGAAGCAAAAAATATTCTTTTTTATATCATTATTTCTTTTATCTTATCAATGATATCATTTAGCTTCTTCCGACAAAACTACCAGATCTCAACAATCATATTAGTATTATTTATTTTAACCATTTATATTAAAGAAAAAACAGAACTGCAAAATATTTTTAAAAAATGAAAGTTAATATAATCAATAAGTCGAAACATCAAACCCCAAGTTATGAAACTTTGGCATCGGCAGGTATGGATTTAAGAGCTAATCTCGAAAATCCAATAACATTAAAACCATTAGAAAGGACAATCATTAAAACTGGTTTGTACATTGAGCTACCGAAAGGGTTTGAAGCACAGGTTCGTCCTCGAAGTGGATTGGCAGCAAAATTTGGAATAACCGTTTTAAATGCACCGGGAACAATTGATGCTGATTACAGAGGTGAGATTGGTGTGATATTGGTTAATGTTTCGAATGATGATTTTACTGTTAATGATGGAGATAGAGTGGCACAAATGGTCATTGCAAAATATGAACATATTGCATGGAATGAAGTTTCAGAATTAAATGAGACATCAAGAGGTGCAGGTGGATTTGGAAGTACAGGTATTTAGTTAAAATTATATTTATCAAAATTAATACTGATTTTTTATGCAAATAAGGAGAATAACATTAATATTATTTTTTATTATTAATTTTGGGTTTAGCCAAAATAATAAAGAACATGTTACAGAAATATCTGAAAATGCATGTGATTGTATCTCAAATATCAACAGTGATGATGAGCAAAAGAACAAAGCAATAAAGAATTGTATTGCTAATGCTATAGTTACAGTTTTAAAGACCGATGTTTCCTCTACAGCAAATGGTATTTCTGAAATTCAAATAGACAAGAATGATTATTCAGATATTGAAAAATATTTAGTCGAAAATTGTAAAGCTCTAAAGAACATTTCATTCTCTGAAAATAAAAAGTTTGAGCATGCAACTTCCAATAATGTCTTAGCTCAATTAGCTTATGACGATGGAATGGAATATTTGGATCAAAATGATTATGAAAATGCAATTTTAAAATTTAAAAAAGCTATAGAAATTGATCCAAGTTTTGCCTTTGCATGGGATAATTTAGGAATTTCTTACCGCAAAACCAATCAATACGAAAAGGCAATCGAATCCTATGAGAAATCTTTAGAAATCAACCCCAGAGGAAGAATGCCTTTAATGAATATTGCATTAACCTATAACCTGAATAAAGAATATAAAGAAGCCATAAAATACTATAACAAATACATTTCATTTTATACTGATGATCCTGAAGGTTATTACGGTTTAGGATTGATATTGTATACCAATAATGAAAATGAAAAAGGACTTGACAATTTGGTCCATGCTTATACTATTTACACGGCTCAACAATCTCCCTATAGAGCTGATGCTGCAAGTAAAATTGGGTATATGTATAATGATTTGAAAAAACAAGGCAAGGAAGATATCTTTAATAAAGTTGTTACTAAATATAACTTAAAAATTGATATCAAATAATTTATTTCACTTGATGAATAACATTATCAATTTTATCCATTGTTTTTTGAGGAATAAAACGTTTACTGGCTAAAATAATTCCAAATACAATAAAAAATACTCCAATAATTATTCTAATTTTTCGGAGAACAATTGGTGTGAGTTTTTTTTGTAATTTTTTAGCTGCTGTAATCTTTATCAGATCAGTAAATAAGAATGAAATAATTACAATTGAAAAATATCTTAATATTTTGGTTTCATTCATTTGCAAACTTGAGCTTACAGCAATAACAATGGCAAACCAAAATGCCAACACCCCTATATTTACAAAATTCAAAAAAAAACCTTTTAAAAATAACCCTAAGTAATTATTGTTTTCAACAATAACCAACTCTTCATCAGTTATAATTTTTTTAGTTTTATTATAAAAAACTGTATAGAAACCAAAAAGAATTAAGACTACTCCACCTATAAGAAATGATCTAGGGTCGTCTTGAATTTTTTCTAATAATGTTACACTTCCATAATATGCCAATAAAATAAATACAATATCAGCCAACAAAACACCAATATCAAAAGTAATTGCAGCTCTGGCTCCTTTCGTAATGCTGGTTTCTATTAAGACAAAAAATACAGGACCAACCATAAAGGCCAAACCTACTCCTAATAAAACTGCATTTAAGTACTCATTGAACATACTATCCGTATAAATTATTTACACATCATCAAAATCAATAATTATTTTTGAAGTAACCGGATGAGCTTGACAAGTTAAAATCAGGCCTTCATCAATTTCTTCTTTATTTAATATTTTATTGACCTTCATCACAGCCTTCCCTTCTTTAACCTTAGCTAAACAACTACTGCAAATTCCTCCCTGGCAAGAATAAGGAGCATCTAAACCATGTTGTAAGGCAGCGCTTAAAATAGTTTCATCTTGTCTCATCTCAAAATTAAATTCTTCCTCATCCAAAATAAATGTAATTTGTGAGTCACCACTTAGATCCTTATCAATTTCTTTTTTTGCAGAAGTACTTGAAAATAATTCAAAATAAATTATATCTTTTGCATAACCATGATCCAATAGGTTATTTTCAACTGTTTCGATCATTTCTTCGGGTCCACAAATAAAAACCTTGTCAAAGGTAATTTCTTTATATTTTATTTTTATTATTTCATCAATAATATCATTATTTATTCTTCCAAATAAAGAATTTTCAATCAATTCTTGACTATAGACATAATGAATTTTAAATTTTGAAGGATAATTTATAGCCAATTCATCTAATTTATCTTTAAAAATTACCTGTTGTATATCCTTATTTCCGTAAACCAGAATAAAATTGCTTTCTTTTTCAGTTTCTAAAACCGATTGAACCATCGATAGAATTGGGGTTATCCCGCTCCCTGAAGCGAAAGCAATATAATTATTCGCATTACTTGCAGAAATTTGTAATACAAATTTTCCTTCTGGCGCTGAGACTTTCAAAGAATCTCCTTTTTTTAATTTTGAATTGGCAAAAACAGAAAAAAGACCTTTTGGAATAGCTTTTATAGCAATTCTCAATTCATCGCTTTTTGGAGAAGAACAAATAGAATATGCCCTACGTAATTCTTGTCCTTCTAATTCTTTTTGAATTGTAAGATATTGACCCGGAGTAAATAAAAATTCATTTTTTAAACCATCTGGGATATCAAAAACTATAGAAATTGCATCTTTTGTTTCTCTGGTAACCTCTTTAACAAGGAGTTTATGAAATATTGACATTTTTAATAAAAAATTTAAGAAAGAAATAAAGAGAAATATTTTTTAACCTTTTGAAATTTCATCAGGTAATTCATTGATATCATCTCTTTGGTAAGGAAAATACTGCTGTAATTTTTGTCCGGCTTCAATAATTCCTAAAACCAATCCATCACCGTGATTATCTTTTGCAAACTCACCTGTTACTCTGTTTTTAACACTATCCCAAAAACCATCAGGAACAACTTTATCAATCCCTTCGTCACCAATTATTGCAAATTCTCTATCATCAACAGCTACGTAGAATAACACTCCATTTTTATCTTTGGTGTTATGCATATTAAGGAAATAAAAAATTTCTTTAGCACGTTCAAAACACTTTATATGTGTACAACTTTCAATATGAACACGTATTTCTCCTGAGGTGTTTTTCTCAGCTTCTTTAATGGCAACAACAATTTCATTTTCTTCTTCAGAGGTTAAGAAATCTTCAACATGTGACATAAATCAAAATTTACAAACCGATTTATCAAAAAGTTAATTTTCGATAAATCGGTATTAATATACTTTATTTTGTGTTATCCTAATTAAAATCTATAGTAGGCGCTATGTCGCTGCCTTCAGCTCCTTGGAATAAAACCAACGGATCAAAATTTAAAATATTTGCAATAATACTTGCTGGAAATTTTCTAATATAAACATTATAATCTTTAGAAAGTTCGTTATATCTGTTCCTTTCAACATTAATTCTATTTTCTGTTCCTTCTAACTGACTTTGTAATTCTAAAAAGTTTTGATTGGCCTTCAGATCAGGATAACGTTCAACCACAACCATTAATTTACTCAAAGCACCTGTTAAAGAATTCTGAGATTCTTGAAATGCTGCCATTTGCTCAGGAGTAACATTAGTAGGGTCAATGGTAGTTTTTGTAGCATTTGCTCTAGCTTCAATTACACCTTCTAAAGTCTCTTGTTCATGACTGGCATATCCTTTAACGATATTTACAAGATTAGGTATTAAGTCAGCTCTTCTTTGGTAGGCACTTTCAACATTTGCCCACTGAGTTTTTGCTGTTTCTTGTTTTTCTACCATGGTATTGTTAAGTCCAACACCCCATCTAAATATACCAATTAAGATGATTATAATGATGGCAATAGGAATTAATTTTTTCATAATAAATAATTTAAATTTTTATAGTTGATTTTTAATATTTAAAAGTTCATTTTTTATTGTTTCTAACCTAACAATTAATTGATGATCATTAGAAATTTTTTCAGGATTTTCTTTCAATTTATTCTTAGCTCCTTCTAATGTGAAACCTTTTTCTTTTACCAAATGATAAATTAATTTCAAATTTTTAACATCTTCTTGAGTGAATAATCTATTGCCTTTATTATTTTTTTTAGGTTTTAAAATAACAAATTCGTTCTCCCAAAATCTAATTAACGAAGCGTTTACGCCAAAAGCTTTAGCAATTTCGCCTATTTTAAAATATCTTTTTTCAGGTAAATCTATATACATTAATCAAGTGATTGTCCTTCTTGCGAAGCTTTTATTAACATCTCTTTAAACTCTTCCGGAGATAAATCTCCATAATAAAAATTAATAGGATTAATAGGGTTACTGTTATATCTCACTTCATAATGTAAATGAGGTGCTTGTGATCTTCCGGTACTACCAACAAAACCAATTAAATCGCCACGTGTAACTTTTTGACCTCTTTTTACATTGTATTTTGACAAATGAGCATACAATGTTACATATCCAAACCCATGATCAACTCTAACATGTTTACCAAATCCCGATGAATTACTATCGGCTCTAACTACTTTTCCATTTCCGGTTGCATAAATAGCTGTTCCTTTTGGGGCAGTAAAATCCATACCTTTATGCATTTTTCTCGCTTTTGTAAAAGGGTCCGATCTCCATCCATACCCTGAAGCCATTCTTGTTAGGTCCTCATTTTTTACGGGTTGTATAGCCGGAATAGCTGCCAATAATTTTTCTTTATCTTTTGCCAATGCTGTAATTTCATCTAATGATTTTGATTGTACATAAAGCTGTTTAGATAATATATCTAAATTTTTTGTTGCTTCAACTACCATACTTGAATTATCAAAACCTTCAAGTGATTTATAGCGGTTTACACCACCAAACCCTGCTTTTCTTTGTTCTTCTGGTATAGGATTTACCTCAAAATAAACCCGGTAAATATTGTTGTCTCTTTCTTGTATATCTGTTAAAATATCCTGTGCTAATACCATTTTTTTATCGAGAAGATCATAATTCAACTTCATATTTTCCAACTCTCGTTTTAAAACTTTTTCCTTTGGTGATTCAATAAATTTTAAGGTTAGTAACAAAATTAATGAACCAAATAAGGCAGAAGCCAATGTAAACAGTATTGCTTTTCTAAATCTATCGCGTTTGCGAGACTCAATTTTCCGGTATGATAAGGTATCTGAATCGTAATAATATTTTACCTTCGCCATAACATATAATTATATTATTTTTGTATTTGAAAATACAATTTTAAAATACATAATTAACAAAATTACAATTTTTTTGTTAGTTATAAATAAACTTATAAAAATTAGCTCATAAATTACTCATATGACTTCACAAGAAATCAGACAACAATTTATAGATTTTTTTATTTCAAAAAATCATAAAATAGTTCCTTCGGCTCCAATTGTAATCAAAAATGACCCTACTTTAATGTTTACAAATGCCGGAATGAATCAGTTCAAAGAGTACTTTTTAGGGCAAAAAAAAATTGATATAAATCGTATAGCCGACACTCAAAAATGCTTGCGTGTCTCTGGTAAACACAATGATTTAGAAGAAGTAGGTATTGATACCTATCACCATACTATGTTTGAAATGCTTGGTAATTGGAGTTTTGGTGATTATTTTAAAAAAGAAGCAATTACTTGGGCTTGGGAATTACTAACCGAAGTATATAATATTGATAAAAATGATCTTTATGTTACTGTTTTTGAAGGAGATAAAAGTGAAAAATTAGATTTTGATCAAGAAGCTTATAATTATTGGGAAAAAGTAATTGATAAGGATAGAATTTTAAACGGAAATAAAAAAGATAATTTTTGGGAAATGGGTGCACAAGGCCCATGTGGTCCCTGCAGCGAAATTCATGTAGATCTTAGAACAGATGCCGAAAAGAAAAAAATTCCAGGAAAAGAATTGGTAAATAATGACCATCCTCATGTTGTTGAAATATGGAATCTGGTTTTCATTGAATTTAATCGTAAAGCTAATGGTTCATTAGAAAAATTACCTGCCCAACATGTTGATACAGGTATGGGATTTGAACGTTTGTGTATGGTAATACAAAACAAAAAATCTAATTATGATACTGATATTTTTACGCCATTGATACGTGAAATTGAAACAATTACACTAACCAACTACGGCAAAGATGAAAAAATTGATATCGCAATTAGAGTAATTGCCGATCATGTTCGTGCAGTTGCTTTTTCAATAGCCGATGGTCAATTACCATCAAATAATGGTGCAGGTTATGTGATTAGAAGAATTTTAAGAAGAGCCATCCGTTACGGATTTACTTTTTTAAATAAAAAAGAAGCATTTATCTACAAACTTGTTAATATTTTGAGTGACCAAATGGGTAGTGCTTTTCCTGAATTGGTTTCTCAAAAACAATTGATACAAAATGTAATTAAAGAAGAAGAAAATTCATTTTTACGCACCTTAGATCAAGGCTTAATTTTATTAGATAATATTATTAAAAATACCAAAGGAGATACCGTTTCCGGTGTAAAAAGTTTTGAATTATATGATACTTATGGTTTTCCAAAAGATTTAACTGCTTTAATACTTCGTGAAAAAGGACTCAAATTTGATGAAGATGTTTTTGCTATTGAAATGGAAAAACAAAAAAACCGATCAAGAGCAGCAGCAGGTATTGATACAGATGATTGGGTAATTTTACATGATGATAATGAAGAAGAATTCATTGGTTATGACTATTTGAATGCCAATGTAAAAATTACACGTTACCGAAAAGTGACATCAAAAAAAGAAGGTAAAATGTATCAACTTGTATTTAATATGACACCGTTTTATGCTGAAGGAGGCGGACAAGTTGGTGATAAGGGTTATTTAGAGGTCTCAAACGGAAATGTAATCTATATTGTTGATACAAAAAAAGAAAATAATCTAGTACTTCATTTAACCAAGAACTTACCTGATAATCCAAATCAAACTTTTAAAGTTGTTGTTGATGAAAAACAACGTTTTAGAACTGCTTGTAATCATACTGCAACACATTTATTACACCAAGCTTTGCGTAAAATATTAGGAAATCATGTTGAACAAAAAGGTTCGGCAGTACATTCAAAAAATTTACGATTTGATTTTTCACATTTTTCAAAATTAACTCATAATGAGATTAGCGAAGTAGAGAAATTTGTAAATGCTCGAATTAATGAAAAAATTGATTTTACAGAAAATAGGAATATTCCTATTGAAGAAGCAACAAAACAAGGTGCAATCATGCTATTTGGTGAAAAATATGGTGACACAGTAAGGACTGTGAAATTTGGTGAATCAATGGAACTTTGTGGAGGCACACATGTTGAAAATACGGGCGATATTTGGTATTTTAAAATTATTTCTGAAAGTGCAATTGCTTCTGGGATCAGAAGGATTGAAGCCATTACAAACGATGCCGTAAAAGATTATTTCTTGGTGCAGGATGATGAACTTACAAAAATTAAAAATACATTTAAAAATCCAACTAATATTTTAAATGCTGTAACAAATTTACATGAAGAAAATACCAAATTAAAAAAAGAGGTTGACCAACTATTAAAAGATAAAGCAGCCTCTTTAAAAGATGATCTAATAAAAGATATTGTTGAAATTAATGGTGTTAATTTTTTAGCTTCAACTATAAATATGGATAATAATACAATTAAGAATCTGGCTTTTGATATAGCAAATAAAGTAGAAAATTTATTTTTTATCAATGGTGCTAACATCAAAAATAAAGCATTTTTAACTGTTTGTATTTCAAAGGATTTAAGTAAAGAAAAAGATCTAAATGCAGGAACAATTGTTAGAGAATTAGGAAAATTTATTCAAGGTGGTGGTGGTGGTCAACCTTTCTTTGCAACTGCTGGAGGTAAAAATCCTGATGGAATAAATGAGGCATTGGAGAAAGCAAAAAATTATATTAAATAAATTGATTTGATTACCAACTAAAAAGAAAATGATAATTCAGCCAAAATTTCAGAAATTCAATATTCATTGTGTACTTTAAGCATTAATAATAAGATTGTTTCCCAATGAAATTCCGAACAGAAATAAACATACCAAAACAAAATGATCAAATTACTTACAATTCTGAAATTGTTTTGTTTGGTTCGTGTTTTACTGAAAATATTGAGAAGCATTTTAAATACTACCAGTTTAAAAACAATACCAATTCTCATGGAATTTTATTCCATCCAATCGCCATAGAAAATTCTATCAATGATTGTACTCAAAATAGAAACTATAAAGAAAAAGATCTATATCATTTCAATGAACTTTGGATGAGTTTTAGCCATCATACCAAATTTTCAGATGAAAATAATAGGGTAGTTTTAAAAAATATCAATAAACAAATCCGGCAAACAAATTTAGCGTTAACAAAAGCATCTCATATTTTAATCACTCTAGGAACTTCTTGGGTTTATCGTTTTGAAAATTCTGATGAATTGGTAGCTAATTGTCATAAAATTCCACAAAAATATTTTAAAAAAGAATTGTTAAGTGTAAGCCAAATCATTAGAAGTTTAGAGAATTCAATTGCAAAAATTAATTCGGTTAACCCAAATACTGTTATATTGTTTACAGTAAGTCCGGTTAGACATCTAAAGGATGGTTTTGCAGAAAATAATCTTAGTAAATCACATTTAATTTCGGCAATACATCGTGTAATTGATAATAAACAAATCTTTTATTTCCCATCATATGAAATAATGATGGATGATCTAAGGGATTATAGATTCTATAAAAGTGATATGTTGCATCCCAATGAAATTGCTATGGAATATATTTGGGAAAAATTTAAAAACACTTGGATTGATGAAAGGTCATTTCAGTTAATGGATGAAATTGAGAGTATTCAAAAATCTTTACAACATAAACCTTTTCAAAGATCATCTAAAAAATATCTGGAATTTTTAAGTAAATTAGAACATAAAATAAAGATCTTAATAGATAAATATCCTCATTTTGAATTTAAAAAGGTAGATTGAAGATAAGAATATCAAATTCTTTTTAACAAAAAAAAGGAAGTATTTTACACTTCCTTTTTTTATATAAATTTTAAAGTTTTTTTTCATTTAATATAACCTGCAACATTTTGCCACGGACCACCATTTATTGCGTCAATTCCGTGATGTTTCAATATGCTTGCTGCCGAACCACTTCTTGCGCCACTACGACAACAAGTTATAATTGGTTTATCCATTTTTTTAATTTCACTGATCTTTTCAGCTATCAAATGTAAAGGAATATTCTTTGAACCTTCAACATGGCCTTCAAAAAATTCAGGTTCTGTTCTAACATCAATCACTACGGCTTCTTTTTCTAAATATTCATCAATTGATACTGCTTCGGTACCGCCACCAAATAAACTAAACAATCCCATACTTTTTAATAAATTTAAATATTTTACAAATTAACAGTAAAACTCATCAATTAATGTAACAGGTGTTACATTAAATTTACAGGTATAAATAATCATTTCTTATAAGTATTCATATAATCTAAAGTTAAATTAACCATTGATTTAACTCCCAGTTTCAATCCGCTTTCATCGATGTAAAAATCAGGTGTATGATGTGCAGCAGCATCTTGAGGTTTTACATTTAATGGCTTTCCACCTAAAAAGAAATACAAGCCGGGAATTTCCTTCTGATAAAAAGAAAAATCTTCGGCACCTGTAATAGCTTTTATTTGAATTACATTTTCTTTACCTGCTGATCTTTGTAATGAAGGCAGCATTTTAGCAGTTAAAGCAACGTCATTAAAAGTAACAGGGTATCCTTCTTCAATTGTTATATCTGCAGTAGCACCAAAACTTTTTGCAATAGATTTTACACGAAAAATCATCATTTCATTCAATTTTTTTTGCATACTCGCATCTAAAGTGCGTATGGTACCTATCATTTCAACTTCTTCCGGTATAATATTATTTCTTACTCCTCCTTTTATCAAACCAACTGAAATAACAGCAGCTTCTTTAGTCAAGTCGGTATCTCGGCTAATTATAGATTGTAAACCATTTATAATTTGAGCGGAAACAACTATTGGGTCAATTCCTCCCCAAGGTCTCGAACCATGCGATTGTTTACCATGAACTTTTATCACAAAACGTTGAGCTGCAGCCATTGTTCCTCCTGGTTTGTATGTAATTTTACCTACATCAGATCCTGCAGCTATATGTAACCCAAAAATTACATCTACCTCCGGATTTTTTAATACTCCTTCTTTTACCATCATTTTAGCTCCACCTTCTTCACCTGGTGGTGTTCCTTCTTCCGCAGGCTGAAAAATAAATTTTACAGTACCTTTTAGATCTTTTTTTATCTTACTTAAAACCTCTGCCGTTCCCATTAAAATAGCTGTATGTGCATCATGCCCGCAAGCATGCATTACGCCGGTTTCTATTCCATTATAAGTACTTTTTACTTTTGAAGCAAAAGGAACAGGAGCTCTTTCTGTAACCGGTAAAGCATCGATATCTGCACGTAGTGCTACAACCGGTCCGGGTTTTCCGCCTTTTAAAATTCCAACAACACCTGTATGTGCAATACCAGTTTGAACATCAAAACCTAAACTTTTTAAATAAGCTGCAATTTTTTTTGAAGTTTCAAATTCTCTGTTTGATAATTCGGGATTTTGATGAAAATCTCTTCGCCACTCAATAACTTTTGGTTCTACATTATCAATTAAATTCGATAATTTACTTGTTTGAGCATTTATCGCAATTGAAAACAGAATTACAAAAATTGTTATTTTATTCATTTTAAATTATTTAAAAAGTTAGATTTTGTAAATCTAGTAAAATTTAATTTATATTTTTAAATTAACTTTTTTACATTTACAATTAATATATACTCACTAAAAAACCAATGGTTTCAAAAATATTAAACTTTACAGAATGGATTTTTGATAAATTAAAAAGGGTTTGGGAAAACCCTAAAACCAATATTATCATTAGCTATTCTCTAACTTTTATTTTTGTAATTAGTTTAGTTATTAGTTATTTAGATAGGAATCAATCGATTTCTTTAGGGAAATGGGATGATTTTTTTGCCAATCCATTTTTTGCTATTGAAATATCTTTTACCCTTTTATTGATCTTAGAATTGTTAAGTTTAATTTTTATTTTACCGCAATCTGTAGCAAAATCGGTTAGCAAACAATTTGAAGTTTTATCATTAATTTTCATACGATCAGGTTTTAAAGAATTTAGCCATATAAAAGATTTTGAATGGAATTTAATGACTGAATCTTTAACAAATATGATTGCTTATGCTTTTGGTGCTTTAGCTGTATTTGTTATTTTGGGTTTTAATGCCAAATTACAAATACATAAACAATTAACAAGTTCAGAAGATGAACAATTTGAATTTATACAAACAAAAAAAATATTAGCACTCTTATTATTAATCGCATTTTTTACAATTGGCTTTTACGATATAAAAACTCTTGTTAAAACTGGTATATATTTACATTCTTTCCATACGTTCTATACAGTTTTAATTTTTAGTGACATTATAATCGTATTAATTGCATTAAGATATACCTTGAATTATTATAAAATTTTCAGATATTCAGCATTTGTGTTAGCAACAATTTCAATCAGAGTAGCATTATCTGTAAAACCTTTTTACGATGTTATTATCGGTGTTGTAACAGCTATTTTTGTATTGTTACTTACATTATCTTATAACTATTTCATAAAAGATCTACCAGATCAAAAAAATCAAACTAAACGTAATAAATTAAAAAACTAGTTATTAAATTGGATAAATTAAGAAACTTTATAGAAAAATACCCGGGTATAAGTTTGGTTATAGCATTTCAAATATATAGATTGCTATTATTACCCTTTATGGGTTTGATGCCTCAAGATGCTTATTATTATTTTTACGGAGAAAATCTATCACTTTCATATTTTGATCATCCCGGAATGATCGGTTATATTTTAAGAATTTTTACCGCTCTTTTCGGAAAAACTGTTTTTACTTTAAAATTTGCTGATTTTATTATTACTTCTTTTACACTTTTAAGCTTTTATAAATTAGCATCCTATTTTTTATCAAAACAAAAATTGCAAAATGCAATTGTTTTAATTGGTACAACCATTTTTATTTCAATTTTATCGTTCAATTCTACTCCCGATGTTCCGCTATTATTATTTTGGACGCTTACTTTAATTTCTTTATATAAAGCTATTTTTGAAAATAAAAAGATCTATTGGATCTGGGCAGGAATTACTATGGGGCTTGCCTTTGATAGTAAATATACCGCTTTATTCCTTCAAATAGGATTGATAGGTTTTTTAATATTTTCAAAAAAATACCGAAAATTATTCTTATCACCGTGGTTTTGGTCATCAATAATTATTTCTGTTTTGGTTACTTTTCCTGTTTTTTGGTGGAATTACCAACATGACTTTGCATCATTTTTATTTCAATCATCTAACAGAACCGGTGAAATTTCAGAATTAAATATTAGTCCAAAAAATTTCTTCGGAGCAATAGCACATCAATTGCTATTATTATTACCTATACTTTTTTCTGTTATCGTTGTTTTAACACTTAAGTATCTTAAAAAAATAATTTTTAAATTTAATTTACCTTCTGATAAAACTTTATTCTTACTCGCTTTTTTTATTCCAACTTTTGTTGGATTCTTTTCATTGACCTTCATCTACTGGGTAAAACTCAATTGGATGATGCCTTCTTATATCACAGGAATAATCTTAGCGAGTATATTTTTTTCAAAAAAACTTTTACGTACTCAGGTAATAATATCAATTGTAATCCATATTTTAGTTAGTTTACAAGTGTTATTTTATATTGCTCCAATTAAAAGTGACGATACTTGGGTAGGTTGGAAAGAACTTGCAGAAGAAACTCAAAAATTAAAAAAAGAGTATCCTGATACATTTATTTTTTCGGCAGATAATTACAAAACATCAGCTGTATTGGATTTTTACCTGGATGAAAAAATATATGCTCAAAATGTCATTGGTTTACACGCAAAACATTTTGATTATTTAGGAGATGACCTAACTGTTTTAAACGGAAAAGATGCAATTTTTATCGATTCTGATTCTGGATTTAAAAATTATGATAAAGGAAAAGTCAAACCTGAGTTATCAAAATATTTTCAAGAAATTACTCAATTGGAACCAATAATAATTAAAAGAGGTAATAGAGATATTAGAAAATTTTGGATTTTTTATTGTACAAATTACCAATCACATTGATAATTATTATTAGATTATATTAATCGTAAATCAAAAGATTAAGTCATATTTATTTTTATCTTTTTTGAATACATAACCTATTGTCCATTCAACATAATCTGCATGAAATTCAGTAACTTTTAAACCAACACCAATTATAACTTTCTTTTGCTTACCCATTAAATATCTAAGCGCTACTCTTTGATACAGAAATTGTTCATAATTTTCAACATTATAATTCAAATGAATTCCAAAATTGAGAGGTAAATACAATCTATCGGTAATAAGCCATTCCCATTGAGCAGAAATTCCGTAACTAAATTGTTTGTTAAAATTACTTTTATCATTTGTGTTTCTTTCCAAAGAACCAGCTGTATAAAAAATTTCAGTACCTAATCCATAACGAAATTTATAATTAAACTGTCTCATAAAACTTAGACCAAGAGTGGATTTAAAATATTTTGCTTTACCATATTCAAAATTCTTAAAACCTGTAGCTCCATAAATATTTACAATATAAAAAGGTATAAATTTGGGGATCTTTCTTTTTTTTATATCTGTATAATTATCTCCAAAATTATATTCAGTAGTAACTGTTAAGGGTAATAAGTTAATACCTCTATTTGGCAAATACAACCTTCCATTTGAAAAATGTTTAAATCCAAATCCAAGTCCAGCTACCCAATTTTCAGTAATATTATATCTTCCTTCTAAAGAAAATGCTATGTATACATTTCTATTAGAGCCTATTAACTCATTTGAAGGATTATCTATAGGGTCGTAATAATTAAAATTAAATGCCAACCCTGCACCAATACTATATATCCAATTTAATTTCTTTCTCTGATCAAAAATTGGTATTTCTACAAAACCGTATAGACCATTTGGCTCACCAAAAGTATTATTATCAAATGCGCCTGAGTAAAAACCTAAACCAAATTTTGGGGCATTATAAAGTTTGGTATAAATATTATTTTCTCTCTTCTGCCACGCAACCCTTAAATCTAGACCATAATACTTTTCAATTCCTTTTTCTTTAACCGTAGGAATTATTCCACCGTAATCAAATTTTGCTTGTATATAAATATTTTGTTTTCTTTCGGATGTGTCTTTTTGTAAATTTATATTTAAAAATGAATCATCTTCATCTAATGACTGAGCATTTGAATTTATGACTATAAAAATTGTTAAAGTCAACAAAATAATACTTTTGTAATATTTTGAAATGATATTAAAAATTGATAAAAATAATTTCAAGCTCAAATTTTTTAAGAGCACAAATATACAATACTAGTTCAATTGTATGTCCTAATATGTTTATATTATTTTGATTAAAAACACTTTAATCAAATAATAAGGCTTTCATATTAAAATAAAAAATGAGAGGAAAACCTCTCATTTTTAATAGTTATACAATAAAATTAGTGAATAAATTTATCTTGTAAAAAGCATTTCTCTATATTTGGTCATCGGCCAAAGTTCATCATCAATCATCATTTCTAATTTATCACAATGGTATCTTATTTCATCAAAATAAGGTTTTACTTTATCACAGTAGGCATTAGCTTTCTTTACAGGGTCTTTCATAATATTGGCTTTTTTACGCTCATCAACCATTAAAGTAACTTTGTTATTAATACCTGCTATATGATTTGAAATTTTCTTAATTAAGTCCATTTGATCTTTAGCAATAGACTCAAAATTTTCACCAAAAACATCTTTTAAACCTCTAACATTTTTAATGAGTTTATTTTGATAATTTACTGCCGTAGGAATAATATGATTCAAAGCAATATCACCTAAAACCCTACCTTCAATTTGAATTTTCATTGCATATTCTTCCAATTCAATCTCATAACGTGCTTGAATTTCTATTTTATTCATAACTTCTAATTCTTTATATAAAGCAATAGCTTTTTTACCTACTTTAGGTTTAAGAGCAATTGGAGTAGATTTATTATTACTTAAACCTCTTTTAACCGCTTCTTTTTCCCATTCTTGACTATAGCCGTTCCCTTCAAATAATATATCTTTTGATTCTTTAATATATTCACGTAAAACATTGAAAATAGCTTCATCCTTTTTCAAATCTTTTTTAGCGATTAAGCTATCAACCTCATCTTTAAAGTCTTTTAGTTGTTTTGCCATTATGGTATTCAAAACTGTCATTGGGTTAGCACAATTTGCTTGTGAACCAACTGCTCTAAACTCAAATTTATTACCTGTAAAAGCGAATGGAGAAGTTCTGTTCCTATCAGTATTATCCAATAAAATTTCAGGAATTTTACCAACAACATTTAATTTTAAATCGGTTTTCTCTTCTGGAGATAATTTCCCGTCAGTAACATTTTCTAATTCTTTAAGAACATTCGTAAGTTGTTTACCTATAAAAATAGAAATAATTGCCGGTGGAGCTTCATTTGCACCCAAGCGATGATCATTATTTGCAGAAGCAATACCTGCCCGCATTAATTCTTCATACTCTCGAATAGCCTTGATAGTATTTACAAAAAAAGTTAGAAATTGTAAATTACGCATCGGGGTTTTTCCCGGGCCTAATAAATTTACACCTGTATCAGTTGATAATGACCAGTTATTGTGTTTACCCGAACCGTTAATTCCTGCAAAGGGTTTTTCATGAAATAATACTCTAAAATTATGTTTAGAAGCAATTTTACCCATGATATCCATAATTAATGAATTGTGGTCAACTGCCAAGTTTGTTTCTTCAAACATTGGCGCCAACTCAAATTGGTTTGGAGCAACTTCGTTATGACGAGTTGTAACAGGAATACCTAGTAACATACATTCATATTCTAACTCTCGCATAAAATTTAGTGTTCTTCTTGGAATACTTCCAAAATAATGATCATCTAATTGTTGTCCTTTTGCAGGCGCATGCCC
Organism: Bacteroidota bacterium; assembly: GCA_039714555.1. Lineage (GTDB taxonomy): Bacteria > Bacteroidota > Bacteroidia > Flavobacteriales > Flavobacteriaceae > Namhaeicola. Next base: position 34,796 of record JBDLJB010000026.1, read on the forward strand.
TAATAGAGTTCTACCTGTCATAATTATATCAGGACGTGTAGCTACCAGAGCTTTATCAATTAGGAAATATTCTTGTTCCCAACCTAAATTTGCATTTACTTTTGAAACATTTTTATCAAAAAATTTAGCAACGGCTGTTGCGTGTTTATCAATAGCTTGAAGTGCTCTTAAAAGTGGGGTTTTATTATCTAAAGCCTCTCCTGTGTATGATACAAAAATTGTTGGAATACAAAGCGTTGTACCATAAATAAAAGCTGGTGAAGTTGGATCCCAAGCTGTATATCCTCGAGCTTCGAAAGTATTTCTTATTCCTCCACTTGGAAAACTTGAAGCATCCGGTTCTTGCTGTACTAATTGACTTCCTCCAAATTTTTCAATAGCTCTACCCTCATCTATGGGCTCAAAAAATGAGTCGTGTTTTTCGGCAGTACCACCTGTTAAAGGCTGAAACCAGTGCGTATAGTGTGTAACATTTTTTGAAAGTGCCCAATCTTTCATAGAACTTGCAACCTGATCTGCAATATTTCTATCAATCTTAGTGCCTTTTTTCATAGCGCTCAAAACACCTTTGTAGGCATCTTTGGTTAAATATTGGCGCATGTTATTTTGATTAAAAACATTTTTACCAAAAATTTCTGAACGCTTTGATGTTTCTTCAAATTGAAGAGGTTCGCGGTTTAAGGTTTCTTTTAAGGCAAAAAATCTGAAAGTACTCATAATTATTTTTTTAAAATTTTATACCACAAAAATATAATATTTATCTTAATAACAACATTATACCCTATATTTTTTAGGGTAAAAAGTAATATTTATCAATTAAATAATAATATACCCCATATTTTTAATAGGTAATAATAATATATAGTAAATATTATAGATATTTATTTTATAACATCAATGTTATAAAAACTGTGTAAGTAATTAAAAGAATGAGCCCCTCCCTCCAACCTAATTTCATTCGTTGTGGTGTAAATACCAGAGGGAAGATCATTATTGCAAAAACCAACATCCAAATGATATCATTTGATAACAACCCCTCATCCTGTACTGTTATTGGTGTTACCATTGAAGTAATTCCTAAAACTGCAAAAATATTAAACACATTAGAACCTAATAAATTTCCAAGCGAAATGGCTTTTTCCTTTTTCACCACGGCAATTACTGATGCTGCTAATTCAGGCACACTAGTACCTATTGAAATAATCGTTACACCAATAATTCTTTCGCTAACACCAAATTGATTAGCTAAATTTACAGCTCCTTTAATTAACAACTCAGAACCTCCCCATAAACCTACTCCACCAATCACAAAGAAAATAAGCGTTAAATACATAGGTAATTCAACGTCATCCTCAGGCATTTCATCAACAACAGCGGGTTTTTGAATTTTTAGTAAATAAACTAAAAAAACTATCAGTAATGAGAATAAAATAACACCTTCATATCGTTGTAAAACTCCATCAAAAACTATAAATAAATAGAATATAACCGAAGCCAACATCATTACAGGCCAATCTATTTTATAAAAACTTTTTTCAACACTTATTGTTGACAGTATTGTAACTATACCAAGTACCAATCCTAAATTTGCAATATTTGAACCAATCACATTCCCCAAAGAAATATCAGCATGCCCTTCTAATGCCGCATTTAAACTAACTATTAATTCAGGTGCAGAAGTAGCAAATGAAACGACAGTCATTCCGATTACAATTTTTGGAATATTAAGTCGCAACGATAAAGCAACTGCTGCTTTTAACAACCAATTTCCTCCTAAGATCAGGAAAACAAATCCGGAAAGTAAAAAAATGTAATCCATGTTTGATTTTTTACAAATATAATTTAAATAAATATGAAGTTTGATTTAAATTTTAATAGTAAAAAATACTAAAATATTGTTAAATAACTATTTTTTTAGTTTTATAACTATTTTTTTAGTTTACATTTGTTAAAAATAATCAGTCAATGAAAAAACTCACCAATAAAGAAGAGGATATTATACATGTTCTTTGGAAGTTAAAAAAAGCTTTTGTAAAAGAAGTTGTTGCCGAATTACCAAATCCAAAACCACATTACAATACCATCTCTACTATTATTAGAAATATGGAGGAAAAAGGGTTTATTAAGCACAATACTTTTGGCAAAACACATCAATATTATCCTGCAATCACCAAAGAGGAATACCGAAAAAAATTTATGCAAAAAACCATTCAGAATTATTTTGAAAATTCTTATACAAATGTTGTTTCTTTCTTCGCAAAAGAAGAAAAAATAAGTATTGATGAGTTAAAAGAGATTATTGCTACTATAGAAGATAATTCAAAAAATAAAAAATAACTATGGAATATTTATTAAAATCATCAGCTATTCTAATTATCTTTTATGCTTTTTACAAACTGTTTTTGCAAAAAGAAACTTTTTTTCAATCGATAAGGCTTTACTTTCAAATTGGTTTAATTACTTCGCTGATCATCCCTTTGATCATCATACCAAAATATATAATTGTTGATACATTGTTAATTTCTAACGAAGTATTACAAATGCAACCCGAACAAATAATAACAAATTCAACTTTGAATTTAACACAAATATTAACCTACTTATATTTATTTGGTGTACTCTTTTTTACAATTCGTTTATTCATACAATTAAACTCTGTGATTTGGTTTATTTTTTCTCAACAAAAAATAAAACAAGGGAAATATTATTTGATCAAAACCATTAAGAATATTGCTCCTTTTTCCTTTTTAAATTATATCGTTTATAATGATAATAATTATGATCAAACCGAATTATTACAAATTTTAACTCACGAAAAAGTACATGCAGATCAGTTACACAGTATAGATATCATCTTATCACATTTTATAACTACTGTATTATGGTTTAATCCAATAGCCTGGCTATACAACAAAGAAGTTCAAAACAATTTAGAATATATTGCTGATGAACATGCTCAATATTTTAGTAAAAAGAAACAAAATTACCAATACTTATTATTAAAAACTTCTTTGCCAAATTATCAATTGGAATTAACAAATAATTTTTATAATTCATTAATTAAAAAACGAATAGATATGTTACAAAAAAATCGATCAAAAAATTTGATGCAATTTAAATTTGCATTGATCATTCCGGCATTAATTGCCTTTGTTTTTACATTCAATACTAAAGTTATTGCACAACAAAAAAAGTTAAAAACTGTTGAAATTCAATCAGATCATGAAATAGAAGTGATTACAAAAGATTTTCAAAAAAATGATCTAGAAAGTTTGAAAAACAGATTGGCATCAAACAATGTTATATTTAAATACAGTAAATTAAAATACAACAACAATAATGAAATAATTTCTATTAAAATAGATGTTAAAACTAAATCAGGAAATACAGGTAATTTATCTCAAAATAGTTCAAAACCTATTCAACCAATTCAAATAAGGTATAATAATATTAATGGTTCTCTAAGCTTGGGAAATGCATCGGACGATTATTTTGACTATACGCTATTTTCTAGTTCAGAAAATGGTGATAAAATCCATAAAAAAATAATTATTGAAAAAGACGGAGATCATGATATGATCTTTATATCGGGTGATAGTACTAAAGTAATCAAACATAAAGGCGATGGACTTGTTTATATTTCAGAAGACGATCATGGAAATTTTGAAAAACATGTGATCAAAGTAAAAAAAGAAGGTAATACTTCAAATGTATGGATCTCTAAAGATGGAGATACAACTAAGATGGAGAAAATTAAAATCATTGAAATTGATGAAGATGATCATGGAACCCATAAAATGATTCTAAAAAGTGTAAGCGAATCAAAAGATGATGAGAATGTATTTATTCTTAAAACTGACAGTGATATTAATGCTTCTAATGATGATAAAGTAATCTTTCATACAAAATCAGGTAAAGACCCTTTGTTTATATTAGATGGTAAAGAAATATCAAAAGAAAAAATGGAAGATATAGCACCTGAAAATATTGAAAGTATGAATGTTCTAAAAGGTGAAATGGCTATCAAAAAATACGGTGAAAAAGCTAAAGATGGTGTAATAATTATTAAAACAAAATAATAGAATAACTTTTTTGCTGTAGAATTAAAATTTATAAGGGTTTCAAATAAAATGAAACCCTTTTTTTAATTGTTTTGTTATTTTTGCCGCTATGAAAAAACAACTTTTTAAATTTTTAGCCAAAATAAACAAAGCTTTTCTACCCAGTTTTGGTAAAAGACAAATCGATATGAGTAAAGCCAAAAAATGGCAAATGATTATCATTGGTTGGCGCTATTATGTTACTAAAAATAGTTTGATTTAGAAATAAATAATTTTGTATCTTTAACTAAAACATACAAACATGGACGATCATTCAAAACATATCAGATTTTTTACAGGCTCTCTTATTGAAATTCAAAGATTACAATTAGACCTAAATGATAATGAAATACCTTCTTTGGTAAAAAACAATTTTCAATCAGGTTTACGGTCAGGTTTTTATGGTGGTTCACCCTCTCAGGTTGAACTCTTTATCTTTAAAGAAGATCATGAAAAAGCCATACCAATTTTAGAGAATTTTAAAAAAGTTATGGGTATATAATTTTATAATAAATATTTTTTCTTTCTTAGAAAAAGAAATATATTTGCACCCCATTAAAAAAAGGCCTCGTGGCGCAACTGAATAGCGCACTTGATTACGGCTCAAGAGGTTACAGGTTTGAATCCTGTCGAGGTCACTAAAATAAATCGCAATTAGCTATATATCTGCAAGTTGCGATTTTTTTTGACAGCTACTGTGGTAACAGATTCTACTAAACTT
>JBDLJB010000027.1:0-38623 GCA_039714555.1 Bacteroidota bacterium
CAAAGATATAATATTAAAGGTAAATTGAAAATGCAATTAAATGAAATACTTCATGAGCTAAAAACACTTTCAAACCCTGAAATAAAGAAATTTAAAGCTAAAAAATTTGGTATTAAAAGTGATAATTCATGGGGGATTTATCAAAAAGATCTTTCAGTATTAGCGAAAAAAACAGGTAAAAACACAAATTTAGGAATTCAACTTTTTGATACCGGAATATATGATGCGCAATTGTTATGTGCTAAAATTTGTAAGCCAAAAGAAATTTCAGAAGCCCTAATGGAAAGATGGATTAAGCATTTTAATACCTGGGAGATCTGCGACTCTTTTTGTATGCAATTGTTTAAATACCATCCGTTAGCTGTAGAAAAAGCATTGGCATGGAGTAAGCATGAAAATGAATTTGAAAAAAGAGCAGGATTTGTATTAATGGCAACCTATGGTTTTGCAGATAAAAAAGCATCCAATAAAGTTTTTGAACAATTTTTTCCAATAATTGTTTATAATGTTAATGATGACAGATTGTATGTAAAGAAAGCTGTGAATTGGGCATTGCGACAAATAGGAAAGAGGAATATAGATCTACATCAAAAAGCTATTGAAACCGCAAAAAATATTTTAAAACAAAATTCAAGATCAGCCCAATGGATCGCTAAAGATGCCTTGCGGGAATTGCTAGGTAAAAATGTAAATATATTGGATTATCCGAGAGAAATTTATAGAAAATAGCCTTATATCTTTTTTTCTTCATTATTTTGCACCTCCTTAGAAAATAAAAATGCGAAAATTAAAGAATAGTGAATTAGGAAGATTGAATGTTGAGGAATTTAAAAAAATTGCTAAAATTCCGCTAATTGTGATTTTAGATAATATCCGAAGTTTAAACAATATTGGTTCTGTTTTTAGAACTTCAGATGCTTTTTTAATTGAAAAAATTTATCTCTGCGGAATTACAGCAAAACCACCCCATAAAGAAATTCATAAAACGGCTTTGGGTGCAACTGAATCGGTTGAATGGGAGTATGTAGGTGATACTTTAGAACTTGTAAAAAAATTACAAAAAGAAAATGTGAAAGTTGTTTCAATCGAACAAGCAGAAAAAAGTATTATGTTACAGGATTTTGCAGTTGAAACAAATACAAAATATGCTGTGATTTTCGGTAATGAGGTAAAAGGAGTACAACAAGAAGTGGTAACTATTTCAGATCATTGTATTGAGATTCCGCAATTTGGCACAAAACACTCATTGAATATTTCAGTAAGTTGCGGTGTTGTTTTATGGGATCTGTATAAAAAAATGAAGCTTTAATCAATGAATGATTTTATTTTATATTTAAAGTTAGGCTTATATCATGTTTTAGATTGGAAAGCTTATGACCATATTCTATTTTTAACGGTATTAGCTGTAATTTACATGTTTAAAGATTGGAAAAAAGTACTTTGGATGGTCACTTTTTTTACAATTGGACACACTTTTACATTAGCTTTATCTGCTTATGATATACTTAAAGTTAAGAGTGATATTGTTGAATTTTTGATTCCATTAACCATTTTTTTAACTGCGATGGTCAATGTATATTTTTCTAGAAGATCGAATAAAAATACGGAAAGTAGGTTCAATATTTTAATTGCTTTTTTCTTTGGGCTAATACACGGGTTAGGATTTTCAAACTATTTTAAAATTTTGTTAGATAAAGACGAATCTAAATTATTGCCACTAATTGAATTTGCTTTAGGTATTGAATTAGCACAAATTATTATTGTTTTTATAGTACTTCTTTTTGGGTTTATTTTTCAAACAATTTTTAAAGTAAACAAGCGTGATTGGATACTCATTATTTCTTCGGCTGTAGCCGGAATAACAATTCCAATGATGGCAGAAAGATTTATTTGGTAAAAGTTTAACAACAATTTTTGAAATATTTCACTTAATTTCGTAACCAATAAGAGAAAAAACTCGGTATGGATAAGAAAAAACAATTGCGATACGATTCTGCATATATGAGAATGGCAAAAGAATGGGCAAAATTATCGCATTGCAAACGCAAACAAGTTGGCGCAATTATTGTGAAAGATAAAATGATAATATCCGATGGATATAATGGTACTCCTACAGGTTTTGATAATACTTGTGAAGATGAAGAAGGTGTTACAAAATGGCATGTTTTACATGCTGAGGCCAATGCAATTCTAAAAGTTGCCGGTTCTACACAATCATGTGAAGGATCAACATTGTATTTAACACTATCACCTTGTAAAGAATGCAGTAAATTAATACATCAGGCAGGTATAAAAAGGGTTGTTTTTTCAAAGGCTTATAGTGATATTTCGGGTTTAGAATTTTTAGAAAAAGCAAAAATTGAATTAGTTCAATTAAATGATAATGAATAAAAAAACAAAAATATATCTTCCATTAATTTTATCTTTTGCTGTTGCAATTGGAATTTTTATTGGCAGTACATTTAATTATAAGACAAAAACTGTTTCTTTTTTTGGAGAGAATGCTAAAGAAAAGAAAATTAAACGATTAATTGATTATATTCAATATGATTATGTAGATGAAGTTGATACAGATAGTTTATTAGACGGAACCATTAGAGACCTTTTAAGTAAATTAGATCCACATTCTGTTTATATTCCTCCAAAAGAACACGATAGAATTACTGAAACAATGAATGGTAAATTTGTTGGTATAGGTATTCAGTTTAGGATGTTTAAAGATTCTCTTACTGTTGTAAAAGTATTGGATAATGGTCCGAGTGAAAAAGCAGGATTATTAGAAGGTGACAGAATTTTAACTGCCAACAATGATACATTATATGGAAAAAATTTAAATAGTAACTTTATTATCAGTAAATTAAAAGGAGAACCAAATACACCTGTTGATATTACTGTTTATCGTAAATCGGAAAATAAAAATATTCCTTTTACTATCCTTCGAGGTGATGTACCTATTGAAAGTGTAGATGCTTTTTATATGTTAAATGATAGTATTGGTTATATAAAGATCAATAAATTTTCAGCAACTACATACAATGAATTTAAGCTTGCCTTAGATAATTTAATAGATGAAGGGATGCAAGAACTGGTATTGGATTTACGTCAAAATCCGGGAGGGTTTCTACAAGTTGCAACTAAGATAATTGATGAATTCTTAGAAGATGATAAATTAATAGTTTTTACTAAAGACAAACGAAATAAAATTGATGAATCATTTGCAACAGCTAAAGGAGAATTTGAAAATGGTGGAATTTATGTTTTGATAGATGGGGGTTCAGCTTCAGCAAGTGAAATTGTTGCCGGTGCTTTACAAGACAATGATAAAGGAATTATTATTGGCAGACGTTCATTTGGAAAGGGTTTAGTTCAGCAAGAAATGGATCTGGGGGATGGTTCGGCAGTACGATTAACAGTATCTCGATATTATACACCAACAGGGAGATCTATACAAAAACCCTATGATCATAATGGTAATAAAGATTATTTTAACGATAGTGAAAGACGTTTTTATGATGGGGAGTTAGTGTCTGCCGATAGTATTAAAGTAATTGATTCTTTAAAATATATTACTCCAAAAGGCAAAGTAGTTTATGGAGGAGGTGGAATTATTCCGGATATTTTTGTGCCTTTAGACACAACACTTTTTTTAAACAGATTTCATTATAGAAAAATAAACGATTTTGTTTTTGGTTATTACGATTCGCATAGAGGAGATTTTAAAGACATCACTTTTGATGAATTTAATCAGAATTTTGATAATGATGATAAAATATATAATGCTTATCAAAAAAGTATCATTAATGATTTTCATACTAAAGAGGCCAATGATCAAGAGGAAAATCTGAAAATATATTTAAAAGCATTGTTTGCACAACAACTTTTTGATACAAATTCCTATTTTAAAGTTATCAATCAAGATGATAAAATGCTTGAAAGAGTATTGGAAATCGAAAAAAAAGGTTTACCTATACTTCAATAGCATCATGTATCATGGCAGGATTTCCACCATTCCAATCTGTTAATATATCAGTTGCAACATGTGCACCACTTCCTGAAGCAATAGCAAACTGACTTCTCCAACCGGCTAAAATTCCGGCAACATAGACACCATCAGTTACCAAATGATTATAATTTTTAAGCTGTATACGTTCTTTTTGAGCTGGCAACCTTTTATGAGGTTCAACAAACTGTAATAATCCTTCAATATTAAACATTTTTGACGGACCAACAGCGACAACAATTGTTTTGGTTTGGTAAGTGTTTTTGTTGGTAAAAACTGTAAAATTTCCATTTTCACCTTTAATTTTAATTGCTTTTTCCTTTTCTATCTGTTCAACATGAGGGTATGATTTAGTAAGTTGTTCCTTGCCTTGCTCTAAAATCTGTTTTCCTGTTGTACCTGGTTCCATACCCAGAACATTATTAAATATACCTGTAGCTAAAGCTGAAGCTTTTTGGTGTATAATAATTCCTATTTTTTTATCAATAGCAAAAGGTTTGTTTTTAGCAGATCCCAAAACTAAAGCACAAGACATACCTGCGGCACCTCCTCCAATAATTAGAACATCAAAAGTCATAATAATTTTATTTTAAATATAAAAGTATAAAAAAAGTTTTAAAACTTATCTTAATTAAATAATCCTTGAATATTTGATGCAAATAATTTTACAGATATCGCTAATAATACAACACCAAAGATCTTTCTTAACACTCCAATTCCGGCTTTACCGATAAAATGTTCAATATTCTTGGAAAATTTTAATACGAGATAAACAAATATTAAATTAATAACAATTGCAATTGCAATATTAATTGTTTCATATTCTGCTTTTATTGATAATATGGTTGTTAAACTACCCGCTCCTGCAATCAAAGGGAAAGCCAAAGGTACCACACTTGCGGTTTCAGGAGCTTCATCTTTGTATAATTGAATTCCTAAGATCATTTCTATGGCCAGAAATAATAAAACAAATGAACCTGCAACAGCAAAAGAATTGACATCAATACCAATTAATTTCAAGATATTTTCACCAACGAAAAGAAATAGAACCATAATTATCATGGCAACAATTGAAGCCTTTTCAGATTGAATGTGCCCTACTTTTTGACGTAGTTCAATAATTATCGGGATGCTGCCAATTATATCAATAACAGCAAATAATATCATTGTTGCGGTTAATATTTCTTTAAAATTTATTCCCATTTCCTATTTTTTAGATTTGGCAAAGATAGAAAAATTGGAAATATTTAATTCTATATCTTGTGCATTTGAAAAATAATAGATGTTTAAATTAAAAAGCTATGAATTTATTATATGACATTGTTTTTCTTTTCATTCTTAAAAAGAATGTACTTTTGTAAAAATTTTGATTAAGTAACAAATGTTTCAAATAGGTAAGACCATCGTTTCAGAAGACATTATTGAAAAAGATTTTGTTTGTAATTTAAGTGCATGTAAAGGTGCTTGTTGTGTAGATGGAGAAGCTGGAGCACCCCTTGAAAATGAAGAGTTAAAAACCTTAGAGAAAATTTTTCCAAAAGTAAAACCATATCTCAGAAAAGAAGGAATACTGGCAATTGAAGAACAAGGAATTTACACCACAAATGAAGAAGGAGAAAATGAAACACCGTTGATTGATGGCGCAGATTGTGCATATGTGATCTTTGACGAAAACCAAACCGCACTTTGTGCAATAGAAGAAGCATACAATCAAGGAGAGATCGAATTTAAAAAACCAATTTCGTGCCATTTATATCCCATTAGAATTCAAGAATACAGTGAGTTTGTAGCTGTTAATTACCATCAATGGTATATTTGTGATGATGCATGTATGCTTGGGAAAGAATTACAAGTACCAGTATATCAATTTACTAAACAAGCATTAATTAGAAAATTTGGTGTAGATTGGTATAAAGAATTGGAACTCATAGCTAATAATTTTAAAAAGTAAATATTAATAAAAAGTTTAATTTAGTGATTAATCCTATAAAAAATATTCTTCAAGCACTGCTTATTCTTTTTTCAGTAACTGTTTTTTCCCAAATAACAGATAGTACATATATTCATAATCAACACATAAAGATTGCAACCTTAAATAGAGATGGAAATTTTGATCAAGCATATCAAATAAATAATTTGTTACTCTCACAATTATTAAAAGACCATAATGATACAAGTGAAATAGCTCAAACTTATTTTTATAAAAGTAGTATTGAAATAAATCTTGGGAAATATAATGAATCTATTAAATCGGCTCATAAATCTTTGAATTTGTTTATTTTAGAGAATGATAGTTTAAAAATAGCTTCATCTTTAAATTTAATAGGTGTAGGATTTTATTTTTTATCTAATTATGACAGCACAAAAATTTATTACGAAAAATCATATGAATTAAAGAAGAAGCTAAAAGCGGATAGTAAGAAATTGGCAATTTCTTCATATAATTTAGCTTTAGCATATGAAGATCTGGAAGAAACGGATAAAGCTTTAGAACTATACAAACAAGCAGAAACATATTTGTTACAAGATAAAGAAAATCTTTCTTTTTTATCAGATGTATATGTTGGAATTGCGCATTTATATTTTTATAATAAAGATATTGATAATGCTGAAAAGTATGCCGAAAAGGCATTGGATGAAGGCTTAAAATCTTATGGCGAGTTCAACCCAAATATGACCTTTGTTTATACTTCTTATGCCAATATATTAGAGTCGAAAAAAAAATATGAAGAATCGATAAGTTTACTCAAAAAAAGTTTAAATATAAGGGAGAATACTTATGGTAAATACCACAAATGGACTTGTGAAAGTTATTATGACCTCGCTAATGCGTATGCTTTAGACAAACAATTTGAACAAGCCGAAAAGCATTTTGAAAAAGCAATTGAAATAGGTGAAAAATCAAATAGTTTTCAATATTTATCAAATGCAAAAACTGCTTTGGCTAAAATGTATTGCAATCAAAATCAAAATAATGATAAAGCTGAAGAATTATTAATTAATGCCTTGCAATATAAACTCTCAGTCTTTGGAAGTAAAAATGAAATTGTAGCTGAAAATTATCTTTATTTAGCTCAAAATGCTGTAAACAATAATGATGAAGATTCTTTTTTTAAATATATCAATCTTACTCTAGCAGCAAGCAATTACAATAAAGAAAACCTCTTTAATTTAGTAGCTCCTTTTGTAGCTTTAGACGCTATGGTTATTCAAGGAGATTGGTATCAGAATCAATTTAAAGAAACAAATAACATCGAATTATTAAAAGAAAAATATAATTTAATTGATCAAGAATTGCGTTTAATTAGGTTTTCTCAAATGAATTTTTCTTCTGAAAGATCAAAAATTTCATTTGCCAATGATTATAGAAAGGTTTTTGAAAAAGGGTTAAACACTTGTTGGGAGTTGTATCAAAACACTAATGATGAAGAATATTTAGAAAAAGCATTTGAGCTTTCAGAAACCAATCGTAATACTACTTTATTAGAAGGTATGCAGGATTCTCAATTCAAATTATTTGGTGATATACCTGAAGAATTATTGCAATTTGAAAAACAGATAAAAAAAGAACTTGCCAAAGTAAAAAAGGATTTGTATTATGAAAATAATAGTAGTAATCCGAATAAAGAAATACTTAGTGACTTGTTGGATAAACGAATAAAAGTGAGCTCTAAATTAGATAGTTTACAATCAAAATTTTCTTTAAGTTATCCAAAATATAAATCTTTAAAATATCAGAATAAAATAATTAAAATTGCGGATGTACAAAAAGAATTGGATAAAAAAAATCAGTTAATCACCTATTTCTTAGGAGATAACAACCTTTATACTTTTACAATTACCCGAGATCATGTAACTTTTCAAAAAAATGAGCATGCTAATGCAATAGTTAAAGAAATTGATAAGTTAAAAGAAGGTTTGATCACTCAAGAAAATATTAATGAAGCCAGTACTAATCTTTATAAATACTTATTAAAAGACAATACAGATCTATCTATAAATAATCTAATTATCATACCCGATAATGTTTTAAATTATATTCCATTTGAAACGCTTCAAAACGATAAAAACAAGTATTTAATAGAAAATTTTACTGTGAGTTATAGTGGCTCAACTAGATTGTTTTTAGAATTAAATAACGATTATTTTAATTATAAATTACCAAATTACTGGGTTGGATTTTCACCCCAATATGATAATGACAAACAATTATCATCAATTAAAGGCGAAACGGAAGATATTTCTAAACTAGTTGATGGAAAATCATTTATAGGAACAGCTTCAACTAAAGAAAACTTCTTTCTAAATAATATGAATCATTCAATCTTACATTTAGCAATGCACGCTGAGATTGACAATAAAAACCCAATGTATAACAAACTTATATTTAGTGATGGGGATTTAACTTCATCAGAAATATATGTATCAAATAGCAAAGCAAATTTAGCGGTATTAAGTGCTTGTAATACAGGATTTGGTAAATTGGAAAAAGGTGAAGGAGTTATGAGTATGGCAAGAGCATTCCATTTTTCAGGAGTACCATCGATTTTAATGAGTTTGTGGAAAGTTCCTGATAAAGAAACTAAAATAATTATGGTGGCTTTTTATAAGAACCTTAAAAAAGGAATGTCAAAAAATAAGGCTTTGCATGAAGCAAAACACGAATATTTAAGCAGTACAAATGACATTACTTTAAAACATCCTTATTATTGGTCAGGGTTTGTGTTAACAGGAAATAATCAGGCTTTATCTAATAATAACACTAATAATTATGTAATTGGCAGTTTTTTATCAATACTTCTATTGCTAATTATTTATATTAAAATTTATAAATAAAAGTACTATTTTAATTTATTTAAAATTTCTTGTGCTTCTTCCTTTTTAAAAGAACACGAAGGATTATTTACAACAAATGAAAACTGACTAATAGCTTTGTTAATATCACCGGAATTTAAATAAGCCAATCCTAAATACCAATTTGCCTTCGCATTATAATTTAAATCTGAATCTGGGTTTGATTCGCTGGTAGCAATGGGCAATAATAAATCAATTGCATCTAAATTTTTATTTAACCCCATATAACACATAGCTGAATAAAATTTGAAACAATCATCGTTATTATTACTAACAGAATTAAGTAAATTTAATGCTTTATGATATTTTTTATTTTCATATGCTAAAAATGCACTTGATTCAATCGTCTTTCCATTCTCGCCACGAACAACAGGGTGAACGACATTTCTATATGGTTCAAAATATTCTGCATATAATTTTTCGGGTGTATTGTTAAATGAATCAGAAAATAAGAAATAACTCAAACCTAAAACTAAAATGATTGAAGCTGCAGCTAACCATTTTTTTAGGTGAAAACCCTTTTCATTTTTAAGATCACTTTCAAAATTTTGCAATGTTGTTTTTAATGATTTTTTTTGATTATGTGACAAAGTTTTTTTTAAATCTTTTAGAAAGAGAAATTCATCTTTAAAAGCTTTATCATCTTTTAGTAAATTGTTAAATAAAATCTGTTCTTCATCCGTTAAGGAATTGCTAAAATATTTTTCTATTAACTCTAAGTTTTTTTCCATAACTAATCATTAATTATTTTTTTAAGCTGTTTTAAACAGCGTGATTTTTGACTTTTTAATACTTCTTTACTACTATAGTTTAAAATTACGGTTATTTCATCTAAAGTATAGCCCTGATAATAAAACAATTTAAGCACTTCTTTACACCTACTTCCAATTTTTTCCAGATTCTTTGAAATGAGCTTTTGTCTATTAGTTAACTTTTCATTAGAAAGGTTAACATCTAAAACCTCATTTGTTGATTCAATTGTGATCTTTTGGTTAAGATCAACAGTGTTATTCTTACGTAACAATTGAAATATTTTATATTTCCCAATGGCAAATAAATATGTTGAAATAGAACTGTTGAGTGAATTAATTTTACCATTTACTGCATTTTCATGTAAAGCAATTATTGTATCCTGATAAATATCAACTGCATCATCTTTAGAAATGTTATATCGTTTTGAAAAATTGATAAAAGCATTTCTATTTTCTTTATAAATTTTTTCCAGTGTGTCTTGATCCCCTTTTTTTAGAAGCTCTAAAATTTTATGCAAGGCCACACCAGTCATATTAACAAAGAAAAACAAAAAATTAAGAAAAATATAACGATAAAAGTAAAAATAATACAATTAAAAAATATGTTAAAATATTAATAAATTAATATAAATAATGGATATTTTATAAAAACATAATTTTATTTGGGCCAAAAGTGAATAAGGAATGATATTACCTTAAAGTATAATAGCATATATAAAAATGGCATCATTCAAGAAAAAGCATTCTAAACGGCAATTTAATGCAAATAATGTGATATAAATTACATTCGCATGTTAAAATTAATAGATCGATTAAAGATCATTAATGGTTTTGTCCATCCAGGTTAATCGGTTTTTAATCCAATCTTTCATATACTCAATTTCACCAAAATGGGTAGTTCCAATATAATTATTGGGCCAAATATATGTTCCCAAAATGGGCCATGTTATAAAATTCTCATTAATTGCACCGGCCTTTTCCAGAGTATTTGTATAATCATCAATTTTTGCAATTATTGAGATCTCAGAAAAGGCACCCCCTCTAAGTGTACTCCATCTTTCTTTTAAATGAGTTACAAAAACAGGATCTTGTAATAATCTATCCCACCAAAAAGGGATCTGCCAAAAATCACCTGAGCATCTTTCATTAAATTTATAAGCCCAAGAATTTGTATCAGAACCACCGCAATAATTGGCATTACCAAAAGCCAGATTAAAATCCCAAATAGGTCCCATTTTTAATTTACCATTCTTATCCTTATGCATAAAAGTACTTAATCTGTATCCATCAACATTTTGTGACAGTTCATTCAATAAAAAAAAGTCAATAAAACTAGGTACATCAATATAGTTAGCATACCCCAGATCAATATCTGTGAAATTATCAGAAGCAAGAGCATCCTCAAAATCATTTACATAAGATGAAATGTATGTTTTTTGCTCGGTTGTGATATCTTCAGCATCCGGATATTCATATAAAAAATGTATTTCTTGACCGGAAGAAGCATGTTGAGGCTCATATTTTGATGTAAAAGAATTAAGCTCATTATATCCATCACCAAGATTAGTACCGGCAGTTTTATCAATTTTTAATATATACCCGCCAGTTACATCTTCACCAGAATTTTCGTCATCCTTTAATTTGTTGATATTGATTCGGTTCTTATCACGTTTAAGTTTCTCCATAAAAACGTACACACCTTTATAATCATTGTTTATGGTAAGTTCAACAAATTTACTTCTAGTGGCATACATATCAATATCTCGTGAAAGGTCATAGATCAATATATTTCTCATAAGTGATTTATCACTATAAGGCCCGTATAAGATCCAATCTTCTTCTTCAGGATATCCAAGAATTGACACATCCAAATCATCATTATTCTCATCTCTGGTCTCAAAACCATATGATTTCTTTGGAAACATTTGTGATGAAGCGCCTCTTATTTCAATTCCGATATTTCCTTGAAAAGAAATTACATCAGCTTCAAAAACGTCTAACTTGGCATTTATTTTAGGCTCGTCAACAATCGTACCCCCCGAAGTATTGATTTTAAATTGAGGTAATTTATCTTCGGGTTTTATCTCTACAATATCATCATCATTATCATCGTCAAAACCATCATCAGTACTACAACTCGTAACTAAAACAAAAACAAAGAAAAAAGAATATATATATAATAAAAGACGGTTAATGAAAAAATGATCTTTCATGCAATAATATTTTTAAAATTAAAAATTAATCCTTTAATCCTTTTATTCTGATATTACGGAATTGCAACTCTGATCCATGACCTAAGAAAGCAATATGCCCCTTATTTCTTTTTAATCCGGGGTGTTCTTTACCATCTAAAGTTCCATTCCTAGAAGCTTCTTTAAAATTTCCATCAATAATAACATTGCCGTTTAATGTAATTTTAATATAATCTCCCTTAACAATTACTTCTTCATAATTCCATTCACCAACAGGATTTAAAAAGCCTCTTTTTGCAGCTATGATACCATAAACCGATCCGTGATATTGATAGGGTTCTAGATTTGCATAAATAGCTGCAGTATTGTCTAAAATCTGTAATTCCTTTCCAACATAAGCAGCATCTCCTTCTAAAGGAACATGAATTCCTAAACCGTTATTTGCTCCCGGGGTTAATTTAAATTCAAATCGGAAAACAAAATCAGAATATTCTTTGGAGGTATAAAGATTCCCATGTCCACCTTGTTTTGGTCGTACGACCAATTCATTATTTTCAACCAAATAGTCCTTTTTATTTCCAATCCAATGATCAAGATCTTTTCCATTGAACAAAGATTTAAAACCTTCTTTTTGCTCTTCCTCATTTAAGAGTACATCTCCTGAGTTGATCTCACGTACATAAACATTTCTAAATCCCAGATCTTCACCATGTGCCTGTAATTCTATAGCTTCTTTAGAAAATATTGGAATTCCCTTATCCCAGTAATTTTCAAGAACCACATTATCAGTAACCAATACGCCATTTAAATAAACGGTTACTCGCTCTCCAACCATTTTAATTCGGAAAGTATTCCATTCATTAATAGGATTATCAGCAACTTTTAAAGGGATACTTTTATGTGTTTTATTATTATACAATCCTCCTGAGCCTACTTGTGCTCCAACATCAACTCTAGCAAGATCCCAAATTTGAACCTGCGGTGTTCCTCTTAAATAAATTCCGCTATCACCTCCGTTTGTAATCTTCCAGTCAACGATCATTTCAAAGTCACCGTAATCTTTTATCGTACAAATATTGTTATAACCCTCACCCTTAAAACCAATTATTCCATCTTTGACAAACCAGTCTTTCAACATTTGCTCATTAGCTTTAGTTTGGGCTTTGGCTAATTCTGTTTTTGACATTTTACTTCTTTCAATAGGGTTTTTTACCAAACCTTTCCAACCGGTTAGGTCTTTTCCATTAAAAATAGGAAGAAAACCTTTTTCGTCCGACATATTATCTAAAAATTCATTTGCATCGATTTTGGTATATTGACTTTCGGGACCACTAATTGTGTTGGCACTTTTTGTTACAATCTCTCTTACAATATCTCCACTTAATTCATTATCCTCTCCAGGAGTTGAAAGTGCAATTGCTATTGCAGCATTTGAAGCTGTATTGGCGAGTTCTTTATTATCAATATATTTTGAAACAAAAATTAATGATAAAAATGTTTTAATATTTTGAGCATTTTGAATAACCTTACTTTTTTCATTAGTATTCAAACTGAAAGGCATTATTTTCTTTAAGAGTAAAAGTTTTTGATCATCTGGATAAGTAGAATTATTTACTTGATATAAATAATATTCAAATGCTTTTGAGTGCAATTCTTCATTTTTACAAGTTGAAGTAAAATCAAATAAATAAGGTATTGCATCATTATTTTTCCATGCTCCCAAAGCTTCTAAAGCAGTTATTTTTCCATCAATATTTTCAGATGATAGTTGTTCAGCAACTAATGTTAAAGAATTATCATCATTCAAAGAAGGTAAGATTGGGATAAATTTTCCTTTTTCATTCGATTTATCGTAAGCTTCAATAACAACTTTTGAATAATCATTTTTTGAATTGTCCAAAACATAAATAATTGCTTGTTGCGTATATTTGATATTTTGAGGATCTTCAGTTGAATTTAAAAGGATTAATAATTCCGGAAGATCATCTTCTGTTGAAACAGATTTTAATGAATTGTAAATAGCATCATTTAGCTCAGCATCAGTATTGTTAATTAAGCCTGTAATTGCATCAAATTGCGATGTTGCACCACGAGCAGCTAATAAATTTATTAATACAATTTTACCATCATTATTCAATTCATTTATTTGAGCGTAAAGCAATTCGCTATCTTTTGTATTGCATAATTTTAGTAGTGTTTCTTCGATTGCTTTGTATTCAGCAGGTGATTTTGTTTGTTTTAGTGCTTCAAACAATAATGGAATTGATTTATCCTTATTTTGATAAGCTAAGGCTTTCATTCCCGTAATTCTTACCATTTCATTATTGTCTTTAACAGCTAATTTTAAACAATTTTCAAAAACCTCAGGTTCAGTTCTTTTGCTCAGCATTCTAATAATTTGTGCTTTGGTTTCATCAGAAGCTTTTTTGTAAGTCTTTACCCATTTAAAAACTTCTGAAGAAGTCATATTTTGCGATGCTGCTTCTAAAACGGCTGCTGTATATTCATTATTTTGATTTTGAGATTCTTTAATTAATGTTTTTATAAAAGCACTACCTTCATTTTTTCTTAACAAATCTATAGCAGCAGCTCTAAAATGCATTTGATCTTCTGCAGTGCAATTTTTAAGGTATAATTTTCCAATTGTTGTACTCAGATCTTTGTTACCATTTTCACTAAGTCTATTGGCATAATGAATATATGCATTTGTAGCATTGGTACCATTTAACTTATAATTTGCATTTATCGTAGCATTTTTAAGTGTATTATTTGAACTTGGTTCGGCAATTTCAGCCAAAGCCATTAACGATTTTCTTTTGATTAGGTTTGAATCCTGATTGGCAAATTGTTGGAGTAATTTTGTAGCTGATTTAAATTTTAAAACCCCCAAAGCATCAATAAATGCAGGTTGCATATTTTTATCAGCATTTTTTGTAGCACCAAGAATAGTATTTGCAGCTTCCGGTGTTCCTATTACTGTTAAAGTTGCTAATGTAGGCATGTACAATTCTTTATCAGATAAATATTTACTCAATTGTATGGTACTCGCATTAGTTCCACAAAATTGTAATCGTTCAATTAAAAACGTTTTAATTTCTTGATCAGAAGATTTTTCCAAAGCTTTTAAAAGAGCATCTTCTACAGAATTTTTTTCAATAGTATTTCCCTTACCGCCACTGTAAATTGCCAAACTTTCAATGGCATATCTGGCTTGGGTATCATTACCTGTTCCGGGAGGAACAAGCAGCTTACAAAATTGAAGAATTCCTTCTGTATTTAAACTGATGATCTCTTCCATCAACTTATCAGAATGTTCAAGATCATTGGTTGGTAACTGTGCCAAAATATCGGCAACTTTGGTTTCAAGAGTTCTATTGATTTGCGCATTAGATCTTTGTGCTGTAAACACGATAAATAAAAATGCACTTATGATGATGATTGTTTTTTTCATTGTTTAAGTATTCAAATTATTATTAATAAGCCCAAGAACTTCTCATAGGTTGATCGATCAACCTGTTTGCTTCTTCATCATTTATAAATTCCTGTTTTACAGGATCAAAATCTAAATTTCTACCCAAACGAAGTGCAATAATACCCATATTTACAATAGTTGCTGAGCGGTGCCCATTTTCTTCATTTAAACCAAATTTTTGTCTTGTTCTAACAGATTCAGAGAAAGTAGAAATTTGTTCTTTAGGATCAGGAATTCCATCAATTATTTTCTTTAAATTAGGTATAGTAGATTTAAAACCTTTGAATATTTTTCCATTAGGACCTTCAATATATGCGGCATTTTTATCTTTATTCTCGCCATCAAGAATTATTTGACAACCATCAGCATAAGTATAAGTAATTTTTCGCCAAGTACCTATTGCATCATAATGTTGTTGAGGTGAATCAACTTCTACTTTTACAGGACTGGTATTATCTTTTCCTAAGAAATATTGAACCGGATCAATGTAATGTTGACCCATATCACCCAATCCACCACCATCATAATCCCAATAACCTCTAAATGTTTGATGTACTCTATGAGGGTTATAAGGTTTTTCTGGTGCCGGGCCCAACCACATATTATAATCAAGATTACTTGGTATAGTTTGTGGCGTTAAATTTGTTTTACCTACCCAATAAAATTTCCAGTTAAACCCTGTAACACCACTTATTGTTACTTTTAGAGGCCAACCAAGAGCACCACTATCAACAGCTTTTTTTATGTTTTTAACAGGAGTTTGCATTCCATAAAAATTGTCTTTAAAACGAAACCAGGTATTTAGTCTGAACATTCTGCCATGAACTTTCATGGCTTCAACCACTCTTTTACCTTCACCTATAGTTCTGGTCATGGGTTTTTCACACCAAACATCTTTACCGGCTTCGGCTGCCATTACTGACATTAATCCGTGCCAGTGTGGTGGTGCAGCAATATGAATAATATCAATATCAGGCCTTATTAAAACCTCTCTAAAATCACGGTAACCTTTTACATCTTTCCCAACTTTTTTAAGAGTATTTGCCAAGTGATTACCATCTGCATCACAAATAGCTAACAATTTTGTACCCTCATATGTTAAATGTCCTTGCCCCATAGCGCCAACGCCTATTACAGCTTTTGTTAGTTGATCACTGGGTGCTAAAAAACCATTTCCACCCATAACATGACGGGGTATGATACTAATACCAGCAGCTGCAGTAATTGATTTTTTTATAAAATCCCTACGGCTGTTTGTTTTGTTCTTCATAATAAGTTTGCTTTAATGTAGTTTTCCAAAATGGATACTTCTAAGTTAGAATAAATTTATTTTTAATGAGACTTTAAATGTAGTAATAAACATTGTAAATTATTATAAAAGAGATATAAATATTATGAAGAAAATTTTTGCAAGCATCCCTAAATATTTAATTGCTTTATTCAATACCTAATTAGGTTAATAAAGTTGATGTCTCAATTGTAATATTAAGTAGAGTCCCTTATTTTAAAAAAACGAGTTTCAATATTAGTTAATGAGTTTTTATGGAATAATAATTCCATTTTCTAAAATGAGATCATACTTGTAACCAGCACCAAAATCTTTATTTAATGTTACTGTGGCTTTTATTGTAATCATAGTGCCTTCTTTAACAAATTTATCTGATGTGATTATAAGATCATAATCATCTTTACTTCCATCTTTAATATGTATCCAATTTTTACCCATAATATTTGGGTTTATTTTTACACATTTACCGCTTATTTGTACAGTTTTTCCTTCATATTTTTTAGAATTTTCAACTAAATCAGCAATAGTTATTGAGCCTTCTTGTTTGATTATTTTTTCGGAGCTTGCAGTGGGTTTTTCCTTAATATTTTGTTTGGATATTTGTGTATCTGTTTTTGGAGAATTAATTCCATGAATTTCTTGCACCAAACTTGTAACTAAGTAAATTGTATCAAATATTTTGTTGTGCTCTTTACTTTCAAAGTTAGTTTTCAATAACCCTCCATTGTAATAATAAGTCCCTCCTTTGTTTACATCTTGTTTTCTTGTAGCTATCCAAAATTGTTTATCATTTTCCTGAACATTTAGATATGTATATTTAGTAGCAGTAATTATTTCCTTAATTATTACTTTGTGCATTTCATTACTTAATGATTGATTAGTTTTAATAGGTGTATAGTCAGAAGTTTCTTTTGAAAATATTCCTGTATTCTTTTCAAAATTTTTATCATCCAAGGGTGATATATCTTTTGGACCTTTATTACAAGCTGTGACAATAATAAAAACTATTGATAAGATATATGTTGCTCTAAATTTTAATATCATAATTTATTTTTTAATGTAAATTTGTTTTACAAATTTAGTATATATTCTATAATTATTTTCATGACTACTATTTGAATAGCTACAATAAAAATTATCGAAAAGCAATTAGTAAAAAAAGTATTACATGTTATATTATAAATAATCACAAAATATTTTTTATAATTTTACTGTTTCGAATTAACTAAACCGGTTATTTAAATGATATTTGATTGAAATATCAACAAGAGTTAATAAATCGAAAAATGTTATAATTTTATAAATGTTTAAACATCTAGACTTTACATATATGAATGCAATAAAATTTATCATTTTACTACTATTTGTACAAAACTTTTCATATGCCCAAGAGGATCCTGTTGATTATGTAGATCCGCAAATAGGCTCTGTTCATGGAAGATGGTTTTTTTATACACCCGCTGCACTTCCTTTCGGAATGGCAAAACTTGCCCCGCATACAAATGCTTACAATAGTATAGGTAGCTGGGGGCCAACAGGGTATGATGATAGACATACCTCAATAGAAGGATTTGGTCACTTTCATGAATTCCAAATTGGTGGTGTGGTTTTTATGCCTACAGTTGGAAACTTAATAACCGTTCCGGGATCATTAGAGCATCCGGAGGAAGGATACCGATCTAGATTTGATAAATCTGATGAAAGAGCAGAAGCTGGAAATTATAGAGTTATTCTAAAAGATTACAATATAAAGGTAGAATTAACAGCAACAGAAAGAGTAGGCTTTCACCGATATACATTCCAAGAAACAAAACAGGCAAACCTTATTATTGATATTGGGCATAAACAAGGAGAAAGTAGTGATGTAACAGACGCCTATGCCAAATGGATTAGTAATACAGAAATAGAAGGGTATGTTGAAACGAATCCTGAGTATGTAAAGTTTTGTGATCCTGGTAAGCGTGTAAAAATGTACTTCTATACAAAAATTAGCAAATCCCCCAATACTAAAGGCTCTTTTATTAACACAAAATTATTTGACTCAATTAAAACCAATGGTGTTGAAAACGGGTTGTATATGACATTTTCTATGCAAAAAAACGAACTTTTAGAAATTCAAACTGGGTTAAGCTATACTTCCATTAAAAATGCAAAGCTAAATCTTGAAATGGAAGCTACCGGACGAACTTTTGATGAAGTTAGAAATTCTGCTAAAAATATCTGGAATGAAAAGTTAAGTAGAATAAAAGTAGAAGGTGGAATTAAAAAAGATAGAATAAAATTCTATACAGGTTTGTATCATGCTCTATTAGGTAGAGGTCTGGCAAGTGATGTAAAAGGAACTTACCCTATTGTTGATGGAGGAATTGGTCAAATACCTTTGGATAGAAACGGAAAACCAAAATATCATCATTATAATACGGATGGTATCTGGGGTGCATTTTGGAATTTAAGTCAGGTTTGGGGCTTAGCATACCCTGAGTATTTTTCTGATTATATTCAATCCAACATAGACTTTTACAAAAACAGGGGTTGGTTACATGATGGAGTAGCCACAGGGGTATTTACCAATGGAGTACAAACCAATTTTCAAGGCCTTTTGATAGCATCTGCTTATAATATTGGAATAAAAGATTTTGATGTGAAAACAGGTTATGAAGCCGCCCTGAAAAATGAGTTGGTTTATCAAGGAAGAAATCTGGGAAATGGTAAATATGACCTGAGTTATTTTGTAAAAAATAAATATGTTCCTTATAAAGATACTATCGTATCTAATGGCTGGGTTTTTAATTTTGGAGGTTCACATACCTTAGAATATAGTTTTAGCTCCTATGCAGTTGCACAAATGGCAAAACATTTGAATAAGAAAGAAGATTATCAAAAACTTATGCAACAAGCCAATTATTATAAAAATTTATTCGATTCAGAAACTAAATTTATCCGACCCAAAAAAGAAGATGGCAGTTTTATTAAAGATTTCGACCCTATGAAAGGTTGGGATGGTTTTCAGGAAGGCAATGCCTACCAATACACTTGGTATGTTCCACATGATCCCTTAGGCCTTATAGATTTGATTGGACTTGATCTTTTCAATAATAGATTAGAAACCATGTTCAACAATGCTCAAAAAAGTATGTTTGGTGGGGGATCTGAGGAAATTCACAGTTTTTCCGGGGTTGAAAAATTATACAATCATGGAAATCAACCCTGCTTACATAACCCATGGTTATTTAATTATTCGGGTAAGCCTTGGTTAAGTCAAAAATGGACAAGAACAATTTGCAATGAATTTTATGGAACCGAACCCTTACATGGTTACGGTGTTGGTCAGGATGAAGATCAAGGACAACTTGGTGCCTGGTATGTAATGGCTTCTATGGGTCTGTTCGATGTTCAAGGACATGCTTCTTTTAGACCTTCCTTTCAATTTGGAAGTCCGTTATTTGATAAAATCACTATTGAATTGAATAGAGATTATTATGAAGGAGATGAACTAATTATAGAAACAAAAAATCTAGATCCAGAGAACATCTATGTACAATCAACCTCCTGGAATGGTAAAGATTTTAAACAAAACTGGATGTATAGAGATACCTTGATGAAAGGTGGTAAACTCATTTTTACAATGGGTGAAGCACCTAATAAAAATTGGGGTATTGAAAATATGCCTCCATCTGCTTCAAACGAAAAATGAAACAACTATGAAATCAACAATATCCTTAATTTTTGGAATCTTAATTACAATGGCATGTAATTCACAAAATCAAAATAGTGTATTAGCTCAAAAAATATTAAGTAATAAAGACTTTGATCAAGTTAAGTCTAGAGCCCTAGAGATTGTAAAAACAGGATTTAATGCAGGTGATGGTTATGGAGAGGTTTGGATAAGGGATTATAATACTTTTATCGAGCTTTCAGCTGAAGTGTTTGAAGCCAAAGAACTCGAAGAAAATCTTTTGGTTTTCTTTAGGTTACAAGGTGATGATGGTAATATTATTGATGGATTTATCCCAAAAGAAAAGGCTGTGCAAACAGAGGATGGTTATAAATATATTTATTCAGATTTGGAACCCAACTATTGCGGACATAAAAATACAGTTGAAACAGATCATGAAACTTCACTGGTACAAGCTGTATATAAGTATATAAAGAAAACCGGAAATTATGATTTTTTAGTAAATATGGTTGGAGAAGAAACTGTAGCTCAACGTATGGAAAATTCGATGGAATTCTTGCTCAATCACAGATGGTCAGATAAATATCAGTTGATCTATGGAGCTACTACGGCAGATTGGGGTGATGTACAGCATCAACATCCTTGGGGGGTATATATTACAGATGAAACTCATTTTTGTGTAGATATTTACGATAATGCAATGTTTTTGATTGCTCTTGACAACATGATGGAATTGATTCCTTCAAGTCAAACCAAGTGGAAACCAATACGAGAAGACGTCGCCAAAAATACCATGAAAACCTTATGGGATTCCAAAAATCAAAAATTTATTCCTCATGTATATCTGAAAAAATCTCCTTATCCAGAAGATTTTGATGAAAATGAAATTTATTATCATGGAGGTACGTCCATAGCAATCGAGGCTGGCTTATTAAGTAAAGAACAGATCAAAACCTCATTAAACAAAATGATTGAAAATGTAAAAAATTCGGGCGCAGGTTCAATAGGGTTGACCATATATCCTCCCTATCCTGGATGGGCATTTGAAAATAAAGGCATGTATCCTTACGGATATCAAAATGGTGGCGACTGGACATGGTTTGGTGCCCGTATGATTCAGCAATTGATAAGATATGATTTTATTCAGGAAGCCTATGAACAGTTATTACCGATGACTTCTAGAGTTGTGAAAAATGATGGCTTTTACGAATGGTATACCGTAGATAACAAACCTGAGGGGTCTGGTACTTTTAGAGGCTCTGCCGGAGTTTTATATAAAAGTATTGAATTACTGGAAAATTGGTCAAAATTAAATTTAAATTAATTATTAAACATTGATTTTACCATTCTTTTCAGCTTTTGTGTAACTGCTCAAAGAAATCCAAATTCTCAAGAAATATTAAATATTAAAAATCATTATATTGATGGGAATAAAGATTATTTTCTTATCTGCTCATTTCGAAAATCAGTAAAGAGAAACTTTATTTATTTCTCTACTCACAGATACAAAAAAAGCGAGCTTTTTTATTTGCTCGCTTTGATATTTAAAACGATTGAAATAGATGTAACAGACAACCTTATTATTACAGGAAAAGTATAATAGTTTTCCGCTACATTTTCTTGAATCTCATGTGTTTTTATTATCAGAAGCTTTTAAGTTATAATTTATCTTCTCTTAAATAAAACTGTTTAATGTATTTAAGGTCAGTAAAAATCAATCTATTAAACTATAATATATTTGTGTATATTTAAAATATTAAAAAGACCAAGTGATTCTAAAATATTTAAAATTTATTCTCATTAGTATTGGCATGATACATGCTAGTTGCGCTCAAAGTATATATAAAAAAGATTCACTCACATTATTAGCTGACTCTCTTGATAAAGGTGACCATAAAGCAGCTCTTCTTATTCGAAAACAAGCACTAGAAAATTTTAAAAATTCATCTGAAGAATATTTTAAATATTTAGAGGCAAAACATTATTATACACAATCCTGTGTTTATGAGAATAGAAGCTACGATTATGCAAATAGTGATCCTAATTTGGCTTTAACAAAAGAAGATAGAAAAAAATATTTAGACAGTGCACTTAACCTTGCCTACAAAGCAAGAAAGATATACAAAAATGTAAAAAAACCTGATAAACAGTTTCTATATGATATTCAAAATCGAATTTATCATCAAACTGCTTATCTGGGAAATTGGCGTCATGCCTTAGAGGAGGCAGAATTGGGGTATTCCATTTTAATGGATACACTTGGTGAAAAAGATAGAGTATTTGTAAATTTAATTTATAATTTGGGATATATAAATACCGAAATTGGGGACTATTCAATGGCAGTTAAATATTACCAAAGATCTCTCGATTTATATAAAGATATATTAGGAGAGAACAATGTTGATATAGCCCAATCCTATACTAAAATTGCAGTAGAGTATAGAAATCTGGGATTGAGAAAAAAAGAGTTGGAATCACTATTAAAGGCAAAAACAATATGGGAAAAATTAAATCTTGATGAAAATAGAGCTTCTCTTTACAATTGCTATGGCAATCTATTTCATTGGTATTCTTATTATGGAGATTTTGATAAAGCCGAAGAATATTTAGCAAAAAAAGTGAAAGTAAGAGAAAAAGAGAATACTGGTTTAATTGGTATAGCTCGAAATGAAGAAGAAGCTTATGAGGAGCAATTAAATGAATGGTTTGATTTAATGCTTCATTATTTAAGAAAAAAAGATACTGTAAATGCCACAAATAATATCAAAAAAATACTTAATAAAGTTGGTCCAAAGGTTGATATATTAAATTTTGAAACAAAAATATATTCTTTAACACTTAAATATTATTCTGATATATTAAAAGGTTCTGAACCTGAAAAAGCTCTTAATTTTATTTCAAAAGCAATAAACACACAGGTTAAGTATAGATTGGTTCATCCCACAAATCCCATTTTTTATCAATTGGAAAAAGTTGAATTACTTATAGATCTTCAAAAAATTAAGGAGGGCGATTCCTATATAAGTCAATTAATGTTGGATGTAAAAACTTATACGCCCATCGAACTTTTTCGCCTATTCATTTTAAAAGGGAAAATATCAGATTTACTAGATGATAAAATTAGTGCACAAGAATATTTTGACAAAGCTCTTTTAATTTTTGATAAAGGAGAAAAAACCCAAATGGGAAATGTGAGGTTTGAGGATCTAAAACCAATAATTTCGTTTGAATCGGTTGACGGTTTTATACAGATGGGTGATTTTTATTTCAATATTTTTAAGGAGAAAGGTGATAATAGTAACCTTAAAAAGGCATTTTATCGTTACACATTAGCTTCTAAAATATTCAATGATTTGTATTTGGGTGAGCAATACAATAACACTTTATATTATAGCTATTCCATGATTAACCAACGCTTGTTGTTGTGTGCAAATGAAGATCAAAACAACAAGGAACTGCTAATGAAAACCATCAATGAAATAGAGAATAATGGATCTAAACTTTCATGGTCTAAATTTATTTTTAATAATGAACGGAAACAAATCAAGTTGCCGGAAAGACTGTTAAATAAAGAAAAAGAATTAAAAGCAGAACTTAATTTCTATAAAAATAAATTGTTTGATAAAAACGAAAGTTCAGTGGATAAAAAAAGAGTGTGGAAAGAAAAAATATATGAATTGGACGCATCTTATTTAAAGATTCAAGATACAATTAAGCTAAGTTATAATAACTATTATCAGTTTAATTTTCGGGATTTTGATATTGAATCACTTCAGAATAAGTTGGATTATGATGCAGCGATAATAAAGTATATAGTAACAAACGATTATGTTTTTTCAATTGTTATTTCAAAGAATAATATAAAGCTATTTAAGCTTGGGGATAAAAAAACTATTGATGTTTCATTGAAAAGAGTCTTCAATATTATCAATAACAGAATTCTGAATTATCAAGATGAGTTAGATAATCTTAAGAATTCATTATTAGGCGAAATACCAATAGAATTATATAAGAATATAACTATTGTTCCTGATGGGTCTTTATTCTATTTGCCTTTTGAAATACTAATTTTTTCAAAAAATATGCCTTTAATAAGCTATTCGCCATCTTTACTTTTATTAATGGAACAAAAAAATGAATCATTTATAAATAATAATATTCAAATAGGAGCATTTGCTGCATCCTCCTCTTATAATACAGATAAGTCAACCGATGATATATCAAATTCAAGTAAACTAACAAATGTTGATTTCGAAATTAAGAATATCCTCGATATTTTTGAAGGCAAGGCCTTTATTAATAGTTCAAAGGAAACTTTTTTAAACCAGGTAAATAACTTTGATATACTGCATTTTTCAATGCATTCTTCTTTAAATGATATCGATCCGGAATTTTCATCACTTAATTTTTATGGTGATGAGAAGATTAACCGCCTTTTTATATCAGAATTGTACAATGAAACTTTTAAAGCTAATATGGTTGTTTTGAGTTCCTGTGATACGGGTAACGGCATTTATAAAAATGGAGAAGGCGTTATAAGTTTATCTAGGGCATTTACCTATGCAGGGGTTCCCAGTACAGTTATGAGTTTGTGGAAGGTTCCTGATAAGGAATCAGCGATACTGATGAAGTTGTTTTATCAAAACTTAAAGAAAGGGCAACCAAAAGACAAAGCCCTGTTTCAGGCAAAGTTAGACTATTTGAAAAATACTGATGATAGTTTTCTAAAGCACCCTTATTATTGGGCTGGTTTTGTAGTTTCAGGTAACACTTCAGCGATTACACCTTCGACAAACTATATACTTTTAGTGCTTTTAGGATTAGTTATAGTGTTACCTATCTGGTTTGTGATCAGGAAATCATTTAAACCGTTTAAGTAATACTTCTGCCTCTTTTGTTTTGTATTTACCTTCTATAAGAACTTTTTTTAATGATAATTTTGCATTTATCTTGTCATCCAGTTTTAAATATGCCATTGCCAAATACCAATGACTTTTTTCAGTTAAAGTGTCTTTTGTTTTAAGGTGTTCTAATAATAAGGGGACGGCTTCTTTTGCCCTTTCAAGTTTTAATAAAGCATTGGCCTTATAAAATAAATAATAAGGCTCTTTTGTTGTCATGTATAATTTCGAAAAGAGTAAAATTGCTTTCTCATATTCTCCATGATCATATGCCATAAAGGCAATTTTTTTTTCATTCTGTTGATCCCCATTTCTTTCCAAAGGCTGAATAACATTCCTATAAGGTTCAAAATAACTAGAAAAGAGCTCCTGAGAAGATGCTTTTTTTTCTACAGTCAAAAAGTATGTTAACCCTAATAACAAAATTACGCTTGCTGCTGCTAACCATTTTATATACGAGCGTTTTGGTTTTCTAGCTTTTAATTCAAGATTAGAAATTAAATTTCTAAAATTCTCATTATCATCATTTTTAACAGCTTTTTTTAAATTAGTATGAAAAGTTACTTCTTTTTTAAAATCAATATTATTTTTAAAAAGTTCTTCAAATTTTAGCTTTTCTTCTGATGTAAGTCTATGTTGTAAATATTTATCAATTAAATCCTCTTTCTTCATACCTTTATGATTTAATCATTTCTTTTAACCTTTTAATACATCTCGATTTCTGACTTCTAACTACACTACTATTTGTATAATCTGTATGCTCTACTATCTCATCTATAGTTAGTCCCCTAGAATAAAATAAGGTTAACACTATTTGACATTTTTTTCCTAATTTTTTAAAGTGTTTTTTTAGTAATTGTTGTTCTATTGTTAGTACTTTATTGTCACTTTCAAAAAAAACAGGCTCTATAATATCATGTATAACATGAATTGAAGGATCATAAGAGGCATTTTTACTTCGTTCTTTCAAAAGATCAAATATCATAAACTTACAAATACCAAAAAGATATGTTTTTAATGAACTTTTAACTGAATTTAACTTTCCTGTTAAAGCATGTTTTCTTAATGCTATAAATGCTTCTTGATAAATATCGGAAAGGTCATCGTAATCAAGACCATATTTTTTACCAAAGTTGAAAAAGGCATCTCTATTTTCATAATAAAGATTGCTTATTTCTTTTGAATTACTATTCAATAATACTTTTATATGTTCTTTTTTCATCTACTTACAAAGAGCAACTAATAGAAGTAAATGTAATAAAAATTTTATCAAAGTGTTAACATTCAATTTTTTTTATGTACTAAATGTTACATAATCTAAACCAACTAAAATTATCAATAATATGAATCCTGTTAGAAAAATATTAATTATTCTTTTTTTTAGTGTCATTAGTACAAATTTAATAAATGCTCAATTTTTAAAAAAATTTAAACAAAGAGTTAAATATGCTGCTGAAGAAGCAGTGATTATGAAAGCCGAAGAAAAAGCAGCAGGAGAAACCGGTAAAGTAGTAGATAAACTGTTGAACATTGATCTAAAAAAAATGATGAAGTCCAAAACTGGAAGTCCAGTTGACCCATCAGTTTTGCCAGACACCTATGATTTTGATTGGAACTACACCATGCAAATGGAAACCAAAGATGGATCATTTATTATCAATTATTTTTTAAAATCAGGAGTAAAATATTTTGGGTCTAAACCAGATATAAAACAACCTGGAACAACAGGTGATATGTATACTGTAATGGATATGGATAGACATATCAATACTATATTTATAGATATGGATGGTTCAAAAAAGGCTATGGCAAACTCTGTACCAATAGCTATGGATTTTGAAAGTGATGAAGGTACTGCTAATAATGATTATACTTTTAAAGAAATAGGCACTAAAGAGATATTAGGATATACATGCCAAGGATTTATCATGGAAAATGATGAAATGAAAATGATAATATATGCTGCCATGGAAGCTCCGGTGAGTTTCTCCCAAATTTTTGGAATGAAAACCGATAAGGCACCAAAAGGTTTTAATCCTAAATGGTTAGGAAAGATGGAAAGCAGCTTGGTAATGGAAGTGCAATATCAGGATAAAAAAAAGAATAAGAATCATGTAAAAATGAGATGTGTTTCATTAAATGAAGAGCTTTTTAGTATTGAAAAAAATGAGTATGAATTTATGAAACTGGGAGAAGTACCCGAAGAAGAATAAATAAAATCATTAGAAATATGAAGGTTAAATTAATTATGAAAAAAATAATACCAGTCTTTTTTCTTCTTCTACTATGTGATTTCAGTTTCGGACAAGAGAATGAAGTAACAAAAATATTTTTACTTCGACACACCGAAACTATCGATGATGGCACACGTGATCCAAAGCTTTCTGAAAAAGGAATAGAAAGGGCCAAAAAATGGGCTGCTGTTTTACGATCAGAGAAAATTGATAAAGTATATTCAACTGATTTAAAAAGGACACAAGCCTTGGCTCGTATCATTGCTAATTCACAAGGTATTGAAAAAATAAATTCCTATAAAAGAGATTTGGATGTTAAAGTATTTTTAAGTGAAGTAAAAAGTAAAACCGTAGTGGTATCTGGTCATAGTAATACCACACCTTTTTTTGTAAACAAGCTTATAGGAGAAGAAAAATACCAGCAAATAGAGGATGCCGATTACAGTAATCTTTTTATGGTTACCTGTTTTTCCAAAGAAAGAGTTTCGGTCATTTTATTAAAGATCAATTAAAAACGAAAGATTAATTCTAATTAACTAAAAACAATAAATTATGAAATTTTTTAGAAAAAATATAAAAGACCCAAAAATTAAAAATTATTATACCTACGTCACAAATAAAATAGTGACAACTATACTATTAATTTTAAGTGTAACCTATTTTTCACATGCCATAAATTTAAACAATAGTTTGCTAAAAAAAACCAAGGTAGTTTGTGTATTTGACGGTAAAACAAAAAAGATGAGTAGTATCGTATTATTCGAAGCCATTAGCAGAGAAAGAATCAATATGCAAAAGAAATACAGAAACAGTTCTTTTTTTATTGGTTACTTAAACGGTACTTACAAAGTGAAGAATGGTGAAATCTTACCTGAAAAAGGGGCAATGATTACAACGTATAAGAATAAAAAGTATTTACCGGGAGATATGTTTTTACCAGGTGATATGTTCTTACCGGGAGATATGTTTACCATTTTTAATGCGGCATGGCAATCTAATTGGAAAGTTGAAGTAAAATTGAATGATAGGAATCGGTTTGTAATAAAAATTTTAAGTACAACTTCAAAAAGCACAAATGCATTTTCTAACTATAACAAAATAAGTAAATCTTATAGTCCTAAGAAAAACTATTCATCTGGCAAACAAACTGAGATGGTTTATGTAATTGATAATAAAACCGAAAAGATTACAAATATTGTCACCTACAAAACTTTTACCAATCTGGGAAAAGAAACTATTATTAAAAAATATAAAAACAGCTCGTTTTTAACCGGATACCTAAAAGGTAATTACGTTGTAAAAGGAGGGCAGGTAAAGGCAAGTAAGGGTTCGTCTCTTATCATAATCAAAGATAAAAACAGTTCCCTTTATGATAAACCTGCACCAGTGGAGATACCCAAGGAAGAACAATATACCGGTAAGTTTGAATTTATACCTGAAAATGTTTTTTTACCGGGTGATATGTTTATCATTTTATTTAATTCCGGAGAGACAAAATCAAAAGTTGAAGTTTTAAAAAATAACAAGAATCAAACCATATTAAAAGTATTATAAATCAACATTCTATGAAAATCAAAACCTTTTTAATCACAGTGTTACTTTTATTTACTACAATTTTTAACGCACAAATAAAATATAATAAGAACATACCCAATGAGGCACATCAAAAAATAAATCAAAATCTTTCAAGAGGAATTAGCAGTTTTACTTTTTCTCCCAATGGAGGTTGGGTTATAATAACCAATAAGAATAATTTTTATCAAGTTGGTATTCCTAGTGATACTCGTGAATTCTTGAAACATTTCAAAAATACAGGGCATAAACTTAAACAGGTTTCTTTTGCTCCTAAAATACCTAAAGGAAAATATAGTAATTATAATGCTCATGTCATAGTCACTAATAAAGGTGCGTATGGCGTAAATATTCCTAAGGAATTAAAAAACAAAATAAGTGATTTTCAAAAGAAGGGAAAAAAAATTAAGAGTATTTCATTTCCTTATGTTGCAAACAGTACTAATGCATGGGTTATAATTGCTTCTAGTGGCGAATTTTATGCAAGAGGTATTCCTGATGAATGCTATAAATACCTTAAGAAAGTAAGAGATGCTAATAATTCCGGTAGATCTTCAACAAAACTAACCCAAGTTAGTTTTACCCCTTCGGGCGGATGGGTTATTTTGGCTGATGATCAATTCTTTGCGAGAAGTATTCCAGATGATACTTACCAACAATTAAAATCATTTAAAGCAAAAAAATACAAATCAACTATTATCAGTTTTACACCAAATGGAAAAGGATGGTCATTAATTGCTAATGAAAAGTTTTCAAAAGCATCAAAAGATGTCTTTAATAAGACTATGACTAGTGCCGTAGTAACTTCAAGATCGACTACAAACAATAAAACCTCTACAAGTAAAACATATAAACTTAGAATTACATTAGAAAATTTTGAATGTGAAGAATCAGATGACTCAGACGATAAGGATGATTATGTTTTTAACCAGTGGATAGAATATAGTAATAAAAGAGGAGCTAGAATACCAAGCACTGATTTCTATATGAATGTTAATGCAAGCAAAAACATTAAACCAAGGTTTGGAGGAAATGGGAAAGATGTCATATTTAAGGGAGATATTGAC
This sequence comes from Bacteroidota bacterium, assembly GCA_039714555.1. Classification (GTDB taxonomy): domain Bacteria; phylum Bacteroidota; class Bacteroidia; order Flavobacteriales; family Flavobacteriaceae; genus Namhaeicola. The sequence goes on from JBDLJB010000027.1 coordinate 30,009, forward strand.
CATCAGTTTTGGGTGAAAGAAGGCAGTAAAAAGCCTATTGGTAATTATATTGTATTTGAAATTACATCTGAGTTATTAAATGATAGTTATAGCAAATTCATTATTAATAATAACCTTCAAGAAGTTTCTCTGAGTTATATTTCAACTAAATCCGGAATGACTGCTAATAGCGGTAAGATAAATGTTGATGTCAGAAGAGTGGTAAAAGATTTAGTAAATATTAAGAACCTTAGAGCAGGAAAATGGACAAATTATGACAGAATGAGGTTGAGAAAATATAACAATAACTCTATGGATTTATACGGGTATATTAATTTTAAATCAAGTGATGGTGAAAGAAAAGCCAGGGCTAAAATGAGGTTTAAACTGATAGATTAAATGGGGTAAACAATAGAATAAAAACGAGAAACATAAAATTATTAAAACAAGAAACTATGAATACTATCAAGACTAAAATACTGATCCTATTTACTTTTATTGTAATTCTGCCAGGTTGTAAAAGTGATAAATCAGACACAAAAGTCAAGACAAATAGTGTAAAAGAAATATCAAAAACCTCTTCGAAAAAAAAGAAAGATAAAACCAAAAAGAATACAACAATAAAAGTTGACGCAACAATAAATGGTAAAAAAATTATAATAGACAAAATAAACCCTAAATATAATAGTGTTGTTGTTTTATTAGATGACGGTATACAATTTAAATATACAGATATAAACAATCGGGTAGCAATGGTTCATGTATTTGATTCGGGAATTTATAAAACAACTCCCATTACATTTTCGCAACAGGTTTCTGCTTTAACACCTGAGGAACAAATGACCTCAAAAATAAAAAGAAGTTTAGTTGAAATTATTATACCAAGTAAACCGCAAATGATAGGAGACAGGGCAATGTTTTATAAAGGAAATGTTGTTTTAGAAGAATTTACTGACGAAAAGATTGTTGTCAATTTTAAAGGAGAAGGTTTCCCTACAGGAAGTAATAATGCAAAGAATAAGTTATTTCCTATGGAAGGAATCATAGTCGTCGAGAATTATAATATCTATGATGGAAGAATGTAAAAACAGAATAGAACCAAACACAAAATATCATCAATTCATTAACCCTAAATTATCATGAAAAACTCAATATATCTTTTATTTTTTTTATTAATGACTATTGTTTTAATACCGGCTTATGGTCAATCCAAAAGGAAAATGGAAAAATATTTGACCAAAGAATGGGTCTCGGCAGCTATAACCTATGAAACAGGTGATACTATTCAAAGGTTAGGTGAAAATCTAACTTTGAAAAAGAAAGGAAAAATGAATGGAAAGTTTGATGGCATTGAACATTCGGGAAACTGGAAATACCTTGAGGATAGTAAACAGCTGGAACTTACAATTAATATGGATGGTAAATCAGAAGCTTTGGTATTTGATATTGGTCAATGCACAGATCAAATACTTGCTATAACCAAAAGGATGGGTGATAGGTTTATGACAACTATTTTAGTTGAGAAAGGCTCTGACTTGGTCTATGAAACAGTGAAAGCACCAGAAAAAAGTTTTGATGAGATATTAGCTAAAAGCGATGCAAACCAAAACGCAGATATGGGGTATACCCCTTCCGGTAAAGTAATCGAGCGAGTTGATTATAACTTCGAATTAGAAGTTGATGCAAATGGTGATACGGGCAGTTCTAAAGGCGATGGAATTGTTTACCTCTTGGAAATGGCGGATGGATCTCAAAAGGTGGTAATCATTCGTGGTCAAAATGCAATGCCTGAAGAATGGACCGTTTTAAACAAAACAAGTAATGGGGTCGAAACATACTATCAGTGTAACCTAATGTATGACTATAAGCGAGGTGAAAAAATTGAAGTAAATACAAAAGCCAAAGTGAGAATAGCTGCTCCCAATGTGCTTTTCTCTTACGAGGATGATAAAACGATTAAATTTACCATTGTTCAAGATTGATTAAATTTAAATCAGCCTTATTGCTGTGAATGTAAATAGGAAATTGTGCTTTTTAATATTTTCCAAAACTCAGATTAATTTCCTGTCATAAGGAGAACTATGGATAATACTTTTAAGACATCTATTTTTATTGCGAAAGATTCGGGCTTAGTTTATAAAACGGTAAATTGCCTGAAAAGAGTTTTTGTGAATCTAACATAACAGCATAACAACATAATCATGTTAACCAGTTATGAGTAGACCACTGAATTGAAAAAAGAATTTAACTTTATGGAGTTAAACCCTTTAGTATATTTTCATACTTCATAAAATAATGCCTTTAATAGCTAGTTACAGGCTTTTTCAATAATGGCCTTCGCAATTAATTTGGCTTTTTCGAGGTCATAATCATTTCCTTTATTTAAGTCGACATTTACTGTGAACTGAAAGTCACCAACTAAAACTTTTAAGTCGTTCACCTTATACTCCCAAACAGCAGCATCACCTATGCCTTTTATAGTAAGATATTTAAAATCAAAACCTATAGATTCGCTTACCATTTCTGCTGTAGATTTGTCCGTTTTCTGTTTAACCTTATCACTGTTTAATACCAAAGAGTCGTAAAGTTTTTTTAATTCGGTTCTTTCTTCAGGAGTTCTAGTATGGTATTTATCATAAAATCGGTCAACGGGGTTTTTACTTTCATACAATTCAATCTTTGAAATTTGTTTTAACCTAACGATGTGTCTTTGTCTATTAATTTTCCATTTACAATTAACTTGAGCAAAATCTTTATCCTTTATAATTTGTTCGGATACTTTGGCAATATCTACATCAGCTCCTTCAAAATCAACATATTTACCTACCAACTCTTTGGTAAGAAGTTCTTCGGGTTTACCATGATATTTTTCGAAACAATCAATATTAGAGTCGTTATTTTGTTTTTCTTTTATTTGAATCCCTGATTTTAAAGTATTATTTTTTTTATCAGAATTATTTCCACATGCTAATAATAAAAAAAACAGGCAACCTGTTATCATCACAATATTTAGAGGTTTTTTACTTAAATAAGATCTATTTTTCTTCATATATCAGTTATTTTAATTAAAAATTAATGGTGTGTAATATGTTCATTTACTGTTTAATAAGCTTAAAATGTTGTTTTTCACCTTGATAATTAACTTCAATGAAATAAATACCTTTTATTCCGTCAAAACTAAATTGATATTTTTCAGTATTGATATTTTTTTCATTAAATATCAATTGCCCGTTAACATTAAACATTTTTACAGATACTTCATTATGATTTCTTAAATTAATATTTACAACGTTTTGAAATGGATTGGGGAATATTATTGCATCATTAATTAATGTGGATTCTTCAACTCCTAATGTTGTTTGACCTAACTTAATATTAAATATATCGAAACTACCATTGGAGGTTAAATTATAAATATTTCCACTAGGGTCAAAATCAATTGTGTTTTGAAAAATACCAGTCAAGTACAAAGAACCTGAGGGGTCAATTAAAAAACCTCTAGGATATTCAGATCCGATACCACCCATAGATGAAGCCCAAACAAAACTTCCATTTTCATCTAATTTTTGAATAAAAATATCTCTCCCTCCATTAGAAGTTAAATTAAAAATATTACTACTGGGATCAAAATCGACTGTACCTTCAAAAGTGCCTGTAATATAAATATAACCAGAGTTGTCAATAATAATTTCCTCGCCTGAATCACCTGAACTTTCTCCCATTGACTTCACCCACAAAAAATCTCCATCAGAATTCAGCTTTAGAATAAAGATATCATAACCACCTATCGAAGTTAAATTAAAAATCCCTGTGCTAGGATCAAAATCTGTAGTTTGTTGATAGATGCCTGTGACATATACATTGTTTAAAGCATCTGTAATTATTGAATGTCCTCTATTTGCAGATGATCCAGCTATAGTTTTATACCATAGAGTGTTCCCAACGTTATCTATTTTTTTAATGAAGGTAACATTTCCAGCATCAAGGGTCCCTGTTACTAACACATTTCCTAAACCATCAATTTGTATTGCATAACCTTGAGCATACAGCGAGCTTGTAATTGCATTTGCCCAAACAAAATCACCATTAGCATCTAATTTTAAAATAAATGCATCATCTCCATTATCATGATTCAAAAAGTAAACTCCTGCTCCCGGATTAAAATCTACTTCTCCCTGATAATACCCCGTTAAATATATACTTCCAGAAGTATCAGTTATTAATGCCCGTCCTTGATCATTTGCAGTTCCTCCTATAGATTTAACCCAGATAAAACTTCCATTTGTATCTAATTTGAGAATAAAAATATCATCACTCCCATTGCTTGTTAAATTATGTGTGCCTGAACCATGATCAAAATCTACCGTAAGGTTAAATCCACCCGTTACAAATATATTTCCAGATGTATCAGTTGAAATTCCATAACCTTCATCACTTGATGTTCCTCCTATAGCAATAGCCCAAATAAAATTCCCATCTGAATCTAATTTTTGTACAAAAATATCTACATCGCCATTAGAAGTTAATTCGTAAGTTGACGAGCTTGGATCAAAATCTACAGTATTCTTAAAGAAACCTGTTGTAAATATATTTCCAGATAGGTCTGTCGTCATATGGTGGGTCTGATCACCAGATGTGTCTCCAAATGAATTTGCCCAACTTAAATCAACTTCTTGAGAAAAAGTAGAAACGGATAACAGGATAACTATAATTATGAAATAATTTTTCTTCATTGTAATTAGATTATTAAGTGATTAAAATCATATAGATAATATTTTTAATAAAGTTATGATTCTTTAAATATAAACTACTTCAGATGTGACATCACAGCTACCGGTATTTCATAACTATATAAGGAATAAGATACTTATTGTTTTTTTAAAACCGAATTATATTCAGTAAACAATAATTTATTATGTTTATCAGTTTTACGCTTCTTCTGTTAATCTAAAAAATATATTAAACTCATTATTTAGTCTTCCAAAAGAATAAAATGTTAACAGTTTTATCAATTAAAACTTGATTATTATATTTGAGAAGCAAATAGCAATTAGTATTATAAAAACATTTTGAACTAATTAAAAAAGTGAGCTATTCGGTGAGTACTAATACAGGAATAGCTATAAGTTAAAGATTATAAGAGCATTATAAATATATAGATAGTACCTCCGTACATACTAAAAGTAAATTTTGGTTAATAGCAATATCAAAAAAACTATAAATTAATACAGGTACTAGTAATTTGAAGTTAATTAATGTTAAATGGATATAAACTTTTGTTGGTCTATTTTGCGTGCAAAATGCGTGCAAATAAAAAGAGTTAAACAATAATATGTTATTTAACTCTTTGATTATCAAGTGGAGCTAACGGCGGTACCTAAATCATCAACAAACCCTTATACCATGTGGGTTACAGAGCTTTTTTAATCATATTGTGATACTTATACGCCGCGATTTATAAAGTCGAAAACACCGCTAATATTTTAACATATAAAAACTCTAAGAAAAAGCCAATTTAAGACTTTTATCTAAATTTGAGTAGAAGCTTTATAGCAATTCTATCCAAAATATTCTCTCGAAATCCTGTAGATTCTTATCCTCCTGTCACTTTCAGATTTAACAGATCGTATCACATCATCATTCGTTCCTAAAAGCATTTTTATTTTAAGATCTATATCATTTAATCTTTGAACTTTTATACGTTCATTGTGTGCCAGACTGTATTGTTCTTTTTCAACTATTTTTAATATTTGATTTGAATATACTTCATCTTCATATAATAATAATTTAATTATCTGCATAGATTCTTTGTCAAACTCAGCAAATTTGTCTTTATATCGAAGCCCATTTTCTAATAGAACGATCTTTTGATTCTTTTTATAATACTTTATACCCAACCATATTAATATTAAGAATAAAAATGGTGTCAAAAAATAAACAAGAAATAAGAATATCCAGTAAGGGTAGTTTTTATAAAAAATTTTGGAAGATATCTTCTTACCAAAAAAATCTTTTTCTTCAATAACTTTAAGTGATGCTTTTCCTCTCTTTGTTGTAAAACAATAAAATTTATTGTTTAAGTAAAATGATTTAAAAGTTAAATGTAATCTGGGGCTTAATATATTATGGTCATAAAGTGTAATTTTATTATTGATCACATCAATTTCTGCAATATTACTCAGTCCTGAATTTAACAGCTTGTTTTTATATTTTATAGTTACTTTTCTCTCAATTGGCGAATTTTTACCAAGATATTTCCATTGCTTACTTTTAAGATTATACTTCCAAACTTCATTATTTTTAATTCTTTCCAACCTTTTGTGTGGATCTATCTTTTGTCCATCAAATAAATAAATCTCATTGCCAATTTTAATATCTAAACCCCCATAGGTTCCTTGTGGAATATCCTTTGAACTTACCAGATCATCAACTTCCCATTCTTTTGTGATTTTATCAAAAAAAATAAAAAAATTACGTACAGACCAAAATCCATAACCGCCGTACTTGTAAATTTTAGAATTATATGAAAAGATGTTTGATCCGCTTTGCATTCTATGATCAAAGGAATTGTCAATTCTTTTGATGGTATCATTTTTAAATTGATAAACCCTACCTCCATCACCAGGTACAAAATATTGTAAAGTATCTACAACTATAAAAGTTCCATAATCAAATGGTTTATCCACATACAATTTAAACTGTTTTCTATCATAGGTTTTAAGATCTAGTTTTTCATAATAATCCTCATAAAATAATAATAACTCATTATTGAGACTATCAATACCAACATTTTTTAAAGCACCCAGATCATCAATAATAACTTTTTGAGAATAGCTACTCAGGCTGATAAATACAAGTAAAAAAAGTAATCTCATTATAATGCGATAATATAATTTATCCAAATATACACTTTATATTTGTTATTAGTTTGAATTAAGAATAATGCTTAAAACACTCTATTTATTATTAATCTAATTCCTTTATCCCCTTATGAGCATTGATGATGAAAACATGAGTGTTTTTTTTGAACGACTTAAGGAAACCATTGAGAGAAATTCTTCTAAAGAAATAAAATTAAATGATTTTGACAAGTTACCTTTAAGTCATAATGAATGTATTTTTGTGAGTGATTTCAGTAAGAATAAACTGGTGTTTATTAAAGGTTTTCAAAATCTGTTGGGATATCGGGATGAAGATATTTCTTTAGAATTTATTAGAAGCCTTTATCACCCAATGGAGGCTGGTAGGATAAAACGAATTATTCGTGCAGCTGTTTTATACAGTCTGGATCACCCTGAAGATACCTTAGGCAACGAACTGTCTATCACTTTTAGAATCAAAAAAAAGGAGGGTGGTTATATTAAAATATTAGACAATTCATCAATTATTGAAGTAGATAAGAATAATAAAATATTATATGTACTTAGTCGATATACAGATATTTCTTTTATGGATCATACAGATAATATAAATTGGAATCTTAAAGCAAATAACCTAAATAAAGAAGCTTTTAAAAAACTAATTTACAGAAATGAACAAAAATATTTTACCAAAAGAGAAACTGAAATAATTCAAGAAATTGCAAATGGAAGATCAAGTAAAGAAATGGCGGACAAATATCACATAAGCAGACATACCGTAGCAACACATAGAAAACAGATATATTATAAATCCAACTGCCATAACCCTATGGAGTTGATCATATTTTGCAAAGGAAAAGGGATTATATAGTAAAGGGGAAAGAAGTAAGAAATTAAAACTCTTTGAGAATAAATATTTTTTAGCATAAATCATTATATTATAGAATAATTTTTTATATGGAAATTATTTTAATTAGTTTTACTAAAATTCAATTCGTTCCTTATGCCTATTGAAGAAAAAAATATGGATAAATTTATTGAGAGTATCCATGGCTCTTTCAATAAAAAGCTTGTTGACAAGAAAAATTTCAATAACCTGAAACACATCCCGCTTAATATAAATGAAGGCCTCTATTTGTTAGATATTGAGCAAAACAAAATTATTTATAAAAGGGGCTTTAAAAATCTTCTGGGATGTGATAGAAATTATATTACTTTTAATTTTCTCCTAAATAGCATCCATCCCGATGATTCCGAAATTACGCAACGTGTGACAAGGGTAGCATTATTACACTCTTTAGAATATCCTGAAAACAGTAAAAACAATGTTCTGCAAATATGTTATCGTCGTAAAATAAAAGATGGTTCCTATATCAAAGTGTTAAGCCAAACATCTGTTTTCAATGTCGACACCTCAGGTTTAGCTACTTGTTTTTTGATCAAATTAACAGATATTTCCTTTTTAGATAAATCTGATAATGTAAATTGGAATTTTATATCTGATGATCTGGACAGAGAAGTATTTAATGAAAAGGTTTATAGCATCTACAATAGAACATTTACAAAAAGAGAGCGACAGGTAATTAAGGAGATCGTTAAGGGAAATCCTAACAAATTTATTGCAGATACTTTGAATGTAAGCGAACACACTATAGCAACACACCGAAAAAACATATTAAGAAAATCCAATTGCCATAATATAGAAGAATTGGTTATTTTTTGCAAAGGAAAAGGGATTATTTAGGAAAGAGAGGAAATGAAGTAAGAAATGATGAT
>JBDLJB010000028.1:0-38070 GCA_039714555.1 Bacteroidota bacterium
AATTGATGAGAATCATTCTTTTTACTGATGACAGTCATTGCAATTCCAATTTTAAAGTTATAAACTTTGATTTTAAATAAAACATCAGTCAATTTTAATAGTTTGTGAAAATCCTTTATAAAAAGTGAAAAATCATTTTAAAAATTTAATTGATAATAAAGAACAACGAACGATTTCCTTATCGTTAATAACTCTTGGAATTATTTTAATTATTATAGCTTTTATTGTTGGTATTTCAGATAATCTTCCCGGAATTTCATTGTTGATGTTTGGAGTTGGAAGTATATTATTTGCTTTTATTCATACTTGGAAAAAACCCAAAAAGTTTTTAATTCTTTTGTTAGTGTCAGTTATTGGGTTTATTGGTTCTGTATTGTTTCATAACATGTTTGATGCTTTTGCAGAAATGAATAAAGAAACAATGATTATTCACAATATTCTAAACTTTTTTAGTGTAGTGTTTTTCTTTTTAGGTGTAATAATTTTTCCTGTTACTGCTATAGTTGGAATAGGCGGAACAATTATAATGTATATTAAGAAATAATTAATAAAATTATTTTAAAAATAAAAGATCACCAAAAATTAGTTAGAACTAATCTTTGGTGATTAAACATAATTTAGTCTTAATATTTAGTCAAATATATTTGAAATTAAAGCCATCCCTCCAAAAATAAACATAAACATAAAAACTAAGGCAAATGCTATTAACATAATTAATAAACTTCCTTTGGCCCAATTTTTTTTATGAATATTGGTGTCATCACTAAATGCCCAAACCAATAACATGATGAGCCCAACTAAAGGTAAGCCTGAAATAAAAATTGTTAATGCCCATTCTTGTACGCTAAGGGGTTTCAATTGATGTGTTTGTAATTCTTCCATGTTTTTTATATTTAAATTGCATTAATAAAGGTAAATGATCAGAAGCTTGTTTAAACTCTGTCAGTAAGCGGCCACTAATATATTCTATAAAATCGGTATTATAAAAAATATAATCTAATCTTTCAGTTGGTTTTACCGAATTAAATGTTTTTGGGTTATCATTATTATAAACGGCATTTCCTATTTTAGGAATATTTAATAATAATTTGATACTTGCATTTTCATATTTAATATCGCTGTTAAAATCACCTACCAAAAGGGTAGGAAATTTTTGGCTGTATTGATTGTATATTTCAATGATTTTATGGGTTTGTTTTAATCGTGTCTCTTTGTGATAAGCTTCTAAGTGGACGTTAATAACAATAACTTTTTTGTTATTGATTTGAATTTGTACTACTTGTGCCAATCTATCAATATAAAAAGCATCATAATAAAAAGGATTTGTTGGATTTCTTTCCAATTCAATTCTTTGATGGTCAAGTATAGGAAATTTGCTTAATACCGATTGCCCGGAAAGAATTCTGCCATAATGCATAGAAATTGGAAACTCAGGAAAAGGTAAATATTTTTTATCCCAATTTATTGCTTGTGCAATATAATTATAACCTAAAGTTGCAATTTTATCTTGTTGGTTTAAATCATAAGAACGTTTTGAAGCAAAATCAATCTCCTGAAAAGCAAGTATATCAGCATTTAAATTTTTATATTGAGCTTTTACAAGTTTTAGATTGTTTTCAAAAAATATTTTTGATTTTTTTACAGGTAAGTTGTTGGTCATGCCACTTAAATAACCAATATTATAGGTGATGATACTAAAAATTGAGTCGGTGTTTGTTTTTGATGAGAATTGATTTGTTTTTATTTGAGTATATTCAGTTTCGGAAAAATTGGGAGAAGAAGCCCAAAAATAAAAACCTACAATAAAAAATAGAACAATTAAAAGCAGGTATAAAATATATCTAAGGGATCTATTCATGTGTTAAAGATAGTTTTTTTAAATAAAAAATAATTATTGTTGATTTCTTTGTATATTTGCAGCCCTAAATTAATAATTTTAGAAAAGAACTTATGAAAGGAGGTGCCTCTTTATGTTAATCATACCTGTAAAGGATGGAGAAAATATTGATAGAGCTTTAAAACGTTTTAAGAGAAAATTTGATCGTACTAAAACTATGAAGCAACTACGCGAACGCAAACAATTTAACAAGCCATCTGTAAATAAAAGACAGCAATTGTTAAAAGCAAAATATATTCAAAATATTAGAACTAACGAAGAAAAAGGTTAAGCTAATTATTTTATTAAAATTAAATCCGTTGGTTTTGTTACTAACGGATTTTTTTATTTATGAATTATAGGATTAATTTAATTTTTGTAAATTTGTTTAGAGTGGTTTTTGAATAATCTTTTATTTTTTTCATTATTTTTAGAATATTAATTTATAATTTAAAGTAAAATAATTTGAGCATTTCTGCTTTTATCACATATCTTAATCACGAGAAAAAATACGCTTCTCATACACTTACTGCTTATAAAAATGACATTGAAGCTTTTCAAAATTTTTGTATTGAGAATTTTGACGAAAAGAATATTGAACAAATTCACTATAATTATATAAGGAGTTGGATCGTAAATTTGGTAAATTCAAATATTTCAAATCGTTCTATAAACCGTAAAATAAGTTCTTTAAAATCGTATTATAATTTTTTATTAAAAATAAAACAAATTAAACAAAACCCTTTGCATAATCACAAAGCATTAAAAGTTGCAAAAGAAATTAATATTCCATTTAATACTGAAGAAATTGATGAAGTTATTAAGATATTTAAATCCAAAGATGATTTTGAATCGGTTAGAAATAAGCTAATGGTTGAATTATTTTATTCAACAGGAATGAGAAGAGCCGAATTAATAGCTTTACAAATATCAGATATAGATTTAACAAAAGGAGTAATTAAAGTATTGGGTAAAAGAAATAAAGAACGTTATATACCATTGTTAAATTCTATTAACATTTCTATTGAAAAATATTTGTTATTTCGAAACGAAATAGAAACAAATGTTAAATTTTTTTTTATTACAAAAAAAGGAAATAAATTGTACCCAACACTTGTTTATAGAGTAATAAATGAGTATTTTAGTAAGGTGTCATCAAAGGTTAAAAAAAGCCCACATATGATTAGGCATTCTTTTGCTACACACTTGCTAAATGAAGGTGCTGATCTAAACTCAGTAAAAGAATTACTTGGGCATACGAGTTTAGCTTCAACACAAGTTTATACGCAAAATAGTTTAAACAAATTAAAAAAAATGTATAATCGGGCTCACCCAAGGAGCAATAAAAACAACCAATAAATATGAAAGTATCTGTGCAATCTGTCAATTTTAACATTGATCAAGACTTGGTAAATTTTATTGAAAAGAAAGTTGAAAGTTTAGAGAAGTATAATGATAATATTCTAGGTGTAGAAGTTTTTTTAAAGGTTCAGAAAACCAGTGAAAAGGAAAATAAGGTATCAGACCTTAGAATTAAGATACCAGGGAATGATGTTGTAGTTAAAAAACAGAGCAAATCATTTGAAGAAGGAATAAGTACATCGGTTGATTCATTAAAAAGACAGTTACTCAAAAGAAAAGAAAAACAAAAAGTATAATTTAAAAAATAAAGTAGAAAAAGTTTTGTAGAAAAAATAAAACTTTTTACATTTGCAAACCGTTAGAAAAAGCGGTTTGTTTTTTTATGCAATAAAGGTAAATATTATCATTCATTTTTAAGATAAAAAAACAGTAATATAAGCCGATGTAGCTCAGCTGGCTAGAGCAGCTGATTTGTAATCAGCAGGTCGTGGGTTCGAGTCCCTCTATCGGCTCGTTCTTTGATAAAAAATAAATAAATTGGGGAGATACTCAAGCGGTCAACGAGGACAGACTGTAACTCTGTTGGGCAACCTTCGAAGGTTCGAATCCTTCTCTCCCCACAATTTATTTTATTATGTTTCAAAACAATGCGGGAGTAGCTCAGTTGGTAGAGCTTCAGCCTTCCAAGCTGATTGTCGCCGGTTCGAGCCCGGTCTCCCGCTCATTTTTTTATCCAATAATAATTGGAGAAAACGAAAGGAAAAATTGACGATGATCCGTTTCGAATGATTTTTTTTGAATTTAGGAAATCCGGTATGTCAACAATCAGCCGGTGTAGCTCAGGGGTAGAGCGTTTCCTTGGTAAGGAAGAGGTCACGGGTTCAAATCCCGTCATTGGCTCTTGTTTTTTGAAACAACTGATATATCAAAATAATGATACTTGAAATTAGATTGATTTGTATAAGAGAAAACAGAATTTAAAATAATATATTTTGTTTCTTATACTTTTAATAAAGCTTCAAAATAAATTAAACACTATTATATAACTAAGACATAAATTTAAACAATCATGGCAAAAGAAACTTTTGATCGTTCAAAACCACACTTAAACATTGGTACTATTGGACATGTTGATCACGGTAAAACTACTTTAACTGCTGCTATCACTACAGTATTAGCAGAAAAAGGACTTTCTGAGATAAAAGATTTTGACCAAATCGATAATGCTCCTGAAGAAAAAGAAAGAGGTATAACAATTAATACTGCACACGTTGAATATCAAACTGAAAATCGTCACTATGCTCACGTTGACTGTCCGGGTCACGCGGATTATGTAAAGAACATGGTAACTGGTGCTGCTCAAATGGATGGCGCAATTTTAGTTGTAGCTGCAACTGACGGGCCTATGCCACAAACTCGTGAACACATCTTATTAGGTCGCCAAGTTGGTATTCCTAGAATGGTTGTGTTTATGAATAAAGTTGACATGGTTGATGATGATGAATTATTGGAATTGGTAGAAATGGAAATAAGAGAATTATTGTCTTTCTACGAATATGATGGAGATGAAACACCTGTAATTCAAGGATCTGCTTTAGGTGCATTGAATGGAGAAGAAAAATGGGTTGGTGGTATTATGGAATTGATGGATGCTGTTGATACATGGATTGAATTACCAAAAAGAGATGTTGATAAAGATTTCTTAATGCCTGTTGAAGATGTATTCTCAATTACAGGTCGTGGTACTGTTGCAACCGGTAGAATTGAAACCGGTGTAGCAAATACTGGAGACCCAGTAGAGATCATAGGTATGGGTGCTGAAAAATTAACTTCAGTTGTTACTGGTGTTGAGATGTTCCGTAAAATATTAGATAGAGGTGAAGCCGGAGATAATGTTGGAATATTATTAAGAGGTATTGATAAAAATGAGATCAAAAGAGGTATGGTTATTTGTAAACCAGGCTCTATTACTCCTCACGCAAAATTTAAAGCTGAGGTTTATGTTTTGAAAAAAGAAGAAGGTGGTCGTCATACACCATTCCATAAAAATTACCGTCCTCAGTTTTATGTAAGAACTACAGACGTAACAGGTACAATTAATTTACCAGAAGGTGTTGAAATGGTAATGCCAGGTGATAACTTAACTATCACAGTTGATTTACATCAAGCAATAGCATTAAACATGGGTCTACGTTTTGCAATCCGTGAAGGTGGTAGAACAGTAGGAGCTGGTCAGGTAACTGAGATTTTAGACTAAAAAATGTTAAAAATATTTTGTGTTTAATAAAAGGTGTCCGTCTAATTTTGACGGATACCTTTATTGACATAAATAAAAAGCATTTTTTAAAATTTCTTAATATTTTTATTTAAGAAATTTACTAAGAATTTAACACCAAAGTATTCCAATAATTATTTAAATTTTTATAAATATAATTTGTAAGGATTTCAAATCTAAAAAATAAAGGAATATTAAAAATAATAAACGGGTGTAGCTCAGTTGGTAGAGCACTGGTCTCCAAAACCAGGTGTCGGGAGTTCGAGCCTCTCCACCCGTGCATAAATAATTTAAAATGGGAATAGTAAACTATATAAAAGATTCATTTTCAGAACTGAAAAATAATGTAACCTGGATGCCTTGGCAAGAAGCGCAACAAACAACGGTTGTTGTAGCTATATTTACAGTGGTTTTTGCAATGGCAGTTTTCTTTGTTGATAAATTTTTCCAAATGGTTTTAGATCAATATTTTAATCTTTTTAACTAAAAAAACATTATTAACATGTCTGATATAGTAATGAAATGGTATGCCGTAAGGGCAATTGGCGGTCAGGAAAATAAAATAAAAACTTATATCGAAAATGAAATTTCTCGTTTGGGTTTGTCAGACTATGTAAAACAAGTTTTGGTTCCTACCGAAAAAGTCATTCAAATACGTAATGGAAAAAAATATAATAAAGAAAAAGTTTATTTTCCAGGTTATATTATGGTTGAAGCAAATTTGAGTGGAGAAGTACCTCATATTATTAAATCGGTTACCGGAGTAATTGGATTTTTAGGTGAAACTAAAGGTGGAGATCCTGTTCCTTTAAGAAAATCTGAAGTGAATAGAATGCTAGGTACTGTTGATGACCTTGCATTACAAAATGAAAATGTTGTTATTCCATTTATAAAAGGTGAGACCGTAAAAGTTATTGATGGTCCATTTAATGGTTTTGATGGTACTATTGAAAAAATTAATGAAGAAAAGAGAAAACTTGAAGTTATGGTTAAGATCTTTGGACGTAAAACGCCATTAGAATTAAACTATATGCAAGTTGAAAAAATATCATAACTGTTACACTAAATTAAGATAAACGAAGCTTCCAAATTGTTTATCTAAAACATTATTTAAAAATGGCAAAAGAAGTTAGTAAAGTAGTTAAGTTACAAGTACGTGGAGGTGCAGCAAACCCTTCACCACCTGTTGGACCTGCATTGGGTGCTGCTGGAGTAAACATCATGGAGTTTTGTAAGCAATTTAATGCTAGAACTCAAGATAAAGCCGGAAAGATTTTACCAGTTGTAATAAATGTTTACAAAGATAAATCATTCGACTTTGCAGTTAAAACTCCTCCTGCAGCAGTTCAATTGTTAGAAGCAGCTAAATTAAAAAAAGGATCCGGAGAACCGAACCGTAAAAAAGTGGCAACCGTTACTTGGGATCAAATTAG
Organism: Bacteroidota bacterium; assembly: GCA_039714555.1. Taxonomy (GTDB): domain Bacteria; phylum Bacteroidota; class Bacteroidia; order Flavobacteriales; family Flavobacteriaceae; genus Namhaeicola. Next base: position 6,947 of record JBDLJB010000028.1, read on the forward strand.
AAAAATTGCTGAAGATAAAATGGTTGATTTAAATGCATTTCAAGTAGAATCTGCAATGATTATGATAGCTGGAACTGCACGTTCAATGGGAATAAAAGTAAAAGGAGAAGCTCCTGTTAAAAAAGTATAAAAATGGCAAGATTAACAAAAAAACAAAAAGAAGCTAAAGCTAAATTTGATGCTAATGTTGCTTATACATTAAAAGATGCTTCGAATATAATTAAAGAGATCACCAACGTAAAATTTGATGCAAGTGTTGATATTGCAGTACGTTTAGGTGTAGATCCACGAAAAGCTAATCAAATGGTTAGAGGCGTTGTAACTTTACCTCATGGTACAGGAAAAGACGTAAAAGTTTTAGCATTAGTAACGCCTGATAAAGAAGGTGATGCAAAAGAAGCTGGAGCAGATTTCGTTGGATTAGATGAATACCTTCAAAAGATAAAAGAAGGATGGACAGATGTTGACGTTATAGTAACTATGCCTAGTGTTATGGGAAAATTAGGTCCTTTGGGTAGAATTTTAGGCCCTAGAGGTTTAATGCCTAACCCTAAAACAGGTACAGTGACTATGGATATTGCTAAAGCAGTAAAAGATGTTAAGGGTGGTAAAATTGATTTTAAAGTTGATAAAACAGGTATTGTTCATGCATTGATAGGTAAAGCTTCATTTGACGCAGACAAAATTGCCGAAAATGCAAATGAATTACTCCAAACTTTAAATAAATTAAAACCTGCAACTGTAAAAGGAACTTATATTAAAAGTATTTATGTATCAAGTACTATGAGTCCTAGTATTGAAATTGATACTAAAACAGTTTAACCAGTTAAATATTCTAATTATGAACAGAGAAGATAAAGCACTAGTAATTGAAGAATTAACTGGCAAATTAACTGAAAGTAAAGTTATCTATTTAGCGGATATTTCAGGTTTAGATGCTCAAAGTACTTCAAACTTACGTAGAGCATGTTTTAAAGCCAACGTAAAATTGGCAGTTGTTAAAAATACCTTGCTTGAAAAAGCAATGGAAAAATCTGATAAAGATTTTGGAGAATTACCTTCAATATTAAAAGGTAATACCTCTTTGATGATTTCTGAAACAGGAAATGCTCCTGCAAAAGTTATAAAAGATTTTAGAAAAAAATCTAAAAGACCAATTTTAAAAGGAGCTTTTGTAGAAGAGTCTATTTATGTTGGCGACGAATTATTAGATACGCTCGTTAACATTAAATCTAAAGAAGAATTGATTGGAGATATTATCACAATTTTACAATCACCTGCAAAAAATGTTATTTCAGCATTGCAATCGGGAGGTAGTACATTGTCAGGTATATTGAAAACATTATCAGATAAAGAATAAATACACACTAAAACTATAATAATAAAATTTTTAAAAATTAAAGAAAATGGCAGATTTAAAAGATTTCGCAGAACAATTAGTTAGCTTAACTGTAAAAGAAGTTAATGAATTGGCAAATATATTAAAAGAAGAATATGGTATTGAGCCAGCAGCAGCAGCAGTTGCTGTAGCAGGTCCTGCAGCTGGAGGTGAAGAAGCAGCTGAGGAAAAAACAGAATTTGATGTTATTCTTAAAGCAGCAGGAGGATCTAAATTAGCAGTTGTTAAATTAGTTAAAGAACTAACAGGTTTAGGTCTTAAAGAAGCTAAAGGAATTGTTGATAGTGCACCGGCACCAATCAAAGAAGGAATTTCAAAAGATGAAGCTGAAGGTCTTAAGAATTCATTAGAAGAAGCTGGAGCTGAAGTAGAGTTAAAATAATTTGTTTCTCTACTAAATAATTAAGGTTTAGGTATTTAGGGGTTTTACCTTAATACCTAAACCATTTTGCATATATATTCGTTCTTACTATTTTAATTTAAATTTTTCTCCATTGGCAACGAACAAAAATAACCAAAGAATAAACTTCTCAACATCTAAATTGTTTACTGAATATCCTGATTTTTTGGATATTCAAATAAAATCTTTTCAAGATTTTTTCCAATTAGAAACAAAATCTGATGAGAGAAGTAATGAAGGTTTGTTTAAAACTTTCATGGATAATTTTCCTATTTCAGACACCCGAAACAATTTTGTATTAGAATTTTTAGATTACTTTGTTGACCCACCTAGATATTCAATTTTAGAATGTATTGAAAGAGGGTTGACTTATAGCGTTCCGCTAAAAGCCCGATTAAAATTATACTGTACTGATCCTGAACATGAAGATTTCGAAACTATCGTACAAGATGTTTATTTGGGAACTATTCCTTACATGACTCATAGTGGAACCTTTGTTATCAACGGTGCAGAAAGAGTTATTGTTTCTCAATTACACAGATCACCCGGAGTTTTCTTCGGACAATCTTTCCATGCAAATGGAACCAAATTATATTCAGCAAGGGTAATTCCTTTTAAAGGATCATGGATAGAATTTGCAACTGATATCAATCAAGTGATGTTTGCTTATATTGATAGAAAGAAAAAATTACCTGTAACTACATTGTTTAGAGCAATTGGTTATGAGAGAGATAAAGATATACTCGAAATATTTGATCTTGCAGAAGAAATTAAGGTTTCAAAAAGTGGCTTGAAAAAAGTATTAGACAGAAAACTTGCAGCAAGGGTATTAAAAACTTGGTTTGAAGATTTTGTTGATGAAGATACAGGAGAGGTAATTTCAATTGAACGTAATGAAATTGTATTAGATAGAGATACAGTTCTTGAAAAAGAACATATTGAAGAAATAATTGAATCTGGTTCAAAAACAATTTTATTGCATAAAGTTGATAATGAATCTGGTGATTATGCCATTATTCACAATACTTTACAAAAAGATCCGACAAATTCAGAAAAAGAAGCTGTTGAACATATTTATCGCCAATTAAGAAATGCAGAACCGCCAGATTATGAAACTGCTAAGGGTGTAATTAATAAATTATTTTTCTCTGATCAACGTTACAATCTTGGAGAAGTTGGGCGTTATAGAATGAATAAAAAATTAGGTTTAGATATTGATATTGACCAAAAAGTTTTAACACAAATAGATATTATTACAATTGTTAAAAATTTGATTAACTTAGTGAATTCTAAAGCTGAAGTTGATGATATTGACCACTTATCTAACCGTCGTGTTAGAACAGTTGGTGAACAATTGGCAAGTCAGTTTGGTGTTGGATTAGCTCGTATGGCTAGAACTATTCGTGAACGTATGAATGTACGTGATAATGAAGTTTTTACGCCTATTGATCTGATCAATGCTAAAACTTTATCTTCGGTAATCAATTCGTTTTTTGGTACAAACCAGTTATCTCAATTCATGGATCAAACAAATCCTTTAGCTGAGATTACTCATAAACGTAGATTATCTGCACTAGGACCAGGAGGTTTATCTCGTGAAAGAGCTGGTTTTGAGGTGCGTGACGTTCATTTTACACATTATGGTCGTTTATGCCCTATTGAAACACCTGAAGGACCAAATATTGGTTTGATATCTTCATTAGCAGTTTATGCTAAAGTTAATAATTTAGGTTTTATTGAAACACCTTATCGGGCTGTGAATGAGGGTAAAGTTGATATTGTAAATGAGCCTATTTATTTGAGTGCTGAAGAAGATGAAGGAATGAAAGTAGCTCAGTCAAATTTAGAACTTGATACAGAAGGTAATATTGTTTTAGATAAAGTTGTTGCACGAGAAGGTGCTGATTATCCTGTTGTTTCAAATGAAGAGATTGATTATATGGATATTTCACCCAATCAAATTGCATCAATTTCTGCCTCTTTAATTCCCTTTTTAGAACACGATGATGCAAACCGTGCTTTGATGGGGTCAAATATGATGCGTCAAGCTGTACCTTTGATGAAACCAGAAGCACCAATTGTTGGCACTGGTTTAGAAAGGAGAGTAGCAAAAGATTCACGTATTTTGATCAATGCTGAAGGAGAAGGTGTTGTTACTTATGTTGATTCTAATAAAATTGAAATTGATTATGACCGTTCTGAAAATGAACGTATTGTTAGTTTTGAAGGTGATGTTAAATCCTACAATTTAATTAAGTTTAGAAAAACTAACCAAGGTACTACAATTAATCTACATCCTATTGTCAAAAAAGGAGATAAAGTAACTAAAGGTCAAGTTTTATGTGAAGGTTATGCAACTCAAAATGGTGAATTAGCTTTAGGTAGAAATATGAAAGTTGCATTTATGCCTTGGAAAGGGTATAACTTTGAAGATGCAATTGTAATATCAGAAAAAGTTGTAAGAGAAGATATTTTTACATCTATTCACATTGACGAATATTCATTAGAAGTAAGAGATACTAAATTAGGTGCTGAAGAATTAACAGCTGATATTCCGAATGTAAGTGAAGAAGCTACTAAAGATCTTGATGAAAATGGAATGATTAGAATAGGTGCCGAAATAAAACCTGGCGATATCCTAATTGGTAAGATCACACCTAAAGGTGAATCAGATCCTACTCCTGAAGAAAAACTTTTACGTGCTATTTTTGGTGATAACGCTGGAGATGTTAAAGACGCATCTTTAAAAGCTTCGCCTTCTTTAAGAGGTGTAGTAATCGATAAAAAACTTTTCCAAAGAATCGTTAAGGATAAAGCAAAGCGAATTAAAGAAAAAGAAGAGATAGCCAACTTTGATATTGAGTATGCCACCAAGTTTGAAAATTTAAAAAACAAACTTGTTGAAAAATTATTTACTTTGATTAATGGCAAAACTTCACAAGGAGTTCAAAATGATTTAGGTGAAGAAATATTACCCAAAGGAAAAAAATTCACTTTAAAAATGTTAAACTCAGTTACTGATTTTGAACATTTAACAAAAGGAATTTGGACCACTGATAAAGCTCTTAATGAATTAGTAAATCAACTAATTCATAATTATAAGATCAAATTAAGTGACCTTCAAGGTTCTTTACGTCGTAAGAAGTTTGCAATTAGCATTGGTGATGAACTGCCAAAAGGAATTTTAAAACTCGCTAAGATTTATGTTGCTAAAAAACGTAAATTAAAAGTGGGAGATAAAATGGCAGGAAGACATGGTAATAAAGGTATTGTTGCTAGAATTGTTCGTCAGGAAGATATGCCATTCTTAGAAGATGGAACTCCGGTTGATATTGTGTTAAATCCTCTTGGTGTACCATCGCGTATGAATATTGGACAGATATATGAAACCGTATTGGGTTGGGCTGGACTAAATTTAGGAAATACCTATGCTACTCCAATTTTTGATGGAGCAAATATCGATCAAATTACCAAATTAACCAAGCAAGGTGGAATACCAGAATTTGGTCATACTTACTTATATGATGGTGGTACTGGAAAAAGATTCGATCAACCTGCAACTGTTGGAGTTATATATATGATCAAACTAGGTCATATGATTGAAGATAAAATGCATGCACGATCTATAGGGCCTTACTCATTAATTACACAGCAACCACTTGGAGGTAAAGCTCAATTTGGTGGTCAACGTTTTGGTGAGATGGAAGTTTGGGCACTTGAAGCTTATGGTGCTTCTGCAACATTAAGAGAGATCTTAACTGTAAAATCAGATGATGTTATGGGAAGAGCCAAAACATATGAAGCAATCGTTAAAGGTGAACCAATGCCTGAACCAGGATTACCAGAATCTTTTAATGTATTAATGCACGAATTAAAAGGATTAGGTTTAGACGTTAGGTTAGAAGAATAATAGTAATTAATTGTAAGTAAGAAAATCAAAGGTTTCTTACTGTTCATTGTAAAAATAAATAAATTCTTTACCATTATATCATGGCAAGACAAAAAGATAAATACACCGTAAAAAAATTCAATAAAATAACTATAGGTTTATCCTCACCTGAAACAATTCTTGAAGCTTCAAGAGGTGAAGTTTTAAAACCTGAAACTATCAATTATAGAACACATAAACCAGAAAGAGATGGTTTGTTCTGTGAGCGTATTTTCGGCCCTGTAAAAGATTATGAATGTGCTTGCGGTAAATACAAAAGAATTCGCTATAAAGGCATTATATGTGATCGTTGTGGTGTTGAAGTTACCGAAAAGAAGGTTCGTAGAGATAGAGTAGGGCATATCAATTTAGTTGTGCCTGTTGCTCATATTTGGTATTTTAGATCATTACCAAATAAAATGGGATACTTATTAGGACTTCCATCAAAAAAGCTAGACATGATAATTTACTACGAGCGTTATGTAGTGATACAACCAGGTATAGCAAAAAATATTGAAGAAGAACCATTACAAAAAATGGACTTTTTAACTGAGGAAGAATATTTAGATATATTAGAAACTTTACCTCAAGAAAACCAATATTTAGATGATTCTGATCCAGATAAGTTTATTGCAAAAATGGGAGCAGAATGTTTGATCGAACTTTTATCAAGAATTGATCTAGATGAGTTATCTTATGAATTAAGACATAAAGCTAATACTGAAACTTCAAAACAACGTAAAATGGAAGCGCTAAAACGCTTAAATGTTGTAGAAGCTTTTAGAAATGCAAATACAAGAAAAGAAAATAAACCTGAATGGATGATTATGAAAGTAGTTCCGGTTATTCCACCAGAATTACGACCATTAGTTCCATTAGATGGAGGTAGATTTGCAACATCAGATCTTAATGATTTATACAGAAGGGTAATTATAAGAAATAACCGATTAAAAAGATTGGTTGAAATCAAAGCCCCGGAAGTTATTTTACGTAATGAAAAACGTATGCTACAAGAATCTGTTGATTCATTGTTTGATAATACACGTAAATCTTCTGCTGTTAAAACTGAATCTAACCGTCCGTTAAAATCATTATCTGATTCCTTAAAGGGTAAACAAGGAAGGTTCCGTCAAAATCTATTAGGTAAACGTGTTGATTATTCTGCTCGTTCTGTAATTGTTGTTGGGCCAGAGTTAAAATTATATGAATGCGGTATCCCTAAAGATATGGCGGCCGAGCTATACAAACCTTTCGTTATTAGAAAACTAATTGAAAGAGGTATAGTAAAGACAGTAAAATCTGCTAAGAAAATAATTGATAAAAGAGAACCTGTTGTTTGGGATATTTTAGAAAATGTTTTAAAAGGTCACCCAGTATTACTAAATCGTGCACCTACGCTTCACCGCTTGGGTATTCAGGCTTTTCAACCTAAATTAATTGAAGGAAAAGCCATACAATTGCATCCATTGGTATGTACAGCATTTAATGCCGATTTTGACGGTGATCAAATGGCAGTACATTTACCTTTAGGGCCTGAAGCAGTTTTAGAAGCACAATTGTTAATGTTGGCTTCACATAATATATTAAATCCTGCTAATGGTTCGCCTATTACTGTACCTTCACAAGACATGGTATTAGGTTTGTATTATATGACCAAAGAGCGTAAATCAACTAAAGACTTTAAAGTTAAAGGAGAAGGAACAACTTTTTATTCACTTGAAGAAGTGAAAATTGCCTTTAATGAACAGAAAGTAGATCTTAATGCATCAATAAAAGTAAGAGCAAAAGATCTTAATGAAAATGGAGAAATTGTAATAAAAATAATTGAAACTACTGTAGGTAGAGTATTGTTTAATGAAGTTGTACCAGAAGAAGCTGGTTTTATTAATGAAGTACTTACCAAAAGATCATTACGTGATATTATTGGGAATATTTTAAAAGTGACCAATGTACCAACTACAGGTAAATTTTTAGATTCCATTAAAAATATGGGATATAAATTTGCATTTCAGGGTGGCTTATCATTTAGTTTAGGTGATATCATTATACCTCAAGAAAAACAAAACATGATTTCAACTGCAAATACGCAAGTTGATTCTATTATGTCTAGTTATAACATGGGTATGTTAACAAATAAAGAACGTTATAATCAGGTAATTGATGTTTGGAGTTCGACAAATAATAAATTAACTGAGCTTTCAATGAAGCGTTTACGTGAAGATCAACAAGGATTTAACTCAGTTTATATGATGCTAGATTCTGGTGCAAGGGGTTCTAAAGAACAAATTCGCCAGTTAACCGGTATGCGTGGTTTGATGGCAAAGCCTAAAAAATCTACAGCTGGTGGAGGTGAAATTATTGAAAATCCGATTTTGTCAAACTTTAAAGAAGGTTTATCAATTTTAGAATACTTTATTTCTACTCACGGTGCTCGTAAAGGTCTTGCAGATACAGCTTTAAAAACTGCCGATGCAGGTTATTTAACTCGTCGTTTAGTAGATGTTGCACAAGATGTGATTGTTAATGAAGATGATTGTGGGACATTAAGAGGTTTAGAAGTTCGTCCGCTTAAAAAGAATGATGAAATTGTTGAATCTTTAGGAGAAAGAATTCTAGGTAGAATTTCTTTACATGATGTTTATCATCCTGAAACTGATGAGTTGATTATACATTCTGGTGAAGTATTTAGTGATGAAGTTGTTGAAATTGTTAATAATTCATCAATAGAATATGTAGAAGTTAGATCTGCTTTAACTTGTGAAGCTAAAAAAGGTATATGTGCTAAGTGTTATGGTAAAAACTTATCTACAAACAAGATGGTACAAAAAGGAGAAACCGTAGGTGTTATTGCTGCGCAATCAATTGGTGAGCCAGGTACCCAGTTAACACTTCGTACATTCCACGTTGGTGGTATTGCCGGAAATATATCTGAGGAAAATAAAATGACCGCTTCTTTTGATGGAAAAGTTTCAATTGATGACCTTAAAACGGTAGGAGGAAAAGATAAAGATGGAAACGATGTGGATATTGTAATTTCTCGTACAACTGAAATTAAAATCATTGATAAAAAGACTGATGTAACTTTAAGCTCAAATAATGTGCCTTATGGTTCACATATTCTTATTAAAGATAAGAGTTCAATTAAAAGAGGAGATGTTATTTGTCAATGGGATCCATATAATGGAGTTATTGTTTCAGAATTTAAAGGAAAAGTTGTTTTTGAAGAAATTGAAGAGGGAGTTACTTTTAAAGTTGAAATAGATGAGCAAACAGGATTTAAAGAAAAAGTAATCACCGACTCAAAAAAGAAAAAAGTTGCACCTACTTTATTAATTAATAATAATAAAGGTGAAACACTTCAATCATATAGTTTGCCACTTGGTTCTCACTTATTAGTTGATGATGGTGAAAAAATTGAATCAGGTAAAATTTTAGTAAAAATTCCTCGTAAAACAGGTAAGGCAGGAGATATTACAGGTGGTTTACCTCGTGTTACTGAACTTTTTGAAGCACGTAATCCTTCTAACCCATCAGTAGTTTCTGCAATTGATGGTGTTGTATCATTTGGAAAAATTAAGCGAGGTAATCGTGAAATTATTGTTGAGTCAAAATTTGGTGATATTAAAAAGTATCTGGTAAAATTATCTAATCAAATACTGGTTCAGGAAAATGATTTTGTAAAAGCCGGAATGCCATTATCTGATGGATCAATTACGCCTGAAGATATTTTAAATATCCAGGGACCTGCTAAAGTACAAGAGTATTTGGTAAATGAAATTCAAGAGGTTTATCGTTTACAAGGTGTGAAAATCAATGATAAACACTTTGAAGTGATTGTTAGACAAATGATGCGTAAAGTTAAGATTGTTGATGCTGGAGATACTAATTTCTTAGAAAGTCAATTGGTACATAAAAATGATTTTATTGAAGTAAATGATAATATTTACGGATTGAAGATCGTTGAAGAGGCCGGAGACTCTGAAACTGTAAAAGCAGGACAAATTATTTCTGCAAGACAATTGCGAGATGAAAATTCTATTTTACGTAGAAATGATAAAAATTTGATTATTTCAAGAGATGCCATACCTGCAACAGCAGAACCAATTTTACAAGGTATAACCAGAGCATCACTTCAAACTAAATCATTTATTTCGGCAGCTTCTTTCCAAGAAACAACTAAAGTTTTGAATGAAGCGGCAGTTAGTGGTAAAGAGGATTATTTGAAAGGTCTGAAAGAAAATGTAATTGTTGGAAAACGAATTCCAGCTGGTACAGGTATGAGATCAAACGATAATATTATTGTTGGAAATAAAGATGAAATTTCTATTGAAATTGAGTCTGAATTATAAACTCAATTAGCCAAAGTCATTTGATTTTGGCTAATTTTTTACGTTTTAAAAATGAATAAAGAAGATAATAAAAACCAGTTAAATATCGAATTAGATGAAAAAATTGCTGAAGGTACTTATGCCAATTTAGCGATTATTAATCATTCGGTATCAGAATTTATTGTTGATTTTATAAATGTAATGCCTGGTACTCCAAAGGCCAGAGTTAAATCTCGTATTATTTTAACTCCTCAGCATGCAAAACGATTAATGAAAGCACTAACTGAGAATGTACATAGATTTGAAAATGCTCATGGTGAAATTAAAGATTATGAACAGCCTCCAATTCCTTTGAATTTTGGTCCAACTGGAAAAGCATAAACACTTTATTAACGTTGAACATAGTTCGACGTTTTTTTTTCTAAAATATGTTTCTTAAAAAAAATTGGATATACCCTTTATTATTTGGCATTATTGGTGCATTTTTAGGCTTATTGATAAGATATGCATTTACTGGTGCCACAGTTATATTCTCCATTAAAAATATATTGCAAGCACATTCGCATGTAATTTTACTAGGCTTTTTGTTTAACGCCCTGTTGATTATGATCTGGATAAATTTTACCAGGGCTATAGATAGAATTTCTTATTTTTTATTTGTTGCTTTACAAGTTTGTGTTGCTATGATGATGGTTGCATTTATCTATCAAGGATATGCTTTTTTTTCAATTCTATTTTCAACAATACATTTATGGATTAGTTATATATTACTTATAAGATTATGGAAAAGACTTGATGGAAGTAATGAAACTATTCTTTTAGTAAAAATTGGTATTTTCTTTCATTTTCTATCATCTCTTGGTCCTTATGCTTTAGGTATTTTGATGGCTTTAAATATGAAAGGATCTCCATGGTACCAACAGGCTGTTTTCTTTTATTTACATTTTCAGTTTTTAGGTATTTATTTTGTCTGGATGTTGGCCTTATTAGTTAAAAAAGTCAAATTGAATCTTAATATAAAACAGATCTTGATCATAGTTATTGGATTGATTTTTTTATACGCCCATTCACTTGATTATAGTTTTAATCACTGGTTAATCCAATTTTTTGGAGGTTTTGGTTCTCTATTAATATTTGCTGTACTTTTGAGATTTTGGTCTTCCTTTAAAAATTTTGATAAAACCATTAGATATATTTATTATTTGATGTTAATTGTTGCTTTAATAAATGTAGCAGGCTCTTTTCCTTATTTTGCTAATCTTGCAATAAACAATAGGTTTATTTTAATAGCATGGCTTCACTTTTTATTTTTAGGTCTTTATATACCATTTATTTGGGTGTTTATTAATAAAAAGATACATATAGGCCTTTGGTTGTTTTATGTTGTTTCTGTATTAGCATCGGAGCTTTTCTTGATTTTCCCAGGATATTCCTCTAATTGGTTTTCCGTTTCAATAAATGATTTATTGTTTTTTTCTTATTTAGGAGTATTTTTAAGTCTCACTACTGTTCATATAAACCTAATCTCCAATCTTAATAATGAAATAATATTAGATAGAGAATAAGAAATGGTATGTTGCAATTTTTTTAAGATTGTTATAATTACAAGATATAAAAAAGAAATTAAAGAAAAATATTTTATCCCAATTTTTGATTAAAAATATTTAATTATAGGCTTTTAGTAGCTTTGTTTTACAAATAAAAATATTTAAATGAAGTTTTATATACCATTCTTTTTGATCCTTTTTTTTGGACTTAATTTACTGTTTTCTCAAGAAGATAAATTAGAAAGTTTAGATGAAATAATAATAAAAACTGGTAGAATTGATTTACCTTTTGATAAAAATTCTCGTACAATTCAAATCATTACGCCTGAAGAAATATTGAATAGTACTGCTTCGAGTTTAGACGATTTATTGCAACAAGTCAATGGTGTTGATGTTAGGCGAAGAGGTGTGGATGGAATGCAATCTGACTTGTATATTCGCGGTGGAAGTTTTGATCAAACATTAGTATTAATTGACGGATTTAAAACAGAAAATCCTCAGACAGGACATCATACAATGAATATGATGATTCCATTGGGAAATATTGAACGTGTAGAAATAATAAAAGGTCCGGCAGCTAGAATTTTTGGTCAAAATGCTTTTACAGGGGCAATTAATATTGTGACAAAGAATAAAGTGCAAAATGCTTTAACAGGTAAAATTGCTTATGGTTCTTTTGATCAAAATATAGTGGAATTAACAGGAGCTTTAAATCAAAAAAATTCTTTACATCAGGTTCATTATTCTCGAAATGCCTCCAACGGTTACAGGCATAATACTGATTTTAAAAATCAAAACATTTTTGTTAAAAGTAAACTCAATACTCAAAAAAATCCTGTTGATATAATTGCAACTTTTATGGAACGTAAATTTGGTGCTAATGGATTTTATGCCAGTCCAGATTTTAAAGATCAATATGAAGAAACTCAATCAAGTTTAATAGGGGTTTCAACTAATCATTCTAAAAACAATTATGTTTTAAGCCCAAAAATCTATTGGAAAAGAGGACAAGATATGTACGAATTTGTAAGAGGTAAACCAGAGATTTATAGAAACTTACATATTACCAATAAAGTTGGTGTTGCTCTTGATTTATCATATGATTCTAAACTTGGGATAACAGGTTTTGGAGTTGATATTGCTGAAGTATTTATAACGAGTAATAACCTTGGTGATCATAGTAGATTTATGTTTACAGGTTTTATAGAACATCGGTTTGATCTATTTAATGATAAACTTGATATTACTCCAGGCATAGCACTTTCTTATTATTCTGATTTTAAATATAATGCCTTTCCGGGAATAGATCTAGGATATCAAATTAATAATAATTTTAAGCTTTATGGCAATATAGGATATACTTATAGAATTCCAACTTATACCGATCTTTATTACAACAGCCCTACTACAGTTGGGAATACAAATTTAAAATCTGAAAGTGCTTTAACAAAAGAGTTAGGAATTAAGTTTATTGATAAAAAATTATCTGGAGAATTAAGTTTTTTTTATAGATCATCTGATGATTTGATAGATTATGTAAAAGAGCATGAAACAGATAAATGGCAAGCCGAAAATATACAAGGTTTAAATACATTTGGAATAGAATCCTCAGTAACGTATAAATTAATGTTTAAGAATTTTTTTCAAAATGCTAAGTTTGGATATTCTTACTTAGAAGATGATATTTTAAAAAGTGATTATAACTTTTCAAGATATGTTTTAAATTCAATCAAACATCAGGTAATTGCAGGAATAGATACACAATTTTTTAAATATTTAAGACAAAATTTTGTGTATAAATTTGTAGAAAGACCTGATGGTGAAAACTATAATGTGTTTGATGCTAGACTTACTTCAAACTATAAAAGTTTTGAATTTTCAGCCATTTTTAATAATATATTTGATGAAGAATATACTGAAACAAATTTAGTTCCTATGCCTGAAAGAAATGTATTGTTTAGTGTAAAATATACTTTGAAATAAAATTTCTCAACTAATAGGGTTATTATATTCACAAAGAGAAGGATCATCTAAAGAGTAGATGGAGTTTCTATATTTCTTTCTTCTGAATCGTTTTGTGGATCTTTCCAATTTCCTGAGTAGCTGCGCTTCCATACCAAGGGTGCAGCTCCATGATCAATCCACCGGATTGGATTAAAGGATCGCTTTCTGTTAGTTTTTTTGCTTCTTCAACAGTTTCTACATTAAAAATGTAGATACCTCTTAACTCACCTTCATCCAAAAACGGACCAGCTAAAACCAATATCCCTTCATCAGCCATTTTTGTAATGTTATCGAGATGAGCTCTTTGTAATTTAGCTTTGGTAATGGAATCCTGACTGCGATTTGAGCCTTTTTTTAAAAAAGCTATCACATACTTTTTCATTCCATAGTCATCAGCTTTAAGCTCCTTGGCTAATTTAGCATTAAATTCTTTGTTATCCTGAGCGGTTATATTTTCAATTGAAATAATACTAATAAAGAAAACTATTGATATTGTGAAAATTGCATTTTGCATTTTGATTTGTTTTAGTTCTCTCAAAATTAAGAATTTTTGTAAATTAACAATTCCTAAACTAATTAAATATGAATTACTTTACAGAAGATTATCTGAATTTTTTTAAGGAACTTGCAGCAAATAACAATAAAGATTGGTTTGATATAAATCGTAAACGTTATGAGAATATAGTTAGAGAACCTTTTAAAAAATTTGTTTCTGATCTTATTGAAGAGGTTTCAAAACAAGATCCAGAAGTTCTAATTGAACAAAAAGATGCTATTTTTAGAATCAATAGAGATATTCGATTTTCTAAAGATAAAACACCTTATAAGTTAAATAACTCAGCAATTATTTCTAAAACAGGAAGAAAAGATAAAAGTTATCCGGGTTTATATATTGAATTGGGTCCTGAAAAATTAGGTATTTATGGTGGGATTTACATGCCAGATACCATACAAGTCCAAAAAATACGCCAACATATCATTAATAATAAAGTGGCTTTTTTGAAAATAATTTCAAATAAAGATTTTAAACAAAAGTTTGGTGAAATTCAAGGAGATAAAAACAAAAGATTACCAAAAGAATTTTTAGAAGCAGCAAAAGATCAACCGCTTTTATTTAACAAACAATGGTATCATTTTGCAAATTTATCTGCAAATGAAATTACAAGTAATAATCTTAAAAATATTATATTAGAATATAATAAAGCTGCTTTACCATTAAAAGAGTTTCTTGTGGATGCTTTGGCTACTTAATGCCGAAAAATCTAAAATACTGTTGTGTAAGTAAGTTATTTTCAACACGTCTAATTTTTTAAATTATATCTATTGACATGAAAAAATACTTATTTACCATTTTAATGTTGTTTATATTAACAATTCAAGCACAAATCAATAATGAACATTTAGAAATAGGAGATGATGCACCAAACATTTCCGGTATTGATCAAAATGGTCAAGCAATCAATTCTGATAAAATACTTAGAAATGATAAGATCTTACTTGTTTTTTATAGAGGATATTGGTGTCCGCATTGTAGAAAACATTTAGCTTCTTTGCAGGAAAATTTTAAAGCACTTACTGATAAAGGTGTTTATGTTATTGTTGTAACACCTGAAACTATAGAAAAGACACAAGAAACTTCTAAAAAATTAAACACTGGTTTTTCAATTGTTCATGATGTTGATAATAAGATCATGAAAGATTATAAAGTAGCTTTTGAGGTGAATAAAGAAAACATACCAAATTATTATAGTGTTGTGTCAAAAAGAGTCGTAGCATATAATGTAGAAAATAATAATGTTCTACCGGTTCCGGCTACTTATTTGATTGATAAAAACGGAAAGATTACCTATGTTCAATACGACCCAAATTATAAAAACAGATCAGATTTTAATGAAATCTTAGAGAGCTTGTAAAAGTAAGTAAGTTATTATTTTTTTATAAAAAAACCGTTCTTAAAACTTTAAGAACGGTTTTAAATATTTATTTGCTGAAATTTTCTATAGTCCCTTTGGGGATATTGAGGTTTACATCATTCCAGGCATACCACCACCGCCCATTGGAGGCATTGGAGGCATTGGGTTTTCTTCTTTAATATCTACCAAAGCACATTCAGTAGTTAGGATCATACCGGCTACAGAAGCTGCATTTTCAATTGCAATTCTGGTAACTTTTTTAGGGTCGATAATACCTGCTTTTAATAGATTTACATATTCACCAGATTTTGCATTAAAACCAAAATCTTTTTTACCTTCTAATACTTTAGCAGCAACAACTGATCCTTCATTACCTGCATTTTCAACAATTTGACGCAATGGCTCTTCAATGGCTCTTGCAACAATTTGAATACCGGTTAATTCGTCTAAGTTGTTAGTTGTTAATTTTTCTAAAATTGATTTTGTTCTGATCAATGCAACTCCACCCCCTGCAACAATTCCTTCTTCAACTGCAGCGCGGGTTGCATGTAATGCATCTTCAACTCTGTCTTTTTTCTCTTTCATTTCAATTTCACTAGCTGCACCAACATATAAAACAGCAACACCTCCTGCCAATTTAGCCAAACGTTCTTGTAATTTTTCTTTATCGTAATCAGAAGTAGTCGTTTCAATTTGAGCTTTAATTTGTTTAACTCTACCTTTGATAAGGTCATTTTCGCCAGCTCCGTTTACTATAATTGTATTGTCTTTATCTATAGTAACTCTTTCAGCATTACCAAGCATTTCAATTGATGCATTTTCTAAAGTAAAACCTCTTTCTTCAGAAATTACGGTACCACCTGTTAAAATAGCTACATCTTCAAGCATTTCTTTTCTTCTGTCACCAAATCCAGGAGCTTTTACAGCAGCAATTTTTAATGAACCTCTTAATTTATTTACTACTAAAGTAGCTAAGGCTTCACCGTCAACATCTTCAGCAATAATTAAAAGTGGTTTACCGGTTTGAGCAACAGGCTCTAACAATGGTAAAAGATCTTTCATAGAAGATATCTTTTTATCGTAAAGTAAAATATAAGGAGATTCAAGATCAGTAATCATTTTTTCAGAATCAGTTATAAAATATGGAGATAAATAACCTCTGTCAAATTGCATACCTTCAACTATATCAACATAAGTCTCAGTTCCTTTTGCTTCTTCAACAGTAATAACACCTTCTTTTCCAACTTTATTAAATGCCTGAGCGATTAGATCTCCTACAGAGGTTTCATTATTTGCTGAAACAGTAGCTACTTGTTTAATCTTTTCAATTTTACTACCAACTATTTGTGATTGTTTATCCAAATCAGTTACAATTGCCGAAACAGCTTTATCAATACCTTTTTTTAAGTCTAAAGGATTTGCGCCTGCAGCAACATTTTTTAATCCTTCTTTTACAATGGCTTGTGCTAAAACAGTAGCAGTAGTTGTTCCATCACCAGCTTGATCACTTGTTTTTGAAGCTACTTCTTTAACCATTTGTGCACCCATGTTTTCTAATGGATCTTCCAATTCAATCTCTTTAGCAACTGAAACACCATCTTTTGTAATTTGTGGTCCGCCAAAGGCTTTACCAATAACTACATTTCTACCTTTTGGTCCCAGTGTCACTTTTACTGCATTTGCTAATGCATCTACGCCACGTTTTAACCCGTCGCGTGATTCAACATCAAAAATTATATCTTTTGCCATAATTTAAATTTTATTATTTTTATTTTATTTTTTATTAATTTTTCAGTTCTTCTTATATTATTGCTAAAATTTCACTCTCATTCATTATAAGATAATCGATACCACCTATTTTTAATTCGGTACCGGCAAATTTTCCATAAAGAACATTGTCACCAACTTTTACTGACATAGGTTGGTCTTGTATACCTTTTCCAACAGCAACTACTTTGCCTTGTTGAGGTTTTTCTTTTGCCGAATCAGGAATATATAGGCCTGATGCTGTTTTAGTTTCGGCTATTGTAGGCTCAATTACAACTCTGTCAGCAAGAGGTGTTATGCTAATTTTACTCATTTAAAATAGTTTTAAGTTATTGATTAATGAAAGAAGCAAATATTTTGCCATTCTAAAATAGCTGACAAAATTTTAAAAAAAATGCCAACGTGTCATTGCGTTGGCATTTTAATTAAATAATTCTTGTTTTTTAGTTTGTACTGTCAGAAGGAGATGAAGTGTCTAAAGTTGCAGGTGTATCAAAAGAAGCATCTCTTTCGTTTATAATGTTTTCAGTTTCTGATTTAGTATCTGTAGCATAGTTTCTTGGGATGGCAAAATTTGATAACAATATTAAAGCCAATAGAATAGTTGCAAGTGTCCATGTACTTTTATCTAAAAAATCTGTTGTATTTTGAACACCACCCATGTTTTGTGAACTACCACCGCCAAATGATGAAGATAGTCCCCCTCCTTTAGGGTTTTGAACCATGATGATTAATATTAGTAATATCGCTACAATAAAAATCAATATTAAAAATAATGTATATGACATAATTTAGGATTTATTTTGTTGTAATTTTTTTATTTCAATAATTTGGTTTGCAAAGAAACTACTTTTTTCCGGATATTTCAAACTTAAAATATTAAAAGCTGTTATTGCTTTTTCATATTTTTTTTGTTCTAGATAAACATGTGCCAGAGTTTCGGTCATCAAACTTTCATTTTCTAATATGCTATCAAAAGCAAAGTTTGAATTTTTATCCGATTTGTTTGGTTTTATTTTAGGATTTGAAGCTATAAACTTTTCAATAAGATTGATATCTTTCTCTGATTTTATTTCTTCAATTTCTTTTTTTTGACCTTCAGTTTGATCTCTTTCAATAGGTGTTATACTTGTTAAATTTAACCATTCATTGAATGAAAAAGTATCATTTGCTTTGAATTGAAATGGTTTGCCTATAGGGAGTGAGATGTTTTCAATTACTTCTGATTGATTTTCAACTTCATCTGTAATTTCAGGGTTGATAAATTCAGAATCAATAATTTCAATTTCTTTTATATTTTTTGAATCTTTTGAAATAAAATTTACTATTTCAAATTCTTCAGTAGTGATAAAATCAAATAAGATACTTCTATCGGTAGTATATGCAGCAGTTTTTTTTAATGAATTGTTATACTTAAAGCTGTGTTGTTTTTTTAAACTATTCAAGTAAATTACATGTGCTGCCTGAAAATAAGGAAATTCTTTAATGATACTTTCAATAGACTCATTATTTTCTTTAGAAATTTGATTTGGGTTTTTTAATATTTCAGAAAATTCTATTAAATTCATTTAAAGGTATATTTAGTATTTTTTTACCATTTTGCAACTGATGCATTGAAAATATCTTGTGTAATTCTTTCAAAAATTTCTTCATAAGCACTGTCAAGAACACCTCCGGTTAGCTGTAAATTGGCATCGTAATCATAATAAAATGAAAAAGTTTGTTCAAAATCATCTTCTTCAACCAATTTGTTATAAAAACGTACCCTAACAGCAATAGTTAAACGGTTTTGTGCTGCTGTTTGTTGCGCTGTTGCAGCAATTGGAATTATTCTAAATTGTGTTATTTCTCCTTCAAATAATAGATCACCGCCCGAATTTGTTAACTTTAAATTGGTTTGTCTTAAAAATCTATCTTGTAAAGCTGTTGTAAAGCGTTGACTTAATGATGGCTCAACCTGTTGTGCATTGTTAGGAAAATAATTAATTTGTATGGTTTCAGCATCACCCGTACTTCCTCCAGTGAATGAATATACGCCACAACTTTGTACTATAAACAATGCTATTAAAGTAAAAAAGTAAAAATAATTTTTCAATGGATTAATATTTAAATTTATTGAGTAATAATTTTAACAAATTAACAATGAAACAATAAGAATTACAAATCATATTGTTTAATTTTTCTATACAATGTTCTTTCAGAGATTCCCAGCTCTTTGGCAGCCAATTTGCGTTTGCCTTTATTGCGTTCTAATGATTTTTTTATCATTTCGTATTCTTTTTCTTGTAAAGAAATTGTGTCTTCAATAGTTTCGGCATCATCATAATCTTCAACTTCTTTGGTTCCTTTATAAGATTCGTTTTGACTGGGAGTAATTATTTCAAATTCATTTTCAGTTTTATCAGCTTCTTCGCCATAAATTTTATTGATTAACACCTGTGTGTTTTCTGTTGTTTGTTTTGTATCACCATCTTTGATCAAATCCTGTGTTAATTTCTTTAGATCATTGATGTCATTTCGCATATCAAACAATACTTTGTATAGGATCTCACGTTCATTTGCAAAATCACTTGATGAAACATTATCTTTTATTATTGCAGGTAAATTATGGCTATGATCCGGTAAATATGATTTTAAAACTTCATTGGTTAAATTTCGGTTTTGTTCAATTACAGATATTTGTTCAGTAATATTTTTTAATTGGCGAATATTCCCTTTCCAATGATAACTTTTTAAGGATTCAATGCCTTCTTCATCTAACCTCAAAGTTGGCATTTTATATTTTAAAGCAAAATCAGAAGCAAATTTTCTAAAGAGCAAGTGTATGTCTTCTTGGCGATCTCTTAAAGGAGGTATATAGATCTCAACTGTACTTAAACGATAATAAAGATCTTCTCTAAATTTTCCTTTTTGGATGGCTTCTAACATATTAATATTAGTTGCAGCAACAATTCTTACATCGGTTTTTTGGACTTTAGATGACCCCACTTTTATAAATTCGCCGGTTTCTAAAACTCGTAGTAAACGCACTTGGGTTGATAGGGGTAATTCACCAACTTCATCTAAAAAAATAGTTCCACCATCAGCAACTTCAAAATATCCGTTACGGGTTTGTGTTGCACCGGTAAATGACCCTTTTTCATGACCAAAAAGCTCACTGTCAATTGTTCCTTCAGGAATTGCTCCACAGTTAACTGCAATATATTTATTGTGTTTTCTGTGAGATAATTGATGAATAATTTTTGGAATATTTTCTTTACCTACACCACTTTCTCCTGTTACCAATACCGAAATATCAGTAGGAGCAACTCTTATTGCTTTTTGTAATGCAATGTTTAAATGCGGGCTGTTACCAATAATTCCAAATCTTTGTTTGATGGTTTGTAATGATTCCAATTTTTTAAGTTTTTAGTTGGAAGTCCCAAATCGGAATTCCTAAATTTATTAATTTTTATTAATAAGTATAACCTTACGCTTAGAGTCTTGATCCAATCAAAGTTGCAGAGGTACAATCATTCACTTTTACATTGACAAAGTCTCCAATATTCTCATTTCCTTTTGGAAAAACAACCATAGCATTTTGAGAGTTTCTTCCCTTCCAGTGTAGATCAGATTTTTTTGAATCACCTTCAATTAAAACTTCAACTGTTTTCCCAACAAATTGTTCCATACGGTATAAACCGTGCTTTTGTTGCAATGCGATTATATCAGCCAATCTCCTTTTTTTTGTTTCTAAAGGCACATCATCTTCCATTCTTTTCGCAGCCGGAGTTCCAGGTCTCTCAGAATAAGCAAACATAAAACCAAAATCGTATTTTACATATTCCATCAGTGATAAGGTTTCTTGATGATCATCTTCGGTTTCACCGCAAAATCCAGCGATCATATCTTGAGAAATGGCACAATCAGGAAGTATATTTCTTATATTATCGATCAGAGTCATATATTCTTCACGTGTGTGCTGACGATTCATTCTTTCTAACATTCTTGTACTACCGGTTTGTACAGGTAGATGTATGTATTTACAAATATTATCATATTTTGCCATTGATCGTATTACATCTAAACTCATATCTTGCGGATTAGAAGTAGCAAATCGTATTCTCATTTTTGGTACAGCCATGGCAACCAATTCTAATAATTTCGCAAAATCAACAGCTGTAGCACGAGCAATATCTGAAGCATTTTTAAAATCTTTTTTTAATCCGCCACCGTACCATAGATAGGAATCAACATTTTGTCCCAAAAGGGTAATTTCCTTAAAATTATTTTCCCAAAGATCTTTTACTTCTTCAACAATACTCTTTGGGTCACGACTTCTTTCTCTTCCTCGTGTAAACGGAACAACACAAAAAGTACACATATTATCACAACCTCTTGTAATTGAAACAAATGCAGTAACACCATTACTGTTTAATCTTATAGGAGATACGTCGGCATATGTTTCTTCCTTTGATAGAAGTACGTTTACGGCATCTTTTCCGTCTTCCACATTTTTTACCAAATTTGGAAGATCTCTGTAAGCATCAGGACCAACCACCATATCAACCATTTTTTCTTCTTCTAAAAATTTACTTTTTAGCCGTTCTGCCATACAACCCAAAACACCAATTTTCATTTCGGGATTTATTTTTTTTACGCTGTTGTATTTTTGTAGTCTTTTACGAACTGTTTGTTCTGCTTTTTCACGAATAGAGCAAGTATTTACCAAAACCAGATCAGCTTCTTCAATATTTTGGGTTGTATTAAAACCCTCTTCTGATAAGATAGAAGCAACAATTTCACTATCGTTTAAATTCATTTGGCAACCGTAACTTTCAATAAATAACTTCTTGGTGTTGTTGTTATTTATTTCAGTAACTAAAGCTTGTCCTTGTTTTTTTTCTTCTATGATATGATCACTCGCCATTCTAATTTTTTAGGATTGCAAATATACAACCAATATCTAAATTATATGACATATTGTCATCATAAATTTAATGCAACCTTCTTTCAGGTGTAGTATCTATTTGGTATATATGATAATAGATAAGTTGAAATTTATGTCTTATCTTAAGATTATGTATTTGTCTTCGTATAACACTGTACATTTGATTAAGAATCGTTTAAAATAAAAAAAATAGTAAATTATTTAGGTTGGTGTAGCGTTTTGCATTCTTTTTACGTATAGGTATATATGAGTTGCTTGCATGCCACAAGCAGATTACTAAAAATAATAAATATAAACACATGAAAACAAAATTGATTTTAGTTCTTGTAATGTTATTTTTTGTATCACAATCTTGCGACAATGATAGTGATAGTGAATATGTTTTAGTAAATGTTGCTACACCAAAGTTTATGACTTTAGATGCTTTAAGGTCATCAGTAGAAATTAGCTCACCATTACCAATTATTGAATCGGGGAAAATATATGTGTATAACGATTTAGTATTGGTAAATGATATTGAAAATGGAATACATATCATTGATAATTCAAATCCTGAAAATCCAAAAAAAATTGCTTGTATTAAGATCGAAGCAAATAATGATATGGAGATTAAAGGTGATTATTTGTATGTTGATAGTTTAATGGATTTAGTTATTTTTGATATTTCAGATATTGATAATATTAAAGAAGTTACAAGGCTAAAAGATGTTTTTCCTTCGTATGTCATAATGCCTTTTATGGACGATATGGTTGTTGATTATAGAGGCCAAAAGCCAAATTCTAATGAAATTATTGTTAGTTGGAAGGTTACCCAAGAAAGAAGAAGAATTGAAGAAGTTGAATATTTGAACACTAGATTTATGGATGTTGTTACTTTAGCAGCTGATTCAAATATTTCTGTAGGGCAAGGAGGATCTTTAGCCAGGTTTAAAATTGTTGATGATTATTTATACGCAGTAGATAGCCATAATATAAATATATTTAATATTGATAAGCTCGAAAACCCTCAGCAATTAAATCCTATTTTTGCAGGATTTGATATAGAAACTATATTTAACAGAGGAAATTATCTATTTTTAGGAAGTATGAGGGGTATGTATATATATGATATTGAATCACCTGCTACTCCTCAATTTGTTTCAGAATTTCAACATGGTACTGCTTGTGATCCAGTTGTTGTTGATAATGATTATGCTTATATAACATTGCGAGCAGGAAATTCATGTGGAGCAATAGATAGTAGTCTTCAAATAGTTGATATAACCGATTTGAACAATCCGAAACTTACAAAATCATATAAAATGACCAATCCTTACGGATTAGGCATTAAAGATAATTTACTTTTCATATGTGATGGAAGTTCAGGTTTGAAAGTTTATGACAAGACTAATGTTGAAGATTTACAATTAGTAGATCATTTTGAAAATATTAACACTTTTGATGTTATTCCTTTGGAAAATAACTTGTTAATGATTGGTGAAGAAGTATTGTATCAATATACATATTCAGATGAAGGAATTAACTTATTAAGCCAATTTTCTTTAAATTAAAATTTCAAAACTCTTTTAAAACCATTCATTAATGGGTGTTTTTTTTTAAAGAATAAACTATTTAACTGCATTTAAAAAATTCTATATACTTTTGCAATCTCAAAAAAGATATTTTTATAAATAACTTCAAGTCTTTATTTATAAGAATTTTTTAACCAAAAATATTAAAATGGCAAAGAATTTAGTAATCGTTGAGTCACCGGCAAAAGCCAAAACTTTAGAGAAATTTTTAGGAAAAGATTTTCAGGTTGAATCTAGTTTCGGGCATATAGCCGATTTGCCTTCTAAAGAATTAGGTGTAGACGTTGAAGG
Organism: Bacteroidota bacterium; assembly: GCA_039714555.1. Classification (GTDB taxonomy): domain Bacteria; phylum Bacteroidota; class Bacteroidia; order Flavobacteriales; family Flavobacteriaceae; genus Namhaeicola. The sequence continues at coordinate 31,025 of JBDLJB010000028.1, forward strand.
TGATTTTAAACCTAAATATACAGTTTCTCCAGATAAAAAAGCAGTTGTTAAAAAGTTGAAAGATTTATCAAAAAAAGCAGAAACTGTTTGGCTAGCAAGTGATGAGGATCGTGAAGGAGAAGCAATTGCATGGCATTTATTAGAACAACTTAAATTAAAAGAAGGAAAAACCAAACGAATTGTATTTCATGAGATTACTAAGAAAGCAATTCTAAAGGCCATTGAAAATCCAAGAACAATTGATTATAATTTGGTAAATGCACAACAAGCCCGTAGGGTTTTAGATAGGTTGGTAGGGTATGAATTGTCACCTGTATTGTGGAGAAAGGTAAAAAGTGGTTTGTCTGCAGGTAGAGTACAATCAGTAGCAGTTAGATTGATTGTTGAACGTGAAAGAGAAATTGAAGATTTTAAAGCAAAAGCATCTTTTAGGGTTGTTGCCGAATTTGTTAATAATAAAGGTCAAAAATTTCAAGCAAAATTACCTAAGAATTTTGATACGATTAAAGCGGCTGAGCAATTTTTAGAATCCTGTAAAAATGGTATTTTTTCAATTGAAGATATCAATATCAAGCCTGCTAAAAAATCACCTTCGGCACCCTTTACAACTTCAACTTTACAACAAGAGGCTGCAAGAAAATTATCTTTTCCTGTTGCCAAAACTATGGTAGTAGCCCAACGATTGTATGAAGCAGGATTAATTACTTATATGAGAACTGATAGTGTAAACTTATCAAATGAGGCAACGAATGCAGCTCGTGAAAAGATAATTTCATTTTATGGAGAATCTTATAGTAAACCAAGGAATTTTGTAACCAAAGCCAAAGGAGCTCAGGAAGCACACGAAGCAATTCGCCCATCTAATATGGATATGCAAACTGTTAATGTTGATTATGATCAGGAAAGATTGTATCAACTGATCTGGAAACGTACCATAGCTTCTCAAATGAGTGATGCTCAGTTAGAACGTACAAACGTTAGAATTGAAAATGATAAAAATGATAAGATATTCACAGCCAATGGCGAAGTGATCAAGTTTGACGGATTTTTAAAAGTATATATTGAAGGTTTTGATAATGAAGAAGATGAGCAAGAAGGAATGTTGCCTAAATTAACTGTAGGAGAAATTTTACACAATAATTATATTACAGCAACCCAACGTTATACTAAAGCACCTTATAGATATTCAGAAGCATCTTTAGTAAAACATTTAGAAGAGTTAGGAATTGGAAGGCCATCAACATATGCACCTACTATTTCAACAATTCAAAATAGGCAATATGTTGGAAAAGGAATAGTTGAAGGAGTTGATAGGAATTATATGCAATTAAGATTATATGATGGTCAAGTGAATTCTACTGTTTTAACAGAAAAAGTTGGTGCTGATAAAGGAAAATTGATTCCTACAGATATAGGTAAAATAGTGAATGATTTTTTAGTTGAAAATTTTTCAACCGTTTTAGATTATGGATTTACGGCTAAGGTAGAGCAGGAATTTGATGATATTTCTAATGGTAAAGGTCATTGGGAAAAAATGATCAAAGAATTCTACAAAGATTTTCACCATAATGTTGAAGATGTAGCTGTTAATGCCGAAAGAGCGAAAGGAGAGAAGTTACTTGGTGTAGACCCTGTAAGCGGCAAAAATGTTTACGCAAGGTTGGGAAGATTTGGTGCAATGATCCAAATTGGAGAAACTACCGATGAAGAAAAACCTAGATTTGCCAGCTTACAAGGAAATCAAACCATAAGTAATATAACTTTTGAAGAAGCATTAGACCTGTTTCAATTACCAAAAACTTTAGGAAATTATGAAAGTGAAGAGGTTATAGTTTCAAATGGAAGATTTGGCCCTTATATTAGGTTTGGCAAGATATTTGTGTCTTTAGAGAAAGATGAAAATCCTATGTCTGTTGATCTGGATAGAGCTATTGAATTGATAAAAGCAAAACAAAAAGCTGATGCTCCAATAGCTGAATATGAGAATTTACCGGTACAAAAAGGAGTAGGTAGGTTTGGACCATTTATCAAATGGAACAATATGTTTATCAATGTGAGCAAAAAATATGATTTTGATAATTTATCACATAATGATATTGTTGAATTGATCGAAATCAAAAAACAAAAAGAAATTGATAAAGTTGTTCACAATTGGGATGAAGAAGGAATTCGAGTAGAAAAAGCACGTTGGGGAAGACACAATATATTAAAAGGTAAAACTAAAATTGAATTGCCAAAAACAGTTGATGCACCAAGCTTAACTTTAGAAGATGTAAAAGATATAATTGCTAAAAATGCGCCGAAAAAGAAGACAACAAAAAGGAAAACAAAAAAATAACAATTTTCATGCGTTAGATTTAACGTACTATTTTTGATGTAACTTTATGAGTTTAGACTTATTAATTCCTGTTGAAGAAATTGCCGTAGCACATACCGCTTTAATTTCAGATTTATCTTTAGGTAAAAACATTAAAATTCATACAAAACAAAACGGTGTTCCTGACTTGGAAAACATTCATATTGCAATTCTTGGAGTATTAGAAGGAAGAAATGCAGTTGATAATTTAGGTACCGGAAAATCTTTTGAAAATATTAGGAAATATTTATATCAAATGTTTCCTGGTAATTGGTTTTCAAATATTGTTGATCTAGGTAACATACCTAAAGGGAAAAGTGTTGACGATACTTATTTTGCCGTTAAAGAAATCCTTTCATTATTAATTAAAAAAAATATTACACCTATTATTATAGGTGGAAGTCATGATATTACATACGCTAATTATCGTGCTTTTGATAATTTAGATAAAACCGTAAATCTAGCAGTTGTTGACAATAAATTTGATTTGGGTGAATTGGATGAAAAAATTAATTCTCATAACTATTTGCATAAGATTGTAATGGAAAAACCTAACAATTTATTCAATTACAGTAATATAGGTTTTCAGACTTTTTTTAATTCACAAGAAGAAATTGATCTGATAGATAAATTATTTTTTGATGCATATAGATTGGGGGAAGTTACCAATGATTTAAGTATAGTTGAACCTGTTTTTAGAGATGCTGATATTGTTAGTATTGACATAGGAGCTATAAGAAATGGTGATGCACCTGCAAATAATAATGCTACGCCAAATGGTTTTTACGGAGAACAGATCTGTGCCATTGCAAGGTATGCAGGTATTAGTGCTAAAAATGCTTCTTTTGGAATTTATGAATACAATGCTAAATATGATGAAAGAGAACAGTCGGCACATCTTATTGCTCAAATGATCTGGTATTATATTGAAGGTTTTAATTTTAGGGTGGAAGAAAACCCATTTTTATCTAAAAAAGATTATCAAAAATTTATGGTTCTTATTGGAGATGAAACTATTAACTTTTATAAGAGTAATAAAAGTGAAAGGTGGTGGATGGAAATATCATATTCTCATAATAAAATTACAAAATCTACGTTAATACCTTGTACTTATCAGGATTATTTAACAGCAAATAACCAGATATATCCAGAAAGATGGTTAAAAACATTTAGAAAATTGAATTAATACACACTAAAGGCTTTTTTTTATCGTTCTTAAAGTGCAAACCCATAAAACTCACATAGATTTTTAAATTATAAAATTTGAGTTTTAATAAAAAAACAATAAATTAATACAATTCCAAGATTTAGTAGAAAAAAAGTAAAATTATGAAAAAGTTAACGTTATTATTGGTACTTGCAGCAACTACATTATTATTTAGTTGTAAATCTGGTAACGATCAGGGGCAATTAACAGGAGTTCAGGCAAATAAAAAGTTTTTCCCTGAAAAACCATTTGGAATGGTACTTATTCCTGGAGGTTCTTTTACTATGGGTAAAGAAGATGAAGATGTTGCCGGTGCATTCAGTGCGCCTCCAAGAACAGTAACTGTAAGACCATACTATATGGATGAAACAGAAATTACAAATAGTGAATATCGTGAATTTGTATTTAGAGTTAGAGATTCTATACTAAGAACAAAATTAGCCATATTAGCCGAAGAAGCTAGTATTGGTGGAAGTGTACCAGATGAGCAAAAGAAAGGTGATATGAGCGGTATTGATAAATATAGATTTAAAGAAGCAGATAGTACTGAAAATGCTTATTATAAATATATGATGGATAACTACGGAAGTTTGGGAGATGTAAATTCACCAACTGAAGGTCGTTATTTAAATTGGGATGTTGAATTGATTTGGAATCAAAATGATTTTCCTGATCAATATTATGCTGAAGCAATGGATAGTATGTATTTACCAGTAGATGAATCAGTTAGTTTAAGAAGGCAATTGGATACCAGAAAATTAAAATATACTTATGTTGTTTTAGATAATGAAGCTGCAGCTAGAGGTAGAGGGGGATTAAAAGATTATTTAAAGAAAGATGTAGTCCATATATATCCTGATACAACAGTTTGGGTAAAAGATTTTAACTATTCTTATAATGACCCAATGCATCAAGATTATTTTTGGCACCAAGCATATGATAACTATCCTGTAGTTGGTATAAGTTGGGTACAAGCAAAAGCTTTTTGTAACTTTAGAACAGATAAAAGAAATAATTATTTAGCAGGTAAAAAGAAAAGTACAGGGAGAGAACCAAGATTTAGATTACCTACTGAAGCAGAATGGGAATATGCTGCCAGAGGAGGATTAGAATATGCTAAATATCCTTGGGGAGGCCCTTATACTACAACAGATAAAGGTTGTTTTTTAGCCAACTTTAAACCTGAAAGAGGTAACTATGCAGCAGATGGTGCTTTATACACTGTAGAAGCAAAATCATACAATGCAAATGATTACGGATTATACAATATGGCAGGTAACGTTTCAGAATGGACAAATACAGCTTATAACCCATCATCTTATTACTTAGGATCAACAATAAATCCTAATGTTGAAGACGAAAATAATAAACGTAAAGTAATTAGAGGAGGTTCTTGGAAAGATGTTGCTTATTTCTTAGAAGTAGGAACACGTGATTATGAATATGGAGATTCTACAAGAAGTTATATTGGATTTAGAACAGTACAGGATTACATGGGAACCAAAATGAAAGCAAAAAAATAAAAATAAAGAAATAATCAAAAACCACATTTAAAATTTAAAAATTATGGCATCAAATAGCAAGAAAAAAATGTTTAATATGGCTTACGGTTTAGGAGCCTCAGTAGTAATTTTAGGAGCACTTTTTAAAATTGCCCACTGGCCTTATGGAACATTAATTTTAACGATTGGTATGATTGTAGAAGCAGGAGTATTTGCCTTGTCAGCTTTTGAACCTGTTGATGATGAGTATGATTGGACTAAAGTGTATCCCGAATTAGTTGGAGAAGAAACAATTCAACAAGAATTGAAAGATACTGAGAGTTTACTTTCTCGAAAATTAGATGATATGTTACAACAAGCAAATCTTGATTCTGATAAAATGGGTAGATTGGCTGAAGGTATTCAAAATTTTGCCGGAGCAGCTGAAAATATTGCACCTGCAGCAGATTCTATAACTGCTACAAATCGATATAGCGAACAATTATCTGTAGCAGCCAGCCAAATGGAATCGTTAAATAGCTTGTATAAAGTACAAATGGATAGTGCACAACGTCAATCGGAATTAAATGAAGAAACCGTTGAGAATGCAGAGCGTTTAAAAGAACAAATGGAATCATTAGCTACAAATCTATCATCATTGAATGGTGTTTATGGCGGTATGTTATCTGCTATGTCAAATCGAGATGCTTAATTAGTAAGTGTTTTATAAATTAATTATTAACCCCAAAAACTAATTAAGAATGGCAGGAGGCAAATTATCACCAAGGCAGAAAATGATTAACTTGATGTACTTGGTATTCATTGCGATGTTAGCAATGAACATGTCAAAAGAAGTATTACAGGCGTTTGGTTTGATGGATCAAAAATTGGTTACATCTAATGAAGCAGCTACGGTAAGGAACAATAACTCATACGAGAATCTATCTCTTAAAGCTGTAGAGCAGAAAGAGAAATACGCCGATGAAAAAGTAAAAGCGGATAAGATTAAAAAATTGTCAAGTGATTTTTATAATTACATCGAGAATATAAAGGAAGATATGAAAGCCACAGTTGATGATCCAACCGATTATGAATCAATGGATAAAGGTACTTTCTTAGATGATAAATTCTTTAAAGGTGATGATGGTGTATATAAAGAAGGAGGTCAAGAATTTTTAGATTATATGAATAATTATAGTGCCCAGATTGGTACAACTTTAGGTAGTGAGTTCAAAAACATCAATGATGATGTTGTCAATCGTTTTTCAACAGAAAAAGTGAAAAACAGAGATGGTAAAGAAATTTTTTGGTTAGACTATAATTATAAAGGATTTCCATTGATAGCTTCATTAACCAAATTGACACAGATTCAAGCAGATATTAAAACTACCGAATCTGAAGTATTATCAGCTATGTTACAAGGTCAGTTGACCAGTGATGTTTCAATGAGTAATTATAATACAATTTTAATACCTAAAACTTCAGCTACTATAGCAGGTAGTAATTTCCAGGGAAAAATTGTTTTGGGTAGGTATGATGCAACTTTAAGACCTGAAAAAGTTATAGTTAACGGTAGAGAAATAACCAATATTCAAGATGGTGGAGCTATATTAGATTTTCCAGCAGGTGATGTAGGTGAGAATGTAATTAAAGGTAAGTTTATCTTTAAAGAAGATGGTAAACTTATTGAAATACCAATTGAGCAAACATATGCTGTTGTTGCAAAAACAAATGATGCCGTAATTTCTGCTGACAAAATGAATGTAGTATATAGAGGTGTTGCAAATCCTATTACAGTTTCTGTTCCCGGTGTTGCTGATAATTTAGTAAAAGCAAATGCTCCCGGATTGAAAAAAGTAAAAGGTGTTGGGAAATATGTGATGAACCCCGGAAAAGGAAGAGAAGTTAAAATTAATGTAGCTGCAAAATTACCTGATGGAACAGCAATTAATACTAATAAAAAATTCAGAATTAGAGATATTCCTGCACCAATGGCCGCTGT
>JBDLJB010000029.1:0-38029 GCA_039714555.1 Bacteroidota bacterium
ATTAGATATGAATAAATTATTTTACCTTCTCATATTTGTCCCTGCCCTCTTAAGGAGCCAAGACGGGAAGCAGCCTATAATCGATATGCATTTGCATGATTATACGGAACAGACCTACTTTACAGCACCAGCACCTGATGGAATAATGTCTCCCCAAACTTTATCTGAATACCACAAGCAAGTAGACGAAATGTTAAAAAAATATAATGTGGTAAAGGCTGTTGTGAGTACTATTGGTGGAGAAAACAGAATTGATAAAAGCAACAAACTGATACCTGGTTATTATACAAAAGAACCTCCATCTGATACAATCACTTTTAAGAAATTAATTGAAGCTGGAAACCTAAAGGTATTTGGTGAAATCGGTGCTGTTTATGGTGGATACACACTTTCTGATCCTAGATTCGAACCATATCTAGACATTTGTGAAAGGTATGATATTCCAGTTGCCGTGCATACTGGTGGAGGGCCACCAAATATTACTTACAGGGGTAGCCCAAATTTTCGAATCAAACTTGGGGATCCATTCACCATAGAGGATGTACTTGCTAAACATCCAAAATTAAGAATTTATATTATGCATGCAGGAGAAGTGTTTTATGAAAACGCCTTGCGTCTTATGCTTCAGTATTCACAACTCTATGCAGATTTAGGTGTTGTTTTATGGGTACATGAACAACCCATGGATTACGCTGAAAATTTTTTAAGAAAAGCAAAGCAATATGGGTTGTTGGATAGGGTAATGTATGGTTCAGATCAAATGGTCTGGCCTCATGCAATAGAAAAAAGTATTAAGAAACTAAATAGTTATGATTTTTTAACTGAAGAAGACAAACGAAAAATTTTTCATGACAATGCTTTTAAATTCTTAAAATTGGATAAGAACGAAAATTAAAAACGTACTATAACAATAAATGGAGAGTTGTAACAGCAACTAAATAGATTTTGATTGGAAACTACAGGTAACAAAGATGCTGAGTTAAAATCCAATTAATTACTTCGGAATTTCCTAAACGAAAATTCACTCGAATTAATTAACTTTACAGCACAACGGAAAATCATAGATAATTTTCTGCAACTAATCATTCACAAACTGTTGTAACCAATTAAATGAATAAATAATGAAACAACTTGTATTAGTAATATTGATTTTATTTCTTATCCCATCAATTGCAATCAGTCAACAAGTAGAGAAAGAAACAATTAGACTTTTTTATCTTGGAGGTCAATCCAATATGGAAGGGTATGGTCAAAATTCTGAATTACATGACTCTTTCAAAACCGAATTTAAAAACGTATGGATTTTTCATGGAAATCCTACTCCCGACGAAAAAGAAAATGGAGGGTTGGGCAAATGGGATGTCTTAAAACCCGGGCATGGAGTTGGTTTTTCATCAGATGGAATTAATAACAAACTTTCTGATCGATTTGGAATCGAATTATCTTTTGCGAAAAAGTTACAGGAGTTATATCCAAATGAAAAAATTGCATTAATTAAATATTCAAGAGGAGGTTCTTCCATTGATAGTTTAGCTGCAGGTCAATTTGGCTCTTGGGAAATAGACTACTCAGGTACAAATGGAATTAATCAATATGATAATTTTTTAGTTACAATTAAGGAGGCCTTAAAGACTAAAGATATTGATGGTAATGGAAAAGATGACCTTTTGATTCCCAGCGGAATTATTTGGATGCAAGGAGAGAGTGATGCGGCTTATACAGAAGAAATTGCCAACCGTTATTATTCCAATCTTAAAAGGCTAATGGACTTGATGCGAGCCAGTTTTTATACGGATGATTTAGCGGTTGTATTAGGGAAAATCTCGGATTCATGGAACGTCAAAGATGGAAAAGTTTGGGAATATGGCGAATTGGTACAATATGCTCAGGAGAAGTATGCAAAAACAGATAAAAATGCTGCTATTGTGAGAAGCACCAGATATTACAAATATTCTGACCCTTGGCATTACGATAGTAACGGATATATTGATTTGGGAGTAAAATTTGCCGAAGCTGTTTATCTATTGAATAAAAAATAAACTGGTTACAACATTTTGTATAAGAAATGACAGGAAAGTGCCATGCTTACTGCCACTAACCATACAATTTATCGTCATCTCCAACCAAAAAAAGGTAATAGGAATTATGATGATGCCTCACTTAATTGGAATTGCTGAACCAGTTTTAGAATCGGTTTAATACTGGATTTGTCCATGTAATCAAATCCTCTACGTTCTTCTTTACTGGCTTGAGGGTCGGGGTTTATTAGAGCTCCGATTCTCATAATCTGTCTGAGTCCCCAACTGAGTTCCATTGGATTCATCCTGCCACGAAGTGCAATATGTTTCATCCGTGAAATTAAATTTTTGGGGAGGGAGTTGGCAATCCATCCATCAAGCTTCGACCCTCCCCCTGCACCGGAAACGGTGAACAGGATTATCGGCTTGCTTTTTATGCCGGTTAAATTCGCTTTTACCCATTTTCGGATTGTTAGCCTGAAAAACATAACAGAGCTACCCAAGATCAAAAAGTTGTATTTCGATGTATCAGCGCTTGGATCTTTCACATCAAACACCGGTAAACCGGTTGCCCCACTGATCCAATCGGCATATTGCGCCGTGCTGCCATACTTACCTGAAAAAAAAATTGCTCCATTCATTATTACTTGTTTTTTGTAATTAAGATGAAATACTATCTAAATCGTGTTTGGATAAAAAGCGACTATTTTCTAAACAAAGCTTCTGCTTATTTGGAATGAAAACCTCCTGATATTATTTATCCTTTAATTCCAATTAAGTTTAAAAGTACGTACATCTTATAAGAATTACAATGATTTTGGTCATGATACGAGATGATTTTGTTAGCCTTATTTATAAATTCGTCAGCTGTAATCAGTCCCATGGCGGTCCTCTCTAAAAATATACGAAAGAAAGACTGGAGATAACAAAGTGCAGCGTTAAAGTCCAATTAATTTACCATTAATTTTAAAATATAATTTTCATCATAAAGTATTCAGGATTTAAGCCATACAAATCATTTATTTTAAATAGTCTTAAATAAATTTTAATATCACTTCTTAATATTTAAATTTTATAAATAAATGTAGGGTAAATAAAAAGTCATGTTTTTATTTATCTTTTAACTAAAAATTAACAAGCCAAGCCTTAAATTCAGTTAACTTTATAGTCATATAAAATAGTAATTATTAATCACTTACTATTTATATATGAATTGTTTTTAATAAAAAAGGATAAAGAAATAATATTCGCTCAATAATAATTCTTTAAAAAAAATATTATGAACAAAAAAGTGTCAAACAATTCACAATACAATACCATTCTTCTTTTTTTTGGTCTGATGATATTGTCGATAAGTTTTTCTTTTGCTCAAAAGAATAAGGACTTAATTCAAGACGTTGAGGTAAATATTCAATCAAAAATACTTGGAGAAAGAAGGGTAATCTCAATTCATCTTCCTGATAATTATAACTTTACATCTTATAAATATACTGTTAATTAATCATGGAAAAATATTTATTGTTAGCTGTTTTTGGTATAGCCATGGCTCATTTAGAAGGAGTGGTTGTGGTATATTTGCGTAAAATACTTGGAGTAAAAAACGCTCAGTCAAATAAGGAGTCACTTAAAAACTTCTCAAAACAGTATATTTTTATCGAAAAAACAAGAGAAGTTGCCACAATAGTGATGCTTGTAGTTTTAGCGATTTTGGTTGGAGAAACATGGCTTGATGGAATTATTGTTTTTCTATGGACCTTTGCTTTTTGGGATTTGTTTTATTATCTATCGCTTTATATTTTGATAAAATGGCCATCTAAATTGACAGAGATCGATGTTCTTTTTCTTATACCTCGCCCATGGATAGCACCCGTATGGTTTCCAATTGGAATATCATCGATCACAATATTAATTATTGCTGTTCTTCTATTGACAGGAATTTTATAAAGGCTGATTGAAATATAAAATTTCTTCTATTCCTTGTTAAAATCTTATGATAACTTATCGTTAAAAGACTTAAGTTATTTATCTAAATTTGATTGATTTAAATTAAGAGTTTATGTTAAATTATCAATAACTTTTTTTAAAAACTTTATTTTATGGATATTGAAAAAATAAACATGAAATTATTTATTGAAAAGATTAGCGAATCTTATGATAATGATTCAATAATAAAGACTTATAAGCAATTTGAAGATTTTGCAATATTTCAAAATGAATGCATGTATTTGTTTGATTTTGCTCAAAATGATTTTATTTTCAAAAAAGGTTTTAAAAATGTTTTGGGATATAGTGAAGATGAAATAACTTTAGATTTTCTCTTTAATAATATTCATCCTGATGATGCTGATATCGTTAATAGAATTGTTAAGGCGTCTATTGTTTATTGTTTGGAATATCCTGCTAATAGTTCAAATAATATATTATTTATAAAATATAGGCGTAAAAAAAGAGATGGGGCTTTTATTAATGTTCTTAGTCAATCTTCTATATATAAAACTGATGAAAGCGGAAAATTATTAATAGGTTTGGCAAGATTTACAGATATTTCTTTTATGGGTTACTCTGATAATGTAAAATGGAGTTTTAAAGCGAGTAATTTAAATAATGAAGCTTTTAGGAAGGAAATTTATAGATCATATCAGGATTTTTTCACAAAAAGAGAAATTGAAATAATTGTAGAGATCGAAAAAGGATTTACAAATGCTGATATAGCAGAAAAACTTAACATAAGTGAACATACTGTTGCTACCCACAGAAAGCATATTTTAAAAAAATCAAATTGTCATAATTCTGATGAGTTAATATTATTCTGTAAAGATAAATGTATTACCTAAGATACTTCTAAATATTTTCATATACCCTTAAGGGTATTGTATAAAGTTTTAATGTATTATATTTTTGGCATTAGAATTTAATTGAAATTGCTGTGAAAATAGATTCTTAATAAAGTTTATACTTTTTTCAGGCACCTTTTAAGATATTTTTTTAATTTTTTATAGTTCTTATATCTTGTCTCCCCTCATAGTATTTTAATAATATAAGATAAAGATATAAGAACTTTTTTTAAACTTGAAAGAGGGATTGCTTACATTGTAACTACTATTTTATAACCTTTGCTTAGCAAATTGTAGGATATAGCCACGCGTTTTCTGTAGCTGAATAAATAGATTTCTAAATATTTTTTATGATCAAATTTTTTAGAATAATACGAAAAAAACTAGCCGATGAGAATCAATTTATCAAATATTCCAGATATGCCTTTAGTGTAATCATTTTAGTTTTTACAGGGATATTGATAGCACTTCAAAATCACATACTTTTGTAAGTAATTTAATTAAATATGATAGAATTAAGAGATTTTACAGGATCTGACTTTGATACGCTTAAATCATGGATAAATAGTGAAGAAGAACTAATTCAATTTGCCGGATCTATTTTTATGTTTCCATTAACTGACGAACAGCTCCAAAACTATATCAATATTCCAGATATAAAACCATTTAAAGTTGTATTATCTGCAACTAATGAAACCATTGGTCACTGTGAATTAAATTATGAAAACGGAAATAACCGCTTATCAAGAATATTAATAGGTAATAAAGATGCAAGAGGGAAAGGAATTTGTAAGCAAATTGTCTTAAAAATGATTGAAATGTTATTAGAAGATTCTGCTGTAAATGAAGTAGATTTATATGTATTTGACTGGAATAAAAGAGCATTAAAGTGTTATGAAAATATTGGTTTTGAAATAAATCCACAAAAAACTAAAAAACTTGAAGTTAATGGAAAAACATGGAATTCATTGAATATGACTTTGAAAAGAAAAAACCGGCTGCAATAAAAAAGTATTGGGTATTTGAAATAGAACTACAATAATGAGGATGTTTTTCTTATTTTTTACTAACAAGTTGTGCAGCATTTAAGAGTGTAACAAAAATTTAAAAATTTAGTTTTTAATTTAGTTAATAGAAAATAAATTAAAATGGGAGGAGAAGGGAGTATTCTACATATGATAACCTCTTTACGAAACAATAGAAGTTTGTTGCGTAAGAAAAGTATGTTTAAAAAAGACCGTTCCTTTTTAAGTGTAAAAAAAGAATATTATAAAGCTTCAAAAGGAAAAATTGCATCTAAAAAACTATCAAAAGAAGAATTACTGCTTATTCGAAAAAAAGTCATAAAAAAGCGAAGAAGAGAAAACATTAAGTCTTTGATTATTCTTTTTGTTATAATAACTCTAATTCTATGCCTTGGTTTATATATTGCAAATATATCTTGAAGTAAATAGAACCTATTGCAATATTAATATTTAATGCAAAAATACCCTAACAGGGTATTGTATATTAAGTCAATAATATGTAATCTTGTAAAAATTGCTTAATATTCTATATGATATTTGGGATACAACCAGAGAGATCGTCATTTCTACTCTGGTTTTATTATGATTTTTTAGATGATATGAAAACAATTAATAGTCAAATTTTAGAATTACCAGATGAACAATCGAAATGGCTTCTGTCAGTCAAGAAAATATTTAGAACTGCTATTCATAATAATTCTATAAATGTAAAAGAGTTAATAATTGCAATTGAAGGTAGAGCAGTTGAAAAAGGTTTCTTAGATATAGGAATGTTATTAGATTCTAATGATATTGAAGAATATTTTAGGAGTTAAAGCAGGTAAGAACTTTTATTTATAATATACTCCTAACTCAAAAAAATTTAGATAGATTCAGTATAAGTTTTGTTCACTTGAATGGATAATATTGAAAATAATCTAAATTTTGTTTAATATCGCCATTATTACATAAAATTCTGTAACTTTAGCTTCAAAAGTACGTGAGTGTTTTTTTATTTTTAATATACTGATATATAGTATCATACATAAATAATTAAGACACTTTTTTATTCATATTCACATTATTTATATAAATAATGAATTTAAAGTTAACACTACTGAGTCTTTTTGTTGCATTTTCACAATTTGCACAAGAAAAAAATCCTTTACCAAAATATGAAATGCGTGGTGTATGGGTAGCTACTGTTGACAATATTGATTGGCCGTCTCAGAAGGGAACAACTATAAAAAATCAAAAAAATGAATATGTAGAATTGTTGGATTCTCTTGAAAAACTAAACATGAATACAGTGTTATTTCAGGTTAGACCTCAAGGAGATGCATTCTATAAATCATCGTTTGAGCCGTGGTCTGAGTATTTAATGGGTAAGCAGGGGCAAGCTCCTGCAAGTAAAATGGAATCTTATGATCCGCTTCAATTTATTATAGAACAGACTCATCGTCGTGGAATGGAATTTCATGCATGGCTAAACCCTTATAGAATTTCAATTTACCCGGAAATTGAAGAAAAATTAGATACAAATCATATATATTTTAAGCATCCTGAGTGGTTTGTTAAATATGGTGAAAGATATTATTTTAATCCCGGAGTAGAAGAATCTAAAGAGTTTGTACTAAAAGTTGTGAAAGAAATCGTATCAGATTATGATATTGATGCACTTCATTTTGATGATTATTTTTATCCATATGAAATAAAAGATACACCTTTTCCTGATAGTATGCAGTATGCAAATTATGTTGCACAATATGATTCTATCACAAATATTAAGACTGATACACTAAGGTTAGATAGGGATACTATTAATTATAAGTTAGTAGAAACCAAGAGAGAATTTTATACAGTTGAAGATTGGAGAAGAGGTAACGTAAACACAATGGTAGAAGCAGTTTACAATATCATACAAGAAACAAAACCATGGGTTAAATTCGGTATTAGTCCTTTTGGAGTATGGCGAAATAAATCGGTAGATGACAGAGGTTCTGACACAAGGGCCGGACAAACAAATTATGATAACCTTTATGCTGATGTACTTTATTGGTTAGATAACGGGTGGGTAGATTATTTAACACCTCAAATTTATTGGAGAATTGATGAAAAGGCACCTGCACCTTTTGATGTGGTTGCTAATTGGTGGTCAAATATCAATACAGATGTAAAAATATTTGTTGGGCAGGGTGTTTATAGGCTCGATAAAAATTCTAAATATAAATTCTGGCAAACAACTGATGGCTTTTCAAAGCAAATTGAAATAATAAGAGCCTATGATAATTTAGAAGGTTCTATGCATTTTAGTGCTAAACACTTTAAAAAGAATCCGCTAAATATAAATCAACAATTATCAAATAATGAGTATAGTAAACCTGCAATAGCTCCTTCATATCCAGATGCAAAAATAAATACACATCAAGTTAAAGATGTATTGGTTAGTGGTTCAAGAAAAAAAGGAGTAAAATTTCAGTGGAGCGATATTACTGATGGAAATATCCGTTATTACTTGGTTTACCGTTTTGAAGGAGAAGAAATAAGAGATATGACTGTTGCAAATAATTTAGTGGCTAAAGTTTCAGGTTATGCAGTAAAACAACAGTTTGAGGATACTACAGTTAAGAAATGGAAGAAATATACGTATTCAATTACTTCTGTAGATAGATTTAATGTGGAAAGTATTAGTTCTAAACCTGTTACGATAAAAGTTAAGTGTAATAGAATAAAAAAATATAAATAAAAAAAGACAACCAAAATATAACTATGAGCGACAAACTAACATCAGATCAGTTGAGCGAACAGGATAAAGTAATAGAAACTCCTAAAATACGTTCAGTTTGGACATGGATACCTTCGCTGTATTTCACTATGGGGATTCCATATATAGTTGTAATGAGTGTTGCAGTTGCAATGTATGCAAACTTAGGTTTGTCTAATACTCAAATTGCTCTTTATACAAGTTATTTAAATATTCCCTGGGTGATAAAACCTCTTTGGAGTCCGGTAGTAGTTGCATTGAAAACCAAACGTTGGTGGATTTTTATTACCCAATTATTAATGGGAGCTGCATTTGCAATTACAGCTTATTTTATTCAGAGTGATAGTTTTGTTGCTCTAACTTTGGCAGGCCTTGCAATAGTTGCATTTAATTCTGCCACGCATGATATTGCTGCCGATGGTATTTATATGGATGCTTTAACAGAAGAGAAACAATCTTTTTATGTAGGTATTCGTTCGTCGTTTTACAGAGTAGCAATGATTGCAGGTCAGGGTGGACTAGTTTGGATGTCAGGATATTTATATCATCATAATGGTGGAGATTATTTTGATGCATGGACAACTGTGTTTACGGGAGTGGCAATATATTTGGTAATAGCAGGTTTATATCACATATGGAGTTTACCAAAAATTGAGCCTACAGATTCTAAAGCTTCTTTTAAATCTATTTTTAGTGATTTCACCAAAACTTATAGCACTTTTTTTAAGATTGAAAATATCGGTATTCATATAGCCGTTCTATTGTTATTTCGTTTGGGTGAGGCTCAATTGGTAAAGTTGGCCCAGCCTTTCTTGTTTGATGATATAACTAACGGAGGATTGGCGTTAACCAATGAAAAAGTAGGTATTTTTTATGGCACTATTGGTGTTACCTTGCTAACAGTTGGAGGAATACTGGGAGGAATAATTGTATCCAGAGATGGCCTGAAAAAGTGGTTCTTTCCAATGATACTTGCAATAAATATCCCAAACAGTATGTATTTTTTATTGGCATATTTTACTCCCGAATCTGATTTCTTAATCGGTGGAGCAATTGCAATGGAACAATTTGGTTACGGATTTGGTTTTACAGCCTATATGATGTATATGATCTATATTGCCAGAGACAGTGGCAGATATAAAACAGCACATTTTGCATTTACAACAGGATTTATGGCATTGGGTATGATGTTGCCAGGAATGATAAGTGGATGGTTACAGGAACAACTTGGCTATACTAATTTTTTCCTATGGGTGTTATTTTGTATGGTTCCAATGGTAATTCTTTATAAGTTTGTGAAGATCGATCCAAATTTTGGAAAGAAAGATGAGTAAGAGAAAAAGTAGTATATAAGAAAGTTTCAATTATAGAAGTATTAGGTATTGAAAACTTAAAAGAATCATTTTTGAATCCTTGCATGAAATTGCAATAATATTGCGTATTTTTGCAGCTTTAAATTAGATCCAAAATTTTGTGGGGAATACAAGTAATAACTGAAGAATCTATAAAAAAATAATTATGAGTGCTAAAATCAATATATTTATACCTTATGTAGGAAGTAGTCAGGATAAATTTGTAAAAGAGCTTGAGACTAATGAATTGGTAAAGAATATTTTTCTTGTAACTAAAGAAAATGTTGTTATGCCAACTTCTAAATGTCAAAAATTAGAGTTGAGCAACATGGTTTCTTCAGATTCGGTTAAGGCTGTCGCTGAGAAATCTGATACTGAATACTCTATGATCATTACCAAAGAAGTAAGCATCAGTTTCGGATATTTCGCAATCGAAAGATTTGAATACATCGCATCTAGTGCAAATGCCGGCATTGTTTATTCAAATTACTCTGATAATGTAGATGGTAATCTATCTAAGCACCCCGTAATTGAATATCAGGCAGGATCATTGAGAGATGATTTTAATTTCGGACCAATGTTGTTTGTTAGAGCAAAGGCTCTTAAAGAAGCTGCTGCTAACTTTACAGAAGCGTATGAACATGCAGGTATTTACAGCATGAGGCTTTCTATTTCTCAAAAATGGGGATTAGAGCATATTGCTGAATTCTTATATTCTCAAACTGAAGTTGATACTCGTGCATCCGGTAAGAAAATTTTCGATTATGTTGATCCGGCTAACCGCGGAGTACAGATCGAAATGGAAAAAGCAGTTACTAAATATTTGAAAGAGGTAGGTGCATACTTAAAACCTAAGTTTACAGAAGTTAAATTCGAGGATGGAGATTATCCGGTTGAAGCTTCCGTAATTATTCCTGTACGTGACCGTGCAAGAACTATCGAAGATGCTGTACGTTCTGTAATGGTTCAAAAAACCGATTTCGATTACAACTTAATAGTTGTTGATAATCATTCTACTGATGGTACTACTGAGATCTTAAGTAAATTAGCTGAAGAATTCTCTAATATCGTACACGTAATACCTGAGAGAACAGATCTAGGTATTGGCGGATGTTGGAATCTTGGGGTTCACCGTAATGAGTGTGGTAAATTTGCTGTTCAGTTAGATTCTGATGATGTTTATACTCCTGATGGAAAAACTCTTGAAAAAATGGTAAATGCATTTTATAAGGAAAATGCTGCAATGGTAGTAGGTTCTTATACAATTACTGATGCTGATTTGAATGAAATTCCACCAGGATTAATCGATCACAAAGAATGGACACCTGAAAATGGGCGTAATAATGCATTACGTATCAACGGACTTGGTGCACCGCGCGCCTTCTATACTCCAATGCTTCGCGATGTGAAAATTCCTAATGTAAATTATGGTGAAGATTACGGATTAGGTCTATCTATTTCTCGTACACACCAAATTGGCCGTGTTTACGATTCTGTTTATTTAGTACGACGTTGGGATGATAACTCTGATGCTTCATTGAGTATTGAGCAAATGAACGCTCACAATGTTTACAAAGACAGATTACGTTCTTTCGAGTTTAAAGCACGTAAAGAGTTAGTTAAGAAACAAGGATAATTAACGAATATCAAAGATGTCATCTCGAGCGAAACATAGTGAAGTCGAGAGATTTTTATCTTATTAAAGCTAGATTTCTCAATGCACTAGTGTTTTGTAGGAATGACGTCTTTAATTATAATTAGATTTACAATGCCATATCAGGATAAAGCAGAAAAATTATACAAAGATCAGTTAAAAGACTGGTTGATGTTTGCAGACAACCGTGAAGGGTTGAACAATGCTCAGCTAAGAACTTTTAATTTCGAAGGATTCGATATCATTGTACAATACAACCCAAAGCGTATTACGTCATCGGCTGCAAAAGTCGATACAAAAACAATTAAAGAAAGAAAATGTTTCTTGTGTGGTGCAAACCGTCCGGAAGTACAAACTGAAGTAATGTGGGGTAATAATTACGAAATTTTGGTAAATCCATTCCCAATTTTTAAAAAACATTTCACAATTTCAAATGTTGCTCATGTCGATCAGCAAATAAAAACTGAATTCGTAAACTTTATTTCTTTAAGTAAAGATTTACCTGAAACAGTAATATTCTATAATGCCCCAAAATGTGGAGCTTCTGCACCTGATCACTTGCATTTTCAAGCCGGGAATTTAGATTTTTTACCTATCGAAAAAGATTGGGAAACAATTAAAACCAAGTATGGTAAAAATATTGAAGGACAAGGTGAGGTTGAAGTAACTGTAGTTGATGATACTCTAAGACGTTTTATAGTTTTAGAATCTGAAAATGCAGATGCTATAAACAATGTTTTTCAAAAAATTCATGCTTTCGGAACTGAGTTGGAAAATGGTGAAGCACCAATGCTGAACTTACTTTCATACTATGTTAATGGGAAGCATAGAGTATTTGTATTTGTTAGAGGTATTCATCGTCCGTGGCAATTCTTTGAAGAAGGAGAAAAAAACATACTTTTAAGCCCTGCTTCGGTTGATATGGGAGGGGCATTGATCATCCCTTTAGAAAAAGATTTCGAAAAAATAACAAAAGAAGATATTACAGATATTTTCAAACAAATCACTGTTTCGAAAGAAAACTTTGATAAATTGTTGGAGAGATTAAAATAGAGAAACAGTGAAACTGTTAAACAAAATAACTGTTTTACCGCTTCACTGTTTCAGCATATCACTATGAATAAAATAATCTTCCTAGGTGACAGTATTACAAAATTGGGTGATTGGAAAACACTTTTGCCTGATTTTGATATTGATAATTATGGTGTTTCGGGTAACAAAACATATCAAGTTACAGAAAGAGTTGAAAGGCTTTTTAATAAGAAGTCCAATCAACTTTTTTTATTAATAGGAATAAATGATTTGGGTGATAATAGAACCGTTTATAATATTGAAAAAGATTATCGTAGACTTGTAAATTTGATTCTTGAAAATGATGTTGCTTCTGATATAAATTTGGTTTCAGTGCTACCCATTAAAGAAGGAGAATTATCAAAACCGGGACTCAAACCTGAAAAGATACTTCAACTAAACGATACATTGAAAGTTATTGTAAAAGATAATAATCTTAAATTTGTAGATATTTACTCTTCTTTTGCTGATAAAAATGGCGAATTGAAAGAAGGATATACAAACGATGGTTTGCATTTAAATGAAGAAGGGTATAAAATTTATTCTTCATCAATAAAAAAATATTTAAAAAGATGAAAACTCCAAAAGTAGAAGTAGGGATACTGTTAAGTGAAGAAATTGAAATTATATTAGAAGGAAAGTATAATTCTCAACAGTCAAATAGATCTTTTTCCGAAAAATGTAAAGTTTCTGCAAGAAAAGGAAATTTATACATAAATGATACTCTAATAGAATATGAAAACGAAGAAGGATTTATCATATCGCCCGAAGATTTCAATAATTGTGCTTGTACCGTAAACGATGTTGTTATTGGAATAGGTTTTCACTGGGAACAAAAAGAAGTTCAAAAATTTCAGGGAGACATAAAGTTTAAGATAATTGATGGTAAAGTTCAGTTAATTAACATTCTTCCTATTGAAAATTACCTTTACAGTGTTATTTCTTCTGAGATGCGTGGTGATAGTTCTTTATCTTTATTAAAAGCACACGCAATAATTTCTCGTAGCTGGCTATTGGCCCAAATTGAAAAACAGAATGAATTAAGTGATAATGAAGGTAATTATTCACTAATACACGAAACCGAAGATGAATATATTCGTTGGTATGACAGAGAAGATCACCATGATTTTCATGTATGTGCAGATGATCACTGCCAAAGATATCAGGGAACCACCAGAGCTCATAATCCAAATGTAATTAAAGCCATTAAAGAAACAGAGGGAGAAGTATTGATGTACAACGATGTTATTGCCGATGCCCGTTTCTCAAAATGCTGCGGAGGTGTAACCGAAATCTTTGAAAATTGTTGGGAGCCTGTAAACCATCCTTATCTAAAAACTTTTCCCGATTTAGATAAAAATGACATTGATAAAAAATTTGATTTGACCATTGAAGAAAATGCAGTAGAATTTATTAATGGCAGCCCTAAAGCTTTCTGTAATACTACAGATAAAAAAGTATTGGGTCAGGTATTGAATGATTATGATCATTCTGCCTCTGATTTTTACCGTTGGACAGTTGAATACACACAGGAAGAAATATCAGGTCTAATTAAAAGGCGTTCTGGAATTGATTATGGTGATATTATTGACTTAATACCCATTAAGCGTGGAGAATCTTCCCGTCTTATTAAGTTAAGAATTGTTGGAAGTAAAAAGACTTTAACTATTGGAAAAGAGCTCGAAATAAGAAGAACCTTAAGCGAATCTCATCTTTATAGTTCTGCTTTTACAATTGAGAAGCAAAATGAGATAGATGGAGTCCCACAGAAGTTTGTATTACGTGGAGCAGGATGGGGTCATGGTGTAGGATTATGCCAGATAGGAGCTGCCGTAATGGGCGAAAAAGGTTATGAATATAATGAGATTTTAATGCATTATTTTAGAGGTGCTGATCTAATAAAACAGTATTAATACTTGTTGATTTTGTACAAGTAATTTATAGAATTATATTTTTTAACTTTGGATATAATAAAAACATTCTTATCAAATTCATTATAGGTATTAAGAAAAACTAAATTAGTGCCAATCATAAATAAAACAATAGTTAATAATAATAACCATAGTACAGTATTATAAATATTCATCAATTTGTTGTCACAAAACTATAACGGATTGACATTTATCCCTTATATTTATAATTAGATAAAGAAGGTAATTAGACTGTTAATCTTTGAAAATAAGTAAGTAATTTAATATTTAATTTTATGAGTAAACCAAAACATCAGTTTCCAAATTTTGATTTAACAAATAAAGTAGCACTTATTACAGGGGCAGCTCGAGGTCTTGGTAGGGCTTGTGCTCTTGCATTGGCGAATGCTGGTGCAGATATCGGACTTGGTTTAAGAGATGTTAATACAGCAATGGATTTGGAGGAAGAGATCAAAGCTATGGGAAGGAAGGTAATTCGTTTACAAATGGATGTTTCAAGCCTACAGCAAATTAACGATGCAGTTGAAATTGTTGTAAAAGAGTTTGGAAAAATTGATATTCTTTTGAATAATGTAGGAGTAGCACCTGACAATCCTGCTGAAAAAGTAACGGAAGAAGATTTTGATCGTACCATCAACCTAAATTTAAAAGGCACTTTTTTTACAGCACAAGCTGTTGGTAAACATATGATCAAACAAGGCTCTGGCCGAATTATTAACATGAGTTCTCAAGCAGGATTTATTGCCTTGGATGATGAGTCAATTTATTGCATGACCAAAGCAGGTATAAATCATTTGACCAAAAACCTTGCCTCCGAATGGGCAAAATATAATATCAATGTGAATGCTGTGGCACCAACTTTTATAGAAACACCGGGTACTGAACCATGGCTTAAGGATAAAGATTTTAGACAAAGTGTTATAGATAGAATTCCTTTGGGAAGAATTGGAAAACCTATGGAAGTAGCTGGAGCTGTAGTATTTCTTGCTTCTGACGCCGCATCTTTGATAACAGGTGATATTATGCTGATCGATGGAGGTTGGACGGCTAGATAATTGACCGGATTTATAATAAATTCATACCCTTTGAACTGTAACATAGTTCATAAATAGTTGTCATTAAAAAAACATAATTATGAATATTATTTTTTTAGTTTCAAGGATTAAATGGGTTACATTTATAGTTCTAATTCTATTTTGTAATACAATGCAATCTCAAAACAATTTATTAGGAGATTGGGAAGGTACTTTTATGAATGATTTTAGAGTCATCTTAAGATTGAATTCTGCAGAAGATAATAGTTATTCAGGAAAACTTATGATGTTTAGCGGTAGTAATATGATTCAGAATGATGAAATTTCAGATATTATTCTGGATGGAAATAATTTAAAATTCTTTATCAAAGCAAAAGAAACCCAATTCATAGGGTCTTTTAATAAAGTAGTTACAGAATTGTCAGGTAATTTTATCTTCCCTGATGCGTCTAAACATCCCTTAGTTGTCAATAAAAGTAAGTATGTTAAGCCATTGGCGATTTCTTCTATTAAAGATTTTAATGACATAAGAAACAAGAAATACATCACAAAAGAATTAAAAGCAGATTATGGTTTTTTGATTGACAAACTCAAAGAACATCATCCTCAAATGTACTCATATTCTTCAGAGGATTCCTTTGATATAATGATAACAAATACAAACAACAATATAAATTCAGAATTAACTTTAGAAGAATACTATAAACTGATTGTTCCTATAGTTGATAATGTGAAGTGTAGTCATACAGGTATGAGATTACCAAATAAGTATCAACAAGCTATCAATATTTATGGAAATTTTTTACCTATCAAATTATCTATTATAAACAACAAAGCACATTATTTATCAAACTATTGTAATGTAGATTCAGAGATCTTACCTGGTAGTGAAGTTCTAAGTATTAATAAATTACCGATAAAAGATATAATAACTAGTTTACAAAAATATATACCCTCTGAGGGTAATAACATGACTACAAAGTACAATGAATTAGATAAAAATTTTAATTCGTATTACTATCTTTTAGACAATTCTGAGATTTTTGATGTGGAGTATCTGATTTCAGGTATTGAGAAGAAGACAATTTCTTTACCTGCATGTAGTTTTAATGATTTTGTGTTAAAAGAAAAACCTGACTCAAACTTACCCGTTGAATTTAAAATTGATGAAGAGAAAAGTGTTGCTTTTCTAAAAATTAGATCATTTGCCTTTCCTGATATTGAGGGGTATATACAACAAATGGATGATACATTTGAATTACTTAAAAATAAGAGCATACAAAATTTGGTTATAGACCTGCGCGATAATAAAGGTGGGCATCCAATTTTCGCAGCTCAACTTTTTTCCTATCTAATAGAAAAAGATTTTATTTATTTCAAACCTAATCCGGATGTAAAAGAATTTGAACCTCTTTATAAAACTATGCAGAATAGTGAGTATAGTTTTAAAGGAAAAATTTATGCTTTTGTAAATGGTGGTTCCCTATCAACTACAGGTCACCTTATTTCATTAATGAAATATCATACAAATGCAACATTTATTGGAGAAGAGCCCGGAAGTTCTTTTTATTGTAATGATCAAAGTATGCAAGTGGTTTTACCCAATACAGGTATTGAAGTTAACATTCCTCAAACAACCTTTGAGACAGCAATATCAGGATTTAACAAAAACGAAACTTTTCCTATAGATTATAAAGTAAACAATTCTTTAAGAGATTTATTAAATGGTAAGGATAGTTATATGGAGTTATTTTATAGAATTATTGAATAATTGATTTTTTAAAAAGTGATCTATTTCCAATGTTTCCATTTTTTATTTTTAAGCTTGAATAAGTTTTAGACTATATTTGTTTATTAATAAATCTTTCAAAATGAAAATATACTTAACTCTTGGTATTCCAATATTATTAGCAATTATTTTTATAACAAATTTTAAAGGTGGTAAAAAAGAAAAACAGCTTTATTCGATTTTGGAGATCTATGATATAACTACGAATAAAAGAGAGATTATTCTAGAAGAAAAAAATCATTTTGAAGCACCAAATTGGAGTATGGATGGGAAGTTTCTAATCATAAATAGCTCTGGGAAACTTTATAAAATTGATTTGGATAAGAAAACAAAAACATTGATCAATACTGGTTTTGCAACAAATTGTAATAATGATCATGGTATAACACCTGATAACAAAAGTATAATCATAAGTCATCATGATGAAACGGTTGTATTAAATGATGATGAATCTTGGAAAAACTCAAGAATATATAAACTACCCATTAAAGGAGGTATTCCTCAAATAATTACCGATAAAACACCTTCTTTTTGGCATGGAATATCACCTGATGGTCAAACATTGGTTTATACGGCAGAGCGTAATAAAGTCTTTAATATTTATGAAATTAATATTAATGGAGGAAATGAGAGACAGCTAACAAATACAAATGTTTTAGATGATGGACCGGATTTTTCACCTGATGGAAAATATATTTATTATAATACTTTTGACTCTGGTAGTATGGAGATTTGGAGAATGACCAAAGAGGGGAAATTACATGAACAATTAACTAAGGATGAATTTTCAAATTGGTTTCCGCATCCAAACCCTAATGGGAATAATTTTGTTTTTATTTCGTATGATGAGGATCAAGGACAAAGTCATCCTGCAATGAAAAAAGTAACCTTAAAATTATTTGACCTTAAAAATAATTCCATAAAAACATTGTGTAAATTTACCGGTGGACAGGGATCTATTAATGTTCCTTCTTGGTCGCCCGATGGTAGAAGATTTGCATTTGTATCTTACGAATTAAAATAAAAGAACTATATAAATTGAATCTAAAATAAATAAGAATGATAAGATCCATAACACTTTTTATGTCATTGGCCATTTTGTTGTCATGTGATAATAATTTAACTAAAAATAATGTAAAAACAGTAAGATCAAATGACTGGTCGATGCAAAATTTTATTAAGGTAGATAGTATAAATCCTATTTTAAAACCTTCCGATAAGTTGTCATTTACTTGCCCGATTAGTAATAAAAATGTGAAATGGGAAGAAAGAAATGTTCTCAATCCTTCGGCTATTGTAAAAGATGGTAAGGTATATTTATTTTATAGAGCTCAAGACCTGCAGGGAACCTCTCGTATAGGTATGGCAGTAAGTTCGGACGGACTTCATTTCGAAAAAAGTAGGTCTCCGGTTTTCTATCCGGATAAAGATAGTTTGAAAATTTACGAATGGAACTATAAAAAATCAGAAGAAGATACCCAATCTGAAGACTGTTATTTTTGTTATTTTGATGGTGTTGAAGATCCGAGGATCATTGAAAGTGAAAATGGCACCTATATTATGACATACACAGCTTATGATGGTAAAACGGCTAGGTTGAGTTTAGCGAGTTCAAAAGATCTAAAAAATTGGACAAAACATGGTTTGGTTCTGGGAGAAGGAAAATATAAAGATACATGGTCAAAGTCTGGTGCAATTGTATCAAAATTAAAAGGAGATAAGATTGTGGCCACAAAGATAAATGGTAAATACTGGATGTATTTTGGTGATACAAATCTGTTTATGGCAACTTCGGATGATCTAATAAATTGGGAGATATCTGAAAATGAGGAAAGTAAAAAAATGATATCTGTTTTACATCCTCGTATGGGCTATTTTGATAGCAGGTTAGTTGAACCCGGGCCATATGCTTTATTGCAAGATAGTGGAATACTTTTAATCTATAATGGTAGTAATGCTTCAAACTTTAATGATCCGGGATTACCAAAATTTACATATGCTGCCGGACAAGCATTATTTGATAAAGAAAATCCATATAAGTTGATAGATAGAATGGAAGGTTATTTTCTTTATCCGGATAAACCCTATGAAAAAACAGGTGAGGTAAATGAGGTTTGTTTTGTTGAGGGATTGGTTTTTTTTAAAAATAAATGGTTTCTTTATTACGGTACA
Organism: Bacteroidota bacterium; assembly: GCA_039714555.1. GTDB lineage: Bacteria > Bacteroidota > Bacteroidia > Flavobacteriales > Flavobacteriaceae > Namhaeicola. The sequence goes on from JBDLJB010000029.1 coordinate 19,624, forward strand.
GCAGATTCAAAAATTGCTGTTGCTGTGAAAGAAGTTGATTAATTTTTATGTATTTTTATTAGCTAATAAATAAACTTTAAAAATGAAAAAAATAGTACTACTTTTTATCTTTACCTTATCCTTTACTTTTATATATTCTCAAAATGTAATGACTCCTGAACAGCTCATTACATTAAACAGAGTTTCTGCTGTTGGAATGACCGATAATCTTCAAAGCGTAGTTTATACAGTATCAAAAGTTGATCTTCAGGCAAATAAAAAAAGTAAAAAAATCTATGTTTTGCCTATAAGTGGGGGTGAAACTTTGTTAATCAAAAATTATGATAATCTTATCTCAAATCAGTTGATTTCACCTGATGGCAAACATGAAATTTTCACAAAAGATGTGAAGATCAAATATGTTACAGGTAAGGATTACTATAAAGATGTACCTAAATCAAATGTTAAGATTTATGATAACTTAAATTACAGGCATTGGGATACATGGGAGGACGGTGCTTTTAGTCATTTATTTATAAAATCTGGTAAAAATGAAATTGATTTGATGAAAGATGAACCTTATGATTGTCCGCAGCAACCTTTTGGAGGAGATGAAGACTTTATTTGGAACCCTGATAGTAAAAAAGTGCTTTATGTTTCTAAGAAAAGTTACGGAAAAGAATATGCATTAAGTACAAATTCTGATATTTATGAATATAATATTGAAACACAAAAAACAACCAATCTTACTGAATACAACAAAGGTTATGATTTAGCTCCATCTTTTTCTTCTAAAGGAGAATTGGCTTGGTTACAAATGAAAAGAGATGGATATGAGGCAGATAAGAATGATATTATTGTTAGAAGAAATGGAAAAGATATTAATCTTACACAAAATTGGGACGGTACGGTAAATAGTTTTATTTGGAGTAATAATGGAAATAAAATTTATTTTAATGCTCCGGTTTTTGGAACAGTTCAATTATTTGAAATTGTAATTTCAAAATCAGATCAACCAAAACAAATTACAGAAGGACAATTTGATATTAATGGAATTGTTGGTCATAATAAAAATAAAATGGTTGTTTCACGTAGAGATATGAATCATGCTCCTGAACTTTATACTGTTGATTTGAAAAATGGTAAAATGAATCAATTGACACATGTAAATGATGCAATTTATAATAAATTAACTCTTGGAAAAATTGAAAAAAGAATCACAAAAGCAACGGATGGAAAAGACTTACTATCTTGGGTAATATATCCTCCAAATTTTGATCCGGATAAAAAATATCCAACCATCTTATACTGTAAAGGAGGCCCGCAAGGAGCTATGAGTCAATCGTATTCTTATCGATGGAATTTTCAGTTAATGGCAGCTAATGGGTATATTATTATTGCTCCAAACCGTAGAGGAATGTCTGGTTATGGAGTAGCATGGAATGAACAAATTAGTAAAGATTACGGAGGGCAAAACATGCAAGATTATTTATCAGCAATTGACGATATTTCAAAAGAAAGTTATGTAGATAATGATAGGTTAGGTGCTATAGGAGCGAGTTATGGTGGTTTTTCGGTGTTTTATTTAGCAGGTGTTCACGAAAACAGATTTAAAACATTTATTTCTCATGATGGAATGTTCAATCTTAGAAGTATGTATGGAACTACTGAAGAAATGTTTTTTGTTAACTGGGATTTGGGTGGCCCTTATTGGGATAAAAATAATAAAGCAGCTCAAAGAAGTTTTTATAAATTTAATCCTATTGACAGAGTAGAAAAATGGAATACGCCTATTTTGATCATTCAGGGAGGGAAAGATTATAGAGTTCCTATTGGGCAAGGTTTAGAGGCATTTCAAGCAGCTCAATTACAAGGTATTAAAAGTAAACTGTTATATTTTCCTAAAGAAAATCACTGGGTTTTAGATTATCAAAATTCGTTGGTTTGGCAACGAGAGTTTTATAAATGGTTAAAAGAAACTTTGTAGTAATGTGATAATGTAGTAATGGTTTTTTAATAATATTATTCAAATAAGAATGACTGAAAAAGAAAAAATATTATCCGGAAAATTATACAATCCTTTGGATTCAGTTCTTTCTAAAGAAAGATATCATGCCAGATTGAAATTTCAAAAAATAAACAGTCTTTCCGATGATAAAATTAAAGAACGAAATAAATTATTGAGTGAGTTGATTGGCGAATTTGATAAAAACTTTTGGATTGAACCTCCATTTTTTTGTGATTATGGCTATAACATCAAATTGGGCAAAAATGTATTTATGAATTTTAATTGCACTATTTTAGATGTTGCGGAAGTTAAAATAGGTAATAATGTTTTATTAGGGCCTAATGTGCATATATACACAGCTATCCATCCGCTTGACGTAAAAACAAGAAATTTATGGTTAGAACATGCGAAACCTGTAACAATAGGTAATGATGTTTGGATTGGTGGTGGGGCAATTATCAATCCGGGGGTGACCATTGGAAATGGTGTTGTTGTTGGGTCAGGATCTATTGTTACCAAAGATATTCCAGATAATGTTATGGTTGCCGGAAATCCCGCTAAAATTATCAAAGAAATTGATAATTTGTAGAAGCTAGAATGAATGAAAACCTTTTTATTATTTTTAAAATATTTTACTGGATTTAGTTCGATAAATATTGATTTAAGTAAATATAAGTCAAGTAGTTAAAAAAATATATAAAATGAAAAAATTAATTTTAACAATCCTGGCATTAGCAGTATTTTCAACGATTTATGCTCAAAAAGACCTATTACAATCCGGACCTATGGTTGGTTATTCAACTATGAAAGAAGTTTTATTATGGGTGCAAACAAATAAAGAGGCAAAGGTGCATTTTGAATATTGGAATACAATAGATCCAAGCATTAAGTACAAAACTGAACAAGTTATTACTTCAAGAAGTAAAGCTTATATAGCAAGAGCACTTGCTGATAAATTAGAACCTGATAATCATTATAATTATGCTTTGTTTATTAACAATATTAAAGTTGAAAGGCCCTATAAGTTAAGTTTCGAATCGCAACCATTATGGTTGTGGAGATCAGATGCACCAGATTATTCTTTTGCAACAGGAAGTTGCACTTATGTTAGTGAAGAAAAATATGATCGGCCGGGGAAACCCTATGGAGGAGATTACCAAATTTTTGATGCTATTTATAAAAAAGAACCCAACTTTATGTTGTGGCTGGGAGATAATGTATATTTAAGAGAAGCCGATTGGAATAGTAAAACAGGAATAGCATATAGATATACGCATACAAGATCTTTGCCCGAAATGCAACCTATGTTAGGGAGTATGCATCATTACGCAATCTGGGATGATCATGACTATGGACCAAATGATTCTGATAGGAGTTATCATCTTAAGAGGGAAACTGAAAAAGTATTTAAACTTTTCTTTACAAATCCTAATTACATTTTTGATGAAGGAACAACTGGTTTTTTTCAGTGGGCTGATAGTGAGTTTTTTTTATTGGATAATCGATATTGGAGAACGCCCAATAAAAGAAGTGATTTAGATAAGCATCAAATTTTAGGTAATAAACAGATTGAATGGCTAATTGATGCATTAAAAAATAGTTATGCTCCCTTTAAGTTTGTTGTAATGGGAGGGCAATTTTTAAACCCACTTGAAAGAAATGAAATATATGCTAATCTTGCTCCAGAAGAAAAATATAAAATTTTAAAAGCCATTGAAGAATTAAAAATAAATGGTGTGATTTTTTTAACCGGAGATGTTCATCATACTGAATTAACAAAATTAGATTTGGATGGTGGATACCCTTTATATGATCTTACTGTTTCACCTATTACTTCTGGAGTTTATGGAAAAAATGCCGAAGATAACCCACTACAAGTAGCAGGTACTTTGGTAAAAGAAAGAAATTACTCCCTTATTAAAGTATTTGGATCTAAAAAAGAGAGAACATTGGAAATTAGTATTTATAATAGCAATGGTAAAAAACTATGGGTAAAAGAAATTAAAGCTAAGAGTTTAAAATTCAAATAAACATTAAAAAAATAATCTTTCCTTTTCATTTATATCCGCAAAATAAAAAAGAAGCCTCTTTTTTGTTAAATGAGGATTTTGCATTAAAATGGAGAGAATATCAACTTAATTAGATCATTAAATTTTTCACTACACCGGTTATTCTCATTTTTCTCTTTTAAATCTATTTAACTGATGAGAATCAATAAAAATATTGATTTTAATCATTGCTTGTTTAAAATTTGAGAAATAATTTTATAAAAACATTGAGTAGTATTAATGTTTAATTAAAAACTATGATAATAATACCTAGGTTTTATAAAATGATCTCTATGTTTTTGATATGTTTAATAACTCTTCAGAGTTGTAGTGTATATCATTCAAAATTAGTAGCAGTTGATGAAGCAATTCAATCAGAGAGAAAAGTAAAGGTTAAAACCAATACCAATGATACATATACCTTTAAAAAATTACAAATAAAGGATGAACAATTGTACGGTATTACTAATAAAAATTCAACCACATCTAAAAAATTATCAGAACAGGTTGTTGCAGATAATATTAATAGCAAAGAAGTTTCAATTATTTTACCGGATGATACTTTTAAAGAAATTCGTATCAAAAATAATTCCATGCCAACAGTTTTATCTGTGGCATTACCAATAACGTTGGGAGCTGTAGGATTTGCTGCTTTAATTGTTTATTCAATAGATAAAGTGACTTCTTGGGATGAATAATAATTTAAAATTAAAAATATTCATTTATATTTGTATAATGCACATATGTTCATTAATTTTATAATGTAATTAAAAATAATCAAAACTATGGCTCGTCCAAAAAATAACAGAATTGTACACGAACCTCCTTTTTATACAGAATTTAAGCCGATTGGTTTACCGGATAGATCCTTAGAAAAAGTAATCCTAAATTTGGATGAATTTGAAGCAATTCGTTTGGCTGACCTTCTAGGAATGTCACATGAAAAAGCTGCAATTGAAATGGAAATATCCCGACCTACTTTTAGTAGGTTGATAGAAAAATCAAGAAAGAAAATGGCCGAATTTATTTTCCAGGGAAAGATGCTTAGAATATATGGTGGTAATATACATTTTAGAAGAAATATAATTCAATGTTCAGATTGTGGACATATGTACAATATAAATATAAATGAAACACTGAAACAATGCCCTGAATGCAATTCAATGAACTTATTAAACCTTGCCGGCGGGTTTGGGCATGGAGAGTGTTGCAGAGTGAGATATTAAAAGATACAATGGATTTAGTGATAAAGATTTAATTAAATAATATTAATATACATCAATTTAATACAAAATGAAAAATATTGAATTAAAAGGACTTACTTGTTTTAATGTTAATTTGAAAGTTGGTCGTTCACCCTTGAGTGAAAACACGAAATATCTTATACTTGAATCGGATCCTAATCCTGATTATTATTCGAAAAGTAATTTTCCACCTAATAAAGAACATATAGGTGATAAACATCTTTATTTTTTGGTTAAGAACCATCTCAATTGTTTTCAGGATATAATTTTGAGAAATTCTAAAAAAATAAGAGATAAGTTTAATAATGAAATGAATATATATCCCGGATATATGACATTTCAAAATAATGATATTCCATGTATTAGATTGAATACTACCAATGCAGATCAGATTTCATTTTTGATAAAAGAAATTAAGAACCTTGGTATAAAATTAGTAAAAGATCAAAAAGTTAATGATTATTTTAGTTTAATACATTTTAAAAAATATATTGAATTTGAAAATATAGAAGAATATGTTTATCGGGATAAAGAAAATCCAAATCGTTATTTCTTTAAAATAAATAAAAAGATTGATTTTAAAGATTTTATAAAAGGAATGGATAAGATAAAAAATAATTGCAATTTTCATTTATTCGACTTTTTTTTAGCAGATAAGTTTTATGATAATGAAATGCTTGATTTTATAGGTATTTACTCTAGAGATTGCGATAAAAGTAGGTTTGGAGAATTAAAGCGAGAGATTAGAAAACAATTTTATTAAAAAAGTAATTTTGTTTAATACATATTAATTGTTAGTAAGTATATTGATATATAATAAGAAAGAATTTATGAAAATCATATTTCAATAGCTTAATTTGTTTAATAATTTAAAACCATAATTATGAAAAATTTTGTAGACTTATTTCAAGATTTCGATTGGGAAGAAGCGAAGAATTACCCTAAAGGTACTAAAAGAAAGGTGCTTAGAGATGAGAATAACCATAAAACAACATTGCTTAAATTACCAAAAGGTTTTAAAATGGGTGCACATTCCCATATCACTGCCGAGCAACATTTTGTTTTAAAAGGTCAATATTCTAGTGGAGGTATAAATTACCCTGAAGGTTCTTATCAATTGTTCTCAGCAGGTGATGAACACGGTCCGTTTGAGTCAGAAAATGGTGCTTTAATTCTAATTATTTGGGATCCATTTAAATAAGGATTGATTATATTTGTACTGTAAATTTATAAAATATCATTAAATGAAGAAGTTATTTGCAGTGCCTACTATCAACGAAAAATTATGTGCACATTTTGGTCATAGTGAGCAATTTGCTGTTGTTGAAACAGAAGATCAAAAAATATTAAATGTTGAATTCTTTACACCCCCGATTCATCAACCGGGAACTTATCCAAGGTTTCTAGCAGAAAAAGGTGTCAGTACAATTATTTCAGGAGGAATGGGTTCAAAAGCACAGGATATTTTTGCACAAAATAATATTGAAGTTTTTATGGGAATTGATTCCGATAATCCTGAAAAACTTGTTGAAAAATATTTAAAGGATCAACTAAAGGCCGGAGATAATTTTTGTGATCATTAATACTTTTTTATAACATTTTTTAAACTAACTTTGATGAAAGTATTACTAATCTATTGCAAAACCTTTGCTTATAACCCAACTTCAAAAACATTGGATATGGCTGAAATAAACGAAGCTTCTGCATCATTTGATGATGTGCAAACTGCCTTTGTTCAGGTTGAAGAAAATGATATTGAAAGAGAGACTGAAGTCTCTAAAAAACTCTTAAAAAATATTAAATGGGTATGTGGTAAGAACAATACCAAAAAAGTTGTTTTGCATTCATTTGCACATTTATCAAATAGTAAAGGAGACCCTGAAACCACCTTAAAAATTTTTAATAGTGTTGAAGAAAGATTAAAAAATGTTGGTTATGAAGTGGCACAAACCCCTTTTGGATATTTTTTAGACCTACAAGTTGATGCACCCGGGTTTTCTTTGGCAAGGGTTTTTAAATCTTTTTAATCAAAAAGAAATATATTTACATAATAATAAACAAAAAACAGCCATAATAAAAACACTCTTATTCAAGGGAATGATTTTAAAAATGTTCTGTGACAATTGAAAAACAATAAAAATATACACATGAAATTAGAATTTACAACCAAGTATTTAAGCATTGCTCTTTTAATATTTTTTTCTTTCAATATTTATAGTCAAAAAAAGAGTGATGGAATTCCTTCAGTTTACACAAATATTCATCAAGATGAACAAGGGAATTATTATTTAAAAAAAGATAGTATAAAAATCTATGAAATTGTTGAAAAAGCCGATTATACCTTAACCAATATGAAAGGTAATCCCGAAGGTACTGCCAAAGGTTTAAAATTTGATTTTGGGATTCCGGATTTTAGTGGCTTGTTATATTACGGATTTATACCCTATGGTGATTCAAAACACCCAATGCCGGTTTACTTCAAACAATTATCTACAATTAGTAAAGGAAAGACCAATGTAAATATTAGATCAATGGCGGGTAGATATGATATGATTGGGTGGCAGAAAAATGGTAAAGGAACATTGGGTTATCGGGTATTAAATGCGAAAGGTGATATTTTATACGATGGAAAAGTTTCTTTTATTTATAAAAATGAAGCATTTGAAGTTGATAAGACCATTATTGAAGGACCATTTGTAAATCTGTTAACAGAAAATGGTGCTACAATTTCTTTTGAAACAAACATGCCTGTTAAAGGTAAAGTTACAGTTAATGGTATAGATTATACTTCTAAAAAGGATACACATCACGAAATTGAAATAACCGGATTATTAGCTGATAAAGAGTATAACTACAATGTAAATGTAGGAAATACAAGTCTGGATTTTAGTTTTAGAACTGCTCATAAACCGGGCGTTAGAAAACCCTTTTTATTTGCTTACGCAAGTGATTCCAGAAATGGAAAAGGAGGAGGGGAAAGAAATGTTCATGGTGCAAATTTTTATATCATGAAAAAGATAATGGCATTGGCTAAATATAAAGATATAAGTTTTATGCAATTTTCAGGAGATATGATCAATGGATACTTACAGGATAAAGATCAGATGAATTTGCAATATGCCAATTGGAAAAGAGCCATTGAACCATTTGCACATTATTTTCCGGTATATATCAGCATGGGTAATCATGAAGCCCTAATAAGAGTTTTTTCAAATGAAGAAATTAATTTTACAGCTTATGTTGATAGATTCCCCTTTGAAACCGAGTCGGCTGAAATTGTTTTTAAAAATAATTTTGTTAACCCCAATAATGGACCATTAAGTGAAGATGGAGCAAAATATGATCCTGACCCAAAAAAAATAGATTTTCCTACTTATGAAGAAAATGTTTTTTATTACACTTATGATAATGTTGCTGTTGTTGTAATGAATTCAGATTATTTTTATGCGCCTACTCATAGACATATTCCATTGACAAGTGGAGGACTTCATGCTTATATTATGGATAAACAATTTGAATGGGTCAAGGAAACCATCAATAAACTTGAAAAAGATAAGAATATTGATCATATTTTTATTACGGAACATACACCGTTTTTCCCTAATGGTGGTCATGTGCATGATGATATGTGGTATAATGGGAATAATGATAAAAGAACATGGGTAGCTGGAAAACCACTTGACAAAGGTATAATTGAACGAAGAGATCAAATGTTAGATCTTTTCATTAATAAAAGTAATAAAGTAATCGCTATTCTTACAGGTGATGAACATAATTATGCAAAAACTGAAATAGGACCATATACCAATATTTACCCTGAAAATTACAAACCCAAAAAAGTTAAATTGAAAAGAACAATTTTTCAAATTAATAACGGAGCAGCGGGTGCTCCTTATTATGCTCAAGAACAAACACCTTGGTCTGATAAAGCTACGGGTTTTACCACTCAAAATGCTTTGGTATTTTTTCATGTAAATGGAAAAGAGATAAAAGTAGAGGTGATTAACCCCGATACTTTAGAGACATTTGATGAATATAAATTAAGATAAAACCTATTGATCTTATATGGAAATTGGAATAATAAATAAACTCAATGTTGTTAGAATAACTGATTTTGGTTATTATCTTCAGGATGAAAATAAAGATGAAGTGTTTTTGTCAAAATCTTTAGAAACCGAAGAATTAAATATTGATGATGATAAAGAAGTTTTTATTTATAAGGATGCTAAGGATCGAATTGTAGCTACAACATTAAAACCAAATATTTATTTAGATGAATTTGCTTATTTAAAAGTTAGAGAGATCAGCAAATATGGAACATTTATGGATTGGGGCTTACCTAAGGATCTAATGGTTCCTTATAATGAACAATCTGATAAAATGGAAGAGGAAAATTGGTATATAATCTATATGCTCAAAGATGAAAAGAATAATCGGTTAATTGGATCAAATAAAATTAATAAGTTTTTAATTTTTGATGATATAGATTTAAAACAAGGAGATGAAGTGGATCTTTTATTGTATAAAAGGATTGATTTAGGAATGAATGTGATCGTTAATAATAAGTATAAAGGTCTGATCTTCACATCTGATATTCATAAAAATATAAACCTTGGAGACAAAATAAAAGGATATGTAAAACAGGTGAGAGAAGATGGAAAGATTGATATTGTTTTAGAGCCTATAGGCTATAAAGATAGTATTGATAAAAATTCAGAAATAATTCTAACTGCATTAAAGCAAAATGAAGGGTTTTTAGAGTTGACAGACAAAAGTAATCCCCAAGATATAAAACAATTATTGGGTTTAAGTAAAAAAGCTTTTAAAAGAAGCCTGGGGAATTTATACAAGAAAAAGATCGTTGATATTTATAATGACGGTATTAAATTACTTTAGGTGAGCTGAAAATTTTTGAAATTAGTTTTAAGCCGTATATTAGCTTAATAAATTTTTTGTTTTATTGAAGCAAAATGGATACACTTGATAAATTTTTAGAATTTGAACTAATTCATATTAAAGATTATACTTTAACAGTCTTAACTATAGTAAGTATTCTAGTAATATTTTTTATTACAAAATTTATTTTATGGTTGATTAATAAAACACTGAACCGTAAAAAACTTAATAGGTTAGATGAAGGTACTATTTATGCTTTATATCAATTAATTAAATATGTTGTTTGGATCATAGCTATATCTTTAATGCTGGAAACAATAGGTATAGAAGTAACATTATTAATAGCGGGTTCAGCAGCTTTATTAGTTGGTATTGGACTTGGTTTACAACAAACATTTAATGATATTGTATCAGGAATAATTTTACTTTTTGAACATTCGGTAAAGGTAGGAGACGTATTAGATGTTGATGGCGATGTTATAATAATTCAAGAAATTGGTCTACGTACTTCTAAAGGATTAAATAGGCGAGATATTATAATTTTAATTCCTAATTCGTTAATTACAACCAATAAAGTAATTAATTGGAGTAATCAATCGAAAAATACACTTTTTAAGATAAATGTTGGTGTGGCTTATGGGAGTGATGTTGATTTGGTCTTAAAAATTCTCAAAGAAAGTGCTATAGATCACCCTGAAGTAAATAATAAAAAATTAACCGAAGGTCGTTTTATTGATTTTGGTAACTCATCACTAGATTTTGAACTTTTGTTTTTTAGTGAAAATATCTTTAGAATTGAAAGAGTAAAAAGTGATATTCGTAGAAATATTAATAAAAAATTCATTGAAAATAATATCAATATACCTTTTCCACAAATGGACTTACATTTTAGAACTGATATGAAAACGATCGTTAAGAAAGAATAATAATATCAGAAGTTTTATAGATTATACTATTATAGATCTAAATGAAGGATATATGGATTATTTCGAATTTTAAGTAAGATTTGTTAAAAATACTTAAGGATTAAATTTAATTATAAATATATTTTTTAAAATCTAAAAATTAATAAAGATGAAAAAATTAGTATCAGAATTTATTGGAACTCTTTGGTTGGTATTAGGAGGTTGTGGTAGTGCAGTTTTAGCAGCGGCTTTCCCAGAATTAGGAATTGGTTTTGTTGGTGTAGCTATTGCTTTCGGTTTAACGGTTTTAACAATGGTTTATGCTGTTGGTCATATTTCAGGAGCCCATTTTAATCCTGCTGTTTCTATAGGTTTGTGGATGGGTGGTAGATTTGATAAAAAAGAATTGATACCTTATATTATAGCACAAGTTTTAGGAGGTATTGCTGGGGCATCAATCTTATACTTAATTGCTAGTGGTAAACAAGGTTTTGAGTTAGGTAGTTTTGCAGCAAATGGATATGGAGAGCATTCACCCGGAGGTTATGGAATGATATCGGCATTGGTTATAGAAACAGTAATGACATTTATGTTTTTAATAATAATTTTAGGGGCAACACATTCAAAAGCACCAAAAGGTTTTGCAGGTATTGCTATTGGATTAGCACTTACACTTATACACTTAATAAGCATTCCGGTTACCAATACATCTGTAAATCCGGCCAGAAGTACTAGTCAGGCAATTTTTGTAGGAGGTTGGGCAACAGAACAATTATGGTTATTTTGGGTAGCACCTATTGTTGGAGCTATTTTAGCCGGATTAGTTTATAAATATATCTCACCTGAGCGTGATCAATAAAATAAAACTCTTTTAATTAATTCTTTAATACCTTTTTTATAACATTGACTCCGGTCATTGCCGAAGCAGTTAAAACTCCTGAAAACAATGCACCTCCAATTCCGCAACTAACAATATCTTGCCCAGTAAGATAAAAGTTCTTTATTGGAGTTCTTGGTTTTAAGAATTTTTGGCGGAAACGTTTTGGGCTGTGGTCAAGTCCGTAAATTTCTCCTTCATCATAATTAACGAAATTTTGAGTTGAAAGTGGTGTTGAAAGTTCATAAAAATCTACTTTGCCTTTAACCTGAGGTAATTGTTTGTAGAGTTCATCAAGTAAACGTTGTGAAAAATATTCTTTGAGTTTTCCATATTCAACACCTCTTTTCATCCATTTTGTTTCTTCCCATTTTTTAAAAAGATTATATGGAGCCAAAGTAATAATATCAATTGTACTGCGTCCCGGATATCTGTTTTGCCAGTCGGGATCTTTAGCTGATGGAAAAGAGATAAATATCAAAGGAAAAGGTTCATTGATATCATTTATATATTTTTCCACACAAGTGTCATGATCACAATCATCAGGATAGATCCAGAAATTTGTTTTAGGGAGTTGCAATTCATCTGTAGTCGCTTTTAATCCAATATATAAACCAACATGACCCACAGAACGTTCAATTTTTTGTAATTGTGTTTTTAATTTAAATTTACTAACGGTTTCTTTTGGTAATAGTTTGTTAAATGTATTCATTATACCTGTACCACTAACTATATTTTTTGCAAACAATAATTTGCCATCTTTCATTTTAACACCTTTGGCAATATTATTTTCTATGATTACTTTATCAACTTCAGCATTGATCAAAATTATACCACCAGATTGATTAATTACAGGGGCTATGGCCTTTATGATCTGTGATGAACCACCTATAGGAAAGCTACCTCCTCTAAAATAATGATTAACCAAAAGAGCATGCATTAAAAAACTACTTTTTTTTGGAGGCAATCCGTAGTCACCATATTGTCCTGTTAACACTTTGATCAATTCTTCATTTTTTGTGATAGAATGTAAAACTTCATAAGTTGTTTTATCAGAATATTTATAAAGAGGATTTCTTAAAAAACCACCAATTAATTTACTTGTTATTGGTGGTATCACTTTATCAATTTGAAAATTTCTCATTGTTTTGGCTGCAGCAGAAACAATATCAATATATTTATTAACTGCAGCTTCTTCTTCAGGAAAATAGCTAATTAATTTGGCTTTAAAATTTTTGACACCTTTTACAAAATCATAACTTTTATTACCAATGATAATTTTATCATATACTTCGCCCATGTCTTCCCAATGCATTTGTTGATCAGTGATATAATCAAAGAGTTGTTTCAACATACTTTTGGGATTTTGCATTTGACCGATATAATGGATACCAACATCCCATTCGTAATCTTTGCGTTTGAATACATGCGTGAATCCTCCCGGTGTATAATGACGTTCTAAAATAAGTACTCTTTGTCCTTCTTTTGCTAAAATTGCACCCGTTGTTAATGCACCCATTCCTGATCCGATGATAATTGTATCATAATTTTCTTGAAGCTTTGGATTTTGTTTATAAGATTGTATCATGGTATACAAGTTTTAAAAACTACAATTTACGAAATTATTGATGTGTAAACCCTATGTACTTGAATTATAATAGATTTAATTCTTTTGTTTTAATAAAATCCATTACTTTTATTATTTATTCAAACTCCAAATTAAGATCATGGATTATAAAAAAATCATTTTTTTATTATTTACTTTTTTCAATCTGTACCTTTTTGCTCAAAAAGATGAAAACATTACATTAACTACTAAAACAGGTAATATTGAAGGTACGCTTTTACTTCCTGTAAAAGAAAAAAATATACCGATTGCATTAATAATTGCCGGTTCAGGACCAACCGACAGGGATGGTAATAACCCGTATATGAAAAATAATTCCTTAAAAATGTTGGCTACTGGTTTGTTAGAAAATGGTATTGCTACATTGCGATATGATAAACGTGGAATAGCCAATAGTAAAGATGCTGCTTTGAAAGAAAGTGATTTGCGTTTTGAAAATTATATTGATGATGCTGAACAATGGATAGCGTTATTAAAAAAAGATAAAAGGTTTAACAAGATTATTGTGATTGGGCATAGTGAAGGCTCTTTGATTGGTATGATTGCATCTCAAAAAGTAAAAGTAGATAAATTTATTTCTATAGCCGGAGTTGGGAGGCCTGCAGCAGTTGTTATTGCTGATCAATTAAAAAGTCAGTCAACTGAACTTATTGAGATTTCTCAACCTATAATTGATAAATTAAATAAAGGTGAAACTGTTGAAGATGTTCCACAAATGTTATTTTCAATTTTTAGGCCAAGCGTACAACCTTATATAATTTCATGGTTTAAATATGACCCTCAAATTGAAATTAAAAAATTGCAAATTCCTGTTCTTATTGTTCAGGGAACTACTGATATTCAGGTAACTACTGAGGATGCAGAATTATTAAAAAAAGCCAATTCTAAAGTTAAACTTGAAATTATTGAAGGAATGAATCATATTATGAAAGAATCAGAGATAGACAGGCAAAAGAATATTCAAACTTATAGTTTGCCTGATTTACCATTAAAAGTGGGTTTAGTTGACGTACTAGTTGAATTTATATATTAGAAATATCTTATAAGTTGACTAAAACTATTAGTAAAGTTCTTTTTGATAAAACAGAATGTTAAAATTCTTTTTTAATTTTTTAAAAATCATTAACTTGTAATTGTTAAAAATAATAATACAATTGCTTAATTATATATTAAAAATTATGAAAACTAGGCATCAAATAATCGATAAAAAATATCTATCATTTGCAATATTTTGGTTTATTGTAATAGGATATTTACAAACAGTTCCATCGTTAACAGCACAACAAATTGATACTTCTGAATATATACAGTTTAGTGGTCTAGTTAAAAATAGTAAAACTAAAAATCCATTAGAATTTGCAAATATTGTAATTAATAAAACTAATATTTCAACTGTTTCCAATTCTGAAGGTGAGTTTTTATTGAAAGTACCAAAAAGTGATCTGGATAAAAGTATTACGATTACTTATTTAGGGTATTATAATAAAGAAATTTCAATAGGTGATCTTACCACTAAAAAAAATGTGATTTTACTTGATGAGTTTATTGAAAAACTTTCTGAAGTGAGTTTAATTGCTAAAGACCCACAGTTTTTAATAGATAAAGTTATTGAAAATATTAAAAAAAATTATTTTGAAGAACCTGTTATCATGACAGCCTTTTACCGTGAATCAATTAAAAAGAGAAAAAAATATGCTTCCCTATCAGAAGCAGTTGTTGAGATTTACAAACAACCTTACAAATCAATGTCTTATGATTATATAAAGCTTAATCAGGCAAGAAAAAGTTCAGATTACAGAAGACTCGATACACTTTTGATCAAACTTCAAGGAGGACCATATAATGCATTGAATTTTGATATTATTAAAAACAATAAAATAATATTTAATGAAGATGTTTTCAATAATTACAGATTTACTTTTGATAAATCCATCACCATTAATAACCGACCAACTTATGTGTTAAGTTTTAAACAATATTCAAATATTCCTTATCCTTTATTTTATGGAAAATTATATATTGATGCAAATTCTTATGCTTTAAGTAAAGCTGTTATTAGTTTAAATTTGGAGAGTAAAGAAAGTGCGAGTAGATATTTTGTAAAGAAAAAGCCTTACAACGCAAAAGTAGAACCAAAAGTTGCTAATTATCAGGTTGATTTTCTTGAAAAAAATGGTAAATGGTATTATGGCTATAGCCGAATTGAATTGGCCTTTAAAATTGATTGGGATAAAAAATTATTTAATTCTATGTACTATATTACAATTGAAATGGCTGTGACAGATTGGAAGCCAAATACTGAAAATATAAGTTTGAAAAATAAAGAAAAATTAAAATCCAATATTATATTAAATGATAGGGCTTCAGGTTTCTCTGATCCTGAATTTTGGGGAGATTATAATGTTATTGAACCCGAAAAATCAATTGAAAATGCAATCAAAAAAATTCAGCGTCAGCTAGAAAGAAATTAAAATAATTATTATAATTGCAAATATTTGAAAAAGAACTCTTTTATGAGTTCTTTTTTTACATTTCCCTCAAGTTTTATTACCTATTAATTATTTTTATATTTATAAAATGTTAAAAAGGATTTTTAAAATAACATGGAAGCTTTTTGTTTTCTTGGCAATTTTGTTGGGATTACTTTTTGCTGCAATATATTATGATGTTTTTGGCCATTTGTACTCTGTTAAAGAATTAAAAAATTTTAAAAATGAAACGGCTTCTTTGATTTTAGCTGAGAATGGTGAGATCATTGGTAAATATTTTGCAGAAAATAGAACAAATATTTCTTATGACCAGTTACCACAACATTTGATTAATGCTTTAATTGCTACAGAAGATGTAAGATATTTTGAACATGAAGGAGTTGATTCACGTAGTTTTATGAGAGTGATATTTAAATCAATCTTGTTACAACAAAAAAGCTCAGGTGGTGGTAGTACCATAACACAGCAATTGGCAAAGAATATGTATGGTCGTAGTAAATTTGGACCTTTAAGTATGCCAATTAATAAAACCAAAGAAATAATTCTGGCCAATCGACTGGAAAATATTTATAGCAAAGAGGATATTTTAACACTATATTTAAATACCATACCATTTGGTGAAAATGTTATGGGAATTGAAGCGGCAGCCAGACGCTTTTTTAATAAAAGCACTGAAAATCTTAAGATTGAAGAGGCTGCAGTATTGGTAGGAATGCTTAAAGCAAATACATATTATAACCCAAGATTATATCCTGAAAATGCTTCACGAAGAAGAAATATTGTTTTGGATCAGATGGAGAAATACGATTATTTAGATGAAATAACTACTGATTCTATCCAAAAATTACCTATAAAACTTGATTATGCAAACTTAGAATCTGAAGGCCCTGCAAATTATTTTTTGGTTCAAGTTAAAAATGAGGTTAATGAAATTTTAAAGACGATAAATAAGAAATCAGATTCTATTTATGATATTCGCAAAAGTGGATTGATCATTACAACTACTTTAAATCTAACCATGCAAAACTATGCTTTAAAGGCTTATAAAAGTCATTTGAGTAAAATGCAAAAGCGATTACGAAATCAATATAATAGCGGCATTTATAAAAAAGATTTGCAAGAATTAGTTAAAAATGAGCTTAAAAAGTTGAATTTAATAGATGAATCTGAAAACAAAAAGAATCGTGAAATGTTTTCATGGAATGGCTTTTATACCGATTCAATTTCAATAAGAGATAGTATAAAACATGATTTAACAATGCTACATGCAGGCTTGTTGGCTATGGATCCAAATACAGGAAGTGTAAAAACATGGGTGGGAGGTATTGATTTCAGAACACAACCCTATGATCAGATTTTTGCACAGCGTCAGGTAGCTTCAACTTTTAAACCCATTTTATATGCTACAGCTCTTGAAAAAGGAGTCATGCCTTGTCAGTATTTAGAAAATGATTCAATTGTTTTAACAGATTTTGATAACTGGACACCTCAAAACTATAATAAATCAACAGGCGGAAAATATTCGGTTGCTGCAGCTTTAGCCAAATCAATGAATATTCCAACGTTAAATTTATTTTTACAAATACCTTTTGAAGATGTAGAAAATACCTGGAAAAAATTAGGCTTTAGTCAGGAATTGGTAAATAAGCCATCAGTAGCTTTAGGTACTGCTAATGCTAGTATTTATGAATTATCAATAGCTTATGCTACATTTGCAAATGGAGGAAAAAGTATAACACCACAGTTGATAACATCTATTAAAACGACAAATGGTGAGATTTTGTATAAAAATAGATTTGTTCAGTCTCAAGAAGAAATCATAGATAAACAATCTACACACTTAATGAATGCTATCTTACAAAAAGCGATCATTGAGGGAACCGGAAAATCAATGAATGGTGTTTATGGTATTACTTTACCTTTGGCAGGGAAAACCGGCACTTCACAAGATTATGCCGATGCTTGGTTTGCCGCTTACAATCCTAAATTAATAATAGTGACCAGGGTTGGTGCATCACTACCAAGTGTTCATTTTAATGCTGGTAATAACGGATCGGGTAGTACTTTGGCTTTGCCCTTAGTTGCAAAAACATTACAAGGAATTCAAAAAAATTCAACATTAAAAAGAAAATATTCCGCAAATTTCCAATCTTTACCAGAGAATCTAAACGAAGCTTTAGCTTGTGAGGATTATTTAGAAGATTCTGATTTTGAAAAATTCTTTGAAGGAATTTTCGGAAAACACGAAACAACCGCTGATAAAGCTTCTAAAAAGGCATTGCGTAAAGCAAAAAAGAAAAATAAAGAATCATTCTTTAAAAGAATATTTGGTA
>JBDLJB010000030.1:0-35499 GCA_039714555.1 Bacteroidota bacterium
ACATTTGAAAATGAAAAAACCTTGCAAATCAGCCATTTGCAAGGTTTTTAAGAGAGTCGAAAAACGACTCAGCGGAGAAAGAGGGATTCGAACCCCCGGAGGTGTGACCCTCGCCGGTTTTCAAGACCGGTGCATTCGACCACTCTGCCATTTCTCCAGTGGTCTCGATATACATCGAGTTTTGCGCTTATGCGGGTGCAAATATAATATCCTTTTTTGTTCTGTTAAACATTTTTTGATTTTTTTTTAATTGAAGACCTAAAAAACTTTTTATTTTAAATATTCAATCTATTTTTGCAGTCATGAATGAATGGTATCATTATTTACTTTTAATAGGTGTTGGTTTTATTGTAGGTATCATTAATACAATTTCAGGGGGTGGTTCTTTACTCACTTTACCTATTTTGATCTTTTTGGGTTTACCTTCTAATACAGCTAATGGAACCAATAGAATAGCTATCTTTATTCAAACCATTTTCTCTTTTGCCGGATTTAAAAGCAAGGGTGTTACTAATAAATATTCAAAATTTGGCTGGTATCTTGCCGTTTCGGCTACAATAGGTTCTTTAATAGGTTCAAGAATAGCAATTGATATACGAGATGATCTATTCAATAAAATTTTAGCGATTGTTATGATTATGATCGTTGGGTTTATGGTCATCAAACCTAACAAAAAGTTAAATGAATTAGCCGATAGAATTACAGGTAAATATTTTATATTGAGTGTTATAGCTTTCTTCTTTATAGGAATTTATGGAGGTTTTATTCAAGCCGGAACCGGTATTTTTATTTTGCTTACACTATCTTCTATAAACCATTTAACTTTAATTAAATCAAATGTTATTAAAGCCATGGTTATGTTAATATATACAGCTGCTACCCTATTTATGTTTGGTTTTAATGATAAATTAAATTGGCCTATCGGACTTACAATGGCTATAGGTCAGGCCTTTGGCGGATGGCTTTCAAGTAGATGGTCTGTAAATAAGGGTGATGGCGTTGTAAAGCTATTTTTAATCATAATGGTAATTATAATGGCAATAAAACTATGGTTTTTTTAACGACTAATTATAAATGATTTAAAACCTGCAATATCCCCTATTTCATATATAACTTCTTTTACTTCTGATCTTGGTGAACCGGAATGTAACCATTCATAAAAATCAATTAGATCAACTCTATTACCTTCAACTTCAATATATACATTTCCGTCAGGCTCATTTCTAACAAAACCATTTAGCCCTAATCTAAGCGCTTCTTCTTTTGTGTATTTTCTAAACCAAACGCCTTGTACTAAACCTTTAACCCAAATTTTATAATGAATTATATCCATAAAAATGAAAAATTAATTCAAAATTAAACAATACTTCAAGTTAAATGCTTCATTTTATGAAAATATTTTAACTTTGTTTTTCGAAATTTTTAATTGATCTCAATGGGTAATTCTTTAGGTAATTTGTTTAAGCTTACAACTTTTGGTGAATCTCACGGACCGGCAATTGGTGGTATTATTGATGGTTGTCCTGCAGGAATTGAATTGAATTTTGATGAAATTCAACATGAATTGGACAGAAGAAAACCAGGTCAATCAAAAATTACAACACAAAGGAACGAGCCTGATCAGGTAAATTTTCTATCGGGCATTTTTGAAGGAAAAACCACCGGTACCTCTATCGGGTTTCAAATTGTAAATACAAACCAACGAAGTAAAGATTACAGTCACAATACTGATGTTTACAGGCCTTCACATGCCGATTATACTTATGCAAAAAAATATGGTATTCGCGATCATCGCGGAGGCGGAAGGAGTTCTGCCCGGGAAACTGCAAATTGGATCGTTGCCGGCGCTATTGCAAAACAATTTTTAAAAGATATCAAGATCAATGCATTTACTTCTTCTGTTGGTGAAATTTCTATTAGCAAACCAATCCAGGAAATTGATCTTTCCAAAACAGAAAGTAATATTGTTCGTTGCCCCGATCAGAATATTGCCCATCAAATGATCGAGAAAATTGAACAGATCAAAAAAGAAGGAGATACCATTGGAGGAACCATAACCTGTATTATACAAAATGTTCCTGTTGGTTTAGGTGAACCTGTTTTTGATAAATTACAAGCAAATTTGGGTAAAGCCATGTTATCTCTAAATGCTGTAAAAGGTTTTGAATATGGTAGTGGTTTTAATGGTACAACTATGAAAGGTTCTCAACACAATGATATTTTTAATGCTGATGGCACTACCAAAACAAATCTATCAGGAGGCATTCAAGGTGGTATCAGCAACGGAATGGACATCTATTTTAAAGTTGCCTTTAAACCGGTAGCAACTATTATGCAAGATCAGCATACGATCAATTCTGAAGGTAATATTTTAGAAATTAAAGGTAAAGGCAGGCATGATCCTTGTGTTGTTCCAAGAGCAGTGCCCATAGTTGAAGCTTTAAGTGCTATTGTTCTTGCAGATTTTTATTTACAATATAAAGCAAGGCTATAATATTTTTTAGTATTGTATTCCAAAAAAACATTAAAAGTATCTGCTATTTTTCTATTTTAAGTTTTGACTTATCTCAAGTTAAAATAATTGCTTATTAAATAAATTTCACATATTTACTTTATACCTAATAATTAACATAATACATTGATATTTAGATGTATAATTTAATTTATTAAGAAATAATAAAGTTATTTTAATTATATTTTAACTGATTTAAAATAAAACCAAGAATAATGCGTTTTAAATCAAGACAAAGTTTTTTACTTTGTTTTTTTACTACCCTCACAATAACAATTTTCGAAAAAATTATTAATATTAAATCCAAAAATTGCATATGGAAAATATATTGTTGTTGTTGTTAACTATTACATTATTTCGCTATCCTTTCTCCCTTGATTTATCAGAATTAAAATTTATAAGATTAACTGTACATAAAAATAAAATAGTTTTTTTATAATAAAGAATTGAATGTATTCATTTAAAAAATTATATATTCAATTTAAAAATATTTGGGCTTTGTTTTAAGCAAATGCTTATAAAGATCCCTTTTTTTTAGACTGCTATCGATTCGTATGAATCATAGCGGTCTTTTTTGATCAGTTTATTCTTTTTAAAAAAATACCCACAAAATTATATTAAGCAAGGTGCTTTTTAAAATTTATATAGAGTTGATCCAATAGAATATTTAAATAATTTAATCAATTATTATTAGTTCGCAAAGATCTATGCTTTGAAGTAAATTCTCGAAGGATTTTATATAATAAGACTTATGCGATATTAACCTGTAGAAAACCCTTGAATACAATAATAGATCCTATGGGTTAAGGTATCTTGATATCACGAATAAAAAAAGCCCTCGAAATTGAGGACTTTAAAAAACTATATAAACAATTAAATTTTTATTGTTTTAACATTTTAAATGAGCCAAATTTATCAGCTACCTGAACTTGTACAATATATGTACCCATAGGTAATTCTTGTAAATCTAATTCTACGTTTATATCTGAAGTATCCTCAAATAAAACTTTCTGACCAATTATATTATAAATATTAACTTTTTCAATATTTTCAGCTGCAGTTAAGATCATCAGATCTGTAGTAGGATTTGGATAATAATTAAACCCCAACATACTTAGGTCTTCAATACCCGCTGTACTTGTACCACTCAGCTTATAATCATCTATTCCCAACCCCTTAGCCATGTATCCTTCATCATCATAAATAAATCTTACTTTAAAAGCACTGTTTAAAAAAGTAGAAACATCAATATTTGCTGTTTGATGTGTACCTGTATCTCTAGGGCTATCAACATCTTGAAAAAATACCTGTTGCCAAATAGTTCCGTCAAAGACTTCAATTATAAATTCTCCTTTATCAGCAAATACTTGTAAATTATAAATAACTTCAATTTCAGCATTTGAAACTTGAGATAAATCTAATTCTGGAGCTGTTAGAATAATGTGATCTTGACTATAAGTACCACAAGTTGAATCATCAAATAAAGCTGCTCCCGTAGGAAAATCAGCTGGAGTTGTTGATCCACTGTCGGGCATATCTCCTATATATCCATATTGCCATGTACATCCACTCGTTAAATTATCTGACATCCAACCAGTTGGAATTGATGTACCGGCAAACCCTTCTTGCTGTATAATTTGTTGTGCATCTACAGTAAATGTCAAGAAGAAAACGACGAGTATTAACGTAAAATTTTTCATGATAGCTTTTTATTATATAACGAAATTTAAAATTTTTTATTACATTTTTTGATCCTTATTTATAGTTAAATTACAATATTAATTTTTATATATTTTTTATACAAAAACAATTATTACCGGTCTTTTTTAAAAAATCATTTATATTTGCATTCAATTAAAAAATAAACACATGGATAACGGATTATACGCAAAAGTTAAAACATCAAAAGGAGATATCCTTTTAAATTTAGAATTTGAAAAAACACCCGGTACAGTTGGTAATTTTATTGCTTTAGCTGAAGGTAATATAGAAAACACTGCGAAGCCACAAGGTAAAAAATATTATGACGGATTAAAATTTCATAGGGTTATTCCTGATTTTATGATTCAAGGAGGATGCCCTCTGGGAACAGGAACAGGAAGTCCGGGATATAATTTTGACGATGAATTTCATCCCGATCTTAAACATGACAAACCAGGAATTTTATCAATGGCGAATTCTGGCCCCGGTACAAATGGCAGTCAGTTTTTCATTACCCACGTTCCTACCTCTTGGTTAGACAACAAACATACTGTTTTTGGTAATGTTATTGAAGGTCAGGATATTGTAGATTCTATTGCTCAAGATGATATTATTGAATCAGTTGATATACTTAGAGTTGGTGAAGCTGCTGAGAATTTTAATTCAATTGAATCTTTTAGAAATTTTGAAGGTGCAAGAGAAAAAAGAATTAAAGAAGCAAAAGAAAAGATGAATGCAGAATTGGATAAATTAGCTGCAGGATTTGAAAGTACAGAAAGTGGTTTACGTTACCAGATCCTCCAAAATGGAAAGGGTAAGAAAAGTGAAAAAGGAAAACAAGTTTCAGTTCATTACAAAGGCCAGTTGGCTAATGGAACCGTTTTTGATTCTTCATACCAACGCAAACAACCAATTGATTTTACTTTAGGTATTGGTCAAGTAATAAAAGGTTGGGATGAAGGTATTCAATTGTTAAAAGTTGGCGATAAAGCCCGTTTTGTAATTCCATCCGATCTTGCCTATGGTAGCCAAGGTGCCGGCGGTGTTATTCCTCCGGATGCTACATTAATATTTGATGTAGAATTAATGGATGTAAAATAGATTTTTAAAATATATTAAAAGACACTTTTATTGTTAAAAGTGTCTTTTTTATTATCTATATTTGCAAATATTAAAAATTAACCCTAAAATCTATTAAATGAAAAAATTATTAATTGGAATTACTCTATTATTTGTAACAACAGGCATTTTTGCTCAAAATGTAAATGATTATCTGGAAGTAACCAGAGATGTTCTAAAAACCGAAAAGAAAGCAGCAATTGCAAATGCTATGCAACTAAGTGAACAAGAAAGTTCAGCTTTTTGGTCATTGTATAATGAATATAATGAAAAGATGTATAAGATCAATACAGAAAAAGTTGATTTGATCAAAGATTATGCGAAAAACTATGATAAAATGACTGATGAAAAGGCAAAGAGTTTGTGGTTAGAAAATATAAAAAACAAAGCTGATTTACTAAAGCTTGAAAAGACTTATTTTAAAAAGTTTTTAAAGATAATGCCTGCTACCAAAACGGTAAGATATTTTCAAGCTGAAAATAAGATTAAAAGTTTAGTAGATGCCGAATTGGCTTTAGATATACCTTTATTTCAATAAAAAGAATAGTTTTTTTTATACAAAATCCTTTAGAGTTTACTTTAAAGGATTTTTTTATACTACACTTTCCATTTAATATTACAACCAATACTCGGTTTCTGATCTTTAGATATTTCTATTCCTTCTATTAAATTTTGTAATGCATTGCGAATATCTTTCCCTGTTACAGGTATTCCATTATTTGGTCTTGAATCATCTATCTGACCCCGATAGACCAATTTTAGATCTTCATTAAAAACAAAAATATCCGGCGTGCAAGCAGCATCATATGCCCTGGCAATTTCTTGCGATTCATCATATAGATATGGAAAAGGATACTGATAGTCTTCAGCAACTTTTTTCATTAGATCTGGTGCATCTTGCGGATAATTTTTAACATCATTAGATGATATCGCAATAAATGAAAACCCAATATCTTTAAAATCATTAGCTATTTTTACCAATTCATGATTTATATGAATTACAAAGGGGCAGTGATTACAAATAAAGAATATAACCGTTCCTTTTTCTCCTTTTAAATTTTGCAGATTTAAATTTTTATCAGAAATTGTATCGTGTAAAGTAAAATCAGGGGCAATTGTTCCCAATGCCAGCATATTTGAAGGTGTATTTGCCATTTTTCGAATCTTTTATCTTTCAAATTTATTAAAAATGAAGCAAAAAGATACAGTAACATTTGACGATTTTCAAAAAATTGATATTCGAATAGGAACTATCATTGAAGTTGAAGATTTTCTTAATGCAAGAAAACCTGCATATAAATTAAAAATTGATTTTGGTGAAATAGGAATAAAGAAATCGAGTGCCCAAATAACTACACTATATACCAAAAAAGATCTTATAAAAAGACAAGTCATTGCTATTGTTAATTTTAAACCCAAACAAATTGCAAATTTTATTAGCGAATGCTTAATTTTAGGTGTACAAAATGGAAAAGATGTTGTACTTTTACAAATGCAAATAAATGCAAAAAACGGCAATAAAGTCTCATAATATTTTAACTGCTACCAATATCTATTAAAAACTCAATCAAATGTCAATTAATCAAAAGTTAGAACAATTAGCCAAAAACCTACAAGGTGAATTATTTTTTGATGACCTTTTAAAAAGCATTTATGCTACTGATGGATCAGTTTACAGAAAACTACCAAAAGCAGTTTGTTACCCAAAAAATGATCAAGACATAAAAACTTTGATCAAATTTGCCAATGATGAAAAAATTACGCTTGTTCCCCGTGCAGCAGGAACATCTCTTGGCGGACAAGTAGTTAGTGATGGAATTATTGTAGATATTTCTAAATACTTTACAAAAATATTAGCATTTGATGAAAAAGAAAAAACTGTAACAGTTCAACCGGGTGTTATAAGAGATGAACTGAACTTATTTTTAAAACCTTATGGTTATTTTTTCGGACCGGATACATCAACTTCTAATCGGTGTATGATTGGAGGTATGGTTGGTAATAACTCATCAGGTTCTACTTCAATACGTTACGGTGTTACTCGTGATAAGGTTTTAGAAATGAAAACTATTTTATCAGATGGCAGTGTTGCTGTTTTCAAACCACTAAGTAAATCTGAATTCATTCAAAAAGCCAAAGGAAACAGTTTAGAAAATAAAATTTATAATACGCTATTTACCGAACTTTCAAAACCCGAAGTTAGAGAAGAAATTGTAAAAGAATTTCCTAAACAAAGTATTCATCGTCGTAATAATGGTTACGCTGTTGATGATTTGATAAATACTGAAGTTTTTAGTGATAATGACCAAGAGATCAATCTTGGCAGATTACTGTGCGGAAGTGAAGGTACACTTGCTTTTACTACAGAGATCAAAGTAAAAGTAGATGATCTGCCTCCTGGTGAAAGCATTATGGTGGCCTCTCATTTTGAGAGTATCAACGAGAGTATGAAAGCTGTAGTTGTGGCTATGAAGCATAATTTGTACATGGCTGAATTAATGGATAAAACCATTTTAGATTGTACAATTAGCAACCGTGAACAAATAAAAAATAGATTTTTTGTGGAGGGCGATCCTAAGGCAATTTTAATGTTGGTCGTTTCAAGTGATTCTATGGAAGAAACACAAAAATTAGCTGATGACCTAATTGCTGATCTTCAAAAAAATAATTTTGGCTATGCGCATCCAAAATTAATTGGAACAGATATTAATAAAGCTGTAAATCTGCGTAAAGCAGGTTTAGGCTTACTTGGCAATATAGTCGGTGATGATAAAGCTGTAGCCTGTATTGAAGATACTGCTGTTGAATTGAATGATCTGCCAAAGTATATAGATGAATTTAGCACCATGATGCAAAATTTTGGTCAGGATGCTGTTTATTATGCCCATGCCGGTGCCGGAGAATTACACTTACGACCCATTTTGAATTTAAAAAAAGATAAAGATGTTCAACTTTTTAGAACCATTACAACTGATGTAGCAAAATTAGTGAAAAAATATAATGGATCAATGAGTGGTGAACACGGTGACGGAATTGTTCGTTCTGAATTTATTCCGATGATGATTGGTGAGAAGAACTATGAGTTATTGCGTAAAATTAAATTTACTTTTGATCCGGATAATATTTTTAACAAAGGGAAAATTATCGATCCCC
Source organism: Bacteroidota bacterium (assembly GCA_039714555.1). Lineage (GTDB taxonomy): Bacteria > Bacteroidota > Bacteroidia > Flavobacteriales > Flavobacteriaceae > Namhaeicola. The sequence continues at coordinate 8,486 of JBDLJB010000030.1, forward strand.
TTCCTATGGATAAAAATCTTAGGTATGAAGTTGATCGTATTGAACCGGTTATTGAGACCATATCAGATTTTTCTGACTCCATGGGTATTCTTAGAGCGGCTGAAAAATGTAATGGCTCGGGTGATTGCAGAAAACCTGTTTCAGCCGGTGGTACCATGTGCCCTAGTTACCGTGCAACCAAAAATGAAAAAGATACAACCAGAGCCAGAGCCAATGCTTTACGAGAATTTTTAACAAATTCTGAAAAACTTAACAAATTCGACCACAAGGAGTTAAAAGAAGTTTTTGACCTCTGCCTAAGTTGTAAGGCTTGTGCTTCTGAATGCCCCAGCAATGTTGATATTACAGCCTTAAAAGCAGAATTTTTATACCAATATTATAAAGAAAACGGTATTCCGTTTAGAACACAAATGTTTGCTGACAATGTAAAATGGAATAAATTAGGAAGTATCGTGCCGCAACTTACCAATGCTATTTTAAATACTCCAATGGCAAAAAAAGCTTTTGGAATAGCAACCGAAAGAAGTATTCCTAATTTGGCTAATAAATCTTTTTATAAGTGGTATAAAAAAAATAAGAGCAAATTCACTAACAAAGATTTTAGCAAAGGAAAAGTGTATCTATTCATGGATGAGTATACCAATTTTTATGATGTAAATGTTGGTATTGATACACTCGAATTATTAACTTCTTTAAATTATGAAGTGATCATAACAGATCATGAGGAAAGTGGAAGAAGTTTTATTTCAAAAGGTATAATGAACAAAGCCAAAGAAAAAGCTGATTTCAATGTCAATCATTTTAAGGATTTGATCACAGATAAAACTCCTTTGGTAGGAATTGAACCTTCAACAATTTTGGGCTTTAGGGATGAATATATTCGCTTGGCCGATGATAAACCCACTGCTATTGAACTTTCAAAACACAGCTATACAATTGAAGAATTCTTTGAAAAGGAAATCAAAAAAGGCAATATTACTGCTGAATCTTTCACAGTAGAAGAAAAAACTTTAAAGGTTCACGGGCATTGTCATCAGAAATCTCTTTCAGGTACAGGTGCATCATTTGCGATGTTGAATTTGCCAAAAAACTATAAAGTAACTATCATTAACTCAGGGTGTTGTGGTATGGCAGGCTCCTTTGGGTATGAAAAAGAACATTATAAGTTGAGTATGCAAGTTGGTGAAGATACATTGTTCCCAAAAATCAGAAATACTGATCAATCTGTACAAATAGCAGCTGCAGGAACCAGTTGTCGTCACCAAATTAAAGATGGAACAAAAAGACAAGCCGAACACCCGGCAAGTATTTTACGAAAAGCATTAAAATAATTCATTAAGTTTTTCGTTATTTTTGTAATATATTTGCACATTAAATAGCTTATTTTCTATATTTCAATTACTTATGAGTTAAATACTTTAGAGTGTTTAGCTTTTTTACTATTTTTAAACTTTAAAAAAGGGTCATTAACAATTTAACAGTAACAAAATGAAAAATTACAGAAAGCTATTCTTTATATTATTTTTAGCAATCTTTTCTTCGGCTTATAGCCAAACAACTCAAAAAACTGAAGGTACGCAATCACTTAATAATGGATCTATTGAAGATCAATTTAATTATTTATACAAAAAATCAGGTTCTTACCAAGAATATAAAGTTGTTAAAAAAACTAATTTTAACAAAATAAAGTCCAATGTTCTAGATTCTTTACAATCTGTTTCAAAAAAACTGAACGAATCAAATAGCACTATTGAAACTCAAAAAAATGAGATCAACACTCTAAAAGAAAATTTAAAAACTACAAACGATAATCTTATTAATATCACAAAGGAAAAAGATGATATATCATTTTTGGGTATAGCCATGTCTAAAATTGGCTATAATATGCTAATGTGGTCTATGATTTTTGGGTTGCTGTTACTACTGTTATTTTTTATCTACCAATATAAAAACAGTAAAATTGTAACAAAACAAGCTCAAAAAGATTTAAATGAAATCGAAGAAGAATTAGATACATTTAAACGAAGATCTATTGAACGCGAACAAAAAGTAAGACGAGAATTACAAGATGAGATCAATAAACAAAAATATAAAAAGAAAAGTAGTAAAGAATAATCTTTGATCTTAAATATGTAAAGAAATGAGATCTTAAATATTGCATAATATCTATTAGATATTGTAATACTTTTTATTGGTGGTATTTACGGTTAGAAAATTATTTCACAAACAATTATTACCGATGTAGTATTTTTATAGCCTGAATTCTTTTTGTTTAAAAGAGTAAATTTTTATGACCTTCGAGATAATTTATAGTATTAGGGCCTTCACTGAACAGTAAATCCAAAATACTTAAATTTGGTATAAAATTATGTTTATCAGCAAAAACCTGTTGATAAAGTTGAAAATTGTATTTTGTAGTTGATTTAGCATTTACAAGACCTCTAAAATCCTGCATATCAGTGTATTTTTCCTGATAGTCATTTGTTCTTTTAGAAGAAAACTCGTGTTGCAAAACATCAAAAATAATTTGATTGGTCTCTAAATTCAGGTCTATCAAAAATTTGTGATTCTTAATAATTACCGGAATGATCTCATCTTCATAAAATTCAAAATAAGGTGATGATCTATAGGCTATTTGAATAGCTTTTACATGTAATTTTTGCCAGGAAAAACTATTATCGATCTTAACTTCTTTTGTTTTTTGCCTTTTATTATTTTTAGAATGCATTACAGGAACAGTTAACAATTGCTTCCCATTTGCACCATAAATATAACATCGATTTCGATAGGTTTGTTTTTGGTAATTATCTTCAATTTCAAAAGTAACTTCTCTTGCATTTACCAAAGCAATATATTGAATTAATGGCGCAAAATATGTAGGATGTAGAATCATACCAAGGGTAAAGGACAAAGTTATTTGGTTATAAATATATTTGGTTAATTATTTAAACATCTCAATTACGCTATCTCCCCTCCACTCAATCATTATATTACAAAATCAAAACTGCTTTTTGTAACTTAATACTGTTAGTTTTATTTTGCCCTTTTCCTATAAACAGAATATCCCCATAAAATAGCCATAGCTCCTAAAAACCAATATAAATAAGAAACCGGTTTACCTTCTCCATGAACCGTTGTAAACAATCTATCCATTCGTATTTTTTCCATCCCTTTAGCATCTTTATCCCAGCTAAACCAAATAAATACCGGTTTTCCAACAATATGATCAAAAGGTACATAGCCCCAGTAACGGGAGTCTTCAGAATTATGGCGATTATCACCCATCATCCAGTAATAATCTTGTTTAAAGGTATAGCTTGTTACCGGTGATCCGTTGATCAATATTTCATTCCCATTAACTTTTAGATCGTTTTTCTCATACTCTACAATAATTTGTTTATAATAGGGTAATGATTCAAAATCTAAAGCAACAGTTTTACCCTTTTCAGGAATATATATCGGTCCGTAATTATCTTTATTCCAATCAAGAGATCGTTCATTTGGGAACACCTCTTCTCTTTCACCTTTGAGAGAAAGTCTTTTTACAGCACTTTTTACACTAGGGTTTTTTTTGAGTAAAGCAGCGTCTTCTTCTGTTAAATTCAAAACATAATTACCATCTGGTAACCTACCTCCTTCTCTAATATGATATCTGTTTTTCAAAACATTTACACTCAAAGGTTTTCCTTGCGTATCAACATCATAATAAAGCTGTGTTTTGGCTCTATCCGGCAAAACAGTTTGTTTTCCGTTAATAAAAACATAACCATCTCTTATTGATAAGGAATCACCCGGGATTCCAACACAACGTTTTACATAATTTGATTTTTTATCAATTGGTTTTCTAATCTTTTTATTAGTTTTTTTAAAGAAATATTCAACGGTATCTACAGGCCAACTGAAAACAACAATATCATTTCTTTTTATTTTTTGTAATCCCGGTAATCGTAAATAGGGTAATTGTGGCGATTTTAAATACGATTTTGTTTTAATAAAAGGCAATGTATCATGTACCATAGGTGCAGCAATTGTTGTCATAGGTACACGTGCACCATAATGAAATTTACTCACAAACAAAAAATCACCGATCAACAAAGATTTTTCTAATGAAGAAGTAGGTATGGTATATGGCTGCATAAAATATGTGTGTACCAGAGTGGCAGCAACAATAGCAAAAACTATTGAACTTATCCAGTCTCCGGTTGCAGTACGGGGTTTTAAACTCCTGTCTTCAATATATTTTACATCTTCCAAATAATTGATATAATAAATATATAAGCCTAGGGTTACAATAACCAATATGGAATCTAAATTTGAATTTTTACCAAAACTCCTGATGGTTTCAACCCAAATCACAGGAAACATCAACAAATTAATAATAGGTAAAAAGAGTAAGAAAACCCACCATTTCGGGCGGTTGATGATTTGCATTAGTACAACTGCATTGTATAGAGGTATTGCTGCTTCCCATGCTTTTCTATCTGCCTTGATATATAATTTCCAAGTACCCAAGAAGTGTATCACCTGAATGATTAGGAAAAATAAAAACCATTGTTGTAATGTCATAATTTTATAATTTCAATTTATTTATTCTTTTAAACTATTGTATGATTAGTATGTCTCATTAATTATTTGTTACAGATCTTCGCTCTATAAACCTACAAAAATAATCTTATTAATTAATTTGCAATACATCATCCATTGTAAAAACTCCAGTTCTACCAATTATCCATTCTGCCGCAATAATAGCCCCCAATGCAAAACCTCCTCGATTAAAAGCTTCGTGTTTTATTTTAATTTCATCAACAGTTGATTGGTAAGAAATTTCATGTGTTCCGGGAACTTCTCCTTTTCTTTTTACATTGATAAACAATTCATTTTCATTCGGTCTTTTAATACTCCAATTGGTTTTATCAGAATTTTCTAAAATCTGTTCTGCTAAAGTAATCGCTGTTCCACTGGGTGCATCCAATTTATGTATGTGATGAGTTTCTTCCATCAATATTTCATAACCCTTTTTGTTTTGCATCAATTTTGCCAAATATTTATTTAATTTAAAAAATAGGTTAACACCCACACTAAAATTTGAAGCATACAAAAAAGTACCTTTCTTTTTATGACAAATTTTCACAATTTCATCATATCGTTTTAACCATCCTGTAGTACCACTAATGACCGGAACGCTGTTTTCAATACAATTTTTTATATTATCAAATGCTGATTCTGGTGAACTGAAATCAATAGCTACATCTGCTTTTTTAATATCATAAAGTAAATCATCCTTATCAATTTTCAATACAATTTCATGTTCATTTTCTAAAGCGATCTTTTCAATTGCTTTACCCATTTTTCCATATCCTAATAATGCTATTTTCAATGATCTAATTTTATTTTACTTAAAAGTCATATTTAATATAAACACCGGCAACTGTACTATTATCAACCGGATTGATAAAAATTGAAGGCTTGAATGATAGATCTTTATTAAAAACTTTATCATTTAAATGTGCATCAACATTTGCTTCAATAATATTTAAAGCATAAAGACCAATAGTAATAAAAAGTGACAGATCTTTATTCTTTCGATAAATATTTTGAGCTCTTATCAAACCCTCATCACTTATATATGGGTTTGGATCTATTCCGTCAAATTCATCGGAAAAACCCGCTAATCTCTGTTTATATGCAGTTTGGTATCGGTCTAATTGTTTTCTATTGCTCAGATAAAAATATATTCCTGTACCCAATGCTGCATAAACAATTGGAATCTTCCAGTATTTTTTGTTATATGCTTGTCCTAAACCAGGTAAAATGGCTGAGTAAAATGCTGCTCTTGAAGGTCCTAAAGGGTCAATTTTCTGACTAATTATAATGCTATCACTTTGAATTATTATATCATTGATCTGTTCTTGACCAAAAACAGAATTCCAATAAATAAAAATTAAAAAAACACTATAAAAAGATGGTTTTAACATTTATTCCAATAATTTTTTAATACGATCAAAATCCTCTTTTGAATGAAAGGGAATTATTAATTTACCTTTTTCTTTACCCGATATTTTAACTTCAACTTTATGTCCGAAAAAGCTGCTGATATCTTTGATACTATTTTTGACGAACTTTGGTAATTCTTTAGGAACTGTTTGTTTATTAATTATGGATTTACCTTCCCGTACTTTTTTAGCCAATTGCTCTGTTTGACGAACTGACAATTTATTTTTTATAATATTCTCGTATATTTCTATTTGTTTATCCTGATCAAAAACAGTGATCAAAGCTCTACCATGCCCCATTGTTAAAAATCCGTCTCTAATACCTGTTTGAATAATTGGATCTAATTTTAACAACCGTAGAAAATTTGCAACTGTAGAACGGTTTTTACCAATTCTTCTGCTTAATTCTTCTTGAGTAAGCTTTATTTCATCGATCAATTGTTGGTATGAAAGTGCAATTTCAATTGGATCAAGATCGCTTCTTTGAATATTTTCAACCAAAGCCATTTCCAACATTTCCTGATCATTTGCAATGCGAACGTATGAAGGTATGGTTTTTAATCCAATTAATTTAGAAGCTCTATACCGACGTTCACCACTTACCAACTGAAATTTATTTCCTTCTAATTTTCTAACGGTAATAGGCTGAATTACACCCAATTCTCTAATTGAACCGGCCAATTCTCTTAAAGCTTCTTCATTAAAAGAGGTACGAGGTTGAAAAGGATTAACTTCAATGGCATTTAGATCGATCTCTAAAATATTACCCACAACTTTATCGGCATTTTTATCTTTAACCGACATGATATCATCATTAGTATCTTTTAATAAGGCTGATAAACCTCTTCCCAGTGCTTGCTTTTTTATTGCTTTAGCCATTTTCCTCGTTCTTTTTAATTATTTCATGCGCTAAATTTAAATAATTAACAGCGCCTTTACTTGTTGCATCATAAGCTATGATACTTTCTCCAAAACTGGGTGCTTCTCCCAACCTGATATTACGTTGAATAATGGTTTTAAAAACCATATTTTGGAAATGCTTTTTAACTTCAGCAACCACTTGATTTGATAAACGCAATCTAGAATCATACATAGTCAATAACATTCCTTCAATTTCCAGTTCATAATTATGGACTTTTTGAATGCTCTTGATCGTATTTAAAAGCTTACCCAACCCCTCTAAAGCGTAATATTCACATTGAATTGGAATAATAACCGAATCGGCAGCTGTAAGTGCATTTAATGTGATTAAACCTAAAGATGGAGCACAATCAATTAATATATAATCATAATCATCTTTTACTTCTTGTATCGCATTTTTTAACATATACTCACGATTATCGCGATCAACCAATTCAATTTCAATAGCAACCAGATCAATATGAGCAGGCACTATATCCACATTAGGTGAAGTAGTTTTTTCAATGGTTTCTTTAATGTTCACAGAGTGTTCTAAAACTCTATAAGTTCCTAATTCAACACTTTCTACATCAATTCCTAAACCTGAAGATGCATTGGCTTGCGGATCGGCATCGATCAATAAGACCTTTTTTTCTAACACACCTAAAGAAGCAGCCAAATTGACTGTGGTGGTGGTTTTACCAACTCCTCCTTTTTGATTAGCAATTGCAATAATTTTTCCCATTAAATCAATTGGTTTTTTATCGATGTAAAAATACGATTATTTATGAGCTTTTAAAATGAAGTTGTGAACAATAAATAAACATAAAACTACCATAAAACAGATAATATTTTATGGTAGTTTATATCAATTCAAATTTTGATTTCTTACTCTTGATCTTCAGGATATAAAATACCTGAAATATATCCATCACTTAAATATTTTTTAGCTATTTTTTGAATATCCACAGCAGTGATAGTATTTATTTCTCTGCTCTTTTCAAGAATTTTATATTTATCAATTTTATAATAATCAGCATTTTTTAAAGAATTGATCCAAAATCTATTTTTCTTTAAATTTTCTTTATAATCTAATAATTGAGCTTCTTTAACCTTTGTCACATCTTTGTTTGAAGGTCCGTTATCAATAATTTTTTGCAATTCTGCCAAAGCAGCATCTTTTAACTTATCAACATTTTCTGGTCCGCATGGAAAAGAAATGGTAAAATTATATGATCCATAAGGAAATTTAGACATACTGCCTCTTGCTCCTACACCATAAACTCCGCTTTCTTTTTCTCGAAGATTTTCAATTAATTTTATAGATAAAATTTCACCCAGTGTTTTTAATAAATGAGCCTCCTTTGCATCATAAGTAGTTTCACCTGAAAATTGAATTCTTACATTGCTCTTAGGCTCTGTACCTTTTTTTACAATTTTTTCATGAGATCCGCTTAAAGGTCTAAAACCATGATCTATAAAATTTTCACGAACTTCGGAGCCCGGTAAACTTGCAATATATTGTCTGACGTAACTTTTAAGTATTTCTTCATCAAAATTACCAACAAAATAAAAAGTAAAATCACCTGCATTGGCAAAACGTTCATTATATTTTTCATAGGCTAAGTTATAATCTGCTTTATCCCAATCCTCTGATGTTGGAAACCCAACAAATCTTTCATTGCCTTGATTTAAGAATTTACTGAATTCTATTTGAAAATAAAAACTCGGATTTGACATAATATTTCCTAAAAATGCTTTTTGTTTAGAAACAAATGAATTAAAAGCTTTTTCATCTTTATTCAACTTAGTAAAATATAAATAGGTCAATTGGAACATCGATTCCATATCGGTTGGTGTAGAGCTACCTTTAAGGCCTTCTCTTGTTCCATGAATAAAAGGATTCACATTTACAATTTTACCCGACATCAATTTCCCTAGATCTGTTTTATTAAATCCGTTCACACCAGCTTCAGCTAATCCTCCATTGGCATTTGCTACTTTTAAATAAACATCAGTTTCATAAAGTGATGAACCTCCTAAACTGTATGCTTCCATTAATACTTCATCGTCTTTAAAATCTGTCTTTTTATAAACAACTGTAGCTCCATTATTTAATGTTAAAGTTTTAATACCTAATGTTTTATCATTCACTTCTTTTAAAATAGAACCAGATTTAGGTAACTCAGTCATTAAAGTTTCAGCTAAATCACCATCATCATATGGTTTAATATCAGCTTTTTCTATGCTGGCTAATAAATCTAAAACTTCTTGTTCTGTTACCTTTACAATACCTTCTTTCTCTGCACCGGTCAATACGACAACCCTATTATCTTCATGTAAATAATCATTTATGAGAGCATTGATATTTTCTAAAGTAATATTTGGTAATTCTTTTTTGTAAAAATTATATTCCCATTCAATACCCGGAATTGGTGTTTGCTCTAAAAATCTTCTAACATATTCTCCAACATATTTTTTTGATTCTGTCTTATCTTTATTTTGAAAGTTTTTATCCATATTTGCCATCATATCTTTCTTGGCTCTTTCAAATTCTCCCTTTTGAAAACCATACCTTTTAACTCTTTCATTTTCTTCCAGCAAAACTTTTAAAGCAGCTAATTGTCCTGTTGGACTGGTAACTGCAAATGATTGATAGGCATTTTTACTTCTTGCCCAGGTTCCGCCATAATAAGAAAAACCAAATACAAATGGAGGGTTTTCACTATTTCGTAATTCATCTAAACGGTTATTGATCATTTGAGAAAACAATTGTTTCTCCATTGATACTATATAATCTGCTGTTGTAACAACCGGTTTTGGCAAATCATAATCTTTATATAATAATTGTACTCTATTAAAAGTGGCCTCCTTATCTGTTTCAATCGCCACAAATGTTTCTTTATGTGTAGGGACATCAAATATTTCTCGCTTTCGCGGATTTTCGACTGCTGGTTGCTTGCTAAAATGCGCTTTAACCTTCGCTTCCAATTTATCAATATCTACATCTCCAACAACTATAACTGACATAAGATCAGGTCTATACCAATCTTTTTTAAATCTGCGTATTGCCTCATAATCAAAATTCTCTAAAATATCCTTTTTACCTATGGGCAAACGCTCTGCATATTTTGAATCATGCATTATTTTTGGTAAATATTTGCCAAGCATACGCTTATCAGCTCCAAGGCCAATACGGTATTCTTCTAGTACTACGCCTCTTTCCTTGTCAATTTCTTCATCTGTTAACAAAGTGTTGAAGGCCCAGTCTTCTAAAATTTGAAATCCTTTTTCTAATTTTTCATCATCATCACTCGGTATGGGTAAAATATAAACAGTTTCATCAAAACTGGTATAAGCATTCAAATGTGCACCAAACTTTACACCTATACTTTGTAAATAATCAACCAGATCATTTTTTTTAAAATTCTTTGTTCCGTTAAAATTCATATGCTCCATAAAATGAGCCAACCCTTGTTGATCATCATCTTCTAATATTGAACCCGCGTTAACAACAAGTCTCAACACTACTTTGTCTTCGGGTTTTTTATTATTGCGGATATAATAAGTTAAACCATTTTCAAATTTCCCTGTTCTAATATTGGGGTCAATCGGTATGAGATCGTTACTAATTAGTACTTTATCCTGTGGATTATCAGTGACCTTAATTTCTTGCGCAAAGGAAAAACTGACAATAAATAAAATAATTACGGGTAAAATATTTTTTTTCATAATAAATAATTCTGTTTAGTTTAAAGGTTTATAAAAAGATTAATACTATTAAATCCTGACGGATTCAATTATATTAGTATCAAAAAAAATGTAAGGTTAGCATTTAAAATGGATTTATTTTTATTTAGATTTCTTGCTTCTTATCATCATTTCCAACATATCCCACATCTGTTCAGGGATTTTCTCTAACATATTGAATTCTCCTGCTCCCTGAAGCCATTCACCACCATCAATTGTAACAACTTCTCCATTGATATAGGATGAAAAATCAGACATTAAATAAGCTGCCAGATTTGCCAGTTCCTGATGCTCACCTACTCTGCGTAAAGGAACTTTTTTAGTCATATCAAATTCATCTTTTAAATCACCTGGCAATAACCTGTCCCAAGCTCCTTTTGTAGGAAACGGGCCAGGAGCAATAGCGTTAAATCGCATACCGTATTTCGCCCACTCAACTGCTAATGAACGTGTTAACGCTAAGACACCTGCTTTGGCTGTAGCCGATGGTACCACATAAGCTGAACCTGTCCATGCATAGGTAGTAACAATATTTAAAACCGTTGCTTTTTCTTGTTTTATATTTATCCAGTGTTTACCAAAAGCCAAAGTACAATTTTTAGTACCTTTTAAAACAATATCAATAATGGTATCAAAAGCATTTGCCGAAAGTCTTTCGGTTGGACTAATAAAATTACCGGCAGCATTGTTGAGCAATCCATCAACTTTACCAAATTTATCTATGGAAGCTTTTAGCATTTCTTCAACCTGATCGTAATGTCTTACATCACATTGTAAGGGTAATACTTGTCCTCCTGTTTTTTCTTCTAATTCTTTGGCAGTATTTTGTAGCTTTTCTATATTTCTAGAAGTAATAATAACTTTGGCCCCTAATTCTAAAAAGTAGGTTGTCATGGCTTTTCCTAAACCACTTCCTCCTCCGGTAACCACATAAACTTTATCTTTTAAGCTACCTTCTTTTAACATGGGTTGTGTGTATTGCATTATTATTTAATTTTTAAAATTTCTAATAAAATTACTTGAAACGAACTATTCTCATAGTATGTATGTTCTAAAACTCCTTATTCTGTAATGCCCTCTAGATCTAACATAAAAGCATAATCTATTGCCGTTTCTTTTAAAGCATTAAATCTCCCCGAAGCACCGCCATGTCCAGCCTCCATGTTTGTATGTAATAGTAAAGTATGATTTCCTGTTTTGTATTCTCTCAACTTGGCAACCCATTTTGCAGGTTCATAATATTGCACTTGAGAATCATGTAACCCTGTAGTTACCAATATATTGGTATATTCTTTTTTCTCAACATTATCATAAGGAGAATAAGATAACATGTAATCATAATAATCTTTTTCATTAGGATTACCCCATTCATCATACTCTGATGTGGTTAGTGGTATACTATCATCTAACATCGTTGTCATTACATCAACAAATGGTACTGCAGCTACTACTCCGTTAAACAATTCAGGATTCATATTTAAAATAGCTCCCATCAATAAACCACCTGCAGATCCTCCCATAGCATATTGATGATCTGCCGATGTATAATTGTTTTCAATTAAAAATTTACCGCAATCAATAAAATCAGTAAATGTATTTATCTTATTAAATAATTTTCCATCTTCATACCATTGTCTTCCTAAATACTCACTACCTCTAATATGAGCCAATGCATAAACAAAACCTCTATCCAACAAACTTAGGCGTGTTGAACTGAACCTATCAGATACAGTAATTCCATAAGAACCATAAGCATAAAGTAATAAGGGTGTGTTTTTGTCTAATTTAGTATCTTTTCTATACACTAATGAAATGGCAACTTTTTTACCATCTCTGGCTGTAGCCCATACTCTTTCACTTTTGTAATTATTTTTATCAAACTTTCCGCCAAGGACTTCCTGTTCTTTTTTAATATCTTTTGATTTATCACTCATATTAAAATCAATAACCGAGGCTGGTGTTGTAAATGATTGGTATCCATAACGAATAATATCTGTATCAAATTCAGGATTGTTATAAACCCTTGCTGAATATGTTTCTTCATCAAAAGGCATATAATAATCAACTTGACCATCCCAACGTTTGATACGTATTTTGTTTAATCCATTTACACGTTCTTCTAACACCAAATAATCTTTAAATATTGATATGTCTTCTAATAATGTATCGTCTCTATGCGGAATAACATCTACCCAATTCTCTTTTTCGGTATTGTTAACCGTTGTTTTCATCAATTTAAAATTCTTTGCTCCGTCTTTATTTGTTAAGATATAAAAATGGTCTTTATAATGAGCCACACTATATTCAAGATCTCGTTCACGAGCTTGAATAATTTTAAAACTATCATTTGGTTTGTCAGCATCAATATATTGATATTCATTAGAAACAGTACTGTATGAACCAATGATTATGTATTTTTTTGATTTGGTTTTATACACAAAAGTGCCAAAAGTGTCATCTTTCTCTTCATATACCAAAACATCTTCAGAAACATCAGTTCCTAAAATATGCTTAAAAATCTTATCACTTCGCAAAGTAACCGGGTCTTTTTTTGTATAAAAAAAAGTTTTATTATCATTAGACCATGCACTACCACCACCTGTTGTATTTTTAATAACTTCGGGGTAAATCTTACCTGTTTCTATATTTTTAAACTGTAAATCATATTGTCTCCTACTAATCGTATCTATAGCGAAAGCAATTAATTTGTTATTTCCACTAACACCTAGTCCTCCCAAATGAAAGTATTCGTGACCTTCAGCCATCTTATTGACATCAAATAAAATTTCCTCTTCGGCTTCTAAAGTTTCTTTTTTACGGGAATAAATAGGGTACTGTCCTCCTATTTCATATCTGGTAATATAATAATAGCCATTATCTTTATAGGGAACAGATTGGTCATCTTCTTTTATTCGCGACTTCATCTCTTGAAACAAATCTTCTCTAAACTTTTCTGTATGCCCCATTTTTTTATCAAAATAATTATTTTCAGCATTCAGGTGATCTAAAACTTTTTGAGTATGTTCATCAGGAGTTTTATCATTTCTTTGCTCATCTGTCAATCGCATCCAATAATAATTGTCTATTCTAACATCACCATGCTTTTCTAATTCTTTAGGAACTTTATCAGCAATTGGCGGATTGATATCTTGTTTTTCTTTCATTTCTTCTTTTTTACATGAAGCTGCAAAAATAGTGGTTATTAACAATACTAAAATTAAATTTCTTTTCATTTTATAACATTTTTTTTAAGCCGACTAATTTAGTAATTTTGCAAACAATAATATATAAATATATATAATATGTTTGGAGATATGCAAGGTATGATGGCTAAGCTCAAAGAAGCACAAGCCAAGATTGAAGAAACTAAAGCACGCTTGAATACAATAATGGTAGAAGGAGAATCGGGCAATGGAAAAGTAAAAGTTACAGTTTCTGCAAACCGTGAAATTAGAAGTATTGTGATAGATGATGACTTATTAAAAGAAAAAGATGAACTTGAAGATTATCTTATCATTGCCCTGAACAATGGTATAGAGAAAGCAAATGCTATTAATGAGGCTGAAATGGCCGCTGCTGCAAAAGATGGTTTACCCGATATTCCCGGAATGGATATGTTCAAATAATAAAACAGGCTTTTATCTGAAATGAAGTTGAAATCAAAATTGAATATCTTTTAACTTTTCTTTCGAAATATTAAATTCTGTAATTATTTCGTTAACAATTTGTGCTGCAGGTTTTATTTGATGAATTAATCCTGCTACCTGGCCAATTTCTAATTCTCCTTCTTTTAAATCACCTTCAAACATTCCTTTTTTAGCTCTTGCTCTACCCAAAAGTTCTTTTAATTGCGTTACACTTGGATCTTTTTTGTACAATTCTTGTATTTGATCATAAAAATCATTTTTGATCAACCTAACCGGAATTAATTCTTTTAATGTGAGATCAGTTCCCCCTTCTTCTGTTTCAACAACAGATCTTTTAAAATTAATATGTGCTGAAGATTCTTCACTAGCAACAAATCTACTACCAATTTGAACACCATCAGCACCTAAAGCCATAGCTGACAACATACCTTTACCGGTAGCGATACCTCCCGCTGCTATCAAAGGAATTGAAATCTTCTCTTTTACCATTGGTATTAAAGTAAAAGTGGTCATTTCTTCTTTTCCATTGTGCCCACCGGCTTCAAAACCCTCGGAAACAACAGCATCAACACCGGCTTCCTGCGCTTTTAATGCAAATTTTACACTGCTTACAACATGAACTACAGTGATACCTTTTTCCTTTAAAAAGGGAGTATATAGCTTTGGATTACCTGCTGAAGTAAAAATTATTTTAACCCCTTCTTCAATAATAATTTGAAGTATTTCATTTAGATCAGGATAGAACAAAGGGACATTTACTCCAAAAGGTTTATTGGTAGACTTTTTACATTTTTGAATATGCTCTCTTAAAACGTCCGGATACATTGAGCCCGCCCCTATTAATCCTAAACCACCTGCATTACTTACAGCTGAAGCCAGTCTCCATCCACTCACCCATATCATTCCTGCTTGAATAATTGGATATTTAATATTAAAAAGTTGGGTGATCTTGTTTTGCATAACTAATATTTCTGACCAAAAACAAAAGTAAAACAATATATTTTAATTTAAATATAACCTCTATAATTTTATATGATCTAAATCTTTTAAAAAAATTTATTAAATTTAAGAACTACTATCAAAAATTTTAAAAATGAATCACTCTGAAGAAACTTTAGATCCTAAAAACTGGGATCAAACAAAAGAATTAGCTCATAAAATGGTTGATGATGCTATTGACTATTTGCAAACTGTTAGAGAACGTCCTGTTTGGCAACAAATGCCGGACGAAGTAATAGATAGTTTTAATTCACCCTTACCCAAAGATCCCAGTGACCTGGCAAAAGTATATCAAAAATTTATGGAAAATGGTTATCCATATCCAATGGGTAATGTGCATCCCCGCTTTTGGATGTGGTATATGGGGTCCAGTAATTTTACCGGAGCGATGGGTGATTTTATGGCTGCAATTATAGGATCAAACCTAGGAGGGGGAAACCATTCTGCAGCGAGAATTGATGATCAGGTTGTAGATTGGTGCCGACAAATGGTGGGCTTTCCTGAAACTGCAAGTGGCACTTTAGTGAGTGGTGGTTCTATGGCAAATATAATTTCTTTAACAGTTGCCAGAAATGTAATGGCCGATGTAGATATTAGAAAAAAAGGCGTTGGTGCTATCACAAAATCATTAAGATTTTACAGCTCTGACCAAGTACATGGATGTCATCAAAAAGGATTAGAAATATTAGGATTAGGTAATGAAGCATTACATAAAGTAAAATCTAATAGCAACTTCGAAGTAGATATTGATGCCTTGAAAGAAGCTATCAAAAAAGATAAAGAAGCAGGCTACAAACCTGCATGCATCATTGCAAATGCCGGAACTGTAAATACAGGCTCAATTGATGATATTAAAGCTATTGCTGAGATATGTAAAAAAGAAGAAATATGGTTCCATGTAGATGGTTGTATTGGTGCTTTGATAGCAATTGCACCAAAATATAAACATTTAGTATCAGGTATAGAATTGGCCGATTCTATTGCTTTAGATCCACATAAATGGTTGCATGCACCTTTTGAAGTTGGTTGTACAATAATTAGAAATAAACAAGATCATTTTAATTCATTTGCAACCTCTGCTGAATATTTGGAAGGAACAAAAAAAGGAATTCCTGCTGCCAAATGGCTTCACAATTATAGTATGCAAATTTCACGTGGATTTAGAGCTTTAAAAGTTTGGATGTCTGTGCAAGAACATGGAATAGATAAGTTTGGAAGGTTGATAGATCAAAATATCGAACAGGCTTTGTATTTAACTGAATCGATACAAGTAAACAGTAATTTGGAACTTGTAGCTCCAACAAAAATAAATATTGTAAGTTTTCGATTTGTTTCAAATACTAAATCGGAAAAGGAATTGAAAAAAATTAATATGGAGATCATGTTACAATTACAGGAAACGGGTATTGCTGCAATATCAGATACAACAGTACACGAAAAACATTGTTTAAGGGTTGCTATATGTAATTATCGAACTGTTAGATCAGATCTAGACCTTTTGGTTGAACAGGTTGTTAAAATTGGAAATACTTTAATTAATGATCAAATCCTAAAATAATTGTCTGAAAATCATATACTAAAGACTATATTATTTACCGGGTTCGCATTAATCGCTTTTGCTGCAAATTCAGTACTTTGCAAATTAGCACTAGGAGAAAATAATATAGATGCATCAAGTTTTACTATTATACGGTTACTTTCAGGGGCAATTGTTCTTTTTATCATCATTAATATAAAGAAGAAGAAGAAACATGCTTCTGATACAAAAGGAAATTGGCTCGCAAGTACCATGTTATTTTTATATGCTATCACATTTTCCTTAGCTTATATTTCTTTAGATACCGGAACCGGGGCTTTGATACTTTTTGGATCAGTACAGATATCAATGATCACCTTATCCATTTTTACAGGAACTCGCTTACATTTAACAGAATGGATTGGATTTATTATTGCTTTTTTGGGATTTGTATATTTAATTTTACCCGGAGTTACAGCACCATCAATCCAAGGATTTTTTTTTATGACCGTTGCCGGAATTGCATGGGGAATTTATACACTTATCGGTCGCAACTCCAAAGATGCATTAAAGGATACTACTTATAATTTTATAAAAACAATTCCACTACTAATAATATTAACTATCCTAGCATTTAAAAATATTAATTATACAACCAAAGGTATCTGGTTAGCAGTTTTATCAGGAGGTATAACTTCCGGTATAGGTTATACAATATGGTATAATGCCTTGAGAAATCTAACTTCCACACAAGCAGCTGTGGTACAATTACTCGTGCCGGTTATTGCAGCCTTAGGAGGTGTAATCTTTATTTCAGAAAAAATTACATTTAGATTAATAGCAGCTTCTTTTTTAATTCTTGGCGGAATATTAATCGTTGTTTTAGGAAGAAAATATTTCATTAGGAAATAACCCCGGAGCCCAATAATTCATCATCCTGATACCATGCAACAAACTGACCTTCTGTAATTGCAGACTGTTCATTTTCAAAGGCAACATATAATCCTTTTTTGGTTTTATAAAGTATTGCTTTTTCGAGAGCTTGCCTGTAACGAATTCTGGCCTGAACATCCATTTCTTCTCCAATATTTAATTCTAAATCAGGCCTTACCCAATGGATTTCATCATTATTCACAAACAAAACTTTTCGGTACAAACCCGGATGTTCTTTTCCTTCACCCGTATATATAATATTATTATCTACATCTGTATCAATAACAAATAAGGGTTCAACAGTCCCTCCAACTGCCAATCCTTTTCGCTGCCCTTTGGTAAAATAATGAGCTCCTTGATGCTTTCCTACAATTTTACCATCTTCTAAGGTATAAGTAAACTTTTTACTCAAAAAGGTCAATTCATCTTCTTTGTTTTTGAAAGTTGGAATTTCTCTATTATAAATTATAGAATCACTTGGAACCTGAACAATCACTCCTTCTTTGGGTTGAAGTTTTTGCTGTAAAAATTCAGGCAATCTCACTTTACCAATAAAACATAAACCTTGCGAATCTTTTTTACCGGCAGTAACAAGATCAAGTTTTGTTGCAATTTCACGTACTTCGGGTTTGGTCAATTCTCCTATCGGAAATAGTGATTTTGCCAACTGTTGTTGTGATAACTGGCATAAAAAATAGGATTGATCTTTATTGTTATCAATACCGGCCAATAATTGAAAATATTTTTTTCCTTCTTTTTCAAATTCCGATTTACGGCAATAATGACCTGTAGCAACAAAATCGGCACCAAGATCTAATGCTATTTTCATAAATACATCAAACTTTATTTCGCGATTACACAAAACATCAGGATTTGGTGTTCTTCCCAATTCATATTCACGAAACATATAATCAACAATACGCTCTTTGTATTGTTCACTCAGGTCTACCACCTGAAAAGGAATTCCGAGTTTATCGGCAACAAGCATAGCATCATTACTATCTTCTAACCACGGACATTCATTAGAAATAGTTACAGAATCATCATGCCAATTTTTCATAAAAAGTCCAATAACCTCATAGCCTTGCTCTTTTAACAAATATGCGGCTACGCTAGAATCAACACCTCCGGAAAGTCCAACAACAACTCGTTTCATTAATAAAAATTAGGATGCAAAGGTAATAAAACTTAAGGGTAATTTACGAAGTAATAAATTATAGCCGATGTATGGGTAGGTCAAGCTCAAACTTTACTCTGTATAGCGCTGTTTCTCCTTTGGGAAACTCTATGTAATAGCTAATGTACATGGCCTCACAGAGAATAACTGAGATTCGCAAAGCTAAAAATCCTAATAAAGATAATTAAAAGGACTTAATAACTATCCTTTAAATTCAACACTTAAAATTCAACATTTAAAACTTAATTCTTATCTTCTCGTTTAGGTTTAATAGCAGGTTGTTCAGTACTAACCAACTCTCCTTCAACATAGTTTTCCCAGGTACCAACTCTTTGATCTTCTTTAAAAGGGCCTTTTTTAATTAAGTCGCCTGTTTTTCTACTATAATAGGTTGCCATTCCGTTAAGTGCGCCTTTTGAATAATTAAAATCAAATATTAAATGTCCTTTAATTGCGTATTTTTTATAATTACCTTCTAAAAGTCCGTTTTTATAGGAAGTAATTTCTGTCGAACTTCCATCAGGATAAAAAGTTTTGTATTCACCATCTAATTTTCCATCAACATAATTTTCTTCACTCATGATTGTTTTTCCATCTTCATGATAAAAAAGCCATTTGCCCACTCTTTTTTTTCCACGCATCTGGCCTTCACTTTCTAATAATCCTTTAGTTGTAGAAAATTTTACATCGGCTATTTCATTATTTTTGTGATATTTTTTTACAATAACTGGAAAATCTGAATTAGCAGCAGAAAAATATTTAAATGTACCTACTTCTTTTCCATGAACAAATGTACCTTTATATCTAATCCGATTGTTATCATAATATTTTTCCCAAACACCGTCTCGCAATCCATTATCATCAAATTGATTAACTTTATTTTGAGCGCTTGTTATAAAATAACTAAAGATAAATATTGTAAAAATGAAAATTTTATATATATAATTTGTTCGCATAACCTTTATAACTTAAAAAATAAAATAATGTTGTATAATAAAACCATTTTATAAAGCTGTAAAAATAGGAAAATTTTATAATTTTGAATTTAAGATATATTTTTAATCCTAATTTACAAATTATGAGAGGATCCAACTTTTGGTTTTACACGATCATGATTATTGTTATTGCCCATTTTGTAATTGGTTTTGGTTATTTAATCTATAAGTTATCCCCTAAAAAAGAAGATAAAAAAAAGAAAAATGATCAAAAATGATCTAATTTCAGAATTGAGAACAATAAAAAATGCAAAGCGATTTTATAGGGATAAATCTGCTGATTATGTTTTAAAATATCCTGAAACTTTTCCATTTTTATTACATGAAACTTTTGATCTACAATCACCATTATCAGTTAAAGCTGCTTGGGTATTTGAGATAGTTAGTGAAAACAATATCCAATTACTCGTCCCTCATTTTAATTATTTTTGTAAAAATTTAAATCATCTGAAAAACGAAAGTGCTTTACGCCCAATATCAAAAGTTTGCAGCTTTATTGCAAAATCTTATTCAAAAAAAAATAATGTCGACCTTACAAACAAACTTACAGAAGTCCATAAAGAAAAATTGATCGAAAATAGTTTTGACTGGTTTATAAACGATCATAAAGTTGCAACCAAAGTTTACGCTATGGATACATTGTTTTTGTTCGGTAAAGAAATTGATTGGATACATCAAGAATTATTAATGATATTGCAGCAAAATTTCAGCAATGGCAGTCCGGCGTATAAAGCTCATGCAAAAATGATCATCAATGACATTAATAAATTTGCAATTCTATAAATCTATTGAAAAATAATTGTACCGGGTAAAATCCCTGTTTGTATTGTTTCAATTAAAGCCCCACTTGATAAATTAAACACTTTTAATGAACCTTCACTTTGAAAATCTATTGGATCTGTTGCAAATAGTTCTCCATTATTGGCTTTCATAGCATAAAAGAATCCATCAATTCCATCAATAGGACTTTCCGGTAATGATGAACTTTGAGCTATCATTTCATAAACTTTTCCATTTAGGTTATAGTATAACTCTTCTGAATTTATTGTTAAATGCTCAGGATGTTCAGTAACATCAAAATCTATTAACTCAACCATATGTCCACTTGTTGTTATCTTAGCCAACTTACCTCCACTTTCAAATCCGGTCCAGCTTGGTTTTCCGCCACATAATACCCAAATATTACCTCTACCATCGGTTACTAATGAATTTGGTACGTCGCCAACGATAAGTGTATTTGATACAATATTGGATTGTAAATCAATTACTTCTACTTTGTTATTCTGACTCCATCCACCTTGTAAATTTACATAAAGATCGTTATTTTCTATCAACATATCTTCGGGGCCTTCTCCTACTGAAATAGTAGAAATGATCTCATTAGAATTCAAATCAATTATTGATATAAAATCATCATTAGGGTTCAAAGGATCTCCCCAATTACTTACATACCCTCTATCATTATTGGCAACAAAATATCTCGGATTATTGATATTTTCTCCTTCAATAGTCGTTATTTTTTTCATTGTATAACGATTTGCAACAACTATTTTATGTGAATTATTAACTACAAAATAAGCATTGTCTCCTGACAAAGCCATAAATTGAACAATGTTACCTAAATCTTCATCATTAACTGTTTTATAAATATTCTGACTTACTACGTCATCTTCACCCACATGTGTGATTGTTCCTGATCCGTTATTAAAAGGTCCTTCATTACTAATAAAATATCCTTTTTCATAATCTCCTTTTGGTAATTCAGGTTGATCATCTTCTGAGCAAGAAACAAAAAATAAAAGAAATGTAAGAAAAGCTGCTGTAATTTTTAAAAGGTTCATTTTTAATCGATTTTATAGTTAATATTAAATTCAAAATTTCGTCCAGGCATTGGGCGATATGCTACACTTTGATAATTTTTATCTAACAAATTATTTAATCTAAGTCCGATTTTTAGATCGTTTTTTAGAAATTTATAACTTATTCCAATATTTGATAACCAATAATTATCTAAGTTTTGTGAGTTTGATGTAGTTGTATATACTTTCCCCGTAAATTGTAAATTATAATTTAAATTCAATTTTTTAAAATTGTAATTAAAATTCGAATTGGCTTTATGAAAAGGCACATAAATAAGCTGTTTATTAATTAGATCATCTTTTGAAACACTATATGCATATTGTGCTTGTAATTGAAATTTATGATCCCCTATCATTCTTTTATGTTGTATGGAAAATTCTAAACCGTAACCGGAAGTTTTTTGAATATTTTCAGGTTGCCAAAAATCAGAACTAATTGGAATCCACTGAATTAAATTCTTATTTTTCATCCAATAAGAAGTAAGTTCGAATTTTGTTTTATTTTTTTGATAATCAATTCCAAATTCTGCTGATTTATTTTCCTCTGATTTAAGATTGGGATTACCTCCGGGCTCCCAATACAGATCATTAAATGTTGGCAATCGATAATTAGTTGAATAATTGGCTTTTATCTTAAAACTATTGTTAATTCTATAACTGAGATCAAGCGCATAAATAAATGGAATATTATAATCTGAAGAAAAACCTTTTCGCACACTTATATTATATACGAAATTTAAAAATGCTTTATGATGCAATAGTACAAAGGCTTCAACATCATTTTGAGAGATGTTTGAAATATTACTTCCCTGCCCTAAAGAATGTGTATAATCAATGCCTGAATTCAAAGATATCTTATTGTTTAAAAAATAATTAAAATTGTATTGAGTAATAAAACTTTTACTTTTATTTAAAGATGAATTCTGCAGATCTTTATCAAAAAAATATTCATAATTTTCATTTAAATAGGCTAATTTTAAAGTAGAAGCATATTGATTTCCGATATTATTCCAATTTAATAAAAACCGGCCATTTTTATTTTTCAATTTAGCATTACTTGTTGCCGTTAGAGTTCTTGAAGTATTTCTATCATTATTTATATATGAAGTATAGATCGCAATTTGATTTTTATCATTAAATCTCCATCCAAAAGCACTATTGATTCCATAATTTTTAAATTCACCATTCTCATTATTTAAATCATTATCTGGAAATTGATAATCATTATCGCTGAAAATCGTATTAAAAGATACTTTTGCATAATATTTATTACCACTGATCAGGCCTAGCACATTACTTTTAAATGTATTATAACTTCCTCCTCCAAGTTGTATCAATACATTTTTATCAGGTTTAAAAATTACTTTATCACGCATATTCACAGCACCTCCAATTGCACCACTTCCAAACAAAACACTTCCTCCACCTTTTCTAATTTCAATACCCTCAAAACTATTGATGGGCAATGTATTGAAATCAGTTTGTCCGTTCAAAGATGAATTAATTGCAATACCATTCCAAAAAATACCAGTATGTGATGCCGAAGTTCCTCGTAAAGAAATTGAAGAAACCATCCCATTTCCGTTTTGTTTAAAATATAAATTTGTATGATTTTGAAGAAAGTTACCCATTGAATTGATTTCATTTTTAATAATAGAATCTGTTATTATTTCAACAGAATAACCTGTATTTAGATCAGGTGAAAAATTTCCATATAAAACAATTTCCTCTAATTTATTAAGAGAATCATATTGCGAAAAAGCAACAATGTTAACCGATAAAAATAATATTAAAACTAGTTTTTCCATATCAAAAAATACTTTTCCTCCGAAAATATTTAAGATTATAAACTTGGCAGGTTTCCTGGCTTGCGTCTTGCTGAATGTCTTCCCATTACGATTTTCGTGACAGTGACTTAAAGATTATCAACAAGCATCACTTTAAAAGTGATTTAGCTCACAGTTGCGGAGACAGCTCTCGATTATAACGAGATTCCCTTTTTCACCTAAAATGAATTTAAAGGTGATACCAACACTTCGACACAAATGTAATGCAAAAGTAATTTATAAAACAATTTATTAAAAAATATTTTTAACCTTTCGCATATAATTTTCGTAAACTTGCTAAATATTTTAAAATTAATAATGAATAAGATATTAATCCCATTTTTTGTTTTTTTCTTGATTTTTTCTTGTAAAAATGACAAGAATAATGAAGTTATTATATCAGAAAATAACAATTCTAATTCTTCAATAAAGTATGCCAAAGGATTTGATATTGAATACTTTAAGAATTATACAAAACTAATTATTAAGACACCTTATCCGGATGCCGATATTGAATATGAATACTTTTTGATCCATCATGGCATTGAAATACCAAAAGCTTTAAAAAATAAAACCATTATTCGTACACCTGTAAAAAAGATTGTAGCAACTTCTACTACGCATATTCCAATGATAGAGTTGCTCAATGAAGAAAATACTTTGATAGGTTTTCCTCAAACCCAATATATTTCATCAAAAAAAACAGTAGCCTTAATTAAAAAAGATAAAGTAAAAGAGCTTGGTAATGTACAAGACATCAATACTGAAATTCTACTATATTTAAAACCGGAATTAGTGATTGGGTTTTCATTAACTAAGGGCAGTAAAATGTTTAAAAATATTGAAAACACAGGTATTTCTGTAATTTTCAACGGTGACTGGTTAGAAGAAACTCCACTTGGAAGAGCTGAATGGATTAAATTCTTTGGGGCACTATATGATAAAAAAGAACAAGCAGACAGTATTTTTTCTAATATTGATATTAAATATAATGAAGCAAAAAAAATTGCATTACTAGCAAAGGAAAAACCAACCATTCTATCGGGGGTTTTATATAAAGATAAATGGAATCTTCCTGCAGGAGATAGTTTTACCGCAACACTTTTTAACGATGCAAACACAAAGTATTTATGGAATAAAACCCAAGGAAAAGGAAGTTTAATTTTAAGTTTTGAATCGGTTTTTGATCAAGCTAAAGATGCTGATTTTTGGATAGGTTCAGGTATATATACCACATTAGAGGATATGCAGAATTCTAATCCTCATTATACCGAATTTAAAGCCTTTAAAAATAAAAATATCTTTACATTCTCTAAAAAAAGAGGCCCTAACGGTGGTGTTGTTTATTTTGAACTGGCTCCTGTTCAACCCCATATTGTTCTACAGGATCTGGTAAAAGCTACTCATCCTGAATTATTACCTGATTATAACCCTTTTTTCTTAGAAAAATTAAATTGATCTAAATCTATTATCTTAGCAAAAAACAAAAATTGGATCAAAGTACTTCATATAAATTTTCATTTTTCGCCTTAATTATTTTATTAATTCTGACGTTCTTTTTTAATATCAGCCTTGGTTCTGTTTCCATACCTTTAAAAGAAATATTTGCAAGTATTTTTGGCAATACTTCTAATAATGAAACTTGGGAATATATCATTATTGATTTTAGAATTCCAAAATCAATCACAGCAATTTTAGCAGGTTCAGGCTTAAGTATTAGTGGTTTATTAATGCAAACTTTATTTAGAAATCCTTTAGCCGGTCCATTTGTATTAGGTATCAGTTCAGGAGCTAGTTTGGGTGTGGCAATTCTAATTTTAGGTGCTTCTATCTTAGGTGGAGGTTTTATTCTGCTAGGTCATAACCAAATTGCTATTGCTATTGCTGCTAGTTTAGGTTCATTTTTAGTTTTAACATTTGTTATGTTACTTGCAAAACGTGTAAAAAATACAATGGCTATTTTAATAATCGGTTTGATGTTTGGGAGTTTTACAGCTGCAATTATTAGTGTTTTAGCTTATTTTAGTAGTGCCGAAAATTTACAACAATACTTATTTTGGAGTTTTGGAAGTTTGGGTAATTTAAGTTGGAATGAAATTTTGATCTTTTTTATAATTTATCTTATTGGAATCATACTGGTTATTCCAAATATTAAATCCCTCAACTCTTTATTATTGGGTGAAAATTACGCCAAAAGTCTGGGTATGAATCTTCAAAAATCAAGAAATAGCATATTGCTTACTACCAGTATATTAACAGGTGTTATAACGGCTTTTTCAGGGCCAATTGCTTTTATAGGTTTGGCTGTTCCACACATTACTAAATTGGTTTTTAATACATCAAATCATAAAATATTAATTCCGGCAGTTGCTATATTCGGAGCAATTATCATGCTTATTAGCGATACTATAGCACAATTACCTAATAGCGAATTTGTTTTACCTATAAATGCAATTACCTCATTGTTTGGTGCCCCTGTTGTAATATGGTTGCTGATGCGAAAACAAAAATTAAGTTAAAAATAAAAGATTTAAATCTGTAAATGGATCAAAATAATAAAATACTCAAAACTAAAGATCTATCTATTGGCTACCAAACCAAAAAAGAAAAACTCGTATTGGCAAATAATTTAAATTTATCATTAACCAAAGGTGAATTAGTTTGTTTGATGGGTAAAAACGGTATTGGTAAATCAACTTTATTGCGAACACTAACAAAAGTGCAAAATGAATTATCAGGAGAAATTTTAATACTTGATAAATATTTGCATCAATATAAACCAGACGAATTAGCCAAAATAATTGGTGTAGTATTAACGGAGAGAATTCCGCAAAGTAACTTAACGGTATATGAGCTTATTGCACTTGGAAGACAACCCTATACCAACTGGATAGGTACTTTATCCGATAGAGATAAAGAACAAATTAAATTTTCAATCATACAAACTGGCCTGGAGGATCTCGTTAATAAAAGATGCGATGAATTGAGTGACGGACAAATGCAAAGAGTAATGATTTGCAGAGCTCTATCACAAAATACAGATATCATTATTTTAGATGAACCTACAGCACATCTCGATATTCAACACAAAATTGAAATGTTTAAACTATTGAAAAGTTTAGCACATGAAATTCAAAAAACAATTTTGATATCTACACATGAAATTCAATTTGGACTACAAATGGCTGATAAACTTTGGTTGATGACAGAAAATGGAATTCTGCAAGGAGCCCCAAAAGATCTTATTGAAAATGATCAAATAAATCAACTTTTTGACACAAGTTATGTTCATTTTGACAAAAATTTAATGCAATTTGAAATAAAATAAGTTTATATAAATCAAGTTTATTTTTTAACCCTATACATATAAGTCTTTTTTGTAGATTTGTATGCCGATAAAAACTATTTTTATTCTATTC
>JBDLJB010000031.1:0-33763 GCA_039714555.1 Bacteroidota bacterium
TTTTAAAAAAAATATTATTTTTGAATTATATAAAATAACTGATAAATGGATTTTCAACAATTTTTAGGATTTTTAGTTTTTTTAGGCATATTTACTATGGGTTTTTGGTTAATGTTATTTTTAATCACATTTGTTATTCCTTATTGGTTATATGGTAGTTTTATGGAAAATAGAAAATTAAAAAAAGAAGCTAAGAGATTGAAATCTTAGATTTTTTAAAATATATAAAACAAGGCTTGCAATTGCAAGCCTTGTTTTGTTTTAATAGTTATATTTTTTAGATTATCAATATTTGCAATTGTTTTTTTTTTAAATATTAAACTAAATACAACCTTTATTTATTGAGCTGATATTTTTGTTCTTCACTTAGATTTAAATCAATTTCAATTTTATCTTTTGTTGGTTTTTGATAAAAAAGATAGAGTACCAATAATCCTGATATTAATAAGTATAATAAATTACCATCCTCCATAAATGCAATAATACCTAAAAATGCTGGACCTTCTAATAATGCATATTTTATTATTGAAGCTGTTTGATAAGCTGCTAATTTTTCTATTAACGTAGTGTTTTTAGGTATTTCATTAATCTTTTGATTGAATAAAAAATTACTGACCCATATTCCACCAATAGCTAAAATAGGAACTAAATAAAAAAAAGTATCATCTGTTTTTGAAATATCAAAATTTGTTTCACTAACTTGTAAGTAAACAATAGTGCCAAAAAAAATAATTCCTAATGATAATACAAGATGAATTATTGATAGTATTTGAATACTCTTTTTAGGACTAGGTAGAATGTTATTGTTATTTTCCATAGATTTTTTTCAATATTAATTATGTTTTTTATAGTTTATTTATCAAATAGTTTCGATTAAAAAATAGTTACACGTTTTCTGTCAATTATTAACTTATATTGTTTAACTACTTAATATCCTCATCAATTTCAAAGATCTCTTTATCTGTATCTTTACTGCGGTTATGAGAATTTTTTCTACTAGCTTTGTTAAATCTATAAGTAAATGAAAGTAAATATTGCGAATCAAAACGCCAATTTTTGTGTGTAAAAGTATTCGCTTCAAATGATTCAAAATCATAGGTGCGTGTATTCAAAATATCACTTGCCCTAAAAGTTAATGTAGCTTTCTTTTTAAACAGATCCTTACTAATTGAGGCGTTTAAGAATTGGATGGTTTCAATTTTAGTAAGGGCAGTTTTTTTAGGAGATTGAAATGTATAATTCAACTGAATTTTTAATCCATTTGAAAATCTATAATCTCCAACAAAGTTTGAGTAAACTACAAAATCATCATGATCATAGGCATTTTCAAGTGTATTTGAAATGTTGAAGTAATACGGACTAACATACCATCTAAATCTTAGTTGATTGGTAGGTGTATAAGTAAAATTAAAATCTAAACCATATTGATCTAAATTACCATCATTAATAGGATTTCTTATATAAATATCAAAATTATCATCAGTTTGATCTCCAGTATTTTCAATAATATACCTAATTTGATCAGTGGTACTTGAATAAAATAGAGCAGTACTAAAGTTAAATTTACTAAATTCATGATAATATTCTAATATAAAGTAGTTTGTATCATAAGGGTTTAAGTGAGGATTACCGGTTAATATAAACCTTTCATCTGCAATTGATGTAAAAGGATTTAATTCTGCTACAGATGGTCTGTCAATTAAACGTGAATAATTAAATGATAATAAACTTTCATTTTTTAGTGTATAACTTAAATTTACTGAAGGAAAGAATTTGGTATAATTGTTTGTAATCTCTTCAGAATTTAACTCATTGATCTTCGTATCTGTAACTTCAGTACGTAAACCTAATGAATAATTAAAACTATTTATTTTTTTGCTAAAATTGGCATATAAAGCATAGATATTTTCATCATAGTCAATATCATTTTGATAACCGGAAATAGGTTCGTAAATCCTCGTAACAGGGTTTAAATTAGAATATTGAAAGCTGTTTGCATATTTTCTAACATTGGTTTTAAAACCTGTTTCCAATAAACCGTTTTCAGTAATTGGAATTTGATAATCTATTTGAAATAAATAATTTGAAAGGTTTTGTAACTTGGTTGATTGTTGTTGTGATTGATCAGATGTTGGAATTGTTATATTGTTAATGATGTCTGTAATATTATCGGAATATGAAGAATTATACTTTAGGTCAAAAGAGAGTTTATGTTTTTCAAGATCAAATAAAGTAGTATAATTTAATAAAGCTTCAAAATAGTATTCATCAGTATCATCGGAAACATCTCGATCATTTGTTTGAGTGAGGTTATCAGTAGCATTAAAATCTTTTAAAAACAAATTAGAGTCATAGTTTTTATTGGCTAAAGAATATAAAACTGAAGTAGTTAAGGTATTTTTTTTATTAATAGTAAAATCGCTCCCAATATTAAAAAGAAAACTATTTTTTTGTCTGTCATCTACTCTTTTCTCATCTAAAGAACCTGAAGGTATATCAAAAGCATTAAAATATTTCTGATCTAACTGTGTTTTTTTAATTTTAACAGTATGGTTAAAACTTGCTGTTGAATAAACATTGATCTTATCTGATTTATAATTGATAAAAGAAGAGATACCATCATTATCCGGTAATCCACCATGTATTTCTAATGTTCCGGTATAACCTTCACCTTTACCTTTTTTTAATACAATATTTATAATTCCGCCACCTCCCTCTGCATCATATTTTGCAGAAGGTGAAATGATCTCAATTTTACTGATTGAATTTGAAGGAATCAAACTTAAAACATTAGAGTTACCATCTTGTCCGCCAAAAAGTTTTTCATTAACCAAAACAGTTGCTTTATTTCCTCTTACGCTAATATTACCGTTATCATCTATTCTAACTGAAGGTGTATTTTCTAAAACAGTAATCGCATTTCCACCTAAATTTGAAATATCTTTTGAAGCATAATATATCTTTTTATTAAATCTATAATCAACAATACTTTTACCTGAGTTTAATTCTACTTCATCTAAATTTTCGAATTTCTGACTTAACTCGATCATACCTAGATCAATATCCTGATTAATGTTTAAAGAATTGATAATAAAAGGTTCAAAAGATAAAAATTGGACAGTTATTATATATTTTCCCTGAGATATATCTAAATCAAAAAATCCTTTATTATTGGTCACGCCACCACTAAAATTTTTGTTTTCTAAATTTTGTAAAGTAATGGTTGCATACGGCAAGGGTTGATCGGTATCAGCATCATAAACAAAACCAACGATATTATGTTGAGTATTGGTTTGTTGACCAATCAAAGTGAGGGTAAAAAAAAATAAAATATAAGCTATTAAAAATCTCATTTACAACTGCTTGTAACCTGCTAATCTATGAAAATGCATTATTTTAAAAAATAATGGATAAGGGGTATTTTATTATATACCCATTTACCGCTACTTTAATTTATAAAGCATTGAAATTCAATGATTAAAAAATTGTTTTAATAATTTCGGGTGGTCTTCCAACTATGGCTTTATTATCAGTTATAACAATTGGGCGCTCAATTAACTTAGGATTTTCAACCATAGCTTTTACAATTTGTTCATCACTAAGTTCTTTACCTTTATAGAATTCTTTCCAAATGGCTTCATTTTTTCTAACCAATTCTATAGGTCTTATTTGTAATTTCTTGATGATTAAAGTTAGTTCATCTTGAGTAGGAGGATTCTTTAAATATTCAACAATTTCAATATCTTGATTTGATTCTTTTAAAATTGCCAATCCTTCTCTACTTTTTCTGCATCTAGGGTTGTGATATATTAACATTTTTTAAGGTTTAATTTTTTAAGTGCGTAAATATAAAATATTTATATGCGAAATTTAAAACTTTATTTATATTATTTTTAACAAGGTTGTTAATAAATAATTTATACAAAATCGACTCAAAAATCATTATTGATTTATTAATTATAGTTATACATTTACATCATAAAAATTTAAATATGGTTTTAACCGATACACATACCCATTTATATGTAGAACAATTTGATGAAGATAGAAATGATATAATACAAAAAGCCATTGATGCCGGAGTTTATCGTTTTTTTGTTCCTGCAATTGATGCTACATATTACAATGCTATGTTTGAATTGGAAAAGCAATTCCCTGAAAATATTTTCTTGATGGCCGGTTTACACCCAACACACGTTAAAGAAAATTACATCGATGAAATACAGGTGGTTAAGGAGCAGTTGAAAAATCATAAATTTTATGGTATTGGTGAGATCGGCATTGATCTTTATTGGGATAAGACCTTTTTACAACAACAGCAAGATGCTTTTAAAACACAAATTACCTTAGCTAAAGAGAACCATTTACCAATAATTATTCATTGTAGAGATGCTTTTGATGAGATATTTGAAGTATTAGATGAAGTGAAAGATGATAAACTTTATGGAATTTTTCACTGTTTTACGGGAGATTTACAACAAGCAAAAAGAGCAATTTCATATCAAATGAAATTAGGAATTGGGGGTGTTGTTACTTTTAAAAATGGAGGAATTGATAAATTTTTAAATAAGATTCCGCTTAAAAACATTGTTTTAGAAACCGATGCACCTTATTTAGCTCCATCTCCATACAGAGGTAAAAGAAATGAAAGTAGTTATTTGATTTATATTTTAAACAAATTGGTTAATATTTATGGATTAACTCACACAGAAATTGCCAATATCACCACTCATAATTCTAAGGAAGTATTTAAGATTTAAAAAAATATAAATTGAATTAATGGAAAACAATATTGCTTTTTTAAAAACACCAATTGGAACTGCTGAAATTATTGGTAATGATTTGGGAATTATCTCTATTACAGTTTTAGATAAAGAAATTGATTCTTCAATAAATATTCCTGTAAACTTAAAAGATTGTGTTTTACAATTACAAGAATATTTTCAAAAAAAGAGAACCGATTTTAATCTTCAATTAAATCCTCAAGGTACTGAATTTCAAATAAAAGTTTGGAGAGAATTACAACAAATTCCTTATGGAAAAAAGACTACTTATTTAAAGCAATCTATTAGTTTAGGAAATGCTAAATCTATTAGAGCTGTTGCATCTGCAAATGGAAAAAACCCTTTATGGATAGTAACTCCATGTCATCGGGTTATTGGTACTGATGGATCACTTACAGGATATGCAGGTGGTCTTTGGCGAAAAAAATGGTTGTTAGAACATGAAAGTCCATCCGAACAGATGAAATTATTTTAAACCACCTAAAATATTTCAGCTATTTTTGTTATAAATTAGTTGGATCTTTTAATGAAAAAAATACTTTTCTTATTTCTATTTTTTTCGTGTTTTATAACGCAGGCACAAACTATTCCTCAAAACATAATAACCAAAATTTTTGAGGCTAATAAAGATACAATACAAGTTGATTCGGTTAGTATTAGTTCACAAAATTTTAAAGTGTACAATTTACAAGATCAATTGATAAATCAAAATAACTATCAAATAGATTTTGCAAAAGCACAATTGGTTTTGCATAAAGATATTGTAAATTCTTTTTCTCAAATTAAAGTTTCCTACGAAGTCTTACCCGATTTTTTGACAAAAAAATATGCGGTATTGGATCAAAAAATAATAACTCAAAAAACAACTGATCTAACCAATTTATACAATCCAAAATCACTTCAAAAGAATAAAAATTCAAAAATATTTGATGGATTATATACCAGTGGAAGTTTATCAAGAGGAGTTACTATGGGTAATAATCAGGATGCTGTTGTTAACTCGAATTTTAATTTACAGATCGAAGGAAATCTCTCAGAAAATGTTGGTATTCGAGCTTCAATAACCGATAATAATATACCCTTGCAAGAGGGAGGTTATACGCAGCGATTGAATGAATTTGACAGGGTTTTTATTGAAATGTATGGTAAAAACTGGAATGTGAAAGCTGGGGATATTTATTTGCAGAACACCGAAAATTATTTCTTAAAATTCAATAAAAAAGTTGCAGGCGTATACGTAGATGCAAATATTGACAACAATTTTAGTAAAATTAAAGTCTTTGCTTCGGGGGCTTTAGTAAGAGGAAAGTTCACAAGCTATATTTTTAATGGAGTAGAAGGAAATCAGGGTCCATATAAAATAATTGGAGGAAATAATGAACAGTTCTTTTTAATTGTATCGGGTAGTGAAACGGTTTATGCCAATGGAATTCCTTTAAAAAGAGGAGAGAATTTTGATTATATCATTGATTATAATAAAGGCGAAATAATTTTCACAACCTTATATCCTGTAAATGCAAATATGCGTTTTACAATTGATTTTCAAATTATTGAAAATAATTATACTCGTTTTATTACCTATGATGGTGCCGAAATTAATTCTGATAAATTACATGTTGGTGTAAAGTATTACAATGAAACTGATTCAAAAAACAAAACACTTCATCAAGATTTAACCGAAGAGCAACAGCAAATTTTGGCAAATGCCGGTGATGATACTTCAAAGATGGTTAGTATTTCAGCAGTACCGCAAATTTACGATGAAAACAAAATTCTATATAAAAAAGTAATTGTAAACAGTATTGAAAAATTTGTGTATTCAAATAATTCTGATGATGATTTATACGAGGTAAGGTTTAGTTATGTGGGAGAAAATAAAGGCAATTATTTTATTGAAACAAATTTAGCTCCGGGTAGGGTTTATGCTTTTATCGATCCTGTTAATAATATAAAGCAAGGATCTTATGCACCTGTAATACGATTGATAGCACCCCAAAAATTACAAATCGCTGATATAGATCTGGCTTACCATTTAAATGAAAAAAGTGTTTTAAAATCAGAATTGGCATTTAGTAATAATGATCAAAATCTATTTTCATCAATTGATAATGAAAATAATAATGGTTTTGCCGGAAGAATTAATTGGAAACAAAACATTTATGATAAAAACTGGAAACTTGATGGTATAGTTGATTATGAATTTGTTTCTAATAATTTTCAAACAGTTGAGAGGTATAGAAATGTTGAGTTTTCAAGAGATTGGAATATCAATAATTTAGATACTCTTAACAATTATAATCAGCAATATTTTACAGGTGAACTTACACTTTCTCAAGAAGAGGATGGAGTGATAAAATATCAATATGAAAATTTAAATTTTAAGAATTATTTTAAAGGAAACAGGCATATTTTATTTTCAAATTTAAAATTCAATAATACACAGATCAATATAAAGAGTAGTGCTATGCAAAGTAGTTCAATTAATGAAGAAAATATTTTTTATCGTTGGTTTTCGTTAGTAAAACATAACTTCAATCAAAGTTGGATAGGTGGAAAAGTAAATTATGAACACAATAAAAGAAAAGAAATTGATACACAAATATTAAACAAATTAAGTCATCAATTAACTGAAATTGAGGGCTTTGGTGGAATAGGAGATTCCACTAAAGTATTTACAGAGATTGGTTATAATTATCAAGTTGTTGATAGTGTTCAACATAATACTTTAGAAAAAGTAAATGATGCTTATACTTTGTTTATCAATTCAAAATTAATTCAAAACAAAACAACCGATCTGTCAGTTTATGGAAATTACAGAAAAGTAAATCACGTTAATTATGATAATGAGAAAAGCTTAAACGCCCGTTTAATGTATCGCCAAACAATGTTTAAAAATGCTATATCTTTAAATACGCTTTATGAAACCCAATCAGGAACCTTACCACAACAAGATTTTTCATATGTAGAAGTTGAACCAGGAAAAGGATTTTATACCTGGATAGACTTTAACGATAATAATATTCAGGAATTGAATGAATTTGTAATAGCAAAATTTCAGGATGAGGCAATTTATGTGCGCGTGTTACTCCCCAATACAAACTTTATTAAAACACACCGAAACAAGTTTAGTCAATCAATAAATATAAATGCTAAAAATTGGCAAAATAAAGAAGGTATCAAAAAAGTAGTTTCCTATTTCAGTGATCAGGCATATTTTTTAATAAATGCCAGTGAAAAAAAAGGAGGAAATTCAATAAACTTTAATCCATTTAGATATGATGAAGATAATTTGTTATCGCTCGATCTTCAAATTAAAAACAGTTTATTTTTCAATAGGGGTATTCAAAAATACAGCACGGGTTATATTTATTTGAATGCACGTAAAAAATCATTCTTTTCTATAGGTGATCAGGATAATCAGATTAAAAGCCATCAATTACAGTTCTCACATAAACTGAATGATTTTTGGTTACTTGATTTTAAAGGGATTGTTAGTGAGATAGAGAGTAGATCAAATACTTATGCGAATAAAAATTTCTTTTTAAATAATTATGATATCAATCCAAAAGTATCTTTTTTATACAAAAAGAATACACGTTTAGAAGCTTTCTATTCCTATAAGAATAAAGAAAATCAAATCACTGATTTTGAAACTTTACAGATGCATGTTTTGGGTACTAATTTTAAATATTCAAACCGTCAAAAGTTTTCGGTCAATACAAATTTTAATTGGATATCAAATAAGTTTGAAGGAAATCAAAACACACCTGTTGCTTATCAAATGTTAGAAGGCCTACAACCAGGAAGTAATATGACATGGTCGTTAAGTTTACAAAAACGACTTACTAAGTTTTTAGATTTAAACATCAATTATTATGGAAGAAATTCTGAAAGTTCAAAAACAATTCATACCGGTACTGTACAATTAAGAGCTAGTTTTTAAGTTAATTAGTCAAAACCAACCCAATCAATCCTTATGATTCCATTTTTTATTTCATTGGATACTTTACCTGGACTAGCCTGATATTCAGTAACTAAATTATTTAACAAAGCCGTTTTTAAATTGTTAATGCTTTCCCCTCCAATAATAGCAGTGTATTCTACATTTCTGTCAAGATGTACATTTTTAGCCATAATAGTTTCACCATTATTAGCTCCAATTATTTTAATTGTTGCCTCAATATGATTAGCATTAACTACAAAGCTATGTTTACCAACATTTTTAAATACATAAGTACCAGAAATTTCTTTTAACTCTTCTTTTGTGGAACACGATATGGCTAAAACAATGGTAAGAAATAAAAACCCCTTTTTAAACTTCTTCATAACACCCTCTTATTAAACAATTTAATTTTGATACTAAACGTTTTTAGTTGATATTATATTGTGTTATTGGTTTGTTTTTTAGATTAATAGCATTTATTAATAAAAATAAAAGGGAATATTTGATAAATAAATGATCAATTCAATGGATTTTGATATTCAATCCAGTCAACACCTTCTTTAATTACTTTTGGTGCTTTAAAACGATATCCAACATAAAACCTAAAAATTGACCTTGCCGTATTAAATTTTATAATTGCTTTTTCATCTCTTGAAGTTACAATTCCCCTTAGATCAATTCCGCTATAGAAGCTTTTTGAATTATAACCTAAACCTATTTGCGAAAATATATTTGCAACGATACTGGTATCATTGTTAGTTTCATTTCCTGAATCAAATGGAGTTGTTACTTTATTGAATTCTATACCAATACCGGGAGATAAACCAATTAATGCAAACCACCTTCTACTGATCACAAAATTGTACATATATCCAGCATTTAATATTAATCCTAATGAATTAAGATCTTGAATACTCGTTTGATCTCTTATATCTAAATAATTGAAAGTAAAACTTGTAATTACACTTCCGGCACTTTTTCTTTGAATTTCAGTTTGCCTCATTAAAGCTTTTAATGAAAAATTTTTATTAAAAGTATACTGTGTTCTACCAGTAAAAGTTACAGTATTTAAGTCAGGTAGTTTAATAAAATCAGAATCAGTATTAAATAAAAAACCATTTGGATCTTGGATATCTCTTATATAATATCCTTTCACCTTAGAATATTCAAGACTTTGCATCCACTGGTTAAAAAAAAGATCTGTTTGGATCTTAAAAACTTTGGTTTTGCCTTTTTCATCTTCTACACTTTGAGTTAGAAACTTTGGAGAATAACCAATTTTAAATGAAATAAACCGGTAATTAAATGCTAATGATGTTCTTAAACTTGTATTTGGCGCGATAACATAACTCAAATCTTCACTATTGTATTCAAAAGATCTTAGATCATTGTCAATATCAAGTTTAAGATTAATGGTATTATCCATTTTTTCAATATACTCTGAATTATAAGAAGTGTATCTATTTTGGCCAAATAAGATAATTGGAAAAAATAAAAAAATGTTTACAAATCTTAGCATAGATATTGTTTGTTTCAAATTTAGAATAAAGAATTGTTATTTTGAAATATAAAGTGAAAATATATTAGATGATTATTAATAATTCAACTTATATTTATTGCAGATATTGTTTTATTTAAATTTTATAAATAATTAGAAAAATGACATTATTGATTATGGCTGCCGGAAATGGCAGTAGATATGGAGCCTTAAAACAGTTTGATGAATTAGGGCCAAACAATGAATTCTTATTTGAATTTAGTATTTATGATGCCGTTTACTATGGCTTTGATCACATTGTAATTGTTACAAAAGAACAGTTTGTTTCAAATATTTATGATTATTTGTCAAAGCGGTTGCCTAAAAATGTAAAAATTGATGTTATCGCTCAAAAAATTGATGATATCCCAAAAGGAATTAATATTGGTTTTAATAGAGAAAAACCTTGGGGAACTGCACATGCTGTTTGGGTCACACAAAATTATATTTTTAGCGATTTTGTAGTAATTAATGCTGATGATTATTATGGAAAAAACGCTTTTAAAGAAGCAGCTACATTTATTAAACAAAATACATCAAAAAGTACATATGGTTTGGTTCCTTATAATTTAAAAGATACTTTATCAAATTACGGATCAGTTTCAAGAGGAATTTGTAAGGTAAAAGATAAAATACTTAAAGGTATTCAAGAACTTACCAAGATTGAAAAAGAGGACAATTCAATTATTGATATTGATTCAAATACAAAATTAATAGGAGACGAACCAACTTCAATGAATTTTTGGATCTTCAATCCTTCAGTTTTTGATCATATAGAAGGTCAATTAAATAATTTCCTTGCAAAAGAAGAAAATATTAAAAAAGGTGAAATTTACATTCCACTGATAATTGAAGAATTGATTGAATCAAAAAAAGTAACTGTAAAGCTTACCAATTCAACATCTTCTTGGTTTGGTGTTACCTATGCCGATGATAAAGAAAATGCGATAAAACAATTAAAAAATAGAACAAAAAATAAAGAATACCCTGAACCTTTATGGAAGCATTAAATAAAATTTTAGAACAGTTTCAAATTCCTGAAGTAAAATATAAATTTGAGATCATATCAAATGGATTTATTAATGATACTTATATGGTTTCTGCTGAGGGTAGACCTGAATATATATTGCAACGAATTAATACTGATGTATTTACAAATATTGATGCTCTAATGCATAATTTAGATCTGGTATTACCATTGTTAAAACATGACGATTATAAAACAATTAAACTGGTAAAGACTGCTTTAGGTGATTCGTTTATAAAAACAGAAACTAATCATGTTTGGCGATTGATGACTTTTATTAAAGATAGTTTAACTTATAATACAACAACAAATCCAAAAGTTGCTTTTGAAGCAGGAAAAATAATTGGTTTGTTTCATACAATTTTAAACAATTTTGATGCGGAATTATTAGAGGATACTTTACCCAATTTTCACAATGTATCCTATAGGTACCAACAATTTAACGAAGCATTGGTTAATGCAAAACCGGATAATATTAAAAATTCGCAAAAAGCTATTGATTTTGTAAAAAAAAATATAGAATTACTTCTCAAAATTAAAGTTGATGATCTACCGGTAAAAGTTTGCCATAATGATACAAAACTAAATAATATTTTATTTTCCAATAAAAAAGCTTTGTGTTTGATCGATTTAGATACAATAATGAAAGGTACATTTCTTTATGATTTTGGTGATGCGGTTAGAACTATTGCGAATACTGCTGATGAGGATGAGAAAAATCTGTCAAAAATAAATTTTACTAATGAGTTATTTGATGCCTTTGTTGATGGACTTGCAGTACACAAAGATTCTCTTGCAAAAAAGGAAATTGATTTTTTATCTTTAGGAGTTGTTTTAATGCCATTTTTACATGGAATTAGAGCATTGACGGATTATCTTGAAAATAATAGATATTACAAAGTATCTTATGAAACACAAAATTTAGACAGGTGTATGAGCCTATTTACTTTTGCACAGTTGGCTTTAGACAAACAAAAGTATATGAAAAAACGTATTCTGGATAAGCTTTGTTAATACAATTTTCTTTTGGTTAATTCTTTTAGAATAAATAAATAGACTATTCAATAATAATTAACGGTTTGATTTAATAAATTTTTATATTAGCCAATTATTAAAAAATAATGAAATTAAATATGGGAAATCAACCAGTTTTTACGAATGATACCATTGTTTTTGGTTTACTAATGTTAGCATTAGGATTCATATTTTATACTTCGTCTATAAAAAAAGGATTTTGGCATAAGTTTTACAATATTGTTCCGGCATTATTTATGGCGTATATGCTACCTGCATTGTTAACAACTTTGGGGTTGATAGCTCCAGAATGGGAAACTATATCAGAAACAGGAGAAGTTGTTGAACATTCTACAAATCTTTATTATATGTCAAGTCGGTATCTATTACCTGCAGCATTGGTATTAATGACCTTAAGTATCGACATAAAAGCTGTTTTCAATTTAGGATGGAAAGCTTTAGCTATGTTCTTTACAGGAACAGTAGGAATTGTTATTGGTGGACCAATAGCAATTTTATTAATTTCAACGGTGTCACCAGAAACGGTTGGTGGTGCAGGTCCACAAGCTGTATGGAGAGGATTATCAACCTTAGCGGGAAGCTGGATTGGAGGAGGAGCGAATCAAACAGCAATGCTAGAAATTTATGGCTATGATCAAAAGTTATATGGAGGGATGGTTTTTGTAGATATTGTAGTAGCAAATATTTGGATGGCAATTATATTGATAGG
Source organism: Bacteroidota bacterium (assembly GCA_039714555.1). Classification (GTDB taxonomy): domain Bacteria; phylum Bacteroidota; class Bacteroidia; order Flavobacteriales; family Flavobacteriaceae; genus Namhaeicola. The sequence continues at coordinate 13,036 of JBDLJB010000031.1, forward strand.
AGTTGGTAAAACAAAAATGATTGATAAATGGCTAAAAGCTGATACATCTGCTATCGAAGATTTAAAAGAAAAAGTGTCAACCTATGCAAAAAAAGTAGAACGAAACCCAAGTTTAACTGACTATATGATTATTATTGCAATTGCTTTTGGTACTGTTAGTTTTGCTCATTTTGGTGCTGGTTATTTGAGTGCATATTTTGAGGATTTTGTAAATAATATTCAAAATCCGACTACAAAAAATATCTTTACTTTTTTAAGCAAACAATTCTTTTGGATGATAAGTCTATCTACGATTGTTGCAATACTATTATCTTTTACTAAAGCTAAAACTTATGAAGGAGCCGGTGCTAGTAAAATAGGAAGTGTTTTTATCTATATTTTAGTGGCTTCAATTGGTATGAAAATGGACTTAAGATTGATTTTAGATAATGTAGGATTAGTTGCTATTGGTGTTGTTTGGATGACAATTCATGCCTTTTTATTGATTTTGGTTGCTAAACTTATTAGAGCTCCATATTTCTTTTTAGCTGTAGGTAGCCAGGCAAATGTTGGTGGTGCTGCTTCAGCCCCAATAGTTTCAGCTGCTTTTCATCCATCTTTAGCAACAGTTGGAGTTCTATTAGCAGTATTTGGTTATGCTGTTGGTACTATAGCTGCAATAGGTTGCACCATATTAATGCAATTAGTTTCTGTTTCACCTTAAAAAAATTAAATGAAAAAAGTATTATTTATAGTTGTTTCACTTGTATTTTTATTTTCATGTTCAAAAGAGGATAAAAATTTAATGTATGTGAAAGGAAATATCAAAGGACTTAAAAAAGGTACATTTTATTTGCAAAAACAAATTGACTCAATGATTGTTTCTGTTGATTCTGTAAAAGTTAATGGTACTGATATTTTTTTACTAACAGATAAAATAGAAAGTCCTGAAATGTATTTTTTAACGTTTGGTAATGGCGATAAAAAAATACCTTTTTTTGGTGAAAAAGATACGATTTCAATAACATCCAGTTTAGATAGATTTGGCTATAGAAATAAGATAGAGGGCTCTGCTAACCAAGAACTGTTGGATAAATATTATGATTATATTAAAAAATTTAACGATCAAGATTTGATGCTGGTCAAAGCTGAATTTGAAGCTAAAAAATCAGCCAATCGAGACTCAATAATGTTGATTGCAAAACAAAAAAATAATTTATTAAAGCGTAAATATTTATATTCTATAAATTTTGCTATTAATAATTCTGATCATGAAGTTGCCCCATATATTGCCCTAAGTGAATTAAATTTTGCCCAAACAAAATGGTTAGATAGTATTTATAATTCTTTAACACCAAAAATTAAAGAATCAAAATATGGAGAAGAATTAAAATTCTTTATAGTTAGAATTAAGACAAACGAAGAATAGTTAATAAAAATTACTTAAAACCTGTTATCACCATCTAAAAGATCTCCCAAACCACCTAGAATACTACCTTCACCTTTACGGTTGCCATTATTTCTGGGAGCATAGGCTAAAACTCTTCCTGCCAAACGGCTAAAGGGTAATGATTGTACCGCAACAGTTCCAGGGCCTCTCAAGGTAGCAAAGAACAACCCTTCTCCACCAAAAACTGTATTTGTAATTCCTCCTACAAACTCAATATCATATTGTACTGTTTTACTAAAGCCAACAATACATCCGGTGTCAACCTTTAAGATCTCATTTTCTTTGAGTTCTTTTTTAATTACAGTACCACTGGCATGTAAAAAGGTTATTCCGTCTCCTTGGATTTTTTCCATAATAAAACCTTCACCACCAAATAACCCACGACCTAATTTTTTAGAAAATTCTATACTAATTGATACACCTTTGGCAGCACAAAGAAAAGCATCTTTTTGGCAAATAAATTCACCCTGATAATCGTTGAGATCAACAGGTAGTATTTTACCGGGGTAGGGGGCAGCAAAAGAAATTTTCTTTTTCAACTGACTAATATTGGTGAAAACAGTCATAAATAAACTTTCGCCGGTTAGTAATCTTTGGCCAGCTGAAAAAAGTTTACCTAAAATATCTTTTGTTTGTCCTGAACCATCACCAAAAATAGTATCCATTTTAATATTTTCATCCATCATCATAAAACTACCAGATTCGGCAACAACACCTTCTTGAGGATCTAATTCAATCTCTACAAATTGCATTTCTTCACCATAGATCTTATAATCAATTTCGTGTGCTTTCATAAATTTTAAAGTTTAAGGATTAATATGATAATTTGTTGATGATTAATATGAATTGTTACATTTAATAAATAAAACTTTTTACTTACGATTTAAGTTTTATACTCCAAGTGTATTCAAATTTTGAAACTGGTTCAAATTCCTCATTAAAACCTTCAGCAGTTAATTTTAAGATTTGTCCTTCACCGGTGGAAATAGCAGTTTTGATAACCTCATTGATTATTTCGCCTTCTTTACATATAAAAGTAATTTTTCCGGTTGCTTTTTTATAAAACTCACCATTTTGAGAAATTACCAACATTGATATTTTTTTATTGCTTTGGGCGATTTTTTTCATAAGTAAAATGCCAGTTACCAATTCTGATGCCATTCCTTGGGTTGCCCAATACATTGATTTGAACGGATTTTGATTTATCCACTTATATTTTACAGAAGCCATGGCTTCTTTTTCGTTTATAGAAGTAACTCTTATACCCGATAAATATGCTGAAGGAAGTTTAAAAAACAAAAACTTATTTAAATTTTTAACTGAAAATTTTCCCATTTTATTGTCTTAAAGCGCTAATCTACGGTTTTTTTAGCATTTTTAGGACAAATTAATAGTGTTAAATATATGTTAAAATAGTACTATGTAAAGCATAGTATTATCCAAAAGATATATATTTGCATAAGAAAGTATTATAAATAATAAAAATATGTCAACAACAAATGAAAATAACAACGCTTTTTTAATGCATCTTTCAAGTTTTTTTGGATATGTATTTCCTTTTGGAGGAATAATAGCACCCTTAATATTTTGGGAGATAAATAAAAAAAGTAGTGAATTGTTAGATGCAACAGGTAAGGAAGTGATCAATTTTAATTTGAGCTACTTACTTTATACTACAATTCTAACAGTAGCTATAGTTTCTTTAGCAATAAATGTGGCTATAGATGATTTAAATCAAATTAGTTTATTCTTTTTAATAAGTTTAGCAATTTTGGTTTTGGTTTTGATCATTGTCAAATTTGTAATGATCATTGTTGCTGCTGTTAAATCAAATCAGGGAGGTATTTATAAATACCCTGCAACTATAAATTTTATAAAATAATTAAATTCAAAGCTCATGATCTCAATATTAATTGCCATTGTTGTTTTTATTGCAAATACCATCCAAACTTTTTTGGTATAAAAAGAATTTAAAAACTTAAAAAAGTACAATATGAAGATTGAAAATACAAAAGCACAGATGCGAAAAGGAGTTTTAGAATTTTGCATTTTATCCATTATTCAAAATGGGGATGCTTATACTTCTGAAATTCTTTCACAACTAAAAGATGCAAAAATGTTGGTGGTAGAGGGTACAATTTATCCATTACTTACACGATTAAAAAATGCAGGTCTTTTAAGTTATCGATGGGAGGAATCAACATCGGGGCCACCGCGAAAATATTACGCACTTACCGAAAATGGAAAATTATTTCTAACTGAGTTGAACACAACCTGGAAAGATCTTATAGGAGCCGTTAATTTAGTAACTAAAGATAAACAAAAATCAAAATCAACAAAAAAATGAATAAGACAATAAATATAAATCTGGGAGGAAGCTTTTTTCATATTGATGAAGTAGCTTATAAAAAATTGCAAAGGTATTTAGATGCAGTTCGTCGTTCATTAAGTGATGATCCGAAGGGTAGGGATGAAATTTTATCTGATATTGAATTGCGTATAGGTGAACTTTTATCGGAAAAGATTAAAGATGTTCGTCAGGTGATCAATGAAAATGACATCAATGAAGTGATAGAAATTATGGGAAAACCTGAAGATTACATGGTTGATGAAGAAGTATTTTCTGATAATTATACAGAATATCAACACAGGAGATCTAAAAAATTATATCGAGATGGAGATGATAAATTCTTAGGAGGAGTATCATCGGGTATGGCACATTATTTTAATGTAGATGTAATTTGGGTCCGTATAGCATGGTTGGTAGCAGCATTTGGTTTTGGATTTGGTTTCTTGGTGTATATTATCTTATGGATCTTATTACCTGAAGCAAATACAACTACCGAAAAGCTTGAAATGATGGGCGAACAGGTAAATATTAGTAATATAGAAAAAAAAATTAAAGAAGAGTTAGAAGAAGCTTCTGAAAGGATAAAGAGCGGTATAAACGATGTAAGTGAAAAAGTAAAAAATGCCGATTATGAAAAATATAGCAGTAAAGCAAAATCAGGTATGCAAGATTTTTTGGATACTTTAGGTAATATTATTACTGCTTTATTTATGGTCACTGGAAAATTCATTGGTATTTTATTGATCATTATTTCTGCAGTAACAATTTTGGGTTTGTTAATTAGTTTGTTCACTGTGGGTTCATTAGATTTTGTTCATGATGGATGGTTTTTTGAAAATGCACATTTTTATAATAATTCAGGTCTTCCTATTTGGATTGTTTCGATACTAGCTTTTTTATTGGTAGGAATTCCATTTTTCTTCTTGTTTTTATTGGGAATGCGAATCTTATCAAATAATACAAAAACTATCGGTAATACTGCAAGGTTATCACTTTTAGGTATTTGGTTGGTAGCTTTACTGGCAACAACATTTTTTGGTTCAAAAGTATTAATGCAAAAAGCTTTTCATAGTTCAGTGACCGAAAGTCAAGATCTGTTTTTTGCAAATACAGATACTTTAAGTATTAAATTGTTAGATAATGAAAAATTATCAAATCATAGTGTATTAAAATACAGGTGGGAATCAGATATAGTTTTAGATGAAGAAAATGATAAAAGAATGTATTCAAATCATATTAGGCTAAATATTTTATCTACTGAAGATGAAGCAGCGTTTCTAAAAATTAAAAAAAGGTCAAAGGGTAAAAGCCAATTGGCAGCAAGAGAAAATGCAGCTTCAATAGAATATGAATTACAAATACTTGATAAAGATATTTTACTTAATGGATATTTCTTATCAGAAATTGAGAATCAGTTTAAGGAACAAACTATGAATATTGATTTGTATATTCCTGAAGGTCAGGTAATTTATTTAGATAAATCTACACGTAGTTTTTTAAGTAATGTTGATAATATTCAAGATATTTATGATAAAGATATGGCAAAACACTATTTTAAAATGACTGAAGAAGGTTTGTATTGTTTGGATTGTGAAGAAATGAATTTAACCAAAACAAAATCCACTGAAATAACCGATCCGGAATCATTTAATATGAAAATTAATGAAGATGGTGTGCATATTGAGATTGTTGATGAAAATAAAGAGAAAGCAGAAGTTAAAATTGATGAATCAGGGATCTCTGTAGAAAGCTCAAAAGACACAATATAATTACTAAAAGGTTTTAAATTAATTCTAAAAAAATAATAATTATGAAATCACTAATTAAAAGTATACTTATTTTAGTTTTATTGATATCTTCTACATCATGTGTAATGAATATAGATGGTGTAAAAGGCAATAGGAATGTTACCACACAAAACCGAAATATTTCATCTGATTTTGTTAAAATAAATGTAAGTAGAGGTATAGATGTTTTATTAACTTATGGTGATGAATTATCATTGGCAGTTGAAGCGGACGAAAATTTACATGAATATATTACAACAGAGGTTAAAAACGGTGTATTATATATTTCATCAGAAAAGAATATTGTTAGTGCAAAAGCAAGAAGAATATATTTATCTGCTTTACACATCAATGAAATAAAGACTTCAAGTGGGGCAGAAGTGAGTTCGGAAAATACCGTTTCTACGGATGAATTATTATTGGAAGCAACTAGTGGCTCCGATATAAATTTACGTGTTAAAGTTAACAATTTAACAAGTGAAACCACAAGTGGTGCTGATATTAAACTAATTGGTAAAGCTAATGAATTTGATGCAAGAGCAACTAGTGGCAGTGATATAAATGCTTACGATTTAACAGTTAATAATTGTAACGCTAAAGTTACCAGTGGTGCAGATATTAAAATACATGTGATTGAAAAGCTTGATGCTAAAGCTACTAGTGGGGGAGATATTAAATATAAAGGAAATCCAAAATATTTAGAACAAGATGAGTCTTCTTCAGGAAAAGTAAAAAGGATGTAAAATATTACATATTTAATTATAAAAGGCTAAATTTTTAATAAAATTTAGCCTTTTTGTTTGATATAAGATCTTTATTGATTTACTTTAATAAATTGTAAATAATCATCATTTTTTGCTGCAATAATATAATTTATATTACCAACTTTTATCATTGCCAGATCTTTGGTATCTCCATTTATAAATAACCCACTATCATAGGCTTTTACAATTTCAAATTCTCCATTACTATTTCCTTTAAGAAACGCTCCGATACCGGCATCATTTCTTGGAGTTTCAACTTCAGAACCATATAAATTACCGGCAATAATAATATCTAAATTTGAGTCGTTATCAAAATCATTGACCAATATTTGATTGATATTAGAAACCTGTGCATGGTTGGGAAGTTTTTTCATTTCGAATTCTCCATCATTATTTTCAAGATAGATACTCGCAAAAGATCTAACCTGATAATGAAGAGATTTTTCTAAATCATTTTTGGTATAAACATCTTCTAATGTAGCAGTTGAAAATTCATCATAATCTTTGAATTTTTTCTTGATAGCCGGTATTTGATCAGATGAACATTGTCTACCGCGTACAGGATACTCTATACCTTCATCAAAATAACTCAATACGATATCATTTGAATTATTTTTATCAAAATCGTTAACATATATATCAAAAGTTTCTTTTTCACTTGCTTTGTATTTGTAATTGAGACCTAAATTACCTACAATGAAGTCCATATCACCATCTTTATCAAAATCACCTGGTTGGATACTAAACCACCATCCATTTGAGTCTTGAAGATCTAATTTTTTTGTAACATTTTCAAAAGAACCATTGTTATTTCTAAATACTGTGATAGGCATCCATTCACCCACTATAATTAAGTCTGTCCAACCATCCTTATCAATATCTGTCCAAACAGCACTTGTTACCATTCCTAATTCTTTAAAATCGGGTGCAATTTTCTTGGTAACATCAAGAAATTTAGGGTTGCCTTTGGTACTCACATTTTCTAATAAATAACTATCAGCAGGTAACGGATAATTCTTTGGAATTACCCTACCACCTACAAATAAATCCAAATCTCCATCTTTATCGTAATCAAAACTATAAACTCTATTTCCGCTAGTTAACATTTTGGGCAAAGCATGAGTAGATTTTGTAAAGTTTCCTTTACCATCATTTACAAACAGTCTATCTTGTAAATATTCTGAATCATATTCAAATTCGGTTCCACCACCACTTACCATATAAATATCATTATCTCCATCATTGTCAGCATCAAATATTAAGCTACCAAGGTCTTCAAACATTTTATCTTTTTGCATAGATTTGATGTCTTGTTTTTCAAAACCCTTTTTACTTTGAAGAAATACACCTGTTTCATAATTTGAAGCACCACCAACAATGAAATCTTCTTTACCATCACCATTTAGATCTCCAACTGCCAAACCAGGCCCAAATGATGAAGTTTTGTGTGGTAATAGAACCTGATCAACAAAATCATCATAATAGTTTTCACTGTGTTTGTGATGTACATTTAAAGAAGTATCACTTACAGTAGTGAATAATAATTTTTTAGGAATGTTATTTTGGATACTTGAAACATCATTTGCATTTTTATGATCTATAGTTAAAAATTGATTACTATCTATATTTGATAAGGTTTGTTTTTTGCCATCAGGCCATGTAATTTTTATAGTATTTATTTTTGTTATTTTTCCTAATCCGAAGTGTAATTGAGGAGCAACTGAAGATTGGAATCCTCTTGTTAATGTCAATTCTTGAAATTGTGTTAAACCATCAGTTTTTAATGTGACTTTAACACCAATTCCGTTCTTATTCTTTTCTGAGCCTTTAAAATTTAGAGTGAGGTAATTATTTTTTTCTGCACTATGGTTTTCAAATATACTGGCAAAATCATCAACATTATTGATAATAATTTCAAGGTCGCCATCATTATCAAGATCTGCGTAAGCACTACCATTTGAAAATCCTTTATAAACAAGGCCCCATTCTTCATTTACTTTTTTAAAAGTAAGATCACCATTATTTTTAAATACAAAATTGTCAATTTTTTCAGAAGGTATTGCCAAACTTCTTTCTAATGAATTGTCAGTTATTGATAGTTTTTGTTTAGTAATAGCATTAAAATAATCTTTATTGTTGGTTTCCCTACGTGTTCCATTGGCAATGAAAATATCCTTCCAACCATCGTTGTCTAGATCAGCAAATAAAGGACCCCAGCTCCAATCAGTAGTTGCTAATCCACCTAATCGTGATATATTGCTAAAATCCGGTAAGGAATCATTTACATTACCATTATTGAGTTGAAGCATATTTTGCATGTATTGATAACCAAATCCGGAATTAACGGTATTCCAAAACAGGAGAGGATTCATGCCTGCCATATTGGCTTTTGACCTACGATTATCACCGGGTGTCATATCCATTTGAAGAATATCTAATAATTCATCATTGTTAAAGTCGGCAATATCAGTGCCCATTCCGTATTGAGCCGTTTGTTTGGTAAGTTGTTGCGTATGTTCACTAAAAGTACCATTCTTATTATTGATATAAAGGTAATCAGGAACATTAAAATCATTTGAAACATAAAGATCAGGCCAACCATCTTGATTGATATCACCCACCGTTGCACTATTGGTCAATCCAAAAGATCTTAAACCGGCTTCATCAGTAATATTGGTAAATTTACCATCATCATTTCTATATAATTTATCAGTTTCAATATCTTTAGGATCTCTCATTTTAAACTGATAATAACTATTGGGTGCATTAAATCTAGTAGGAGGGTAGTTAGCCACATAAAGATCTAGATCTCCATCAAGGTCATAATCAAAAAAAGTAGATTGAACGCTATTTCCAATATCATCAATACCATACTTATTAGCACTTTCTGTAAATGTAAGATCACCATTATTGATATACAATAAGTTATTTTTTGGTTCAAATTTTCCGCCAACAGCGCAGTAAATATCTAAATATCCATCATTATTTACATCAGCCATAGTAACACCTGTAAACCATCTGTCATCACCAAGTACTCCTGCTTTTTCTGATATATCTTCAAACTTTAAATTTCCTTTATTTAAGTATAATTTGTTTGGAACCATGTTTCCGGTAAAATAGATATCAATTAAACCATCATTATTTATATCACCAACAGAAACACCACCACCCATATATAAATAACCGTAGGTAAAATAATTTAAAGAGTCATTTTCATTTAAATTATTAGAAAAATAAATACCTGTTTTTTCATGATCAAGGTTGTTAAATGTTTTGTTGATTGTCTCTGTACTTTTGTTGTTACAAGAGAACAGCAAAATCAATACACTAAAGGATATGAAAATATTTTTCATCTATTTTTTTACTTTATTTGTGAAACTCAATTTTGAGGAGTTTTAAAACGAACTCAAAAATGTAAGTTGAACTAATCCCGCTTTTTCTAGCGGGATCAAGGTTAATACTACAATCTTCTAGATCGATTCCATTTACAGGGTTCAGTCCCGAGCATTAGGGATACCCTAAGGTTTAATACCTTTTATTAAATTTAAACGCAGTAAATGTAATAATTAAGGTATTAAATAATCCAAAAAAAAGAGCATCAAATATAATGCTCTTTTTTTAATAATAATTTTAAAACTAAAAATCGTTAGAAACCAGGATTTTGAGTTAAAATTCCACCACTTAAGTCAATTGCAGTAAGTGGGATTGGTAAAAGATCATGTTTTGAATCATAAGCACCTGCTTTTGTTCCAAAATTACCAATAGTTCTGGCTTCATTTGATATATAATCATTGATTATTTGAACACCATTACCCCATCTTCTAATATCAAATAAACGATTTCCTTCCATACCTAATTCTAAACGACGTTCAAAACGTACAGCTTTTCTGGCATAAGCTTCATCAGCGAAAGAAGTATATAATTCAATTTGATAATCAGCAGCATCTCCACCACCATTAACATCTTGTACATAGCTCATGTTTTTTGCTCTACTTCTAACTTGATTTACATAATCTAAAGCAGTTGCAAGGTCACCAGTTTCAACAGCTGCTTCAGCGGCCATCAATAAAACATCAGCATATCTCATTATATGAAAATTAATTCCAGAACGCTGCTCACCCCAGCCACCGGTACCCATATTGCCTTCTTCACCGGCATAATAGATATTTTTCTTTGGTAAATAAGGCCCTGAGATATCAGCAAAACTTGCACGGATCCATTCTTTTCCGACATTTACTCCATAACCATTATAATCAATACCTCTTCTTCCAACTGTATAATCAATTCGAGGATCTAAAGGTCCTGTATGAGGTGTAAATGCTTCTTCACTAGCAATTCCATAATCATTAGCAATATCAGTTTGATTGTAAGTGTCTAATAAAGGTAATCCACCATTTGTTTGATAAGCATTGGCTAAATCTTGCGTTGGTTGGTAAAAACCACAACATGAACCAAAAGGTCCTCCACCGGGAAAGTTCAAAGTACCACCACGGTTACCGTTATTAGACATTCCACCATCAGCTGTAAATTGAATTGCAAAAATTGATTCTATACTATTATCACCAGCAAGACGAAAATTGTCAACAAATTCTGGAATTAAAGCATAAGTTCCACTATCAATAACATTTTTTAATAGAGTTAATGCTTCATTCCATTCACCTTGATATAAATGAGTTTTACCTAAAAATGCTTTTGCAGCCCAGCTCGTTGGTCTTCCTACATCTCCTTGAGTGCTGGGTAAATTTTCCATTGCATAAGTGAAATCAGCTTCAATTTGGTCCCATATTGGACCAGGGTTTGGTTGATTAAATTCTATATTTGCATAATTCTCATCAGAAATATAAGGAACATTTCCATAAATTTTTTGCAATTCAAAATTATAATGACCTCTTAAAAATCGAGCTTCTGCTAATTGAGCAGAAAAATCACCTTCTTCAACCTGACTAATTAAATTGATAACCGCATTGGCTCTGTTAACACCGGCAAAAAGGCCATTCCATTTACCAAAAACATAAGGGTTACCACTTGCCCAATCATAAATTTCTAAATTATATAGATCAGCTTGATCACCATCTGTACTTCCTTTATGTGCATCATCTGCTAACACATCAAACCACCAGTTGTCACCACTAACTGTCCAGTCAGCAGCTCCCTGATTATTTCTGATACCATCTAAAACTGAATATGCACCGGTGAGTAATAAATCTACTCCCACTTCATTTTTAAGTGCATCATCACTCAAAGCACCTACAGCTTTAGATTCAGTGAAATCTTCACTACATGCTAATACTCCGATTAGCATTAATAAAAAATATACTATTTTGTTTTTCATTTTCTTAAAATTTTATATTAATACCTAAAGTATATATTTGAGATAAAGGATATATTCTTGAGTCAACACCTAAAGTAAGGTTGTCATAAGAAATGATCTCAGGATCAAGTCCACTATAATCTGTTATTGTAAACAAGTTGGTTCCTTGTGCGTAAATACGGAAAGAATCTATACCAACTTTATCAGTAGTATCACCAGAAATTGTATAACCAATTTGTAAGTTCTTTAATCTGAAATAAGAACCATCTTCAACAAAGAAAGAGTTTGGTTGGGTTTCACTATTGGTAATTGTTTGACTTAATGCAGGAAAAGATGCATTGGTGTTATCCGGTCTCCATGAATCTATAACATCAGTACTTCTGTTTCCGTTAAAGAACGTTGGGAAATGTGTATATATCTTCGTATAATTATAGATATCATTTCCTTGAGATCCTGTAAAGAATAAAGAAGCATCAAAACCTAAAAATCCTCCTGTTAAATTGATACCATAAGTAAAATCAGGATGTGGAGAGCCGATATAATCACGATCGTCATCATTAGCAACACCATCTCCATTAACATCTTTATACTTAAATCTACCGTTTTCATCATAACCTTCAACTACGCGTCCGTAAAAAGATGAAATTGGGCGACCAACTTCAGTTCTTGTTACTGCTCCACCTCTAAAACCTGTACTACCAACTTGGAAATCACTAATTAATTCAGTAACTTCATTTTTATAAGTTGAAAAATTAGCATCAATACCGTATTTCCAATCTGAATCAGAAGGATTGTGGAAACCAACAGCAAAATCAAAACCACTATTTTTAACAGAACCTAGATTTACTAGTGGTGCTTGAGCGTCAATAGCTGTTGTACTGATCAAACTATTATCACGGGTAATTAGATCTTTGGTTTTAATATCAAAGTATTCTAATTCCATATAGAGTTGATCATCAAAAAACCCTAATTCAACACCAAAATTCAATGATTGACTGGTTTCCCATTTTAAATTAGGATTTCCAACCTGATTTAACATGGCACCTGTAGTAATTGAACTACCATTAAAAGAATAATTTGCCAAACTTTCACTTAAAATTGAAATGTTCATAGTTGGGTTATCTGCAGGTAAAGTTTGATTACCTAATTGACCCCAAGATCCTTTAAATTTAACTCTGTTCATTACAAGATCATCCGGATAAAAACCTTCATCACTCATTAACCAACCTACACTAAATGCGGGAAATATATCACTTTTATTATCACCCATAAAACGTGATGATGTATCTTGACGAAGTGTAGCTGTTAAGAAATATTTTCCATTGTAATTGTAGTTGGCTGAACCAAAAAGCGACCATAGAGAATTTGTATAATCATAGGCCCAATCTACATTAGGTGTACCAGAACCATTGTTTAACATGTAAAAATCAGGAGTTTCAAATAAATAACCTGTTCTGCTGATTTGTTTGCCTTTTCCCTGTCTTTTAACAGCTTCAATACCAACTAATGCATTTATATTATGATCACCAAATGATTTCTTATAATTAACGGTATTGGTCCATGTCCATTCAGATTGTAATTGATCCTGTTCGCGTAGTGTATTTGTTGAAACAGGCTCAGAATGTTCAGGATTTAAAGGGCTAAAAGACCCTGCATTGAAAGATTGGATACTACCACCTAATACAGTTTTAAACATTAGGCCATCTAAAATATCGATCTCAGCATAAATATCACCAAATACTCTAAGAGATTTGTTATAATTATCTTTAGCTCTTGCTAAAAGAGCCAAAGGATTTAATGTATTTGATAAACCAGCAGCAGCATTATATGAACCTGCAAAATCACCATTGTCATCATAAGGAGGAATTAAAGGACTCATTCTTAATGCCATTTCAAAAGCAGTACCATCACCGGCTTGTGAATTAGTAAAAGAAACATTCATATGCTCTCCAATACGTACCCTGTCTTTAATTTTAAATTCAGAATTAATTGCTGTATTACCACGTTTAAATCCGGTATATTTTAATATACCATCTCTTGTTAGGTAGTTTGCAGACATATAGTATTTACCTGATTCTGTACCGCTTTGAACAGCTAAACTAACATTGGTAGTAGGTGCAGATTGTGTAATTTCACCGGGCATATAAGTACCTCCCGGTTTTACGGTAACATCAACCGGCACACCAAATAATTGTGTAGGTACTACAGGTGTTGATCCAGAGCCGTATTGAGGGTGTGTAACAGTAACACCATCATTTTGTAAACTTTCGAATATCATTTCACCATGTTGTTGTGGATTCAATAGATCAGGTAAGTTTGCAGCTTTAGCAATACCTGTATAGAAATCAAAAGTAACCACAGATTTGTCCATATTATAACCACCACTTTTTGTTGTTACGATAATAACACCGTTAGAGGCTCTTGCTCCATAAATTGATGCAGCAGCATCTTTAAGTACGTTCATTTGGTCAATATCAGCAGGGTTGATACTATTAAATATATTAGCATCTAAAGTTTGTACACCATCAATTATATAAAGAGGGTTTGTATTATTACTTGTACCAAAACCACGGATAGTAACTTTTGGAGCAGCTCCGGGTTGAGAGTTAGTTACAACAGTAACACCTGTAACCCTGCCTTGCAGAGCTTCGGCAGCATTTGTAACAGGAACCTTAGCAGCTTCATCCATATCAACTGAAGCAACGGAACCTGTAATGTCACCCCTAGTTTGAGTGGTATAACCTGTAACGACAACTTCATCTAATTGATTTGTGTCTTCTGTTAAGATAAAATTAATTGTTGATTGGCCATTAACATTAACTTCCTGAGTTATATACCCCACAAAGCTAACTGTTAATACAGCATCTGAAGCTACATCATCAATGGTGTAATTACCATCAAAATCAGTTGTTACTCCATGATCAGTACCTTTTACGATAACATTTGCTCCGGGTAAGGGACCATCTGCATCGTACACTGTTCCAGAAACACTCTGTGCATAACTAATGCCGTACAGTGAAAACGCTACAAGAAATAATAAATTTCTTAATAAATACTTGTTTTTCATAAATAAGATTTACATTAATATTAATTTGAGTTATTAAATGATAAAAATATGTTTTGTATACCTCGCTAAAAAACTTACTTTAGCTAAAAGTTTTACAAAAAGAACAATGCAATTTAATAAAAAAAATTAGTTGCATTTATTTTATTCTAAACAAATCTAATATAGTTGTTAACATTTTCTTAATATAATTTCATCAAATAATAATACTTTTTTAACATAATCAAAACATTAAAATATGTATAAAAATTTTTACAGAGAGATTACTCAATTAACTTCAGATGAAATTTTTTTAATTTATAACAGATATAAAGATGATTTTGATTTTCCTATACATTATCATCATGATCATGAACTTATTTTTATTAAGAATGGTAAAGGTGTTAAGAGAATTGTAGGTGATAGTATAGAAGAAATTGAAGATATTGAGTTGGTGTTAGTTGGAAGTAATTTATTTCATGGATGGGAAATGCATAATTGTAAAAATAAAAAGATACATGAAATTTGCATGCATATACAAAATGATCTGTTTGATGAAAACCTTTTGACAAAAAATATTTTTGAACCTATAAAAAAAATGTTTGAAAATTCTAAACACGGTATATTATTTTCAAATGAAACTGCCTATGAAATGATGCCTAGATTAATAAAATTATCAAAAAGAAAAGGTTTTGATTATTTTTTAGATTTCACATCAATATTAAACGATTTGGCTATTTCTGAAAATCAAAGATTACTTTCGCAATATGTGCCTGATACAGATACAGAAGAATTTAATAAATGTCAAAGGATAAAAATAGTACATGATTATATACATGAAAATTTTAATAGAAAGATAACATTATTAGAAATTTCAGAATTGATCAATATGACTCCGGTTTCTTTTAACAGGTTTATCAAAAAAAGAACCTTTAAAACTTTTATAAGTTATATAAATGATGTTAGAATTGGTTATGCTACAAGATTATTAATAGAAACAGATTTAAGTGTTAGCGAAATAAGCTTCAAATGTGGTTTTAATAATATTGCTAATTTTAATAGAATTTTCAAAAAAACAAAAAGAATTACACCAAGTAAATACAGGCTTGAATATAAAACCGTTATTGAACTAGAAATTTTATAATAAATATTACAATTTTAGACTAAAGATCTTCCCAGATATTTCCTTTTTTATGAGACATTATGCATTTTTCAATAAACAACATTCCTCTAACACCTTCTTTTATTGAAGGAAATTCTGCTATATCATAAGGTTCATTTCTTATGGCCTTGGCCACACCAAGGTATATGTTTGCCATAGCATCGAATATTCCTTCCGGATGACCGGGTGGTAATTTTGTGCTTATTAGTGATAAATTACTGTTATAGGAATGACCCGGTTTTAAAATTTGAAGTGGTTTATCTTCAGTTAAATAATAAAGATAATTTGGGTTTTCTTGTTTCCATTTTAATCCACCTTTATTACCGTAAATCTTTATTTGAAGGCCATTCTCCTCACCAGTGGCAATTTGACTTGCTCTGATAACACCTTTTATATTTTCTGAATATCGCAAAAGTATTGTTCCATCAACATCGAGCGTATTCTCTTCATACAAATAATTTAGATCTGCCAGAATTGATCTAACATCCATGCCTGTAAGATATTCAGCCATATTGAAAGCATGCGTACCAATATCACCAATGCAACAAGTAATGCCTGATTTTTCAGGATCAAGCCTCCAAATAGTTTTACGAAGTTCTTTGCTATGAATTATAGGATTGATCCAACCCTGATAATATTGAATATCTACTTTTTGAATAGTTCCAATAGCATCATTTTTAATCATTTCGCGCAATTGACGTATCATTGGATAACCGGTATAAGTATAAGTAACAGCAAAAATTGTGTTTGTCTTTTTGAGGATTTTTTCTAAAATTATTGCTTCATTTAATGTTGTGGTTAATGGCTTTTCACATATTATATGAAACCCGTTTTCGATTAATTTTTTTGCCATCGGAAAATGCAAAAAGTTTGGTGTTAACACCGATACAATTTCTATTCTTTCTTCTTTTGGTAAAGCGATTTCCTTAGTTATAAATGCTTCAAAGTCAGGGTAAACTCTTTTTGTGTCAAGCCCAATGTCTTTAGCAAATTGAATATTTTCTTCCCATTTTGTGCTAAAAACAGCACCTGTTATTATATAGTTTTCATTAATATATGAAGCAATTCTATGTAATTCACCTATGAGCGAATTATTACCGCCGCCAATAATTCCGAGTTTAATTTTTTTATCCATTTTTTAGATTAATGAGACAATGATACAATGTTTTGTATTTAGGATAATTTTTTTATAAAAGTTTAAAAATTATTTTAATTAAAATTAATGCAAATTAGTAAATAATTGAAAATAAATTAAATTAATCAAATTAAAACCTCTCATTTTTTTATCACATAAAAATAAAACTTATACTTTTGCGATTTTCTATTTCATTTTTTTTGAAATTCAACATAACTCTTTTAAATATATTTAAACAATGGGTAAAAACTCTAAATCAAATGATCCTGAACAATATGATGCTATTGTAATTGGTACGGGTATAACGGGTGGCTGGGCAGCGAAAGAACTTTGTGAAAATGGTTTAAAGACATTGGTGCTTGAAAGAGGCAGAATGGTGACCCATGTTAAAGATTATCCTACTATGAATATGGATCCGTGGGATTTTGATTATCACGGATATGCAAGTAAAAAAGATAGAGAACGACAAAAAAAACAAGCACGAACCGGATACACAACAGGTGAAGCGAGCAAACATTGGTTTGTTGATGATATTGACCACCCTTATAATGAAACCAAAAGATTTGATTGGATAAGAGGTTATCATGTTGGAGGTAGATCAATTATGTGGGCCCGTATGTCATTTAGATGGAGTGAAATGGATTTTGAAGCAAATAAAAAAGATGGACATGGTGTAGATTGGCCTATTCGTTATAAAGATTTAGAACCATGGTACGAAAAAGTTGAAAAATTTGTTGGAATAAGTGGAAAAGCAGAAGGATTACCACAGTTACCAGATAGTATTTTTATACCACCTGTAGAATTAAACTGCGTAGAAAAAGAGTTGCAAAAAGGTGTTGCTGAAAAATATGACGACAGACAAATTATCAATGGTAGAATTGCAAATTTAACCGGAGGTGAAGTAAGAGAAGGACGTGCAAGTTGTCAGTTTAGAGATAGATGCATTAGGGGTTGTCCTTATGGGGCTTATTTTAGTAGTAACTCATCAACTTTACCGGCAGCAGAAAAAACCGGAAATATGACCTTAAGGCCTAATTCTATTGTACATGAAATAATTTATGATGATGATAAAAAAATAGCCACAGGTATTAGAATTATTGACGCCGAAACCAATGAAAAAATAGAATATTTTTCAAAAATTATTTTTGTTTGTGCATCAACAATTCCTTCAACAAGTATTTTATTACAATCAAAATCTGAAAGATTTCCAAATGGTTTAGGAAATGACAGTGGTGAATTAGGACATAATTTAATGGATCATCATTTTAAAGTAGGTGCAACAGGTACTTATGATGGGCATCAAGAGGATTATTATATTGGAAGAAAACCAACCGGATATTTTGTGCCAAGATTTCGAAATCTTGATAAAAAAAGTGAACAAACTAATTTTATAAGAGGTTATGGCATGCAAGGTGGTGCCATAAGGAATAACTGGACGAGAGCTATAGGTAAGATGAGTTATGGTGAACAATTAAAAGAAGAATTGCTCAAACCGGGTGATTGGCAAATAGGAATTAATTGTTTTGGCGAATGTTTACCTTATCATGAAAATAAAATGACACTTGATTATAATAAACTTGATAAATGGGGATTACCCACAGTGGATTTTGATGCTGAATTCAGAGAAAATGAAATTGAAATGAGAAAAGACGCTGAAAAACAAGCTGTTGAAATGTTAAAAGGATCTGGTTTTAAAGATGTTAAAAGTTATAATGATCCTTGTTTTCCAGGTAATGGAATCCATGAAATGGGCACTGCAAGAATGGGTAGAGATCCAAAAACATCAGTTTTGAATAAATACAATCAATTACATGCTGTACCAAATGTATATGTAACTGATGGCGCTTGTATGGCATCTTCGGCTTCTCAAAATCCATCATTAACTTATATGGCAATTACTGCAAGAGCAGCAAATCATGCGGCAAAAGAGTTTAAAAAAAATAAAAATTAATAGGATGGATAGAAGAACTGCACTAAAAAATTTAACTTTAAGCTTTGGATATGTAGTTTCAACACCTACATTGATGAGTATACTGACATCATGTACTCATGATGAAATATTATGGAAATCTGATTTTTTTTCTGATAAAGAAAAACATATTGTAACACATTTGGCTGATATAATTTTACCTTCATCAAACATACCCGGTAGTTTGGATGTAAACGTTCCGCAGTTTATTGATAAAATGTTGAAAAATGTTGAAATTGAATCAAAGCAAATTTCTTTTCAAAAAGGTGCTGCAATATTTGGAGATAGATTTAAAAGTAAGTTTGATAAAAAAATTGTCAAAGGTAATAAGGAAGAAATACAAGAATTATTTGAAAAGTATTTTGACCTATCTGAAGAAGAGAAAAATAAAGTGATTGATGAACAAAGACTTCCTGATGATAAGGTAAGTAATGATAAAAAAGATACTTATTTAATGTATAAATTTTTATTTTCAGTTAGAAATTATACTTTATTTGGGTATTATACTTCAGAAAAGATAGGTGAGGAAATTTTAAATTATGACCCGATTCCAGGAAAATTTGAAGGATGTGTTCCTTTAAAAGAGATTGGTAATGCTTGGTCTTTATAATATTATATACAAATATTTAATGTATAAAAATTATAAATTATGAAAAGAAGATTATTGATTTTGTTAATTGTATCTTTAGTAATGACATCTTGCAAAGACAAACAAGAGGTAATAGAAGACAAGCAAGAAGTTATAAATGATAAGCAAGATATTATAAAAGAGAACATCACTATTGTACTTAAAGAAAGAATGAATAACCCAGACAGTTTTCAATTTGTCTCAATGAATACTAATAAAACCATTTTAGTTGAAGAAAGAAAAAAATTAATAACAAAAGAGAATGTACAAAGAGTTTACGAGTTAGCTGGAGATAAATCAGAAATTTATAATCAATATAAAACGGAGTTTGATTTTTTGCAAAAACAGAACGATAACTATAAAGATGCTGTTTATATTATTGACTTTATAGCAAAAGTTGAAAATAAATTCGGTGCAATTATTAATAAAAAGTATTTAGCTATCGTACTGAATGATGAGAATTTCACTGTAGTTCACTTTAAATACTTACCTAAATAATAATATATTGAATGTATATGTCCTTTGGAAGATGAAAGAGGGTAGGTATATTCAAGAATTATTGGGACACAATAGTCCAAAAAAACTACGATGATTTACACACATGTTAGTAATAATAATTGGAGAATATTAAGAGTCCATTCGATAAATTAGATATTTAAAGTATCTTATTTTCCGAATATTTTATTGAATAATTTGGCCTATATTTTACCTAACTTATTCATTGATATAAAACTAAGATAAGTGAATTATGTATCTAAAGTAAAAAAAATAACTTAAAAAATTAAAGTAAGAAGATAGAATAATTTATATTTACTCAATCAAAATTGCTAACTCTCCCCCTGAATTTTATAATAAGCATGATTATTTATATATAAGATATGTAAGTGACCGTACGTTAGTTTTAGACAGATCTTCCATAATTTTTAGATGTTTAAAGTAATATGGAGTTTTTCTACTTTTAATAAAGATGGAACGTTTTATTGTTGTAATACAGAATTATATGTTAAAGAACATCAAAAAAAAAACTGAATGACTATAAAAACCAGGAAAATATTATTCATTTACCTTAAAATAAAAAACAATTTAACTTGCTTTTTACATTTTTTTAAGGTGATATAAAAAGCAACAGAGTTATGGGTATAAACAAGTT
>JBDLJB010000032.1:0-30787 GCA_039714555.1 Bacteroidota bacterium
ATATTTTCTGTTTGAAAGCCCCCTTTAACACTTAAATATGATCTAGATCCGTATTTTAATTTTCCAAAACTAAGTATGTCACCTAATTTCACAGCATACATAAAGTTCATCTGAATTGGTTCTCCATTTAGCATTGGTGACATGTCAGCACCGGTAATTGCAAATAAAGTATGATCTTCAAAATAAATTTTTGGTCCCATAATTGTCATTTCCATTACGGGTAATTCCTCATCATTGTTCAATAGATTATTTGCTAAAATTGCACTGTACTTATCCATTACACCAGAAATAGGAACACCATAACATCGTTTACCCTTTCTTCCAAGATCTTGAATAGAAGTATACATTCCTGAAGATAATATTAATATATTATTACTGTTCATATACTTCTTTTTCAATTATATAGGTTCCTGATTTTATTTGCTCAGCAATCTTTTGATGTGTATTTAGATCAATTGGTACAAATTGTATTTTATCTCCTGCTTTCGCAAAACAAGGAGGATCACTTCTAACATCAAAAATATTGATTGGTGAATTTCCAATGATATTCCAACCTCCCGGACTTTCTCTTGGATATATGCCTGTTTGATCTCCAGCAATCCCTATGGCACCTTTTTCAATTTTTCTACGTGGTTTGGATTTTCTTTTAGAATGTAGTTCTTCTGATAATCCTCCCATATATAAGAACCCAGGTAAAAAACCAATAAAAAAAACATCATAAATTACATCGCTATGAATTTTAATAACTCTTTCTTTTGATATCCTTTTTACTCTTGCTATTTCATTAATATCAATACCAAATATCTCGTCATAACATACCGGGATTTTCCATAATATTGAATTAATTTTAAGTTTTTGATCATTTAGCTCATACAGTTCTTTAATCTTTTTAACGATTGAAGAATACTTGATTTTTTCAGTATCAAAAAAAACTGTTAAAGAATTATACGCTGGTACTGTATCTATAATGAAATCTGATAATTCAATTTTTATTTTACTTTTAAATAAGCGAATATTGCTAATAATTTTTTTGTCTATTTCATAAGGCCATTCGATCAAAACGGCTATACTCCCCATAGGTTTATATATTAACTTATATTGACTCACTTGCTAAATTTTTAAAAATTCTGATAATTTCTTAACTATTTCAAAGGCATTTGGATTATCGCCATGTACACAAATTGTATCCGCTTTTATTTTTATTGTTTTTCCACTATTTGAAATAACAGTACCTTTTTCAATCATTTGTTGCACTCTTTCAAAAATTTTATCAGAATTTACAATAATGGCATCATTTTCTGTTCTTGAAACCAAATTTAAAAAATTATCATAAGATCTATCTGCAAAAGCCTCAAAAAAAATAGGCGCCATTAATTCTTTGGCTTTACGCGCAATCAATGAACCATATGGTACATATAAAATTAGCTTCTTATCAATATATTGAATTGCTTCAATAATAGCCATAGCTACCTCATTGTATTTTGTAGCCATATTATATAAAGCGCCATGTGGCTTTACATGATGCAGTCTAACACCTTCATTATCAGTAATTTCTTTTAAAGAAGAAATTTGATTTATTATTTGAGATCTTAAAATATCTTTAGGGATAAACATTTCTGTTCTGCCAAAATTTTCTCTATCAGGAAATGAAGGGTGAGCACCTACCTTAACTTTGTGCTTTTTTGCTAAAAGAACGGTAGTTTTCATTGTACTTAAACTACCTGCATGAACTCCACAAGCTATATTACATGAACTAATAAAAGGCATTATTTGCTGATCATTTCCAATACCTTCACCTAAATCACAATTGATATCCATATACTTTTTTTTAAAGCGATAAAAATACTTTCCAAATACTTTTAATTCCTAAAAAAATTGTAACCCCTAAAATAATAAATCCTAAAATATTTTGACTCATATTATTAGAATATTTTCCCAAAATATCTCTTTTATTCATAATCCATAATAAAAACCCTGTTATTATTGGTAATAACATGCCATTGGCAATCTGCGCAAATTTAATGATCTCTATGGGTTTCATATTCAATGAAGAAAATAAAACCCCTAATAATAAAATTAACATCCAAACTGCTTTAAATTTTATTGATTTTAAACCACCTTTCCATCCTAAAATACCTTTGGTTACGTAGGCTGCTGCCAAAGGTGCAGTTATTGCCGAAGTGATACCTGCTGCAAATAATCCAATTGCTAAAAAATATTTAGCAAAATTACCATAGAGTGGAACCAAACCTTCTGCAAGATCAATTGCATTATTAATCGAAGTTAAATTTGAAGCTGCAGCAGATATTATAATTGCCATTGAAACAATTCCTCCAATCAAAACAGCTACAAAAGTATCCTTTCGTGCAAATTGTAAATCTTCAATATTTTTCCATTTTTCTTTAACTAATGAAGCGTGTAAAAACAAATTATACGGAACGATTGTAGTACCAATCAAACCAATGATAGTAAGTAAACTGTCTTGTGGAAATTTAGGTATAAAAATTCCTTTAATAATAGCTAAATAATCCGGTTTGGTTATAATTGCAGTAATTAAAAAAGACAGACTCATTAATATAACCAGAACGATCAAACTACGCTCAAGTACTTTATAATTACCTATATAAAGTAGAATAAACGCGATAACCCCAATTATTATACTTAAATAATTTAATGAGTAATTTCCTAAATTGACGCTTGTATCGGGTACTATAGATGACAAGCCTAAAACACCTCCACTTATATTTCCTGCTTCATAAGCTGCATTTCCAATAACAATTGCAGAAATAATTAATACAGATGAAAAGATCTTTAAAAATGGATTGTCAATTTCACTTCTAATAATTTCCGCCAAGCCCTTTTGACTAACAATACCTATCCTTGCTGACATTTCTTGTAAAATAATAGTCGCAATGATTGAAAATAACATTGCCCAAAGCAAATTATATCCAAAATTAACTCCAGCTATACTACAGAGTGTAACCGTACCCGGACCAATAAATGCCGCAGTTACTAAAGTAGCCGGACCAATGTTTTTAAACCAACTTTTCATTATTCTTCAACAGAATTTAAAGCGTAAATTGCAAAAGACCCCAACCAATGTCCACCTTCATAATTATCATCAACTATACTGGGTAATGAATAATTGATATGCTTATTTGCGATTCGTTTTAAATGATCGTATTCGTTATACTTATTGGCAATTTCATTCAAACACCAAGCACGACTAAAATTAACACCATCTAAATGAACTAATTTCCCATCTGTCCTATCAGAAACAATACCCGGTACCAAGTCAAAATCATTTTTAGTGAGTTCAGGCAAAAACTTATTTAACCATTCTTTAAATTCATTTTCTGGTAAAACTCTCAACATGATCGCTGCTTCTTCTAAACAAGGTGATAAAAAATCATATCCCCCCGGTTCCCAGGAAAACGGACATTTAACATCGTTAAAATAAAAATCATTGGCTCTTTGTTCAATCGCTATTTTTAATTTTTCATTTTCAATTGTATTGGCATAATCCCAGGCAAAAGCTAATCCAAATGCTGTATTTGGGTGCTCACCTACTCTAATTGGATAATTTAACTTTGGCAAAAACTCAATATATCTTTCAATAATCAAATCAGTTAATGGCTGCAAATTATTTTCAAGTTCTTTTGCCAATGGGTCATCCCATGCATGAATTTCTTCAGCTAATTTTAACAGCCAAGCCCAACCATAAGTTCTTTCATAGATCTTATTGTGTTTACCGTTAAAATATTCAACTTCATCTGCAATATTTTCTTTAGAAATATTATTCAGTAATTTTTCACGAATTTGATCAGAATTTTCAATATTTGGATATTGCTTTAATAAACTAACCAACGACCAATGCCCGTGAACAGAAGAATGCCAATCAAAACACCCATAAAAAGCAGGGTGTAATATTTTTGGAGTTTTTAAATCTTCATCACTCCCCAAAGTTTGTCCTAATTTATTTGGGTACTCCGTATTCATACAATTTAATGGTAATTTTGACAATCTATTAGCTTCTTCTAATGTCAATTTAGGTATTTTTAATCCTGCTTCAATCTGTGAAAACATTAGATGATTTTGTAATGTTAATAGAAAGGAAATCAATAATATATATTTTTTCACTTGTTTAAATTTTTATGTTGAAATGAATCTTATTTTCATTTAATAGATTAATAATAAATTTACTCCATACCAATTGGTGAACCATCAGGTATTTTTAAAACATTTTTCTTTGAATTTTTCTTTGGTTCTTTGATAAAATCATTAATTAAATTTGCATAATAATCATTTATGATTTTTTGCTGTCCATTGATTTTATTAACGGATAACCAGTGAGATAATTTGTTTAACTGATCTAAACTTAATGCTTTTACTTGTGGATATAAGTTATCATTCACAACCAAATCAAAAATACTGTTTAATAATTGCTCATTAATAATATTTTGCAATTCTTGGTGATAAACATCTTTATGGGTTCTTTCAAAAGTATGTTGCATCAAAGTTTCAAACAATTCATCTAAACCAAATTGATCTTTATCCATACTTTTATTTACATAAACTCTTGAAACCCTTTGTGGATGCAAAATTAGCTCGAAGACCATATTTGATGCCGTTGCAACTGCTCCATAAGGATCAAATGATATACCTAAATTACTTTTAAACGATTCACGTGATCTTGGATACCCCATTGCTCTTGGCGGAAATAAATCCAATACAGAATTGGGTAATGTTAATGTATTAACATCAATCGTTTTCATTAACATGGCTAAAGCTTCTTTTTGGGTCTCACTATCAATGGTTTTCATAATTTTTTGCTTATCTCCTTTTATTGAATAAGAATAATCTAATCCACCTATCATTTTAGAAACTGCTTCTGTTTGATAACGATGGTAAAAATACAGCGGTACAAAAACATCTTCTAAAACGGAATAAGGTTGATTGGTTTTGATATTATCTTTTGAGAAATTATTTATTGAAAATTCTCTTACCTCAAGTATATTTTCCAATTCACCAATGATGTCATTTCCATTATCCCATAAGTGTGCATAAGCATGAGCACTACCTTTTGGTCTTGCATCAGCATCTGAAATATAACGCATTCCTTTGGCAAAAGCAGAATTTATAATTTTTTGCAAGTTTTGCTCTTCATTATTTTCAAAATCTTGATAAGCATAGGCTACTGTGATCTTATCCCAATCACCTATCCCTTTTGTATAAGCATTAGAAAAATCGATCTTATTATTTTCTACTTTTAATTTAGGGTGAGGATAATCCATTACTGAAGAACGGTTATTTGTACTTGCTGCAAAATTATGTGCAAATCCTAAAGTATGTCCAACTTCATGAGCTGATAACTGACGAATTCTTGCCAAGGCCATTTCCAATGCAAATTGATCATCGGTATCATTTTTTGCATAAGGTGCCTGTAGGGCTTGTGCAATTAAAAAATCTTGTCTTATTCGCAATGATCCCAGACTAACATGTCCTTTTAAAATTTCGCCGGTTCTAGGGTCTGAAATACTTCCTCCATAACTCCACCCTCTGGTTGATCTATGCACCCATTGAATCACATTATAGCGCAAATCTAAAGGATCAACTCCTTCAGGTAACATTTTTACCTGAAAAGCATTTTTATAACCTATAGTTTCAAATGCCTGGTTCCACCAACTTGCACCTTCCAATAAAGCTGATCTGATAGGTTCTGGAGCACCTCTATCTAAATAATATACAATGGGCTCAATTGCTTCACTAATAGTTGCTGTAGGGTCTTTCTTTTGTAATCGATGACGATAAATATATCTTTTCACTATGGATTCATTTACCGGAGTAGCATAATCCAAATAAGTCATAGGATAAGTACCGGATCGCGCATCATAAACTCTAGATTTGTACTTATTATCAGGTAGTTCAACAAAAGAATGGTGTTGATTTACCGTCAATGATCTTGCATCCGGAGTTACACTTTTAATATTATAATCTTTTGGCTTTCCCTTAAAAGTTAGAATTACATCAAATTCAACATTTTTAGGAAAAGCTTTTATTCTTTCCAGGTTAAATGCACTTCTGGTTTTATCTATACTATAACTTCCTTGTTTATTTTGCTCTAATCTATTTGCTACTCCATGGGCATCTCTAATTAAAAAATCAGTTGCATCAATAATGTATCTATTATTTTTTTGCTCTTTAATTTTAAACCCATGTAAAACCGATTTAGCAAAAGCTTCTTCAATTGATTTTCTTTCATCTACATTATCAGTTAAAGCCCTGTAATCTTGATTTGGCTGAATCAATAATAATTTATTCCCTGCTTTTTTAAAATTTACTACAATTCCTCCGCCTAATTGACCCCTGTCTATTCCAATATCATTTGAACCAATGCCTTCAGATAGTGCGTGTACATATAAAAATTCTGTATCCAATTGATCAATTTCAAGGTATATTTTATCCTCTATTTCATCGTAATAAAAGTTAACAAAACCTTCATATTTAGTGACATTTTTATTGTCTTTGAAAAATTGAGAATAACAGTTTTGAAATATTAAAATAAAAAATAATAATATGATTATTTTTTTCATGGTGTTTATTTTGTATAAATCTATAAAATAAGTTCGACAAATTCATAAGCATAAATATCAAATCTTATTTTTTATTTTATTTTTGCCGTATGGTAACATCAGATCAAATTAAAAATATCATTGAACGAATTGAAAAGCTGAAAAGTTATTTGGACATTGATAAAAAATTAATCGAAATTTCTAATGAAGAAGAAAAAGCTTCTGATCCTGACTTTTGGAATAATCCCAAACAAGCAGAAGTTATAATGAAAAAACTTAGAGGAAAAAAGAAGTGGGTTGATGATTATAACCGGGTAAGAACAGATGGAGAAGACCTCAATGTTTTATATGAATTTTACAAAGAAGATGAAGCTACAGAAGAAGATGTTACCAAACAATTTGCTAAAACTTTAATATTTTTAGAATCTCTTGAGTTTAAGAATATGCTTTCAGATGAAGGTGATAATTTAAGTGCTGTTTTACAGATCACAGCTGGTGCAGGAGGCACTGAAAGTTGCGATTGGGCTTTTATGTTAATGCGTATGTATATGATGTGGAGTGAAAAACAAGGTTTTAAAGTTAAAGAATTAAATTACCAGGAAGGTGATGTTGCCGGTATAAAAACAGTTACCTTGGAAATTGATGGCGAATATGCATTTGGATATTTAAAAGGAGAAAATGGTGTGCATCGCTTAGTGCGAATCTCACCTTTTGATAGCAATGCTAAACGTCATACCAGTTTTGCTTCGGTTTATGTTTATCCTTTGGCTGATGATACTATTGAAATTGATATCAATCCTGCTGATATTACTTGGGATTTTGCCAGATCAGGTGGTGCAGGAGGTCAAAATGTCAATAAAGTAGAAACCAAAGCCATTTTACGCCATAAACCTTCGGGAATTATGATCGCTAATTCTGAAACTCGATCACAACTTGAGAATAGAGAAAAAGCCATGCAAATGCTTAAATCTCAACTCTATGAAATTGAATTAAAAAAACAACGTGAAAAAAGAGATTCAATAGAAGCAGGAAAAATGAAAATTGATTTTGGTTCTCAAATTAGAAATTATGTAATGCACCCCTACAAATTGGTGAAAGATGTACGAACTAATTACGAAACTGCTAATGTTGATGCTGTAATGGATGGAGATATTGATGGATTTATCAAAGCTTTTTTAATGGGAAATAATACCAAAACCAATGATAATGACTTATAAGAACAATCATGAAAAAAATTGATACTATTGTTTTTGATCTGGGAGGTGTTTTAATCGATTGGAATCCTGCATATGTTTACCTGGATGTTTTTAACGGTGATCAACAAAAAGTAGATTGGTTTTTAAATACTATATGTACTTCTTCCTGGAACGTTGAACAAGATGCCGGCAGAACTTTTCAAGTTTCTACACAACTTTTAGTAGATCAATATCCCGAATATGAAGAATGGATCAGAATTTTTTATGACAGATGGGAAGATATGCTTGGAGGAGCTATTCCAGAAACAGTTAGAATATTAGATAATCTTAAAAAAGCGAATTCACATAGTTTATATGCATTGACCAATTGGAGTGCTGAATCCTTTCCGGTTGCATTTCAACGTTATGATTTTTTAAAGCATTTTAAAGGTATTATAGTTTCCGGTGAAGAAAAAACAAGAAAACCTTTTCCAAAAATATATGAAATACTTCTAGATCGTTATCAAATAAATGCTGATCAAAGTATTTTTATTGATGATAATTTAGAAAATATTGAAGCTGCCGAAAAATTTGGAATCAACGGAATTCATTTTAAATCTGCCAAACAACTCAAAGAAGATCTAATTAAATTTGGCATTTCTTTATAACCTGAGTTCGACCTAAAATTTATAGCATTATTTTTCTATTTTCAATATTAATTTTATTTTTTAATTATTGCAAACAACACAAAAAAACACAAATTCAATATCTAAAAATGTTATTGAATTTGTGTTTTTTTATTTTTAATATTCTACTAATATTTTCTATATAAAATCTAACAAAATAATCAAAATATCTACTATAAGTTTTATTTATAGTTATACCTTATAAATATGTTTATCAGAGATTTATAACTATTGAATAAAAGTTCTAATTTAATATAAAAATTCATTATTTTAACTTTAACAAAAGTTGTTCAACTGCCTTTTTCAATTGTTTATCATCACCTTTTGACTTACTATCAGGATTATTTTTAACAATAAAATCAGGTATAGCCCCATTGAATTCCATGTTGGTTTCTGATGCTTTTATATACCAACCTCTAAAGGGCATTCTCACTCTTGATCCATCTATCAATCTTTGAGAACCTGTAGAAATTACAGCGCCAAAAGTTTGAATTCCAACCAAAGGCCCGATGCCTAAATTTTTATAAGCATGTGAAAATATTTCTGCATTCGAGTAACTACTTTCATTACATAATGCAACCGATGGTTTTGTCCAAGATGATAAAGGCAATCTTTCACTATAAGGATAATGTTCTTTGAATTTTAGATGATCTTTTTTTAAATCTTTTGATGCACCACGAGGAATAGTATAAGCATGTTGGTCAACATTGAGTACTGCCATCAAGTAATCTGTGGTCCATCCTCCTCCATTAAATCTAACATCAATAACAATTCCATCTTTACCCAAGCCGGCAGCCGTTAATTCACGCTCAAAAACCTCAAAACTGGTCCAATTCATCCCCTGAATATGAATATATCCTAATTTTCCGTTTGAATAAACATCTGTCAATCTTTTCTTTTCATCTACCCAAGCCTCATATTTTTCAGATCTATTGGTAGATTTAGGCCTGATAACAACTTCTCTTTTTATACCTTTTGGATTAGTAATATTTAAATATATCTTCTCATTACTCAAATTATTTAACAAACTATAAAAATTTGTCGTTTTAGTAAGAGTTGTACCATTTACAGCTGTAATAATATCACCCGGCTTCAATTCACTTACTTTACGACCTGCAGGCATATTTTTAGTAATATATTCAACTTTCATTTTTCCTGAATTTTCAGGTATTAATGTCAATCCCAATAATCCGGTTTTATCTTTTTGCAGATCACTTCTACTTTCACCTCCTCTTAATCCCATATGACTGGCATTGATCTGACCTAACATCCAATTAAAAATATTTTGAAAATCAGTTCTTGTAGAAGCTTTAATAGCCAATGGTTTGTATTTATCTCTTAAGCTTTCCCAATTCTGACCATGAAAATCAGGATCGTAGAACCCGTCATTGATCGCTTTCCAAGCCTCGTTAAATATTTGATTTGCTTCTTTTGTATAATCAATATCCATAGAAGTTTTAATAGGTAATGACTCTTTTTTACCATCCTTTAATTTTAAACGATTCAATTTACCTCCTTTGGCAGTATAATAAATATATTTTATATTTTGATCAATTGTGATATTTCTTGGTTTACTATCACCTGTAGTCAAAGCTTTTTTATCTTTTCCATCCCATTTAATCTCATAAAGATCTGATTCAGTTTTTGAATCTCCTCTTCCGCCTCCTCCTGTTGCATAATAAATTGTCTTCCCATCTTTTGAAAATCCTTCCACAAACTCACCACCTGTATATGAAGTAACCTGTACTTGTCTTTTATGAATTTGATCAGTATCAATAATGACAGGTGAAACCGATTTTTCCTTATCTTTTTCCTTATCATCTTTTTTGTCTTTTTCCTTGTCATCCGATTTAGAATCATCTTCTTCATCCCAATCTTCTTTAGTTTTTTGCCAATCATCTAATTTTAGCCAAACAAACCAAACATCATAATCACTATTATTTCTAATTGAAGAAAATGCTAATTTTGAACCATCAGGACTCCATACCGGATTTTGATCACGTTTAGGATGCATCGATACATTGATGGGTTGCTGGGTATTATCTGCTCTTTGTATATACACCTCTTCATTAAAATCCAAATCGCTAAAATTATATGCCAACCATTTTGAATCTGGTGACCAACTTACACCTGAAGCAGTATCCCATCCATCCAAAAGTATTTTCTCACCGCTTAATGCACCTGTTGAAGATATGTTTGCAACTATTAATTGTCCACGACCTCTATTAAATGCTACTTGTTTACCGTTTGGAGCAACAATAGGGCTACTTTCATCTTCAATTGTATTGGTAATTCTTTCAACTTCTCGCTTTAATGTTTTAAATAAATTCTTTTCATTTGGATCTGCAGATTTCAATAAATACAGATCATTTTGTCCGTCTCTATCAGAAACAAATACAAGTGCATCATTTGACAACCAAGTAACCATCTTATCTCGTGAAGAAGTGCTGGTTAAATTAACCGATTTGCTTTTATCTTTATTGTTTTCTGTAATAAAAATATCACCTCTTATTTCAAAAGCACTGTATTTAGAATCAGGTGATGGAGCCATATCTTCAATATTACCTGAATAGGTTTTATGCACAATTGGATCAAATTTATAATCGGAATGTAAGTTTAAGGATACTTGTGATTTAACTTTAGTATTAGTATCAACAATAAATAACTGGTCGCCTTTTACTAAAATTATTTTTTTACCATTTTTACTAATGTTAAATGAAAATATTCCCATATCCTTAAAATCAGTGATCTGTTCTTCTTTACCAATTTTAACTCCTTTATCAGAAATTTTCATTCTATACACATTGTATTTTCCACTTTTGGCTGATTGGTAATAAATAGTTTGATCATCTGCCCATTTTGGATAAAAATCATTGCCGTCAAAATTGGTCAATTGTAGATAATTATCACGGTCGATATTATACAGCCAAATATCTTTATTTGCAGGGCCTTTATAAGCTTCACGCTGAATTCTGCATGGTCCTTTTACAAAGGTTATATTTTTTTTATCTGGAGATAAGGTAGCATCATAACCAAATGCTTTCATTTTTAGATATGGAGTTCCTCCTTTAACATTAACAGTTTGAATTTCAGGCTCCCATTCAATTTGATTAAAATTACGTCTGGTATTAAATAAAATCTCCCCGTTTTCAGTATAATCCGTAATTAAATCATCTGAAGATAAATAAGTTAATCGTTTTGGAGTACCACCCTCTACTGGTATTGTAAAAATATCATTATTGCCATAACGATTACTGTGAAAAGAAATTGATTTGCCATCAACACTCCATAAAGGGTGCGCATCATAAGCTTCATGAACTGTTAACCTCTTAATATTCGTTCCATTTGCATTTGCTATCCAAATATCACCTTGATAATTGAAAGCTATTTTTGTACCATCATTATTTAATGAAGGATCATTAATTAAAGGGTTTTGGGCATTTAAAAAATAAATATTGATCAATAAAAAAACTGAAATTACATAAGATTTTAACATTATTTTAATTTTTAATTTAAATTGAAAATGAGTTTTTAATTTGTTTTAAAGATAGTAGAATTTTTAAATACATTTTTTATTTTGTTTATTAAAAATGTAATTTTGTGAAAAATATTTTTATTGAAATTAATCAACCT
Organism: Bacteroidota bacterium; assembly: GCA_039714555.1. Classification (GTDB taxonomy): domain Bacteria; phylum Bacteroidota; class Bacteroidia; order Flavobacteriales; family Flavobacteriaceae; genus Namhaeicola. Next base: position 12,067 of record JBDLJB010000032.1, read on the forward strand.
ACATAAAACAAAAACAATCGAATTCTTTTCAGCTGAAACTACAATAGAATTAGACCTGCCTTTTGTAGAATATGGTATAAGCGCTGGTTTTCCGAGCCCGGCTGACGATTTTTTAGATATCTCAATCGATCTAAACAAAGAGCTTATTCAAAATCCTTCAGCAACTTTTTACGGAAGAGTTAAAGGTGATTCTATGGTAGATGCTGGTCTAAGTGATGGTGATTTATTAATAATTGATAAAAGTTTAGAACCTACCAACGATAAAATTGCAGTTTGTTTTATTGATGGTGAATTTACTGTTAAACGAATAAGAATTGAAAGAGATATTATTTGGTTAATCGCCGAAAATAAGAATTACAAACCCATTAAGGTTACCTCAGATAATGATTTTATCATTTGGGGAATCGTAACAACAGTAATTAAAAGTGTTTAATTTTTAAATACCATTCAATAAAAGTTGAGCTGTAGCCGGATTTGTTGCTAATGGCACATCATAAACATCACACAAACGCATCAACATAAAAATATCAGGTTCATGAGGGTGCTTTTCTAACGGATCTCTAAAAAATAATACCATTTTTGTTTTTCCTTCAGCAACTCTTGAAGCAATTTGTGCATCACCACCATAGGGACCAGATAACATTTGATTAATTTTAAACCCTGCCTTTTTTGCTTTTGACCCTGTAGTTCCGGTAGCGATCAGATTTATATTTTTTGATTGCAAGATTTCTTTATTATCCATTAAAAACTGAACCATTTCAGCTTTTTTGCCATCATGTGCTACTATTGCTATTTCCATTTAAATACTATCAGAATGATGTTTTGCTAATGTAATGATTGGGTGTCGCACTATCTTTCCCAATTTTAAATTGTACTCTCCTAGAACTTCTTTTAGCTCATCACTTAAAAAATGTGCAATAGAGCCTACAAAATAAACAGGTACATTGGCACTTTCATCAAATTGTAATATCTGATTTTCAACAAATGATCTCAAACCTGTTTTAATCACACCCTGAGCGTAATCAGAGGATTTGTTTTCAATCAAAAATCTACCTAATTGTGCCAAATAGGTATTTGGATTTTCTTTTTTATACAAATGTTCTTTAACAACATCAGGACTTAGATCATATGATTTTTCAAATTTATCTGCTAATTCTTTAGGCATTTTATGATAATAATAATCACGTAATAGTTGTCTTCCGTATTGATTACCACTTGCATCATCCATAATGATATATCCCAAAGAAATTATTTTTTGATGGGTTGTCTTTCCATCAAAATAACTACAATTCGAACCTGTTCCTAAAATACATACAATACCAGGTTCTGTGGTTTGCAATGATTTTACTGCTGCAATGGTATCTTCGTAAATATTGATATCTGCATTGCTAAAAATATCTTCAAACACCTCATATAAATAATTTCTGGCAGTTTGTGTACCACAACCTGCGCCATAAAAGAATATTTTATCAACATCCTTTTTAATATCGTTTAGTTCTTTCTTTTTAACTACACGATTGTATAAGGTCTTTTTTGGAAAAACTGCCGGATTTAACCCTTTAGTATCAATTTTGAAAAAAGTTTCACCATTATCATCTAAAGCTATCCAATTAGTCTTGGTTGAACCACTATCAGCTACTAAAATCATATCTTAAAAATTTAAAGGGTAAAAATAATAAAATGTTATTCAAATAAAAGTGATAATTATTAGTAAATGTAAAATTTATTAATCTTTATTTATTAATAAAGTTAAACAATGCTAATTCATAACTTTGCAATCCAAAACCCGCAATTACACCTTTAGCATTTGGTGAGATAAAAGATTGATGCCTAAAAGATTCTCTTTGGTAAACATTTGATATATGTACTTCAATTACAGGTGTTTGTATTGCTTTAATAGCATCTCCAATTCCTACTGAAGTATGTGTATAAGCTGCAGCATTTAAAATTATTCCGTCAAAAGAAAAACCTGTTTCCTGTATTTTATCAATAATTTCACCTTCAATATTTGATTGAAAATAATCCAATTCAACACTTGGGTATTTATTTTTTAATTCTTTATAAAACTCTTCAAAAGTTAAATTACCGTAGATTCCAGGTTCTCTTTTTCCTAAAAGGTTTAGATTTGGGCCATTTATAATAATTATTTTCATTGATTTTAAATGATTTATATACTTAATTCAACTTATTTTTACGTTTATAAATCAAAAGTACTAAAATAAATTTTAGTCGTTTATTTTAATACATTTACATATGAATTGGAATAACGCATTACAAGATTATCAAGCTTATCTAAAAATTGAAAGAGGATTGGCTCAAAATTCTATTGATAGTTATTCTCGCGATATAAAAAAGTTAATACTTTATTTAGAAGAAAATAACTTAAATATCTCTCCCATTTCTATTGATGAAGAAATTATTCAGCAGTTTATTTATACGGTTTCAAAAAAAGTTAATGCGCGATCTCAAGCCCGACAAATTTCCGGTTTACGTAACTTTTTCAATTATCTGATTTTTGAAGATTACCGAAAAAATAATCCTACCGACCTAATAGAAGGACCAAAGATTGGGAGAAGATTACCTGATACTATATCTACTGAGGAAATTGATGTTATTATCAAACAAATCGATTTAAGTACTCCTGAAGGAGAGCGAAATAGAACCATTTTAGAAACATTATATAGCTGTGGTTTAAGAGTCTCTGAATTAATTCATCTAAAAATTTCCGATCTTTTTTTTGATGAAGGGTTTATAAGAGTTATTGGTAAAGGAAATAAGCAACGTTTTGTTCCAATCAATCAGAATACTATAAAATTTATAAATATCTATAAGGATGAAATTCGTTCAAAAATTAAAACTCAAAAAGGTTTTGAAGATACTTTATTCTTAAACCGTAGAGGAAAACAAATTACCAGGAACATGATCTTTATGATTATTAAAGATCTAACTTCTAAGGCTGGAATAAACAAAAATGTAAGCCCCCATACTTTTAGACATTCTTTTGCTACACACTTATTAGAAAATGGTGCCGATCTTAGAGCTATTCAACAAATGTTAGGGCATGAAAGTATTACCACAACAGAAATATATATGCATGTTGACAGGAGTTTTTTAAAGGATGTAGTAGAAAAATATCATCCAAGAAAAAAGCTTTAAGATCATTTTAATTTGGTGAAAATCCATATTTATCAACCAAATACACTAATGAAGTCATTGTTGCTGCTCCTAATTCCAATTCTCTTTTATTTACAGCTTCAAATGTATCTGTAGCAGCGTGATGATAATCAAAATATCGTTGGGTATCCGGTCTCAATCCAGCCAAAACAATATTTTTATTTTTAAGAGGACCAATATCGGCTCCGCTTCCCTCTTTTTCAAAATAATGAATTAAATAGGGTTTAAAGAGTGGTTTCCATTTTAATATAGTATTAAAATTTGCATCACTACAATCAAACGAAAATCCTCTAGGTGTAAATCCTCCAGAATCACTTTCTAAAGCAAATATGTGTTCTTCCTTCTTTTGTTTTGCAACTTCAGCATATTTTCTACCACCTCTTAGTCCGTTCTCTTCATTCATAAATAATACAGCCCTTATGGAATGTCTGGGTTTAATTCCACTTTTTTTCAACAATCTCAAAACTTCCATAGATTGCACTATACCTGCTCCATCATCATGCGCACCATCTGCCAGATCCCATGAATCTAAATGACCACCTACAACAATATATTTATCAGGAAATTTACTTCCCGTTATCTCACCAATTACATTATATGATTGAACATCTTCCAATTGTTCACAATTTTGTTTAAAATAAAATTCTAAATCTTTATTTTCTTTCAATCCTCTACTCAAAATTTCTGCATCATTGGTACTAATTGCTGCGGAAGGAATTCTTTGATCTACAGGAATGTCACCATAACTCATACTTCCTGTATGCGGATAATTATCTAATTTTAAATTCATAGATCTTACTATTACACCTACAGCACCAAGTTTACCGGCTTCCATAGCTCCAGCATATCTTTGATCTACACATCCCCCATAGGCTTTAAAAGTATGAATTAGTGTTGCATCCATTGGGCGATTGTAAAATATAATTTTTCCTTGTACCTTTTCTTTACCTAAAAGTTTTAACGCTTCAATTCCATTAACTTCAATTACACTGGCTTTAATACCATTTTTTGGAGTTGCTATAGAACCTCCTAAAGCACAAATATTAACATTTACCTTTTTATTATCCGTTTTAATAAATGCAATTTCAGGATTTCCTCTTACCCATTTAGGCACCATTACAGGCTGTAACCATACTTTATCTAATCCCAAAGTTTCTAACTCATTTTTAGTCCAGTTTACAGCTTTTTCAGCATTAGCTGATCCTGACAACCTTCCTCCTATTTGGTTTGATAAGAAATCTAACCAATCATAACTTTTACCATCTGTTAAAGAACTGTTATATAATGTTTTAATAATATCTTCATCAGATTGAGAAAATGATATTGAATAAAAAAATAATGTAATAAAGAATATAATATATTTCATAATTTTTTATTTTTTTTACATGCTATGAAACTGAATTAGATTTGCTTCAAAATATTGATCACCTAATTTGGTCAACAAATTATTGATCACATTCACATCACCATCAACAGCCAAAGCAGAATATCCAAATTTGTTACGTTTGCCCAATCTCAAGTCAATGATATTAATATTTTTAGAAGCCAAAGCTGATAATAAGATCAATAATACACCCGGTGCATTGTTATGTTTGGTCAAAATTACATTATGATGTAAGGCTAAATTTAAAGAAACACCATCCATTTCAAACAAATACACACCGTCATCATAATAATTTGGCATCTCTGCATTTTCTTCAAAAGTAAGGTTTAAAAAAACACCTTTATCAGTCCCTTTGATAAAATCTATAGCATTTTTAATATTACCATTTTCACATGAAACCGTTATAAAAGCTATAGCTGTACCATCATTATTTGATTTTAAACGAGCAGTTTCAACATTGATTCCTTCAGAAGCCAAAGTATTGAAAATTGAAGACATAATTCCCGGTATATCTTTGTGTTGAGAATAAAGTCCTTTTACCTTTTCTTTTTCCGGTTGAGGTGTTTCATTGCTAATCGTAATAGATTTATCATTTTTTCGTATTCTTATGGCATTATAATCTCCCATTCCGGTAGAATTTTTATAAATATTTAAAAATTCAGAAAAAGAGCCTCCAAATGAAAATTCTGGTATGATCCTTCTATTGGTATTTTGAAATCGTTGGTTTAATAATTCTATACCTTTATTTAAAATTGTATATTTTACTTTGAGCTCATGATCATCATAAATGGTTCTTTTTTCAGGAATCAGTTTAGAATAACTCACATATTGCTGATAACCGGCTTTGTATATATAACTTAAACTCTCTTCAAAATTTAATCCATAATACTTAATATGATGTGTATCCGTACCTAATGCAGCAGGTATATGCAATTCAAAAGCTCTTTTTAAAATATTTTGTGACGGATAAACACCACAACCTTTAACTTTACCTGCCATATTTACATCAAGAGCCAAATTACGGTCGGCAATGATCTCTAAAAGAGTTCTAAATTTATTTGCCAAAGGATGTGAACTCGTTTCAAAGTTTTGCAAAACCAGGGGCACTTCTACGTTTATCTTAGGGAGGTCAATATGTCCAATAATTTGTATCATATCTCCAGAACTTTCGATCATTTCTAACATTTCATCAAAATAACCTTCCCAATAGGCTTCTATGCTTCCTCTTTTTTGCAGAAGTTCAAGTGCTTCTTCTTTTGAACCATCATAAGGTAAACCCTCAGGTGCAAAATGCACAGAACCAATAACAAAATCGGCATCTTCGGCTTGGAAGATCTTTGATCTACTCCACTGCATTCCTATATCAGAACCCATCCACTCTAATTCTACACCATATTTTATATTGATCTTACCCTTATATTTCTTTCGAAGAGTATCTATACGTTTTGGATAATCTAAATAAGAACGGTTGCCACGAATAAACTTGACATTTGTTTCTTTTTCAGCTTTATACCTAAAACTTGTAAGTCGGGGTGAATGAATGATAAAAGTTACATTTGGATGATTTGCAGCAATTGCCTTTTCAACAATATCATCTAATTTATCAATTCCATGTTTTACATGGTCTTGTTCTGTACCAGCATGAATACCATGAGTCTCCCAAATAAAATTGTTGAATTTCATCTTTATATATTAAGTAATATTTTTATAATCAACTACATACAATGCAATTGCAATCTATTCTTTGGCTTCTTTTTCAGGAACAGGATCATAACCACTGCCCCCCCAGGGATGACAACTTGATATTCTTTTAATTGAAAGCCAACCCCCTTTAAACAAACCGTGTTTTTGCAATGCTTCTGCTGTATAGTGCGAACAGGTTGGTGTATAACGACAACTTGATGGCAAATATGGTGAAATGGCGATTTGATAAAACCGTACAATTACAATAAATGGAAAGATCAATATTTTACGAATAATTCCCAAAACTCAATTATAGTTAATTCATTATGAAATTTGTACCGTCTTTACTATCTTTTAGCTGAATACCTAAGGCTAAAAGTTCATCTCTGATTTTATCTGATAATTCCCAATTTTTATCGGCTCTGGCTTCATCTCTAATTTCAATCAACATTTTTATAACACCAGATATTTTATCAGTATTATTTTCATCAAGTGTACTTTTTTCTAGGCCCAAAACATCAAAAACAAAAGCATTTAATATTTCTTTAAATTCTTGGAGATCATTTTTGGTCAGACTTTCCTTACCTTCTTTTATCAGATTAATAATCTTAACAGCTTCAAACAGTTGAGCGATTAAAATAGGACTGTTAAAATCGTCATTCATCGCATTATAACATTTTTGTTTCCATGAACTCACATCAAATGTTGATGTATTTGAAGTAGTTAGTTTTGGAATTAAATCTAAAGCTTCCATCAAACGATTGAATCCTTTTTCAGCAGCTAGAACAGCATCATTTGAAAAATCTAAAATGCTTCGATAATGTGCTTGCATCATAAAAAACCTTACAACACTTGCCGTATATGCCTTTGTTAAAAATTCACTGTTTCCTGTAAAGATCTCTCCCGGTAAAATATTATTTCCGGTTGATTTTGCCATTTTTTTACCGTTAAGTGTAAGCATATTTCCATGCATCCAATATTTAACAGGAGCTATATGATTACAAGCTTGAGATTGAGCAATTTCACATTCGTGATGTGGAAATTTTAAATCCATTCCACCACCATGAATATCAAATTGTTCTCCTAAATATTTAGTACTCATCACAGTACATTCTAAATGCCAACCCGGAAATCCTGTACCCCAAGGTGATTTCCAACGTTGAATATGCTCGGGTCCGGCCTTTTTCCAAAGGGAGAAATCTTGTGGATTTTTTTTATCAGTTTGCCCATCAAGTACCCTTGTATTTTCAATTGCATCTTCGATCTTTCTCTTTGACAAAATTCCGTAATCTTCTTTTTCATTATATTTTAAAACATCAAAATACACCGAACCATTAATTTCATAAGCCAAGCCATTATCAATTATGGTTTTAATAGCTTCAATTTGTTCAACGATATGACCAGTAGCTGTTGGCTCAATACTTGGAGGCAATAGATTGAATTTTTGTAATATTTGATGAAAATCAACTGTATATTTTTGTACAATTTCCATTGGCTCTAATTTTTCTAAACGAGCCTTGGTTGATATTTTATCTTCAGCATTATCATCGGTCAAATGACCGGCATCAGTAATATTTCTTACATACCTTACTTTATAACCCAAATGTAATAAGTATCTGTAAATAAGATCAAACGACATAAAAGTCCTAACATTACCCAAATGAACATTACTGTAAACTGTAGGTCCACAAACATACATACCAACATATCCCTCTTGCAAAGGTGTAAATACTTCTTTTTTATTAGTTAGCGAATTATAGATCTTTAGTTCTTGCATCTGATTTATTAAATTTTTTACAGAATAATTAATGAGTTGCCAAAGATAACAACTTATAATAAAATAAAGCACAAAAAAAAAGTATCAAAAAATTATGATACTTTTTTAGTCATTATACTAATATATATAAATGTTGAAATTACACTGTTTTCAAAATTTGTAATAATTATAGAAAATTAATTTAAAATTTTAATATCATTTGGCAATGTTATTTTACCATAATGTTTACCGACTTTAAGTTTTGCCCCTTTCGGGACTTTGATAACTAAACTCTTTTTTATTTTATATTTAGATATTTTAGCTTCTTTTACTTTCAATTTTTGAGCATATTTTTCTTGTATTTCATATTCCATTTTTCTCATCTTCATTTCCATTTTTTTAGCTTGTGCTTCCATCTTTTTTTCATAAGCTTTCAATTGTGGTTCAACTTTTTTCTCCCATTGCTCCATCTTTTTTTCATAAGCTTTCATTTGTGGTTCAACTTTTTTCTCCCATTGCTCCATCTTTTTTTCATAAGCTTTCATTTGAGGTTCATACTTCTCTTTAAATTCCTTTTTCCAAGCTTCTTGCTGTATTTTAAATTCTTTCATATATGATTCCTCATTTTTCTGATAAGCTTCATAATCAAATCCAATTTTTGGTAAATGCTCTATAGCCGGCATTCGAAAAGGTGGCATTGGTGGCATTGGTGGCAAAGGAGACATAGATGGCAAAGGTGGTAGCTCAGAATAATAATTACCATTAAATAACTCACCCAAATATGAGATCGAATCGAAATCAAAATCAAATTCCATATTATCAAAAACATCATAATGAGAATAGTAATTACTAGATGATCTTGAATTAATCACAACCTTCTCTTTATTCCCCAAGGCTTCAAAATCCCAGCCTTCAAAATATTTAGTTGCTTCTTCTTTTGTCATTCCTTCAACTTCCCATAAACCTTCTATTGAAACTATATTTTTATTCCAGGTTTCAACCAAAACATCAGAGTGACGTGAATCAATTTCTACTAAAACATCTTTGTTTACCTTAAAACTTTCATTAAATTTTTTCGTTTGTTTCTGACCAAAAACAACACTTGTACTTAATAAAATTATCCAGATAATATTATACTTGATCGTTTTCATTTTCTTGTATTTTTAAATTTTCAATTATATCTAATTTCTTTTTTAACTGTCGTAACAATTGTAATCTTAATTGAAGGTTTTCAATCAATCCCTCAATAACTTCTTCACTAATTTTATCAGCATTAAGTTGTGTTTTCAACTTATTATATTCTTGTTGCAAATCGCTTAATTCTGATAAATAGACTTCTAACAGGTCTTTGTTTTCTTCTGTTATCGTAATTTTTGAAATCTGATAATTAATACGAGTCAAATAAAAATCTTCCACTCTTTTCAGCTCCGGTGATATATCAGCCATCGATTTAACCTTTTCATTAGCAACCTCTTCTGTTTGCGTATAACCCTGAGACTCAGCAGGCTTAAAAAACTGATTTCCTGCAATCCCCAAACTAAAAATAATTAAAACTGCTGCTGCAATTTTTAAGAATGTATAATTCTTTTTTTGATGTAACTCTTTTTGTAAAAGCTGCTCAAAACTATCGCGATGATCTTTAGGCAAGGTTTTCATTACTTTCTCTTTATTTAACTTTTCTCTTAAATCAACTTTCATAAGATTTCTGATTTTAATAGTTCTTTTAATTTATTTTTTCCTCTAAATAATTGTGATCTTGATGCAACCTCAGAAATCTTTAATATTTGTGAAACTTCTTGATGATCATAACCTTCTAATAAATATAATTTAACTACATTCTTATATTTTAATGGTAACTTTTCAATACATTCGAATATAAATTTTATTGGAATTTTCTCTTCAATTTCCCAATTATCATCCTCTGCTACAGCTACTTTGTGATCATCAATTGATATTGTTTCAATTTTTTTCTTTTTTAACAGATCCAAACTATTATTGATCACAATTCTTTTAAGCCATGAACCAAAGCTTGCTTCACCATTATATGTGCTAATACTTTTAAATGCTTTTATAAATGATTCTTGCATAATATCTTGAGCTTCAGCTTCTCTATTTACAATATTATAAGCAGTGTTATACATTGCTGTACAGTACATATCGTACAATTTCATTTGAGCTTTTGTATTGTTTAGCTTACATTTTACTATTAAATCTGATTGCAAATCTATTATTTCACTCATTTATTTGTGTTTCTATTTTAAATACGATAAATATAAAGTAGTGTTGCAAAATATTTTAATTATATATTGAATTTAAAATAATTCAGGTTGAAAAATATTTTCATTAAATTTACATAATTATCGCTTTCGCGGAAAGTATTTCAAAAGCAATGGCTAAAAAATCTACTCATAAAAGTGCACTACAAGAATTAAAGGGAATTCGTCAACCCGATTCTATTTCACAAAAAATAACTCAATCAAAAATTAAGAATATTGACATCAATACTTTTACAAATAATATCCGTAAAGGGAATATAAGTTTTTTAAGCAGGGCGATTACTTTGATAGAAAGCAAAAAAGAATCCGATAAAAAAAATGTTAATACTTTAATTCAATCATGTTTACCCTATGCAAATAATTCTGTAAGAATTGGAATTACCGGAGTACCGGGTGTTGGAAAAAGCACTTTTATTGATGCATTTGGTACTTATCTTACTGGTTTAGGAAAAAAAGTTGCAGTATTAGCCATTGATCCGAGTAGTTCAATCAATAAAGGAAGTATTTTGGGTGATAAGACCCGAATGGAAAAATTATCAAAAGATAAAAATGCTTTTATCCGTCCTACACCTGCAGGTGATTCTTTAGGAGGTATTGCGAGAAAAACAAAAGAAACCATTGTTTTATGTGAAGCTGCTGGTTTTGATATCATTTTAATTGAAACTGTTGGTGTTGGCCAATCTGAAACTTTGGTTAGAAATATGGTTGATTTCTTTTTACTACTAAAATTAGCTGGTTCTGGAGATGAATTGCAAGGAATTAAACGCGGTATTATGGAAATGGCAGATGTTATTGCAATCAATAAAGCCGATGGTGATAATATTGAAAATGCAAAAATTGCAAAAACTGAATTTACAAGAGCTTTACATTTATATAGGCAAAAAGATAATCAGTGGATACCAAAAGTAATGACATGCAGTGCTCTGAATAATTCAGGAATTGAAGAAATATGGAACATTATTGAAGATTTTTTACAATTAACAAAAGGAAATTCACACTTTGAAAAAAACCGAATTGAACAAAATAAAAATTGGTTATTACAAAATATAAACGAACAACTTCAATATGATTTTTACCATGATAAAAATGTAAGTAAAGAATTAGATAAACAGATAAAAAATATTGAAGATCAAAATATTACTCCATTTGAAGCATCTCAAAAATTAATCGAGTTCTATAAGAAAAAAATATAATAGATGAGGGCTTTACTCTAAATGACTCACGGGGTGACTTTGAGTCACCCCGTGAGTATTTAATTGGGCCAAAAATGGCTTAATTCCTTTTTTCTATTGTTTATTTTCAACAATTTCCAACTCAAATAATAAATCGGTATTTGGAGGTATCACACCTCTAGACCCTTGTTCACCATAACCTAAATGAGATGGAATAATCAACATTACTTTATCCCCATAATTCATGTTTTGTAAGCCTTCTTTAAATCCGGCAATTAAAGCTGCATCCGGACTATAATCCATCGGAACAGGATTGTAACCTCCAGCCTGTTCTCTTCTTTGATCATATTTATTGTACAGTTTTGCAACTTCTTTTAAATTAGAATCAAACAAATCACCTGAAGTAAAATAACCAATATAATTAACCATAACTTTAGAACCAATTTTAGGTTTAATACCTCCACCTTTTGTTATACTTATAATCTTTAAACCTGATGGAAGCACAACAGCTTTTACTTCATTATCTTTAACAAATTGTAAAAGATCTGCCTTATACTTATCTAATTTTTCTTTAAGTAATTTTTGTTCCTCTTCAATTTTTTGGAAATAATTACTAAATTCAGCTGCAGCATCAAAATCTTTAGCTTCTTTACCAACCCTTAAAATTTCAACTTTATTAATTACATCATTCGCTTTAATTGAATCAACTACCTGTTGACCAACAGTAACATGCCCAAAAACAGAATGACGTCCATCTAAGAATTTTGTTTCTTTATGGGTAATAAAAAACTGACTACCATTGCTGTCAGGCCCCGAATTTGCCATTGATAAAATACCAGGACCATTATGTGTTAATAATAAATTTCCATTTTCATCAACAGGAAATTCATCTTCAAATTTATATCCGGGATCTCCAGAACCATTACCTCTTGGGTCACCTCCCTGGATCATAAAATCTTTTACAACACGATGAAATTTCAAGCCATCGTAATAGGGTTTCCCTTTAAATTCATCACTTACATAAGGATTAGTACCTTCGGCCAGCGATACGAAATTTGAAACCATTATCGGAGTATTTTGATATTCCAACAACAGTAGAATGTTACCTTTGTCAGTTTGAACATCAGCATATAATCCATCTCCTAAATCTGGATAATTTGTTGTTTTACAAGATGTTAAACTAAATAATATCACTAAAAATGTTAAATTAATCAATTTCATTTCTTTAATTTTTATTAATAATCTTTTTTAAATGTACGGTATAAATTAATGGTTCATTTGGGTAAACTCTTTCGTTTCCAGTATATCCAAATGCTTTATGAGACGGGAATAAAAAAGTTATGATTTCACCTTCATGCATAATTTTAATACCATCTTGAAGTCCTGTAATCAATTCTTCTTTATCTACTAAATATTTTTTTTCTCCCAATTCTTGTTTTGAAAATAAGATCGAATCATTCAATGTTCTAATTTCATAACTAAAAATTACTTCATCGCCTTTTATAGGTAGTTTTGTTTGTAATGAATCTTTTTTAATATAAAAATACCAAAAACCATTTGCTGAAGTATAATATGTATTTGTAGAATCATTTTGCATTTTAATTTGCAAGAGTTCTTCTTCAAGCTTATTAAGCTTTTTATTTCGATCGATCGATTCTTTCATAAAAGAACCCGTTTTTCTTTTGATAGGCTTTCGCGGTTCCGATTTTGAACACGAAACCATAAAAACTAAAACTAAAATTATATAAAATGTTTTATTCATATTTATAATTTAATTGTTCTTCATATTCGGGTAAAACATCTAGAAAATCACTAACAGTTTCCTTTAAACTTTTTTCACTTCTTCCTCCTGCTGCATTGATATGGCCTCCACCGCTAAAATATTTTCTAGCCAATTCATTAACACTAAAATCACCTATAGAACGAAAAGACATTTTAATTATTCCTTGTTGTTGGTCTTCTATAAAAATAACAGCTAATTTGATTCCTGATAGAGAAAGTGCGTAATTTACAAAACCTTCAGTATCTCCTTTTTTGTAATTAAAATTTCGTAATTCTCTATTAGTTAATGTTATATAAGCAGTATGATATTTTTTAATAACTTCCATATTACTCAAAGCCTTTCCTAATAATTTTAACCTATCTATAGAGTTTTCATGAATCCTGTTATAAACCTTATCATGCGCTACTCCTTTATCTAACAAATCAGCAGTAATTAAATGTGTCTTGCTTGAAGTTGAAGGAAATCGAAAAGAACCGGTATCAGTTAAAATACCCGTATACAAACATGTTGCAATATCTTTGTTAATTTTTGGAAGTACTTCTAATTTTTCAAAAAATTGGTAAATCATCTGGCAAGTTGAACAAACTTCAACATCAACATAAGTATATTTGGCAAAACCATCTGGTTCTTGGTGATGATCTATTAAAAAATATACCGGATCAATTTTTTCTAAAACGGTTTGCATTTCACGACCCACCCTATGAAAAGCATTAAAATCTAAAACAAATACAATTTGTGCTTCTTGTAATATTTTTGTTCCTTCAGCAGTATTTTTTTCAAAAATTACAATTTCCTCTTGTCCCGGCATCCATTTTAAAAAATCCGGACAATCATTAGGTGAAACTACCGTTACCTGATGATTTTCATTTTTAAAATAATGGTATAATGCCAAACTAGAACCATAGGCATCTCCATCAGGGTTTCTGTGCGTTACAATTGCTATTTTTTGAGGCTTAGATAATAATGATCTGATACCTTTTATTTCTGCTAAATTCATAAGCTGCGAATATACAGTAAATATTAAAAGATTAAAAAATTATAATTTTAAATTAACAATGTTCTAAATTCAATTATATACTTTTGAATTTTAAAAGACAAAAAAATGAAATTATTCTACTTTATTCTTTCAATTCTTTCAATCTTGAGTTCTTGCACCAAAAAAAATGTTGAGCAAAAACCTATTAATAACGAATTTACTATTTCTTTCAGTTCCTGTGATAATCAGGAAATTGAAAATAAATTATGGCCTGAAATTTTAAAGAATAATCCGAATATTTTTATTTGGGGAGGAGATATAATTTATAGTGATACTGAAAATATGCAATTGATGCAAAAGAATTATGACAAACAAAAAAATGATTTGGTCTATCTTGGTTTTATTAAAAAAGTTCCTGTCTTAGGCACTTGGGATGATCATGATTATGGTAAAAATGATGCAGGAAAAGAGTATCCTAAAAAAGATAGTGTACAACAGTTATTTTTAGATTTTCTTGATGTTGAGGCAGATGATATTAGAAGAAATCAACAAGGTGTATATTATGCAAAGGATTTTAATATTGACAGCAATTCTATAAAAATCATTGTATTAGATACAAGGTATTTTAGAAGCGAACTCACAAAGGATTCCCTCTCTAAAAAACGTTATAAACCAAATATTTACGGAGAAGGGACAATGTTAGGAAACAAACAATGGGAATGGCTTGAAAAACAATTGAACAATTCAAAATCAGATTTTAACGTTATTGTAAGCAGTATTCAATTTTTATCTAAAGAACACGGATTTGAAACCTGGGGCAATATGCCTCACGAAGTAGATAAATTTGAAAAAATAGTTGCAAATTCAAGAGCTAAAGGTGTTATCATTTTATCTGGTGACAGGCACATAGCTGAAATTTCTGCCAAAAAAATTCCAAATATAAGTTACCCGCTTATCGATATTACCGCTAGTGGTATGACACATTCTTACACCTCTTTTAAAGGAGAACCCAATGAATATAGAATATCAAATGTGGTTTCGGTTAAAAACTTTGGCCTATTAAAATTTAATTTTATAAATAATACAGTAACTATGGAGATTCGAGGAGAGAATAATGTACTACTCGAAAGCTTCTCACAACAATATTGATCTAAAAAAATATTAAATTAATTTTGCAGTTCTCATCAAAAAAGTATTTTTGCAAGAATTTAAAATTTAAAAAATGGCAACAAACAGAACATTTACCATGATAAAACCCGATGCTGTTGAAAATGGACATATCGGTGCAATTTTAGAAAAAATCAATGCTTCAGGTTTTAAAATTGTAGCAATGAAATACACTCATATGAGTAAACGAGATGCAGAAACTTTTTATGAAATTCACAATGAAAGACCTTTTTTTGGGGAGTTGGTTGAATTTATGACTCGTGGACCTATCGTTGCAGCAATTTTAGAAAAAGACAATGCAGTTGAAGACTTTAGAACTTTGATTGGCGCTACTAATCCTGTTGAAGCTGCTGAAGGCACCATCCGTAAATTATTCGCAACTTCTTTAGGTGAGAATGCCGTTCATGGATCTGACAGTGATGATAATGCTGCTATAGAAGGTGCTTTCCACTTTGCAGGTAGAGAAATATTCTAAGTTTATTATTAAGTAGAGTTAGAGCTTCACTCAAAGTGAATCCCTGATATTTAAAAACCAAAAAATCCTGTAAAATTGATTATTTACAGGATTTTAAAATTTATATAACTACAAGAATTTAAAAAACTTGTTGTTAATTAGTGTTTTATAACCTTCTTACTAATTTCAAATCCATTCTCTAATTGTACCCTTAAAATTAAAACAGAACCTTTATTAATATTGTGCGTTGGTAAATGAAAATTTGATTTATTTGGTTTTTCATCTATTAACTTCCTAGCAAACATATCAAAAACTCTTATTGATTTAACTGTTTGACTTGAATTGATTATAAAGGTGTCACCTTTGGTTGAAATAATAAAATCATTTGTTTTTATAATATTATCAATACCTGAAGTAGTAGCTGTAAACTTTAACTTAAAACGATCTTTAATTTCGCCGGTTTTATTTTGTGTAAATTCGTAATCTCCTTTTTTCAAATCATGGGTGATATTTAAAAAATTATCTACTAAATAAATTTCCTGATCATTAAGGATACCTTCCATTTTTGAAATACCAATAGTAAATTCACCAATTTTTTCAGTATCAAAACCTAAAGCAACAATTTTGTTTGATGCATAAGTACCAAAACTTTGAATAGTGTATTTGTTGTTTTCAAGTAATGAATAGAAGTTATAATCTTTTCCATTTACTGTTTGTCCGTCATAACCATAATCAACACCATCGGTAGCTACATCAAAAAAACCAATTAATTGTTCTCTTACTATATTATCTGTATTGGTTATTCTTAACCACATTCTATTTCTTTCATTTTTTAAAGAAGAAGATCTTTTTGAATTTACCGATTTATAGAACATATCATTGTTTCCTACTACTCGCATATTATTATTAAAAACAATTGCTGATGTATTTAAAGCCTCAATCATAAAAGCCTGTCCAGAAGCAATTTTATAATTAGTTCCATCGGGAATTTCAGTTGACCCACCTACACCACCAGTTAAATTATAATGATAATAACCGGGATCTTGATATTCGCCTCCAACTATATTATCTATTCTCTGACTCCAAACATAAATTGTTCCTGTAAACTTTCCTTCATTAGTATTAATAAATATATCCGGATCTATAGCTGAAGGATATGGATTACCTATTAGATTATAATTCATATTATCTTGAACTGGTTCTGTAGAAGAAATACCTGTATTGATTATTACATTATAAGTACCATTATGAGGTTTTCCGGTAAATTCTACTATTTGTAGAGCTGGATATACAGCACCCAGGTCACCTTCTATCGAATAACCTTTTCCTAATTCCATTGCACCTGTATAATTAAACCAATGCTCATATTTTGGATAAATTGTTGAATAAATTGGATTAATACTTATTGGATTCAACATAAACATTCTGTTAGTATCTACATTAGGAAATTTTTCTGTAAGCATAACCCCTTCTACCGGTGAAGACCAATAGGTTACATCATTTGATATGTTTTTTTCTTCAGAATTTTCAATCTTTGTAAAAATACCATCATAATTTACTATACCATCATACATTACTAATGACTCAGTATCGCCAATAATTAATGAACTGTTTATAGTTAAATCACTATAAACAATAATTGATTTTGTAGTAGAACCATCATAATTTATTTCATCTGTTACAGTTAAATTACAAGCTTCTAAATCTCCACTTTCACTATTTGTATCATACAATGCATTTATTTCAACATCACGTGTTCTATCAGGGTTACCGTTATCCCATAAACCATTCCATTTAGTAATTCCTTTGTTATAAACACCAACATCAATATTTATATCAGAAATACTAGATATAACTACTTCACTTAAATCTAGTTCTATCCAATCATTAATGTTAAAAATAGTATGAGGTTCTTCTGTAGCACATGCCCCTTTAGTAAATGATTTATTTGAACCCCAATCAGAATTATCTCCAATTATATCAAGAATTTCTCCATTATTTGTGTTAACCAATTCAATAGTTTTATTATTTCCACCACTTATATTCACAGTAATTGGAACTCCCACTGGTATAATTCCTAAAAGTATTTGACTTCCTCCATCTATTGTATATGAAATTACTCCCGATTGAAAATCTGAATCTGTTAGATTTTTTATTTCAATAATTTCATCTATTCCATTGTGATAATATTGGCTAATCATAATATCACCAAAAGCTAGATTACTTTTTCCAGCTACATTAAAAGTATAACTTGTTCCATCAGTTATATAAATTGTTATTACAGCATTATTTATATCAGCAGAGGTTGGCTCAAATGTAATAGTTAATGTTTTACTAGCACCCGGTTGAATTGTGCCTTTAGGTGGTTTAACGATAAAATCAGGATTTGACGATACTACACTAGAAATTTTAAAGCGGGTATTTGTAATATTTGTAATAATAAAATCATGTACTACACTACCACCAGTAGTTACTGTACCAAAGTAAGTATTGTCTTCAGTTTTGGGAACATTGCTACCATCAATGGGTATTCCAATTCCATTACCTGTAATCTCAATGCTCTGTGCAATTACAAAATTTAAACTTAGAACAAAAGCAATAAAAAGTGCTGTTTTTTTCATTATATAGAGGAGGTTTAGTTAATCTATATTTATTACAATTTGCAAATATAAAGATTTTAAACTAAGAAATATTTTTTAATCTATCCTCAGTATCTTAATAACAGGTACTTAATGGTAAAATTAGTAAATAGCTTATATTGATTGAAATCGGTAAATATTTTTGCTATATTCCTTACAGCAGTTAATAACAGAATGAAATAATTACTTTTTTATAAACTCTAATACCTGTTAGGGCAATCAATTAATTTTTGTTTATAAATCTTTTATACTTTTGC
>JBDLJB010000033.1:0-28553 GCA_039714555.1 Bacteroidota bacterium
TCTACTCAATTCTTACGCTGTCAATTTTCAATTCTTTCAATGAACTTTTCCTCAAACTTATCCCTTAACATTTTCACTCTCATTCTAAGCGGGTGCAAATATAAAACAGTTTTTTTAACTAACAATACTTTTTTAAAGAAATTTTATTTTATTTTTAAAGTATTATTTTAAACGAAATAATCTGCTAAAAAATCCCATAATTTTTGGGACAGCAAATGTATAATAAAACTTGATATTACAAAACAACTTTCGTGTTAAAGTTATTAACAATTTAGTGAAGCATTTCAATCAAAAAAATAATTATGTGCTTTCTAATTGATTTTTAAATACTTGTAATCTTTCAACAAAAGAATACGAAGGTAATTTTAATTCATTTATTGACCTTGTTAAATCAAACCCTGTCTTAGGCGGACGCTTAGCAGGTTGCTTTAAGCTCGCGGTTACAATAGGATTTATAAAAGATTTATCTAAACAAAAAACATTAGCAACCTCAATTGCTATTTCATAAATACTCATAAGTTGGTTACTTGAAACATTAAATACACCTTCAATATTATTTTCAAGAGCAAAGATGCCTGCTTGCGCTAGATCATCTACTAAAGTTGGCATACGCAATTGATCAGTAACTATGTTAATTTGTTGCTTACTTTTAATGGAATCTATTATCCATGAAACGATATTATTTTTATTATCATCGGTTAAACCATAAACTAGAATTGTTCTTAGTATGGTATGTTTAATATTTGAGTTGATAATAATTCCTTCTGACTTTAATTTTGATAAGCCATAATAATTAATAGGATTTGGAATATCTTCTTCTTTATAAAATCCTTTTTCACCATCAAAAATAAAATCTGTGGATATATGAATTAAATGGATATCCTTTTTTTTACAATTTTCAGCCAAAGTTCTAACTACATCAACATTAATAATATCACATTCTTTTTTATGCAATTCACAGGCATCAACATTGGTCATTGCTGCTGTATGGATAATAAAATTAGGGTTTATCTTTTCAATTAGCTTACTTAGGTTATTTTCATCAGTAATATCTAAATTAATATAAGTGTAACCTTTTTTGTTTTTTAAACGATTCTCACCTTTTGATACACCATATATATTATATGTGTGTTTTTTAACTAAAATTTTTATTAATTTTTGACCAAGCAAACCATTGCTTCCTGTAATTAATATTTTTTTCATTTAAAAAAGTTGGTGTAATTTTTCAATTTGTTCCGGTTTTCCGATAACAATCAATTTAGAATTGGGAATTAATTTTGTATCTGCATCAGGATTTATAATATACTCTTTATTTGGTGTTTTAAATCCTATTACATTACATCCGGTTTTTCTTCGCAAATTTAGATCAAGAATTGATTTATTTTTAAATTCTTCAGGAAGATCTTCAATAATCAGTTCTTCAATATTATTTGAACTTTCTCCTTCAATAGACAATCTGTCAATAAATTCAATAATATCCGGTGTTACTACCAATGATGCCATATGTTCTCCACCGAGTTTATCAGGCATGATCACATTATCAGCTCCTGCAATCTTTAATTTAGCGTATGATGAATCATTTGAAGCTCTACTGATAATTTTACATTTGGCATTTAATTGTCTGGCAGAAAGTACTACGTATAGATTATTAGCATCAGAGGGTAATGTAGTAATTAAACTTGCCGCATTATAAATACCTGCTTTTTTCAATACTTCATCATTGGTTGCATCTCCTTTAACCCATAATAAATTACCATCGAGCATAATTTGATCGATCAACTCAGTTTCGTTTTCAACAACAACACATGGTTTATTATATTTAATTAATCTTTCTGCTGCTTGTTTTCCGTTTCTTCCATACCCACAAACGATAATGTGATTTGAAAGTTTGTCAATTCTGTTTTGCACTTTTTTATTTTTAAGTTCTTCAAAAAGTTTATTATTTGAAATATATTCAGTTAATACTGAAATTACATATCCATAAATACTAATACTTGTTAAAATTAATAATATTGTAAAAATTTTTGAATTTGTATCTAATGGTACCACTTCTTTAAACCCAACAGTTGAAATCGTTATTATAGTCATATAAAGGGCATCCACAAAACTATAACCTGAAATCATTATATAACCAAATGTACCTAATGCTATTACACCAAAAAGAAACGATAACGCAGTATAAACTTTAGATTTAATATTTCTTAATTTCATCAGATTGTTTCAATTGTTCTTTGTGTTAAAATCATTTTATTTTTTAATAATTTATAAATCAAAAACTGAACTCCTTTTTGTGTATAACATATCTTTCAATCTCAATAAAAAGGCCAGTGTTAAATAAATTCCAAATGACAATCCAATGGTAACAAACGATATATAAATAAAAAATAAACGAACATTTGTAGCTCTAATTCCCATCTTATCAGCAAATCTAGATGAAACATCAAAGCCTCTCTTTTCAAAAAAATGTCGTATGGAATGAATGATCTTCATAATTTCATTGCAATTTAAAAAATTTTAAAAATAAAAAAACATTTATTATTCATTTTATAACAATATATTTTAGATAATTAAAATATTATTAAAAGATCAGCTATAAAACAAGTTAGAAATGTTATTTGATTTATTTAAATTTGCATTTTTCAATTTTTAAATGCCAAAACAACAAAATTACATAGAAGTTTTAGGGGCAAGAGTACATAATCTTAAAAATATTGATGTAAAAATACCCCGAGACAAACTGGTAGTTATTACCGGTTTAAGTGGTAGCGGAAAATCTTCGCTAGCTTTTGATACTATTTATGCTGAAGGCCAGCGTAGGTATATTGAAACTTTTTCTGCTTATGCTCGTCAGTTTTTAGGTGGTTTAGAAAGGCCTGATGTTGATAAAATTGAAGGATTATCTCCTGTAATTGCTATTGAACAAAAAACTACCAGTAAAAGTCCGCGATCAACTGTAGGTACCATTACCGAAATTTATGATTTTCTTCGATTGTTATATGCAAGAGCAGGTGATGCCTTTTCATACAACACTGGTGATAAAATGGTAAGTTATAGCGATGAACTTATTAAAGAATTGATCTTAAATGAATACCAAGATCAAAAGATTATGGTTTTAGCCCCCATTATTAAATCCAGAAAAGGTCATTACAGGGAATTGTTTGCCAATATTGCCAAACAAGGTTTTATTCGTGTTCGTATTGATGGAGAGATTCGAGAAATTGAAAGAGGAATGCAGTTAGATCGTTACAAAACACATGATATTGAAATTGTTATTGACCGTTTGTCTATAGATAAAAAAATTGATAAACGATTAAACGAAACTATTAAAACAGCAATGTATCATGGTGATGATACTTTAATGGTCATTAATTTTAACAACAATGAACCACGTTATTTTAGCAGAAATTTAATGTGCCCTTCCACAGGAATTTCATATCCAAAACCCGAACCCAATACATTTTCTTTTAATTCACCAAAAGGGGCCTGCCAACATTGCAATGGTATTGGTAAAGTTTATGAGATCAATTTAAACAAAATTATTCCAAATAGTAAAATATCAATAAATAATGGCGGAATTGCTCCTATTGGCGAACAAAAAAGCTCGTGGATCTTTAAACAACTAAATTTAATATCCGAAAAATATCAATTTTCACTTTCAGAACCCATTGATAAAATTCCTGCAAAAGCATTAGAAATAATACTCTATGGTGGTAAAGAGAAATTTGATATTAGTTCAAAAGATTTGGGTATTACAAGAAATTATGAAATTGATTTTGAAGGAATTACAAATTTCATACAAAACCAATACAATGAAAGTAACTCAAGTTCATTAAAACGTTGGGCTAAAGGTTTTATGGAAGAAAACTTCTGTTCTGTTTGCAACGGGAAACGATTAAAAAAAGCATCGCTACATTTTAAAATAAACAATAAATCAATATCGGATCTTACAGAAATGGATATCATACATTTATCCGATTGGTTTAAAGATCTACCTGACAAACTTTCAAATAAACAAAAAATCATTGCTACTGAAATTTTAAAAGAAATTCAAACACGAATTCAATTTTTACTTGATGTTGGTTTGGATTATTTAACCTTAAACAGGAGCTCTAAAACATTATCGGGTGGTGAAGCCCAAAGGATAAGGTTGGCTACTCAAATTGGTTCACAATTAGTTGGTGTTTTATACATTTTAGACGAACCGAGTATTGGTTTACATCAAAGTGATAATCAAAAGCTAATTGAATCATTACAAAAATTACGCGATATTGGAAATTCAATTTTGGTTGTTGAACACGATAAAGAAATGATCGAATCATCTGATTATGTTATAGATATTGGCCCTGAAGCTGGCAGACATGGAGGTGAAATTATTAGTAATGGAACTCCCAAAGAACTTTTAAAAAGTAATACTGTAACTGCAGCCTACTTAAATGGTACAAAGTTTTTTGAAATCCCTAAAGTCAGGCGAAAAGGAAATAATAAAAATATAATATTAAAAGGTGCTACCGGGAATAATCTTAAAAACGTAACACTCGAAATTCCTTTGGGTAAAATGATCTGTGTGACAGGAGTTTCCGGAAGCGGTAAATCTACTTTGATTAATGAAACACTTTACCCAATTTTAAATCAGCATATTTATAATGCTGTAAAAACACCACTACCCTACAAATCAATCAAAGGCATTGAATATATAGATAAAATCATTGATATCAATCAGAGCCCTATTGGCAGAACACCTCGTTCAAATCCCGCAACCTATACCGGTGTTTTTAGTGAAATTAGAAATTTATATGCAAAAACTCCTGAAGCTCAAATAAGAGGTTATAAACCCGGAAGATTTTCTTTTAATGTTAAAGATGGTCGATGTGAAACCTGTAGAGGAGGCGGAGTTAGAGTAATAGAAATGAATTTCTTACCCGATGTTGAAGTTGAATGTGAAACCTGTCAAGGTAAGCGATTTACACGAGAAACCTTAGAAATAAGGTATAAAGGAAAATCTATTTCTGATGTATTAAATATGACCATAACGGAAGCCGTTCACTTTTTTGAGAATATTCCAAAAATTTATCGGAAATTAAAGACTATTCAGGATGTAGGTTTAGGTTATATTTCTTTAGGTCAGCAATCAACAACATTATCAGGCGGTGAGGCCCAACGAATAAAACTTGCAGCTGAACTGTCAAAAAAAGATACCGGAAATACATTGTATATCTTAGATGAACCAACTACGGGTTTACACTTTGAGGATATCAATATTTTAATGCAAGTTTTGAATAAATTAACCGATAAAGGTAATACAGTTATTATAATTGAACACAATTTAGACGTTATCAAATTATCTGATTTTATTATTGATATAGGGCCCAGAGGTGGTGTAAAAGGTGGTAAAATACTTTTTGAAGGTACACCCGAAGAAATTGTTAAGGTTAAAAACAGTTATACAGGTCAATTTCTTAAAAAAGAATTACTTTAGCAGGCTTTTAATCTTCAAAAAGCTATTAGAATAAAATTAAAAGATTTAATTATGACTCCATCAGAAGACAAAAGAATTAGTGATAAATTGAAGCAAAAAACATGGAACGAAATTAAAACCAATGATTCATGGGCTATTTTTAAGATCATGAGTGAATTTGTTGATGGATATGAAAAGTTAAGCCGTATCGGACCTTGTGTAAGTGTTTTTGGCTCTGCAAGAACAAAACCAGGAGAAAAGTATTATGAAATTGCAGAAAATATTGCATTCAAACTAACCCAAAGTGGTTATGGAGTTATTACAGGTGGAGGACCCGGGATTATGGAGGCTGGTAATAAAGGTGCCCATCGTGGTGGTGGTGTTTCAGTTGGTTTGAATATTGATCTACCTTTTGAACAAAAAGACAATTCTTTTATTGACAGCGATAAAAACTTAGATTTTGATTACTTTTTTGTACGCAAAGTAATGTTTGTGAAATATGCCCAAGGATTTGTAGCACTACCGGGAGGATTTGGTACTTTAGACGAATTATTTGAAGCTATTACTTTAATTCAAACAAAAAAAATTGCCAAATTTCCTATTATATTGGTAGGAAGTGAATTTTGGAATGGTGTTTTAGAATGGATTAAAAGTACACTTCTTCAAAAATTCAGCAATATAAGTTTAGTGGATCTTGACCTATTTACAATTGTAGATGATACTGATGAAGTTATTGAAATAATTGATGCTTTTTATAAAAAACACCACTTTAGCCCTAATTTTTAATCAGATAATAAATCAATTTCTTTTAAAATTGCATAAATTTTATTTCATATTATTTTTATTTTTTGGCTATCATTTCAATTTAGTAGCGCAAACAAATGAAATATCTATAAAAGCTAAGTTAGATCCTAAATATCAAACAATTGATATTGAACAGGAAATAACATATCACAATAACTCATCTGATATTTTAGATACTATTTATATACACAATTGGGCCAATGCTTACGACAATAGAAAAACACCTTTATCTAAACGGTTGATCGAAAATTATGACAAAGGTCTATACTTTGCAAAAATTCAAAAAAGGGGTTATTCTAAAATAACAGATATAAGTATTGATCATCAAATCACTAACTGGAATGAAGATCCCGAAGCAATAGACATTGTAAAGGTTATACTTCCAAACTCACTGTTACCAAAGCAAAAAGTTACATTAAGTATTCATTACACAGTAAAGGTTCCTATTGATAATTTTACGCATTACGGTTTTAAAGAAAATAATTATAATTTGCGATATTGGTATATAACTCCGGCTGTATATGATGGCAAATGGCATACAATGAGTAATTTAGACATGGATGATCTGTATATTGATCCTACAAATTATTCAATAACCTTTGTAGTACCCCGAGGGTTTTCACTTCACTCCGATCTGAATAGTGAAATACAAATTAAAGATAGTCAAGTTATTTATAATTTAGAAGGAAAAAACAGAACCGATATTGAATTGAGTATAAAATTATTAAGTAGTTTTGATAGTTATCTTACTGATTCATTAGAAGTTGTATCAAATCTGAAAAGTAAAAACCTAACAATTCCTTTAAAAACAGATATTTTAAATAGACAACTTTATTTTATAACCGAATTTTTGGGAAAATATCCTCATAAAAAAATATTGGTAAATGATATTACCTATAGAAAAAATCAAGTTTACGGATTAAATCAATTACCAAAATCTTTAACTCCTTTTAGTGATGCTTTTGAATGGGATATTAAAATGTTTAAAGCATTAACAAAAAAATATATTGAAAATACAATTTTGGTAAATAAAAGAGATGATTACTGGCTTGCCGATGGTATTCAGATTTATATGATGATGGAATATATTTCTAAATATTATCCAGAAATAAAAGCAACAGGTAATATTTCGAAGATCTGGGGATTTAGAAGTTATAGTTTGGCTAAATTGGATTTTAATGGAAAATATCCTTTTGTTTATCAATTTGCCGCCAGAAAAAATATTGATCAATCCCTAATAACAAGAGCTGATTCACTTTCAAATTTTAATCGAAAGATCGTAAATAAATATAAAGCAGGCATAGGTTTGCGCTATCTAGATGCCATTTTAAATGATTCAATTGTCATAAAAAGTTTACAACAATATTATAATGAAAATATTTTACAATTAAGTAACAGTGATGATTTTAAAGAAATAATTACCAAAAAAACTGATAAAAATTTAGATCCGTTTTTTATCGATTACATACAAACCAAAAAAAAGATAGATTATACCATAAATAGTGTAGATAAGAAAGGGGATTCACTTATGGTTACTATTGAAAATGTTAGCGATATGGCTGCACCTGTTGCCCTTTATGGTGTAAAGGATAAAGAAATTTTATACAAACAATGGATTGCCAAAATTGATTCATCAAAAACTGTTACAATACCCAGAAATGGTTTTGACAGAATTTCACTAAATTATGAGTATTTATATCCTGAAATCAACTTGCGAAATAATTGGAAAAAAATTGATCAAAAAATATTAAACCGTCCTTTAAAGTTTACTTTTTTTAAAGATATTGAAGATCCTTACTACAACCAAATTTTTTATAATATTTACACTGAATATAATTATTATGATGGATTGATATTAGGACCTCAATTATACAATCAGGCCTTATTTAAAAAGAAATGGTTACTTGGCATAACACCTGCCTATGCTTTTAAAAGTAATAGTATAGTAGGTTCATTCAATTTTTCTTATCAGTACTTACCTGAAAATTCAATAGTATACAGATATAGCGCCGGTATTTCAGGCAGTAAATCTCATTATGACAAAAATTTGTTCTACAAAAAACTAAATCCTTATTTTTTAATACAATTTAATCGAAAATCTTTGAGGGATGTGGGTGGTAGCTCTTTACTGGTTAGATATAATGTTGTTGATAAAGAAATTCCGCAAGGAGTAATTGAAAATGAATTTGACAGTTACAATATTCTTGATATTCGTTATGGATATTCTCAACCTAATATTATAAATGATCTGCGGTATTCTGTAGACTTTCAATACAATGTAAATTTTAGTAAAATTGCCCTAGACTTTCGATATAGAAAACTTACTGATAAACACAGACAATTTGATTTTAGATTATTTTTGGGAACTTTTTTATTTAATAAAACCACTACTGATTTCTTTAGTTTTGCTTTAGACAGACCCAGTGATTATTTATTTGAATACAGTTATTTAGGAAGATCTGAAGATTCAGGCTTTTTTAGTCAAGAAATTATAATTTCTGATGGTGGATTTAAAACAATTTTTGAAAAAAAATATGCCAATCAATGGATAGCGAGCACAAATTTTAGTGTGAGTGTTTGGCGCTGGATTGAATTATATACAGATGCCGGTTTTGTAAAAAATAAAAACGAAAACGCTTTTTTTAGATATGACAGTGGTGTTAGATTAAATTTTATTCATAACTTTTTAGAGTTATATTTTCCTATGCAATCAAGTCTGGGTTTTGAACCATCTCAACCTGAATATTTTTCAAAAATCAGATTTGTACTCACTGCAAATCCTTCAAGAATTTACAATTTTATTAGAAGAGGATTTTACTAAAATTTTTCATTTTTATATAAATTTAGAAATAAATTAATTAAGAAAATTGTTTTAAAAACTATTAATTTAATTCCCAAAATATTAATTATTTATTAATGAAAATTAAAAATAATCAACAAATACTTTCATTAAAATTAAAAAACTAGACATTAATATAAATTTGATTCTTATGTTATTGATTTTTAGATATTTATATTGCACATTTACTTACTAACCCCTTCGCTTTTATCCCTTCGAATTCTCACTTTTATTTTGTATATTTGCGAAACAACAAAGGCACAAAATAGATGAAAAATATATCAAACAATTCTCCACTAAAATTATCTTTTGAAGAATTCAAAAAAGAAGTTTTAACCGATTATAAAACAGCAATCATAAGTAGGGAATGTAGTTTGTTAGGCAGAAGAGAAGTACTTTCAGGTAAAGCTAAATTTGGAATTTTTGGAGGAGGTAAAGAAGTTCCACAACTTGCAATGGCAAAAGTCTTTAAAAATGGCGATTGGCGTTCCGGTTATTACCGAGATCAAACTTTTATGATGAGTATTGGAGCTTTAACTCCACAACAACTATTTGCCAATCTATATGGTGATTCTAATATCAAAAATGCTCCGGAATCAGGTGGCAGGCAAATGAACAATCACTTTGCTACACATTCATTAAATGAAAATGGTTCCTGGAAAAATCTTGTGAAACAAAAAAATTCAAGTTCTGATATTTCAAGTACTTCAGGCCAAATGCCTCGATTATTAGGTTTAGCTCAGGCTTCAAAGATTTTCCGTAATGTAAAGGGATTAGAAGATTTTACAAATTTTTCGATCAAAGGTAATGAAGTAGCATGGGGTACAATTGGAAACGCCAGTACAAGTGAAGGACCTTTTTGGGAGACTATCAATGCTGCCGGTGTTCTTCAAGTTCCTATGGTAATCAGTATTTGGGATGATGAATATGGCATATCAGTTCCTGCAAAATATCATACTACAAAAGAAAATATATCTGAAATTCTTAAAGGATTTCAAAGAGAGGATGGTAAAAATGGTTATGAAATTTTTACTGTAAAAGGAAATGATTACTCTGCCTTGATCGATATCTATAAAAAAGCAGATAAAATAGCCCGTGAAGAACATGTCCCCGTAATTATCCATGTAACCGACCTTATGCAACCCATAGGTCATTCAACCTCCGGATCACATGAACGCTACAAAAGTAAAGAACGCTTAGATTACGAAAAAAGCATAGATTGCAATACTAAAATGCGTGAATGGATCTTAAATTATAAGATTGAAGATAATGAAGGCAAGATTTATCGTTTTGTAAAAAATGAAGTGGAAATTGAAGCCATTGAAAAGGAAGCAAGAAAAGAAGCTAGATTAGCAAAAAGAAATGCCTGGGATGGATTTAAAAACCCGCTCAAAAAAGAAGCTGATGAATTATTGACAATTTTAAAAGAAGTTGCAGATAACTCTAAAAATGCTGCTTTTATCAAAAAGCTTATTAAAGAATTCTCTGCTGATGAAGATGTTCAGATTAGAACTAATTTAGTCTATGCCCGAAAAATTTTGCGTCATTTGATCAACGAAGATTTTCCAGCAAAAATAACTTTACAAAATTGGATCAAAAACTATAAAGATTTTTATCAAAAAAAATATAGTTCCCACTTGTATAGTGAGTCAGAAAAAGCTGCTATTAATATTGCTGAAGTTAAACCCACTTATAATGAGAAAGCTATAGAAGTTGATGCTAGGACAATTTTACGTGATAATTTTAATAAAATATTTGTGAATTACCCTGAAACTTTGATTTTTGGTGAAGATACAGGGTATATTGGAGGTGTAAATCAAGGGTTGGAAGGCCTTCAAAGTAAGTTTGGTGAAATGCGGGTGAGCGATACAGGAATTCGTGAAATGACAATTATTGGCCAAGGTATTGGTATGGCTATGAGAGGTTTACGACCTATTGCTGAAATTCAATATTTAGATTATGTTTTATATGCACTTCCAGCTTTAAGTGATGATCTGGCTTCATTGCATTATAGAAGTGCAGGTAGACAAAAAGCACCATTAATAATAAGAACACGCGGACATAGATTAGAAGGTATCTGGCATTCCGGATCACCAATGAGTGGTATTAACAATTTTCTAAAAGGTATTTGTATATTAGTCCCTCGAAATATGACAAAAGCTGCAGGATTCTTTAATACGATGTTAGAAAGTGATGATCCTGCCTTAATCATTGAAAATCTGAATGGTTATCGACTAAAAGAAAAACAACCCAATAATTTTGGAGAATTTAAGACACCGATTGGTGTGGTAGAAACCATAATGGAGGGAACAGATATTACACTAGTATCCTATGGCTCAACATTAAAATTAGTAACTGAGGCTGCTGAACAATTGAAGCAGTTTGGTATTACTTGCGAAGTGATTGATATACAAAGTATTATGCCATTAGATCTAGCTCATGACATTGTAAAAAGTGTTCAAAAGACCAATCGTTTGATGGTAATTGATGAAGATGTACCCGGTGGAGCTTCTGCATATATTATGAATGAAGTTCTGAACACTCAAAATGCATACCAATTTTTAGATAGTAAACCAATTACTTTATGTTCTGAAGAACACAGACCAGCATACGGAACTGATGGAGATTATTTCTCTAATCGGAATACTGAGGATATATTTGAAGCGGTATACCAAATAATGCATGAGGCTAATCCTCAACAATATAAACCTCTGGTTTAGTTGTTTTTTAAGAATATAATAATTATTAAAGCTAAAAAGCATAGTTAATTTATAATAATATATTAAAACAATGATTTTAATCATTTTTTAATAAAAGAATAGTTTTTAAATTCGCTGAGCGAAAATCCCTATATTACTAATCTAAAATATGTCATCCTATGTCAAAAGTGAGAGGTGCCGTTGTAATAGATATCGAAGCTTGTAAAGGTTGTGATTTATGTGTAGTTGCCTGCCCTTTTGATGTATTACAGCTAGATCAACAAGTAAATACAAAAGGTTATAATCCGGCTTTCCCTATAAATCATGATGCTTGTACCGGTTGCAAAATTTGTGCTTTAGTTTGCCCTGATATGTGTATTACCGTATATCAGTACAAGCCCGAAAAGGTATTATAATCGTTCTTTAAAAAAGTCTTATATACATGGAAGAAGTAAAATTAATGAAAGGTAACGAAGCAATGGCAGAGGCTGCAATTAGAGCTGGTGTTGATGCTTATTTTGGTTATCCTATAACACCACAATCTGAAGTTATTGAATATTTAATGCATGAAGAGCCTTTCAAAAGAACAGGAATGCAGGTACTACAAGCTGAAAGTGAAATAGCTGCCATCAATATGGTCTATGGAGCTGCAGCCTGTGGAAAAAAAGCAATGACTTCATCATCCAGCCCGGGAATCAGTTTAAAATTAGAAGGAATTTCATACATGGCAGGATCTGAATTACCTTGTTTAATTGCAAATGTAATGCGTGGAGGACCTGGATTAGGCACAATTCAACCCGGTCAATCTGATTATTCTCAAGCGGTTAAAGGTGGTGGTCATGGTGATTATCGATTAATTGTTTTAGCACCCTCAACTGTACAAGAAATGGCTGATTTTGTTGATCTAGGTTTTGAATTGGCCTTTAAATATCGAAATCCTGTAATGATCTTATCGGATGGAGCCATTGGACAAATGATGGAAAAAGTGATCTTACCCGATCAAAAAGAACGCCTTTCAAATGAAGAAGTAATTAAACGTTATGGTAGCTGGGCAACAACAGGAAAACCGGAAACAAGAAGTCGCAATATTATTACTTCATTAGATCTTAAACCCGAAAGACAAGAACTTCATAATATTCATTTACAAGAAAAATATAAAACCGCAGAAATTAATGAAGTGCGTTACGAGGAAATTCAATGTGAAGATGCCGACTATATTCTGGTAGCTTATGGAACAAGTGCTCGTATTAGTCAAAAAGTAGTTAAATTAGGGAGAGATAAAGGATTAAAATTAGGTTTACTAAGACCCATAACTTTATGGCCTTTTCCAAAAAATATAATTTCTAAACTCGCTGATAAAGCCAAAGGATTTTTATCTGTTGAAATGAGTTCCGGTCAGATGATAGAAGACGTTCAGTTAGCCGTTGAGGGTAAAGCACCAGTAGCACATTTCGGTAGAATGGGCGGAATGATCCCTACACCAAGTGAAGTATTAGATGCCGTAGAAAAAGAAATTAACAAAATTTAAAACGATGACAACAGCTGTAATTACACCTGAAGAAATAATAAAAAAAGGAAAAATTGTTTTCAAAAAAACTGGTCTTATGAATGATGCTACATTGAGCTATTGCCCGGGTTGTGGTCATGGTGTAGCCCATAGATTGGTAATGGAGGTTATTGATGAAATGGGTATTGGCCAGGACACAATTGGTGTTGCACCGGTTGGCTGTTCAGTTTTAGCTTATGAATTTATGAATGTTGATATGCAACAAGCCGCTCACGGTAGAGCTCCGGCAGTTGCAACTGGGATCAAAAGAGTTTTTCCTGAAAAATACGTTTTTACATATCAAGGTGATGGCGATCTAGCGGCTATAGGAACTTCTGAAACAATTCATGCTTGTAACCGAGGTGAAAATATTGTGATCATTTTTATTAATAACGGTATATATGGAATGACCGGCGGACAAATGGCTCCGACTACTTTACAAGGAATGAAATCATCAACTTCTCCTTATGGTCGTGTTGTAGAAACTATGGGACATCCTTTAAAGATCACTGAAATGGTGGCCACATTACCAGGAGTTGCTTATGCTACAAGGCAAGCTGTTCATAAAGCTAAATTGGTAACAAAAACAAAAAAAGCCTTAATTAAAGCATTTGAAAATCAAAGAGATAATAAAGGAACTTCAATTGTTGAAATTGTTTCTAATTGTAATTCAGGTTGGAAAATGACTCCTGTGGAATCAAATAAATGGTTAGATGAAAATATGCTGACTTATTTCCCTTTAGGAGATATTAAGAAATAGAAAAACAACCCATCTCAAAGAGAAGGACATTAAAAAGTTAAATATATATAAAGAACAAAAAAAATGACTGAAGAAATTATCATTGCAGGATTTGGCGGACAAGGTGTACTATCTATGGGTAAAATTTTAGCTTATTCGGGTATTATGCAAGACCAGGAAGTTAGTTGGATGCCATCTTATGGTCCTGAAATGAGAGGTGGTACAGCAAATGTTGCTGTTATTTTAAGTGATGAACGCATCAGTTCTCCTATTCTGAATGAATTTGATACTGCCATAATACTGAATCAGCAATCAATGGATAAATTTGAAAGTATGGTCAAGCCTGGTGGATTATTACTTTATGACCCTAATGGAATTATTCGTCATCCTGTTCGAAAAGATATAAAAATTGCAACTATCGAAGGCGCTAAAGAAGCTTCGGAATTAAAGAATAAAAAAACCTTTAATATGGTAATCATGGGCGCATTTTTAAAAATTCACCCAATTGTATTAATGGAAAATGTTCATAAAGGACTAGAGAAATCATTACCCCCCCGTCATCACCACATGATTCCAATAAATGAAAAAGCTATTAAAGTAGGTATGGAAAAGGTAAGGGTTATTCATGATTATAAAGAATTTGCTTCTTCAAAATAAAAATATTCCTTGAAACGAACTATCCTAGAGGCAGAGCCATAAAGGTATTTCGCTCATTTTATCTTGACCTAAAGCTGCAAAAATCTAAATTTATTTATTTACACCTCACCCAAAACTGTAAAAACAATTTTGACCTCTCCTTAAGGAGGAAACCCCGAGGCAAAGCCTCGAGGTATTCTTTTTGATTAATCAATAATTTTTACTTAAATTATTCTTAAAATATTTGTGGTTTACAATAAAATATTAAATTTGCAGTTAATATTTTTGAACCACCCCTCAATATTATTTTTTATAAATTGATTTTCAGTACATTGATACTGTTAATAATTTTTTAGTTTTTGAGGAATTATGAATAAGATTTTAACACTATTTTTTACTGCATTAATCTCACTGGGTCTTTCAAGTTTTAATCCTATTGATAAAACTGTTGATTTTGCAATTGACCCTCCTACTTCTTTATCTTTTGCAGATTATTCAATTGTATTTTACAATCAAATAAATGAGCCTAATTTAAAATTTGATGCTTTTGAAACTGCATTAAATGGTTTCCTAAAACTACAAAAAGATCAAAAAATTGACAATATCAAGTATCTCTCTATCGTTGACATGAGTTTATCTGCAAATGAAGATCGCTTTTTTATTATTGATATGGATTCAAAAAAAATGGTTCATAAAAGTAAAGTGGCTCATGGAAGAAATTCGGGAGGTGAATACGCTAAAATATTTTCAAATAAAATTGGCTCTTATCAAAGTAGTATTGGATTTTTTAAAACTGCAGAAACTTATACCGGAAAACATGGTTTGTCTTTGCGTTTAGACGGTTTAGAATTTTCAAATAACAATGCTAGAAACAGAGCCATTGTAATACATTCTGCTGATTATGTAAGTGATAATTTCATTTTTAAAAATGGAAGATTAGGTCGTAGTTTAGGTTGTCCTGCCCTTCCTAAAAAAGAATTTTCTGAAGTAATTACAAAAATAAAAGAAGGAAGTATTATATATATTTATTATCCTAATGAAAGTTACTTTAAAAGATCTATTCTAGCCAAAAACAATATCAATCAATTTTTTGAAGACATCAATATTGTATCTTTAACTGATTGATTATAAAATAACAATTTTATTACTTCATCATCTTTTTTGTAAATATCTTTATAAAAAATAATCGTATTTTCTGCATCAGTATCACAAACAATATATTGTATATAAACCGGAAGTTTTTTATTCAACATCATCTTTTTTTCTTTGTGTTTTTCCACATAATCAAAAACACTGTCAATTGTAAAAATATTTTCATCATATTTTAAAATATTATCTGCCATTTCAATAGCATCCTGAACTCTAACACATCCGTGACTATAAGTTCTTAATTCTCTATAAAAATGGTATTTAGTTGGTGTATCATGCAAATAGATTGAATATTTATTATCAAAAATAAATTTTACCAAGCCTAAAGCATTTGAACTTCCACCCTTTTGACGGAAATAATAATTAAAATTTGAGCTTGTAATTGTATCCCAATTAACACTTGTACTCGAAACAGAATCTAATTCATTTGTAAAAATTTCAAAATTATTCTTTCTAATATAATTTGAATCTTTTTTTTGTTTTACTAAAATCTCATTAACAGAAATACTTTTGGGCACATGCCAATACGGGTAAGCTACTATATAACTTAGCTTACTATATACTTCAGGAGTCCTATTATATGAAGTACCTACAACCACTCTATGTTTCCTTTTTAATGTATCACCTAAACAAATTAATAAATTGTATGCGGGTATATTAACATAGATAAAATCTTTTTCCCATATTGGCTTCCAACGCCATCTTTCAAGACTTACAGCAGCACTTTGGTAATATTCATAAGGACTTTTTGAAAGTGCTCTTGCAGTATTTGTACCAATAACGCCATCAGGTTTTAAACCGTGTTCATATTGAAATTTTCTCAATCCTCTAATAAAGATTGTATCTGTAGCTTTATCAGGAATAAAATTGTGATGCACCAAAGCTTTTCTAGCTTGATCCAATGCTTTTAATGAATCTGATTTAATACTTACAACTTTAACTTTTTCCTTAGACAAAGATGATCTTTCCAAAAATTTTACCAATCCATTTTGAAGGTTTCTATATTCTTCTTGACTTGGTTGCAAGGCAAGCAAATAATCAATAACACTATCTTTTTCAAATGCTGTTAGAAGATAATTTGACATTTGTATTGTAAATTCTTTTCTTGGTAAAGCTGTTAATGTATCAATATTTTCTATAAGACCGAAATTTAAATGCTTTCCAAAAATAAAATAGTTCTTTGTCAGTAATTTTTCTAATAATATGACCCATTCAATTTTGTTTTCAATACTATCATAATTTTCTATTTTATGATATATTTCTTGAATCTTTTCAATTGAATATTGTTTTGGTTCTAATCCGTATTGATTTGCTTTAGCAAGTATCTTTAAAAAATCTTTTCCTGCCTTATTCAATAAAAGCGAATCATTGAACCAAATGGGCTGAAAAGAAGTTGTATTATAAAAAGTATCTAAAAGTTTAGTGTTTTTTGGAAGAATATTATTATAGTTTTCCTTGAAGTCATTAACAAACTCACTCGCCAGGTTTCTTTTGGGAGTTTCTTGTTTTAAGTTTGGTTTACTATTTGTACATGAATAGATACCAACAATAAAAAATATGAAATAAAGGGGAAATTTCATAAAAATTGTCTTTTTAACTTTTATTAATAAAAAAAACTACCTTAAAGGTAGTTTTTTTTATTCACATTAATAGTTTATAAAATTAATTATGTGCTATAGAATCGGGATTACCATCAGGGTCACCGTTTACAGTACCATCAGAACCCACATTACCCAATAATAACAATCCACAAACATGAGGAGCTGCCATTGATGTACCACTAATCGTATTATAACCACCTTTGGTCCAAGTAGATGTTATAGATACTCCAGGTGCACAAAACTCAATTGGAGGATTTCCATAATTTGAAAAATAAGCAAAATCATCATTACTATCCATAGCAGATACTGTATAAATATTTGCATGATTAGCTCTTGCCGGTGAGTGGTTGTTTGCATCATCACTTTCATTACCTGCTGCTAGAGCAAATTTTACTCCAGATGTCGCAGCACTGATCACTGCTTCATCTAATGAAGTAGAAATTCCCCCACCTAAACTCATATTTGCAACATCACCATTTTGACCGCTAGCTGCAACATAATCAACTCCGGCAATTACACCAGAAGTTGTTCCGCTACCCCTCCTATCTAAAACTCTAACAGCAACTAATGTAGCACCAGGAGCAACGCCAATAACACCAATTTCATTATCTAATGCTGCAACAGTTCCTGCTACATGTGTACCATGGCCATTTTCATCATCAGCATCTCCTCTTCTAAGAAAACATGCACTTCTTGCTACATCTACATTTAAATCAGGATGATCAAGATCAATACCCGAGTCAATGATCCAAGCAGTGGCACTGCCACTATACGACCCTCCACCTACTCTTTCAATACCCCAAGGAATTTCTTCTGCCGGAGCAGGTACTACAGGTTTTTTATAGGCAGTAATAGGAGATAAAGTAATCATATAATCTTGTTCAATTCTTTTGATTCGAGAATCTTTTTTCAATTCATTTTTTTGATTTTCTGATAATTTAGCAGTAAACCCATTAATTGCATAGCCAAAAGTATTTACAATATCTTCTTTTGAAAGACCCACCTTTAAAAAAGTATTTGGAATCTCTGACTTCAACATATCATTCTTTTCATCATACTTTAAATTTTTATCTAAAGTTGATTTCTCAGCATAGTTTTTATTAAAAACAACAATAAATTGACCCTCTATAGGAGTTGAAGTAAACTTTGCAATCGGATCTTTTTCTTGTAGAATGGCTTCATCATCAATTCCATTACTTTCAGTATTACAGCTAACAATTATGACTAAAAAGGATACTAATAAAAGGGAGAGAAACTTGTAAATTAAATTTGTTTTTTTCATTTGTTAATTTTTTTATTTGTTAATATTAGATTAAAATTATGCCTAATATACATTTTTTTTATTAAAAAATTAATTATTGACTTTATCCAGCTAATTTATTATATCAATTAATCAAATAAAAAATTTAATTATGATCAGAAAAAACAATAAAACTATTGTAGAAAATTTTATTATAAATTAATTGTTTAGACACTCTACAAATCTTGAGGAATTCTTATTTATTAGAAAAAAAACTATAAACTTTTATTTATTCTTTTTACCAATCCGGGACCTTCATAAATAAAACCTGTATATAACTGTATCAAATCGGCTCCTGCATCTAATTTTTCTTTTGCATCTTTTGCAGAATGTATACCTCCTACTCCTATTATTGGGAAAGCTTTATTTGATTTTTCGGAAAGAAATTTTATAACTTCTGTAGCCCTTTTCGTTAATGGTTTTCCACTTAAACCACCGGTTTCTTTTTGCTTTTCAGATTTTAAATTTTCTCTTGAAATTGTTGTATTGGTTGCTATAATTCCGGCAATTTCAGTTGTTTTAACAATATCAATAATATCTAACAGTTGTTCATTTGTAAGATCTGGAGCAATTTTTAAAAGAATTGGTTTTGGTTGGTCCTTTTTATTATTTTCTAATTGAAGTATGTTTAATAACTTAGTGAGTGGTTCTTTATCCTGTAAAGCTCTTAAATTGGGTGTATTTGGTGAACTAACATTTACAACAAAATAATCAACCACATCAAATAATTCGTTAAAACAAATTATATAATCATCTACAGCATTTTCATTTGGAGTAACTTTATTTTTACCAATATTTCCACCAATAATAATATCTGTTTTTCTTTTTCTAAGCCTTTCAGCAACAGCTTTAACACCGTCATTATTAAAACCCATTCGGTTGATTAATGCCTCATCTTCAATCAAACGAAATATCCTTTTTTTAGGATTGCCCGGTTGTGGTTTAGGAGTAACCGTTCCAATTTCTACAAATCCAAATCCAAAATTAGAAAACTCATCAAATAATTCAGCATTTTTATCAAATCCTGCTGCTAATCCAATAGGATTTTTAAAGGTTAACCCGAATAATTTACGTTCTAATTTTTTATCATTCACCTGAAAGATTTGCTTTGCCAAATCATTTGCAAAAGGAATTCTAAAAAGTGTTTTTAACATTGAAAAAGTAAAGTGATGAACCTCTTCTGGATCAAATTTAAAAAGTAATTTACGAACTACAGATTTGTACATGGAATTAGTTTTTCACAAAGATAAATTAACTTTTTTATTGAGAACTTATAAAAAATTGATTTTTATTTTAAAGAAGGAAAAATATAATAAAAAATCAAAGGGTGAATAAATCAGTATTGAAAATATTCACCCTTTGACTAAAAAATCTTATATCAATTTTACCTCAACTCTGCTCCAAATTGCTTTGTGAAAGTTTCTTGTAATTTTTTCATAATCTTATCAATTTGTTTATCATTCAATGTTTTGTTTTCATCTTGTAACACAAAACTTAAAGCGTACGATTTTTTACCTTCTGGCAATTTATCTCCCATATAAACATCAAACAAATCAACATTTTTTAAGAAGTTTTTTTCACTTTGAAAAGCAGCATTATACAGATCATTGAATCTAACTTCTTTGTCTAATAATAAAGCTAAATCACGTTTTACTTCAGGGTACTTTGGTAAAAGCTTTACTTTCATATCCTTTTTACCAGTATTTTCCATAATATTATCCCAATTAAAATTGGCAAAGATCACTTCTTGTTTGATACCAAATTCTTTTAATACACTTTGTTTTACAATTCCAAATTCAACCAATTTAATTCTCCCAAAACTCAAAGAAATTGCTTCTGAAAAAATGTCATTTTTAGTATCCGAAGTTTTTAATTTGTCAAATCCTAATCTTGATAACAATGATATAACCACTCCCTTAACAAAAAAGAAATCGGAAACTTTTTTATCAATATTCCAGTTATCTTGAGTTCGTTTACCACTTACAATTAGTGATAGGTGTTTTGGCTCGGCATATCCACTTTCAAATTTGTGATAGGTTTTTCCAAACTCAAATAATTTAATCGAATTATTCTTTCGATTGATATTGTATGCAACAGACTCTAATC
This sequence comes from Bacteroidota bacterium, assembly GCA_039714555.1. Classification (GTDB taxonomy): domain Bacteria; phylum Bacteroidota; class Bacteroidia; order Flavobacteriales; family Flavobacteriaceae; genus Namhaeicola. The sequence continues at coordinate 20,875 of JBDLJB010000033.1, forward strand.
CACCAAACAATAAAGATTGACGCATTGCTTCAAGATCATTGCTCAAAGCATTCAGCATAATAACACTGTGCTCTTCCTTTAAATTATCTGAAAAAGAAACATATTCGGGCTTAGTTAAAGAATTTGTCATTGACTCATTAAAACCTTGTGCGGTTAAAATATTAGCAATAATATTTTCAACTTTTTCATTACTCACTTCATCAGAAAAAGAAATTGAAGTATTTAATTTTGCTGAAGTTTTTATATTATTAAAACCATAAACTCTTAAAATCTCTTCAACAATATCTGCTTCACGTGTTACATCAACTCTATAAGAAGGTATGGTCAAACCTAAACCTGATTCTGTTTGGTTATTAATTTTAATATCCAATGAAGCAAGAATATTTTTGATCGTATCAGCCGCAATCTCTTCACCAATTAATTTATATGCTTTATCATAAGAAAGGTGCACTTGATAATCTTCAATTTTTTCAGGATAAATATCAATAACATCCGTTACAATTTTTCCACCTGCAATTTCCTTAATTAAAATTGCTGCATATTTTAAAGCATAAGCAACCGTATCAGGATTGATACCCCTTTCAAATCTAAACGAAGCATCAGTATTTAAACCGTGACGTTTGGCTGTTTTACGAATTGAAACCGGATTAAAATAAGCACTTTCTAAAAATATTGTAGTTGTATTATTAGTAACACCTGATGTTTCACCTCCAAAAACACCACCTATACACAATGGATTATCTTTTCCATCACATATCATAATATCATCTTTATGTAATTCTCTTTCAATACCATCAAGTGTAGTAAATTTTGTGCCTGTAGGTAAATTTTTAACTACAATTTTATTGCTTTTAATTTTTAAAGCATCAAAGGCATGTAGAGGTTGACCTAAACCATGTAAAACAAAATTGGTAATATCAACCACATTATTAATTGGTTTTAATCCTATTGAAAGTAATCTTTCTTGCAACCATTTTGGTGATTCTTCAATTGTCAGTTCAGTTATTGTAATACCTGCATATCTGGGTACTAATTTATTATCTTCAACCTCAATATTAATTTTAAAAGTACGTTCATCAACGTGAAAATCACTTATAGATGGTGTTAACAATTCTTTTTTAATGCTTTTTTGTTGTAATAATCCTGCACGTAAATCTCTGGCAACACCTAAATGACTCATACCATCAGCACGATTTGGTGTTAATCCGATTTCAAAAACTTTATCAATTTTAATATCGAATATTTCAGCAGCAGGTGTACCAGCTTTATTTTGTTCATCTAAAACTAAAATACCATCATGATCTTTTCCTAATCCCAATTCATCTTCGGCACAGATCATTCCATGACTAAATTCACCTCTAATTTTACCTTTTTTTATTTTAAAACTTTCACCATTATCTGTAAATAAAGTTGTACCAATTGTAGCTACTGGAACTTTTTGACCAGCAGCAACATTGGGTGCTCCACAAACGATTTGCACCGGCTCACCAATTCCTAAATCAACAGTAGTTACTTTTAATCTATCTGCATTTGGATGTTGTTCACAAGTTAATACTTCACCAACAACAATACCTTTTAAGCTACCTTTTACAGTTTCAAACGTTTCAATTCCTTCAACTTCTAAACCCAAATCTGTAAGTACTTCACCAACTATTTCGGCATCGAGATCTATATTTAGAAATTGCTGTAACCAATTGTAAGATATCTTCATCTGTTAAAATAATTTAATTCTTTTTTACGAGCTGCAAATATATACATTTGAATCGACTAGAGATTAATACATTTTTAAGTTTTTATTTATTTAAAAAACTTTTTGTAATTCAATCAAATTAATTATTTTGCAATAAAATAAATATTATGGCAATTGAAATAAAACGTCTCTTTGATTTTCCTTATTACCAATTAGAAAAATTTAATCTTGAAAAATCTTTAGTATCAAAAGTCAATGGTGAATGGATAGCAACTTCTACTCAAGAATTTATAGACAAAGCCAATGCTATTAGTAGAGGGCTATTAAGATTAGGTGTAAAACCAAAAGATAAAATTGCTATAATTTCAACTACTAATCGCACAGAATGGAATATTATAGATATTGGCATTTTACAATTAGGAGCTATTGATATTCCTGTTTATCCAACAATTAGTAAAGATGATTACAAATATATTTTTAACCACGCAGAAGTAACACATTGTTTTTTATCTGACGAAGCATTGTTTGAAAAAGCAAATGCTATTAAAGATGAAGTGCCTACTTTAAAAGAAATTTATTCATTTGAAGATATTCCCGGATGTAAAAACTGGCAAGAAGTTTTAGATCTTGGCAAAGATGAAAGTAACCAAGATAAAGTAGAAGAACTTAAAGATAAAGTACAATCTGCTGATCTGGCTACAATAATTTATACTTCCGGTACTACCGGTGTTCCCAAAGGAGTAATGCTTTCACATAACAATATTGTATCCAACGTGCTTGACAGCAAACCTCGTTTACCTATTGTAGAAGGTCAAACTAAAGTTTTAAGTTTTTTACCGGTTTGTCATATTTTTGAAAGATTACTTCATTATTTATATATGCAAAGTGGAATATCAATATATTTTGCTGAAAGTATTGAAAAGATATCAGATAATTTAAAAGAAGTTAAGCCGCATTTTATGAGTGTTGTTCCACGATTACTCGAAAAAATTTATGACGGTATTATTGCAAAAGGAGCTGAACTTACCGGAATAAAAAAACGCCTTTTCTTTTGGGCTGTTGAGCTTGGATTAAAATATGAACCTTACGGAGCAAATGGATCGTGGTATGAAAGACAATTAAAACTTGCCAATAAACTTATTTTTAGCAAATGGCGAGAAGCTTTAGGAGGTGAATTACATACTATGGTTTGTGGTAGTGCACCATTGCAACCCAGATTGGCAAGAATTTTTACTGCGGCTAATATGCAAATCATGGAAGGTTATGGTTTAACCGAAACCTCACCTGTTGTTACGGTAAATATGTATAAAAACAATTTATTTAGAATTGCTACTGTAGGAAAAGTAATCGATAATGTTGAAGTTAAAATTGCTGATGATGGTGAAATTTTAGTTAAAGGTCCAAATGTAATGCAAGGCTATTATAAAGATCCTGAAAGAACTGCACAAATTATGACAGGTGATTATTTTCATACCGGTGATAAAGGTGAACTTGATCCTGATGGATTTTTAAAAATTACAGGAAGGAAAAAAGAGATTTTTAAAACTTCCGGCGGAAAATATATTGCTCCTGCCTTACTTGAAAATGAAATGAAACAATCACGTTTTGTCGAGCAAATCTTAGTAATTGGAGAAGGTCAAAAAATGGCTGCTGCAATCATTCAACCTAATTTTGATTTTGTAAAAGAATGGGCAAAACGGCATAATATTAATATTGGTAAATCAAATAGTGATATAGTTGCAAAACAAGAAGTTAAAGAACGAATAATGCTGGAAATTGATAAAGGCAACAAAAAATTTGGCAAATGGGAAACACTGAAAAAAATTGAACTCACACCCGAAGTTTGGAGTGTTGATAATGAACTGCTCACACCAACTTTTAAACCAAAAAGGGAAGAAATTTTGAAAAAGTACAAAGATTTATACGATAAAATTTATAGTTAATAATTATATTTGGCCTCACTATTCTATTAAAAAACAATGGAACATTTTATAGTATCTGCTCGAAAATATCGTCCGCAAAAATTTAGTGATGTGGTAGGTCAACAGGCCATAACCAACACTTTAGAAAATGCTATAAAAAATAACCATTTGGCACAAGCCTTATTATTTACTGGACCCAGAGGTGTAGGTAAAACCACTTGTGCCCGTATTTTAGCCAAAAGAATAAATCAGGAAAGCAGTGAAAATATTTCAGAAGATGAAGATTTTGCATTTAATATTTTTGAATTAGATGCCGCTTCTAATAATTCGGTTGATGATATTCGAACTTTGACTGATCAGGTGCGCATCCCTCCTCAAGCAGGAAAATATAAAGTATATATCATTGATGAGGTACACATGTTATCGCAACAAGCTTTCAATGCATTTTTAAAAACACTTGAAGAACCTCCAGCACATGCCATTTTTATTTTGGCCACTACAGAAAAACATAAGATTATCCCTACCATTTTATCAAGGTGCCAAATATTTGACTTTAAACGTATTGGAGTTTCTGATATCAAAAATTATTTACATAAAATTGCCAAAGAAGAAAATGTAATCGCTGAAGATGATGCGCTACATATCATTGCACAAAAAGCCGATGGTGCTTTAAGAGATGCCCTATCTATTTTTGACAGAGTTGTAAGTTTTTCAGGTAAAGAATTAACCAGACATGCCGTAACTGAAAATTTAAATGTTTTAGACTACGATATATTTTTTAAAATTACCGATTTGGTACTTGAAAATGATATCCCAAAAGTTCTATTAGCTTTTAATGAAGTGCTTGACAAAGGGTTTGACGGACATCATTTTATTAGTGGATTGGCTTCGCATTTTAGAGATCTGCTGGTAGCAAAAGATAAGGCTACAATAAACTTATTAGAAGTAGGTGATACAGCAAAAAAACAATATTTAGATCAAGCAATAAAAGCTGAGCTTAACTTTTTGTTAAAAGCAATTGATATGGCTAATGATTGTGATTTAAAATACAAAACCAGTAAGAATAAACGATTGTTGGTTGAACTCACATTAATGCAGATAGCTTCAATTACTTTTAATTCTGAAAAAAAAAAGTCTAAACACTTTATAATTCCTGCAAATCATTTTGCTCCTTTTATTGTTGAGGAAAAATTAGATGTTCCTGAAAAAGTTCAGCAAGAAACTAAATCAAATATTGAAGAAGTTACTCATTCATTTACCGAAGAAGAAAATGCTTATCCTTCTCAACCTAATATTGAAAAAGATACAAAAATAACTTCTGAAGAAAAACAAATTGAAAAACCAAAACTAAAATACACTCCTAATATTTCTAGGAACTCTGTCTTAAGTATCAATAGCCTTTTGCGCAAAAAAGAAGAACAAGAAGCAATTGAACAAGCTAAATTAAAAAGCGAAACAAATTCCAAAGATCTACCCAATGATCCGTTTACAAACGAAACATTTTTAAAGGTTTGGCATGAATACATCAATTTTTTACATACAAATGGTGATAAAATATTTGCTTCAATTTTAAATGCAGATAGCCCCGTAGTCAAAAATAATCTGATTCACGTAACTTACTCCAATAAATTAATGGAAGGCGAATTATACAAAGTAAGACCCAAAGCTCTAAAGTATTTACGTAAAAAACTCAACAATTATAGTTTAGATTTTAAAGTAAGTATAAATGAAGACCAAACAAACAAAATTGCCTATACAACTCAAGAAAAGTATGAATTATTGAAAAGTAAAAATAGTGCAATTACCACTTTACGAAAAACTTTTAAATTAGACCTATAAATTTTGTCACTTCAATCCGTTTATTATCTTTAAAAAAAATAAAATTTGGATATAAAAACCCTTATTATTTTACTAATCGGATTTTTGATTGTTGCCATCGCATCCAATCAAATTGCTAAAGTTTTACAAAGGATTAAGTTTCCGCTAATAACCGGTTTTATTATCACCGGTATTATTGTAGGTTCCTCATTTTTAAATTTTATTCCAGCTCAAGCCATAGAAAAATTAAATTTTCTAAATGAAATAGCATTAGCAATCATTGCTTTTTCTGCCGGTGCAGAACTCTATTTAGATGATATGCGCAGCAGAATTAATAGTATTAAATGGATGACCATAGGGCAACTTGTCATAACATTTGTACTATCTAGCGTAATTATTTATTTAATTGCTGATAGAATTCCATTTATGGCTATGATGAATATTGAAGGTAAAATAGCCGTTTCAATTTTATTTGGCACAATTTTCGTTGCTCGTTCACCTTCTTCAGCAATTGCGGTTATTAATGAAATGCGTGCCAACGGACCGTTTACCAAAACGGTTATGGGTGTTACAGTATTAAAAGATGTTTTGGTAATCATACTTTTTGCCATAAGTTTTTCAATAGCCAAAGCTTTAATTAATGGCGAAGACATTAATCTTTCTTTTCTTTTAATACTCGCTTTAGAACTTATAATTTCATTTGGTTTAGGCTATGTTGTAGGTAAAATATTACAGATTACCTTTCAATTCAATATTGATAAAAATATGAAAGGAATTTTGGTGATTGCAATTGGTTATTCCATTTATTTTTTTTCAAACTTTATTAAATTAAATTCAATTGAATGGTTTCATCACGAAGTAATATTAGAACCTTTATTAATAGCAATAATTGGAAGTTTTGTTTTAACAAATTACAGTAAACATAGGATAGAGTTTAAAGAACTACTTGAGAAAATCAGTCCGGTAATTTACATTGTTTTCTTCACACTTACAGGCGCCTCCTTATCCTTCCAAACATTAATGAATGTTTTTGGAATTGCTGTTGCCTTATTTTTCTTACGCTTATTTACAATGATCTTAGCCGGTTTTTTTGGTGTTATTGCAGCTAAAGATCCAAAAAAATATCTCCTGATTGCCTGGATGCCTTATTTAACACAGGCAGGTGTTGCTCTAGGTTTGGCTACAATTATTTCTAATGCATTTCCTGAATGGGGTCATGAATTTGAAACAATAGTCATAGCAATTATTGTTATAAATCAATTAGTAGGTCCACCATTATTTAAATGGTCATTAAATATTGTAAAAGAAAGTCATTTACGTGCAAAAATGGAACATTTACAAAGTACCAGAGATGCCATTATTTTTGGTGTTGAGAATCAATCTATTGCTTTGGCTCAACAACTCGAAAAACATAATTGGAAATCGAGATTAGTTACACTTGAAGAATGTACCATTGATAGTAGTAATGACTTTGAAATAATTTCAAATTTTAGCCCTTCTGTTAAAAATTTAAAAGACCTAAGCTTAAATAAAACCGAAGCAGTTGTATTGATGTTAAACGATGATGATAATTATTATATAGCTGAAAGGATATATGAGCATATTGGTACTGAAGATGTTATTGTTCGTTTAAATCAACATGATAATTTTGATAAATTTCATAAGCTTGGCACATTGATTATTGAACCTTCTACTGCAATTGTTAGTTTATTAGATCACTTTGTCAGATCTCCAAATGCTACTTCTTTACTTTTGGGTATGGATGACGGTCAAGATACTATGGATATTGAAATTAATAACAAAGATTATCATGGATTGCGAATTAGAGAGCTTCGTTTACCTACAGATCTAATTATCTTATCTATTGAAAGAAAAGGCCAGATGTTAATGACGCATGGTTATACTCGTTTAAGAATTGGAGATGTTATGACATTAGTTGGATCTAGAAAAAGCTTAGAGGATATTAAATTTAAATTAGATACTTAAAAATATAAACCTTTATTCTAATCAATACTTTTCCGTAAAAAAGTATCAAAATTACTTTAATAACTTTATACAACTGTGAAAAAATTAAACTTGCCACTAGTAATACCGGTTGGATTAAAGTTGAAATTATTAAGGAGATTCTATAATTTTTAAAAAAAATCATAAAAATGTTAACCTTTCTGATTTAGATTGATTAAAAGAATATAATTTAAAATATTTTTTATGAATCAATTAACCAAGAAGCATGGACAAACCATGCTTTC
>JBDLJB010000034.1:0-26669 GCA_039714555.1 Bacteroidota bacterium
CCATGGAAAAGAAATCAAAAATTATTCAAATTTATGCGGTTATTATATGTGTAATAGCTGTTATCACAATTCTAATTTCTTTATCAGGTCTAGTTTCAGCCTATATAGATAAAAGTGATCCTCTTTCAGTATCTGTTTTTTCAGATCGTAATAATGCTAGCTTAGCTTCATTCGAAAATTTTAAAATGGATATCTTAAAATCTACTCAAAAAGATCAAGCATACATTCCGGATGATCAAACAATCCGTAAAATGTATCAAGAAGCCAAACTGGATAAAATTAAGTTAGTTGAACACAGAGCTAATCGTGATATTACAGTAAGTGCTATTATTATGGTAATTGCTATAATACTATTTGGTACGCATTTGTGGTTAATAAAAAGAATGAAAATTGAAGAAGTTCAAGATCTAAAATAGATAATTATGAAGAAATCAATAAACTATCTCTGTTTTATTGTAACATTTCTTTTTTTTTCAAATACTGCTTATAGCCAATACACCAAATGGGAAACCGATGTAACATATAATGATATAGAATTTAAAAAAATCCGTTTTAAAATTCAAGAAACTGATACAACTTATGCTGAAGGCATTTTGAAACAAAATACAATAGTTGAGGGATATCCTTGCCATAAGAAAATAGTATTTACCAGAAACTGGAAGCTTCGACAGTTTCTGTTAGCGGAAAATCATTTTATGCTTGGGGCGGAATTTCCTAAAGAAAGCAGAATAATTTTCGGTAAAGATCATATTAGTTGTTTCTTGGGAAAAGACACTCAAATAAATGGGTACCTGTGTAATGGTAATTATGCAAAATGGTATAGTACCGGAATATCAACATCTTTCTATCCGAGTGGGAAATTAAAATGTTTTTACCCCGATGATGATGTTGAGATTAATAATATTCTATGTAAAAGTAGCCCATTTGCAGGTGTTTGTTTACATGAAAATGGAAATTTAAAGCAATGTAAACTTACTAAAGATGAAATAATTAATGGTAAAGAATACAAAAAAAATACGGAATTAATATTTGATGAAACAGGATTAGTTATTTCAGAAAAATAAGTCTTAAAATTATCTAATCATGAAGTTTGTAATAAAAAGCCTTATCCTTATAGTAATTGGAATACATATTTCATTCCAACTTTCATCACAAACATTTATTGATAGTTATGATTCTATTCCAATTTTAAAACCAAATAAAGGTAAATCTTTATACAAATTCGATAATTCAATTATAAATGAAATTAAACTTAAAACAAAAAAAACCAAACGCAGTAAATATCCTGCCGGACAAGTTTTTGGAGATGTTGGAAGAGGTGCTCTCACTGTTTTATTTGGTCGGTTTATGGATTTTGAAGATTCTGATATAGTTACCTGGAAATTTCGAGGGAAACTTATTTGTAATGACGAGAATTATAATTGGGATATTAATCTATTTTGTGATGGCGAATCAGTAAAACTTAGTGAAAGCGTTGAAAATGATGATGGAAGTTATACTCTTCAAACCTATGAAGACAAGTACTTTGATTGGGAAAATGAAGCTACAGGAATCATAATTGAAAAAAAGGATACAATTGGCAAATTTTTTATTGTTATGGATCCTCAGAATGATTCTATCCTAAAACAGAGAACTAATGAGATCTATTCACAAGAAGTTCAAAAATATCCTGAAAAAGAGAAAAATATCTCTAACAATTTTCTTGAAAAATTATTAGAGATTCCGGTATCAGTTACCGAATTTTCGATAGATTATGGAATTATCGGAAAATTTCGTGATAAGAATTTTGCAATAATAGCAGATGGTATTACTAAAAAAACATGGATTTTTGAAGAAGGCAAACTCCAATGTATATTTCAAGCTTTTATGAATAAAAAATCCTTTACAAATAATGAGATAATAAACCCTTATTTATTACTTGATACCAGGATCTCTGAAAATAAAAATCCTGATTGGTTTAGATTGGCAATCTTAAGTAAATATCTATCTGAAACTTTATGTAAAAAATCAAATTAGTTTATTTTTTCAACAATAAGCAAAAAATCAACTTTTCTTGTAATACCGTAGATTTGAGGCAGACTTGTATTTGCAATATTTGGTATTATTGATATAACTTCTCCCTTCAGATCATTCAAAAATTGTTCTAATTTAATTTGATCATTTTTCATATTAATTTCTAAACGATGTACTTTGTATTTCATCTTTTGAAAATTTAAATGGTTGTTTTTTAACCTAAATAATTCGTTTTTTAATTTATTTTATCAATCACATTAAGATCATATAACTCATTTATAAGATCGAGAATTTCAGGTTTATGAATATCATCAATATTTCCTTTTATCAATATTTCATCAACTGTTAATGGCTGAGCATCAGGAAATGGTAAATAATAAAGAAATTGACCTTGAGAATTCGTTAGATTTATTTTGCGCTCTTTTCCTTCTCGGCCTTCTCCAATCCAAATTGAAACTGTACTAAAATATTCACCACTACGCGCAATAGAAAACTTAGCTCCTGAATTTTTTATTTCTCTTAATTTAAATTCAGATCTATGTTCATTTTCTTTTGAAAATTCTTCATCAAGATCAATAATTATCTCTATTTTCTTTTTTTTAATTGAATACCTAAAATAGGGCCGTTTTTTCTCATATACTTCTTTTTTTTCTATAATATCATAAGAGGCCATAGTATCCAGAAATTCTTGAACAGTTCTTATATGCATCCCCAAACGAGACGCAGCTTCAGATGCTGATATATCATGATATGCTACTATTAATTTAAATATTTTTTCAGCATAATCTTTTGAAAGATAGTAGCTTAGTTTTATAGCTTTTTTAAAATTCATAGTAGTTTATATGAAAATATTAATTTTTAAATTATCCATTTTATCAATTATTCTTACTTCACTTCCATCAATAAACAGTTCAATGAATTCAATAATTACATCACTCAAAGAATTACACAATGAATCAAAAGCCAAATCTTCTTTATAATCCAAATAATCAGCTTTAGAAATATTTACAGATACATTACCATTAAAGTTTATAGCAACCCATGTTTTCTCTTGATAATTATAATTTGGATTATATAAAGCAAAATATTCATTTTTATATTTTAAAGGCATAAAAACGATTCTGTTTTCTTCTACATAGGTAAGTCCCAATAGGTTCTTTTGGAAAAAATCAGAAAACTCTTCAAGCTGTTTCTTTGAAAAATCAACCTTTCCTGTTGGCAGAGGCCTATCTGTATGGCTACCTTTTGTCTGTTCAACATTTTGTGCAGCTAACTCCAATATTTCAATACCTCTCCATTTTAGCTTCTTTTTATAATTTAAATACAATAACCAATTTAATAGTATAATTGTAATTGCAATTAAAACTTTAGATATGACAGTAAATTCTATATGATTGTGTAAACCTATATAAGGTGCAATAGATATAAGAACAGATCCATAGAAAATCATATATATAACAGAAAGTAACGTCCAATTATGCATTGTTCTATAGTATTCATAAAATATCATTAATGCATAAAAAAACATTATTGATCCCAGCACATAAAACCCTGTCGATACATTCCATACAATTGAGGTTAGTAAAAAAATAATTACAGAGATTATCGCCGGCAATAAGCCCGTAATTTTTATATTTTGTTTTTGCTTATAATTCATAATTTATTTTATTAATTAAACCTTAATATTACATAGATCATTTTTGAAACTAAAACATGAAACAGCATTAATATCAAATAACAAAATAATAGTTTTAATTTTATATACTTCATTATTTATGAACTATACAAATATATAACAATTGTGATATGAAAACAAATATTTCTAAACATTAATTCATTATTTAATAAATATTTAACTTTTTTAATTGCAATCAATTTAAAGTAATAAATAATACATAATGCATTAATATATTATGTAAATTTGCACCCCGTATGCATAAAGAAATTTTTTATAGAATCACTGCTTTTTTAATGTTAGTAACCTTAATGGTTCCTATCTCTGTACAATTTATACATGCTTTTGAAACTCATTCTTTTCAAGAACAATTTTCCGATAATTTAGATCATATTCAAAATACAGGTAAAGATTGTGCGATTTTTCATCAACAGATCAATCACAACGTAATTGATCTACATTTTGATTTTGAACTAAAAGATATCTCTTTTTTTAATGAAGCTATTCCAATTATTGTTAGTGAAACAGTTCAAATCTATACCCGTCAAAAATCTCCAAGGGCACCTCCAATTTCATTTGTTTAAATATATTTATGATGATTGATTTTTTTAATAGATCAAGCATTTAAAAGGTTATAACTATTTCGCTAAAAAGCGGAATTCAATTTAAAATAAACAAATGAAAAAATTACTTATATTATTTTTTACAAGCTTTATAGCTATCGGTTATTCACAAAATACCCTTTCGGGTAATATTACCGATGAAAACGGTGTGTTATTATTTGGTGTTCAAATTTATTCTGAAGGTCTTCAAAAAGGAACAACTTCAGATGAGAATGGATTTTATGAAATTAAGAATATTCCCAACGGAAAACATATTTTTATTTTTACTTACATCGGTTTCGAAACGCAACAAAAACAAATTACCCTTTTTGACGAAAATAGCATAGTTAATACTACACTTTTTGAAACTGTTTTCCATATGGATGAAGTAATCGTTTCTACACCTTTTAACAAATTACAAAGTGATAATGTAATGAAGGTAGAACACAAAAGTGTTAGTTCACTAGAGAAAAAAGGAGGAACAACTTTAGTTGAAAGTATAAGTACTATTGCTGGAGTTACAAATATGTCAACAGGAACCGGTATAGGTAAGCCTGTAATTAGGGGTTTAAGCGGAAATCGTGTTTTAACTTATACCCAAGGCGTAAAATTAGAGAATTACCAAAATGGTGAAAAACACGGTTTAGGTGTAAACGAATCGGGTATTGAAGGTATTGAAATTATCAAAGGTCCTGCATCCCTTTTATACGGATCGGATGCTTTGGGTGGTGTACTTTATCTAATTCCTGAAAAATTTGCTCATAACAATACTACTATTGGTGATGCTTCAATAAAATACTTTTCAAATACCTTAGGTTTTAATACTAAAATTGGCGCTAGAACATCGGGTGATAAATTCAAATTCTTAATTAGAGGGGCTTATGACACACATTCTGATTATAAAACCGGCAATAATGAAAGAGTAACAAATTCTCGCTATAATGAAGCTGATTTTAAAGCTGCAATGGGTTATACAACAAATTCATTTACAGCCGATCTTAGATATAATTATAATCAATCACAAATTGGTATTCCTAAAGAAATTGGCAAACAGGAAACATCAAAAGAAATGATAGGATTATATCAAGATCTCAATTATCATATCATAAGCTTAAAAAATGATTTTGTTTTAAAATCATCTTCAATTAAAACCAATTTAGGATACACAAACAACAATCGTAAATTGATGATAAAGGGCCAAAAAACAGTTGATATGAAACTCAATACATTTAATTATGATGCTAAATGGTTTTTACCAATATTTAATAAATTTGAGACAGTGATTGGTACACAGGGAATGGTTCAAAATAACACCAATTATGGTGAACAAATATTTTTACCTGATGCGCATATCAATGACTTCGGAATATTTGGCAACTTAAATTACAATTGGAATACCAGTGCAATTCAGGCAGGAATACGTTTTGATAACAGAAAAATTGATACTGAAGAACACGGTATTTTTGGAGAAGAACACTATATAAAAGCAATTGATAAATCGTTGAATAGTTTTTCAGGATCTGTTGGTTACAAAACAAATATTAGTCACGCTTTAATTGCTCGTTTAAATTTAGCCTCTGGTTTTAGAGCTCCTAATTTGTCTGAATTATCTTCTAATGGCCTACATGAAGGAAGATGGGAAATTGGGAATTCAAACCTTGAAAATGAACAAAATATGCAAATAGATCTATCTTTAGAATATAAAGCCAAACACTTTGAATTTTTTGTCAATTCATTTTACAACAACATTTTTGATTATATTTATATTGCTCCTACAGGTAAAGAAATTGAAGATTTTGATGTTTACACCTATATTCAAAATGATGCTTATTTATACGGAGGTGAAATGGGTTTGCATTTACACCCGCATCCTATAGATTGGTTACATTTAGAAAGTTCATACGAAATGGTCATTGGAAAACAAAAAAATGATGGTTATTTACCCAGAATTCCAGCAAATAAATTTGACAATACTTTAAGAGCCGAATTTGATTTTAACAATTGGTTGGAATTTGGTTATGTTTTTTTAAATCTTGAAAGCACTTTTAATCAAGATAAAATAAGTGATTTTGAAGATCCGTCGGATGCTTACAATTTATTGAACTTTGGAATGGGAGGAAATTTCAATCATAAAAAACTAAAAACCAATGTGAATTTTACAATAAAAAATATTTTAAATAAAGAATATATTTCACATCTATCTGTCCTCAATGAAGAAGGTATAGCAAATCCCGGTATCAATTTTATTTTAGGCGTTAAATTTAATCTATAAAGAAAATGAATAAAAAAGTATTGATATTAGGTGGTGGTTTTGCAGGGGTAGAGGCTGCCATATTTTTAAGAAAGGAAAAATTTGATGTTACTTTAATTAGTAACAGAGATTATTTATATATCTACCCTACTTCCATTTGGATTCCTGTAAAAAAAATGAAATTTGAAGATGCTTGTATTCCGATGAAATCACTAGAAAAAGCACATGGTTTTAAATGGGTAAAAGATGAAATAGTAGAAATTAAGTCAAAACAAGGAATTGTAATTTGTAAGAAAAAAGAATTTTCTGGTTATGATCATTTGATCATTGCTTTAGGCGCCGGTAAACGCCATTATGAAGGTAGAGATAATTTCTTGTCAATTTGTGGAGCACCTAATGAAGCCATTGAACTTAGAGATAAGTTAGATGCACTTATTAAAAAAGGAGGCGGTACCATTGCCATGGGATTTGGCGGAAATCCACTTGACAAAAGTGCTGTAAGAGGTGGACCTGCTTTTGAATTGTTGTTCAATGTAAATAATTATTTAAAGAAACATCATAAACGCAATAAATTTAAGTTGATATTCTTTTCTCCAGTTAAAAATCCAGGAGCTAAAATGGGTAAAAAAGCTCCCGAGTTTATGGATGCGTATTACCACCGTTTAAAAATTGACAAGCATATAGGTAAACCAATTAAAAGATTTGAAGATGACGGAATTGTTTTTGCAGATGACACAAAATTAGATAGTGATTATACAATGTATATTCCGGCTTTACAAGGTCATGACATATTTTTCAATGCTTCGGACCTACCATTAACTGAGGCAGGTTTTATTAAGATCGATGATTATCAAGAGGTGCAATTTGATAAAGGTGAAAAAATTAGTAAAACTCATGTTTATGCTGTTGGTGATTCATCAGCTTTAGAAGGTCCGGGATGGAAAGCAAAACAAGGACATATAGCAGAAGTAATGGCAAGAAATCTTGCTTTTAATATTGCTGAAAGAGAAAAGGGAAGTTCAAAACGAAAAGGATATAGAGAACACTTAAATATTTTATGTGTAATGGATAGTGGAGATGGAGCTGCCTTTGTCTACAGAAACCATGATAAAGAAATTATATTTCCACTTCCCATTATTGGACATTGGATGAAAAAAGGATGGGGATGGTATTTTAAAAAATCAAAATTGAATAAAATACCGCGTATTCCGGGTATGTAAAAAGAGTTATATCTAATAAAAAATATATAATAATTACAAAATTTTAAACAAATGAAAATTTCATTTCCAACAAACGACAGAAAAACAATTGCCAAACGTACAGGGCGATGTAAAGAATTTGCTATTTATGAATTAGAAAACGGTGAAATAAAAAATGTTGATTATTTAAAAAATACACATGAACATGAAGATGATCATCACCATGGACATAAAAAAGGTGAAGGTGAAAGACAACATTCTCATTCAGATATTATGGAACTTCTAAAAGATGTTGATGTTCTAATGGTGGGAAGAGTTGGTAAATATATGAAAAGTGATCTCCAAACTTCCGGTTTAAGATATCAATTGACAAAAAAAATAGATATTAAAGAAGTAATAGATGAGTTTTTAGAAGGTATTGATTAAGACATCTTTTTAGTCAGGATTTCAATTTGAGTGAAACTCTGGCTTACTTGTTATATTATACAAATTTTTTATAGCCATCATAATTTATTTATGGTGGTTTTTTTGATTTCCATGATATTTTTAAAAAAATTAACCTCTAAAATCAGAAATATTTCATCTTTTGTAAGATTAACAAAAATCTAAACCTTTGATCTAAAGTTTTTTTAAATATCAAAAACTTTAGAATCCTCTCTCCTTCTGTATCTGCTCATAAGCCTTTTGTACCTGACGGAACTTTTCTTCGGCACCTTTTATATGTTCTGCACCCAAACCACGTAATTTATCAGGGTGGTATTTTTTTACCATTTTTCGATAGGCTTTCTTCACTTCATTATTAGTTGCAGATTTATTAATTTCCAAAATCTTATAAGCACTGTCTGCTTCATTATAAAACATTGCTTTAATACTATTGAAATCGTAAACATTGATGTTTAAATAACCAGAAATAGTATAAATTTTATTCATCTCAGCCTGAGTTACTGATCCATCTGCTTTAGCAACATTAAACAAAAAATGAAGTAATTGTAGGCGAGAAGCATGATTCATGTGCTTATTTATTTGCAAACAAACCTGGCGTGTATTAATATTTTTATCCTTAATAATACCCTTAAAAAGTTTAAATGCTCTATTTGCACGTTCTTTACCATACATACTGATAAAACTGGTACGTACAAATTCTAATTCTCGTCTATCTATACCTCCATCGGTTTTAATCACAATAGCTGCTAATACCAATAAACTTATTTCAAAATCACCCGAACTTGTCGTCGTTGTTGTTTTAGCTTGTCTTTGAAAGTCAATGATCTCACCTTGTGAAAATTCATCTATAAAACTTCCCAAAACAAAACCTAAAATACCACCAATTGGTCCTCCAAATGTCCAGCCCAATCCTGCACCTAACCATTTTGAAAAATTTGCCATAATATTGATTAAAAATAAAATGCAAATATACAGTTATTTAGAGATAGAGTGATTTTAAAATTGAAAGATTATACTAGCAGAATTTTCTTTAATAAAATATCAATTCATTCATTATATTTGTAACTACTTAACTAAAAAATCAAATAATATGTATCCAGAAGAATTAGTAAGACCAATGAGAGAAGAATTGGTAACTGCGGGTTTTAAAGAATTAAAAACCGTTCAAGATGTTGACAATGCAATAAAAAAAGAAGGAACTACACTTGTTGTGGTAAATTCGGTTTGCGGATGTGCAGCCGGCACTGCTCGTCCCGGAGTTATAGCATCGTTACAATTAGATAAAAATCCCGATAATTTAACAACAGTTTTTGCTGGTGTTGAAAAAGAAGCGACTGAAAAAGCAAGAGATTTTATGATCCCTTTTCCTCCTTCTTCACCATCTATAGCCTTATTTAAAGACGGACATTTAGTACATATGCTGGAACGCCATCATATTGAAGGACGATCGGCTGAAATGATTGCTTCAAATCTTGCCGGAGCTTATGATGAGTTTTGTTAAATATATTCACTCATAGTATTACTATATTCAAAATGGAATAGTCATACTATGAGTTTTTAAATTATTAAATGATGAAATATTTACTTATTTTTCTCACTTTCTTAACTTTTGATTGCAGCGATGTAAAAGATCCAGTTACCCAGGAAGTACAAAAAGAAGCTTTAGAAGAATTAGCCGAAGAAATTAAAGCTATTGCTGATGAATCTATATGTTCTGATGAATATTCATGTGATTTTATTGGCTTTGGCAGTAAACCTTGTGGAGGTTTTTGGAGTTATTTGGTTTATTCAAATTCTATTGATACTGTTAATTTAGTAACCAAAGTTAAGGAATACAACAAAATGGAAAAACAATACAACCAAAAATGGGGAATTATGTCAGATTGTATGGTGGTAATGCCACCTACTAGTGTTGCTTGTGAAAATGGAAAATGCATTGCTGTTTATAACTAAATTCCAGATTCAAAATTAAAAGTTATTGGTTTTCGCAACCTGACAGGTATTGATTTAAAAAATTGTACTGCCACAAACATAGTGATATAAATAGTGATATAATGTATTAATTTAATAATGAAAATAGGTGTCACTAAGAAGTTAATTAATGTAGAAGTAAATTTAATTAAATACTTATTCCTTTAAAAAACAGTAGAACCAATAAAATTATAAAATACCTCTGTCAAAAACTGAGTTTTGTTAATTTGCATCATGAATAAACAGGAAATAATAAATCAAACCGTACAATTTGTAAAATCAACATTACAAAATGCCGAAGGTGGTCATGATTGGTTTCATATTGAGCGCGTTTGGAAAAACACAAAATTGATTGCCAAAAATGAAGATGTGGATTTATTTATTGTTGAGTTAGGCGCACTTTTACACGATATTGCCGATGCAAAATTTCATGATGGTGATGAATCTATAGGTCCGAAAAAAGCTAAACAATTTTTAGAGAGTATTCAAGTTGATGAATCTATAATTCAGCATATTGAAAAAATTATTATCAATATCTCATTTAAGAATAGTTTGGACTCTAAAGCAAAAAAATTTACTTCTAAAGAATTGGATGTTATACAGGATGCTGACAGGTTAGATGCCATTGGCGCTATAGGAATTGCCAGAGCTTTTAATTATGGAGGATTTAAAAACCGAGTAATATTTAATCCAAATATTAAATCAAAATTAAATCAAAATAAAGAATCCTATAAAAAAAGTACTGCTCCAACCATCAACCATTTTTACGAAAAACTTTTATTGCTAAAAGATAAAATGAATACCAAAACTGGGAAACAAATTGCTATAAAAAGACATACTTTTATGGAGCAATATCTTGAACAGTTTTATAAAGAATGGAATGGTGAGAAATAGCTGTAAATAATAAAACTGAATTGAAGCGCTATTCTTTAACATTAACAACTATAGGTAATTTAAATTGTGATCTTACCGGTATTCCTCTTTTTAATGAAGGCTGTATCAAATTTGGTATTTGATCTATACTCCATTTAAAAATACTATCAAATGCAGGAATCTCTTTTTGTATTTTATAAGTGGTTTGTAATTCAATTAATGAAATCTTTCCGGTATTATCCACCAATAGATCAGCATAAACCGTTTCTTTAAAAGATTTTGAAGCCTTAAAATTATGTTTATTCAAAATACCTTCTAATTTTTTTGTCAACTCATTTTCAAAACAGAGATTCTGTTTTTCATTAGAATCGCAATTATTACATTCATGAAAAAGCGGATAAACATCAACCGAAGAATAATCAATAACCGTATCTAAATTTGTTAAATACTGAAGTGAAGATTTTTTAGGCGATCTAAAATCACAGGAAGTGAAAACCGAAATAAATATTAACAGGATTAACAGCCTTAAAAACATTGCAATTGTTTATACTTTGTGAAAGTACAAATTATTTTGAAAAAGAGGCTTTTTTGTTGAAAATCTGTTATAAAATGTTGATTGTTTTAAAACATAATATTCTAATATTCACGGGATGATCTTCAGGTCACCCCGTGAAAAAATATTTTATTCTATAACCAAACTAATAGGCAAAGTATATTTAACACCTACTTTTTTACCATTCTCTTCTCCCGGTTGCATTTGAGGTAATCTGTTAATAACTCTTACAGCTTCTTCTTCCAGAGTTGTATGTGGACCACGAGATTTTACATCTACAATTTTACCTGTTCTATCAATTTTGAATTGTACATAAACTTTTTTTATACCGGGTTCAATATCTAAATTTTTAATTTTACTCATATCGAAATTATCTCCTACATGTTCAGATATTTTTTGAGAAAAACATTCTTTTTTATTTTGTACATCTTCACAACCCGGAAAAATTGGTGCCTTATCAATTCTAGCAAATGGTACTTCTGAAGCGTTAGAATATTCTTTTGAATGCATACTTTTCTTATAATTTTCTTTATCGATTATTTCTTGAAACATTCTTTCTCCATTTTCTTTTTCATAAAATTTATATTTTGCATACCCATCCCAAATTTCTTTCATTTTCTCATTATAAGAATTAAATTCATTTTTCTCTACATCAGATAATTCATCAAAAGAAATTAATTTACCCTCAGGTTTTGCGCCAAAAATGTACATATCTAAATATCCCTCCTTTTCACTTTGTATAATTTTTTCATTGACAATCGTTCCATCTGTATTTTTATAACCTCCCATAACTGTTTTTATTAACCTCTTCTCATTAACCTTAGATAAAGCCTTATCCGTTTCGGTATTTTCACAAGAAGTATAGATCAACATTCCCATCAAAACCGGGATCATAAATAAATACTTTAATTTTAAAATCTTTTTTGAATTGTCTTTACTAAACATAATAATTCGTTTTTTAATTAATGATTGTTTATTAAATGAATTGACAAAAGCTATTTTGTCAACCTGAAAAGCCTCGGCCAAAAGGCTATTAAATAAAGTACTTCTTTCTTTTTTAGAAACCGATCTTGAATCGGCTATAAATTCGTGAATTTCAGAAATTCTGTTTTGATACAGATAGCTATAAGGATTGAACCAAAATACGATCTTTTGAATCTCAAACAATAACAGATCCAAACTATGCTTTTGCCTTACATGAATTAGTTCGTGCTTTATGATCTCTTCTTTTTGCTTTGCAGTTTTTCCTAAAAATATATAGTTGAAAAATGAAAATGCTATATTGCTTTCCTGTAATAAAACCAAATTATAATCTTTGGTTTTTTCGAAACTATTCTTAGAAACTAATCTAACTATTTGCAATAATTTGTATATAAAAAGTAAGCTTGCCAAAGCAATTCCAATAAGAAAAACCCAGTGCAAACCTTCAAATAAAATAACCGACCAATCGATTTGCTTTTCAATATAAGTAGTAGGAGATAACATTACTTCCGGTAACATCACTACATATTCCTGTGGTATATTTTCCTGAACTGTTTGGAATTTTAATAATGGAATTAAATAAGCAATAATTGAAGTTATTATCAAATATGCCCTGTTCCATTGAAAAAAGGTCTCTTTTTTTAATAATATATCATAAACTGCTAAAAATACAGTTTGAAACAATAAAACCTGAACAATATAATTTATCATAACAATTAACTTTTAGATTTTTCTATCTCTTTTAAAATACTTTCCAGATCTTTTAAGTCCATATCATTTTTCTTAACAAAGAATGATACCATACTTTTAAAAGATCCTCCAAAATAACCGTCAACCAACTTGTGTAAACTTTGGTTGGTATAATCGTTTCTTTTAATCAAAGGGTAATAAATATAGCCTCTTCCTTTTGCTTTATGAGAAACAAAATTTTTGGTTTCTAATATTCTAATAATCGTAGATACCGTATTATAAGCAGGTTTTGGATCAGGTAACTGCTCGATAATATCACCAACCGTTGCCTCTTTTAACTCCCATAAAACCTGCATAAATTGTTCTTCTGCCTTTGTTAATTGTCTTTCCATTTTTAGCCTAAATAATTATTTGATACCACAAATATAACTAAATATTTAGTTTAAACTAATTTTTTAGTTAAAAAATATTATTATATAACTAAATGGCACTTTTATCACAAAATATAAAATATTATTTACTACTTTTATTCAAATTTACTTTGATAACTTTTTATATAATTAATCTTATGAAAATTAAAAAAATATCCTTTCTGTTGGCTGTATTCGCTTTTTGCCTTCAAGTAAATATTCAAGCTCAAAATGAAGCCCGTCTTTTAAGGTTTCCCACAATTCATGAAAATCAAATCGTTTTTACTTATGCAGGTGATTTATATACTGTAGAGTCTAATGGAGGTACCGCTAGAAAAATAACAAACGATATTGGCTTTGAAATGTTTGCCCGCTTCTCTCCAGATGGAAAAACCATTGCTTTTACTGCTCAATACGACGGTAATACAGAGGTTTATACCATGAATTCTCAAGGAGGTATTCCCAAACGAATAACTTATACAGCTACCTTAAATCGTGATGATGTTGCAGATAGAATGGGGCCTAATAATTTAGTAATGGGATGGAAACACGATAATAAAAATATCGTTTTCCGAACAAGAAAAAAATCGTATAACAGCTTTAACGGATCCTTGTATACCGTTAATATTGAAGGTAATCTTGCTAAAGAACTTCCTTTTCCAAGAGGAGGCTTTTGCTCTTATTCTCCAGATGACCAAAAATTGGCGTTTAACCGAATTTTTAGGGAATTTAGAACCTGGAAAAGATATCGAGGCGGAATGGCGGATGATATTTGGATTTTTGATTTTAAAACTAAAAAAACCATCAACATTACCAATAATCCTGCTCAGGATATTATTCCGATGTGGCATAAAAACAAAATATATTATTTATCTGATCGTGGCGAATTCAAAAGAATGAATCTTTATGTTTACGATCTGCAAAGCAAGCAGACTAAAAGAATTACAACTTATAAAGATTTTGATATTAAATTTCCATCATTAGGAAGCAATGCAATAGTTTATGAAAATGGTGGATTTATTTATAAAATGGATCTAAACAATAATAAAACGGAAAAAGTTGAAATTTTGCTTAATGAAGATTTTGTTTCAGGTAGAAGCGAATATAAAGATGTTGGTAAAAGTGTTAGTAATTTTGAAATTTCACCTGATGGAAAACGCGCATTATTTGGCGCACATGGTGATGTTTTTACCGTACCGGTTAAATATGGTGAAACCAGAAATTTATCCCAATCTTCAGGAATTCATGAAAGAAATTCTAAATGGTCACCTGACGGAAAATGGATTTCATTTATTTCTGATAAAACCGGCGAAGATGAAATTTACAAACAGGTACAGGATGGAAATGATGTCGCAATTCAATTAAGCAGTAAAGGTAAAGCCTATAAATATCAGCCATATTGGTCACCCGATAGTAAAAAAATTATTTGGTCTGATAGTGAACATAAATTAAAGTACCTTGATGCAAACACAAAAAAAATAATTGATATTGATCATGATCCAAATACTGCGATACGATCTTATAGTTGGTCACCCGACAGTAAATGGATTACCTATACAAAGACTGGAGATAATCGTTTTGCTAAAGTTTTTATTTATTCTCTTGAACAGAACAAATCATATCAGGTTACCAGTAACTGGTATAATTCAGGGCAATCAATTTTTAGTGATGATGGAAAATACTTGTTTTTTATATCAAACAGAGAATACAATATAGGTTTTAGTCAGGTAGAATTCGATATTGCCTATAATGATATGGGTAATATTTACTTTGTGACTTTAAATAAAGAAACAAAATCTTTATTCGAACCAAAAAGTGATGAAGTAGAAATAAATAAAAAAGAAAGTAAACCTGACGACAAAGGGAAAAAGAATGATAAAAAATCAACTAAAACCGAAACCATAACTAAAATTGATATTAATGGGATACAAGAAAGAATTGATAAGTTGCCCTTACCTGCTTCCCGCTATTTTAATTTAACTTCTGTAGAGAATAAATTATATTTCATCCGTTCAGGAAGTAAGGATAAAAAACCAATTTTTTATCTCTACGATTTTGATAAAAGAAAAGAAACAGAATTAGGACCTGTTAGAGGTTATGAAATTTCTGCTGATAAGAAAAAGATGCTTGTTTCACAAAACAGCTCTTATGGTATTATTAATTTGCCATCAACAAAAATTGAATTAAAAGAAAAATTAAACCTCAATGACATGCAGGTTTATATAAATAAACAGGAAGAGTGGCTGCAGATATATAATGAATCATGGCGCCAATTGCGTGAATTTTTCTTTGACCCAAATATGCATGGTGTAGATTGGGAAGCTTTGAAAAAGAATTATGCACCTATTGTGAAAAGTGTGAACCATAGAAATGATCTGACTTATGTTATTGGTGAATTAGTTTCAGAGCTTAATGTGGGGCATGCTTATGTAAGTGGTGGCGACAGACCAATGCCAAAACGAATAAAAATGGGTTTGCTTGGTGCTGAAATTGTAAAAGATAAGGCTTCGGGTTATTTTAAAATTACTAAAATATTAAAAGGGCAAAACTGGGACAAAAGTTTAAGATCGCCGCTTACTGAAATTGGTGTAAATGCAAATGAAGGTGAATATATCTTGTCAATAAACGGACAATCAACAAAAAATATGAATAACCTGTATGAAGCACTGGTAAATACAGCCGGCAAACAGGTAAAAATAGAACTTAATACAAAACCTGTAGAGCAAAATAAAAGAAAAGTAACAGTTGTTCCTATTTCAGATGAATCACAACTATATTATTTACAGTGGGTTAGTAATAATATTGAAAAAGTAAATAAAGCCACAAATGATAAAGTGGGTTATATTCATATTCCTGATATGGGAATTGACGGTATGAATGAATTTGTAAAATACTATTATCCTCAGCTTTCAAAAAAAGCATTGGTAATTGATGTCAGGGGCAATGGAGGCGGATTTGTTTCACCATTGATCATTGAACGATTAAGACGGGTTGCAGTACAAATTAATATTTCAAGAAATGGAACAGGTAATTTTAATAGAGATGGTTCTATGAACGGTCCATTGGTACTTTTAGCCGATGAATTTTCTGCATCAGATGGTGATATTGTTGCCTATCGATTTAAAAAACATAAACTTGGTAAAGTTGTTGGCAAACGCACCTGGGGAGGAGTTGTTGGTTATGGAGGTTTTCTACCCTTGGTTGATGGTGGAGTACTTATAAAACCAGAGCATTCGCGTTATGATCTTGAAGGTAAAGAATGGATTATGGAAGGAAAAGGTGTAGAACCGGATATTTTTGTTGACAATGATCCCTATTTAGAATATACCGGAACTGATCAACAATTGAATAAGGCTATTGAAGTAATATTGGAAGAATTAAAAACTAAAGAAAAAACTATTCCAAATCCTCCACCTTATCCTGATAAAAGATAATTTTTTAACATCTTTTTATGTGAAAAGCCGGAACTAAGAACTCAAAACATTTTTCTTATCTTGCATTAAATTTTATTAGATGGATCTATTTTTAATAATTGTTGGTTTTCTCTTGGTGCTTTTAGGAATTGCAGGTTCTTTTTTGCCTGTTTTACCTGGTCCTTTTACCGGTTGGATTGGTTTACTATTATTACATTTAACAAAAGCTATACCAATGAGTTATACTTTCTTAGGAATTACTTTGGCAATTTCTGTAATCATTTGGTTATTAGATTATATCATCCCTTCAATGGGAACCAAAAAATTTGGCGGCAGTAAATACGGTGCTATTGGTACTACAATTGGTTTGATAATAGGTTTAATTTCTCCCATCCCCTTAGGATTTGTAATTGGAGCTTTTTTGGGTGCTTTAATTGGTGAAATGATTCATGATAGTAAAAATTTTTCAAAAGCTATAAAAGCCGCTTTTGGTTCATTTATAGGATTTTTAGCTTCAACTACCTTAAAATTTATTGTTAGTATAATTTTTACAGGTCTGTTTATTTCAAAACTAATTGAATATTGGGATTTAATATTAAAATAATTGTATGATTACTCAATTTGCTGTATTTGCCGGTTTAATCGCAGCTATGTTTCATGTAATAACCGGACCGGATCATCTGGCTGCTGTAACACCATTTGCTATTGAATCCAAAAAGAAAGCTTGGAAAGTTGGATTATTTTGGGGATTAGGACATTTATTTGGTATGATCTTTATTGGTATTTTATTTATCCTTTTTAAAGATATTATCCCTATTGAAAAGATTTCAAATTACAGTGAACAGTTGGTTGGTGTAGTTTTAATCTTTATTGGATTATGGGCATTTTATCAAATATTTTCAAAAAATAAAAACCATAAACATTTACATGTTCACAGTGATCAAGCCCCGGTAATTCACACACATGATCATGAACATTCAAATAAAAATAATCACCAGCATACACATACCAACTCGATTAAAAAGAATTATTTCTCTTCATTTTCTGTTGGAATTTTACACGGCTTAGCAGGAATTGCACATTTTATCCTATTTATTCCGGTTTTAGGTTTTACTGAAAAAACTGATGCAATACAATATGTTTTAGGATTTGCAATTGGTACCGTTTTAGCCATGACAGTTTATGCTTTAACTATTGGTAGAATTGCTTCTTTGGCAAATCAAGAACACAATGATGATTTCTATAAAGGTATTCGTTTAGCCGGAGGTATCTTTGCCATTATCATAGGTGTTTATTGGGTAGTTATCAATTGAGAAAAGTAAAAAAGCTGTTTAAATTGAATTCAAACAGCTTTGATTATTAAAATATTTTTCAGTTTAAAACCAGGTTTTTTGATTTATTTGATACATTTCATAAAACTCCTCATCAGTTTTTGTAAGGTAAATAATCCCTTCTATCAATCCAATAATGCCCAATACGCTTGCACCAATTCCGCAAGTAAGTATCGTGACAAGCAACATAATCATACCCTCTTTTTGATATCCTAAAACAAATTTATGAATACCAAAAGTACCTAATAATATGGCAAGTATACCTGCAATTAGTTTCTTATTTTCTTCTGCAGGTGGTAAAGCATTTCCATTTTCATCAACTATTTCCATAAATTTTCATTAAATTAAAACCAGGACTTTTTGTTTTTTTGGTAGGTATTATAAAACTCCTCATCGCTTTTTGTCAAGTAGATAATTCCTTCTACCAAACCAACTAATCCCGTTAACCAGGCTAAAAAACCAAATGAAATAATTGATACTACCAACATGATAATTCCTTCTTTAGTATAACCTAAAACAAACTTGTGAATACCTAAGGCACCAAATAAAATTCCTAAAATACCTGCAAGTAATTTTTTATTATCATTCTTACCTGTTAATTCTTCATAAGCATCTTTAGCTCCTTTGGTAAATTCATTAGCTGTTGATTTTGCTTCTTCCTGAAAATCTTTAGTACCTTCATCTAAATCATCAATAATATCTTTAGCTCCTTTTTTAAATTTTTCTGCACCTTCTTTAAAATCTTCTTTAAGATCATCAGTATCAATTCCTATATCTTCAACTAGATCTTTAGCACCTTCTTTAATTTTTTTAGCTGCTTTTTTAACATCATCTGAAACTTTATCAGCTTTTTTTGCAGTATTATCTTTTATCTTATCAGCATCTTTTTCAATCTTTTTTGTACTTTTTGTTGCTTTTTTTGTTGTCTTTTTTGTTGTCTTTTTTACTTCATCAATATTTTTTTTTGCAACATCTTTTGCATCTTTTTCTTTTTGTGTAACTTTCTTTGCCATAATAAGGAGTTTAGTATTAGTTTATTATCAATACAAATTTATAAAAATTATATTTCAAAACCTAAGCTTTAAAAAATTCTGTATTTTTGAATAATCATTAATCATATATATGAAATCGACATGATTATTTTAATCATCAAAGGTTCCATATAACCTATAAAAAGCATTAAAAATTAACATATGAAATCAGATCTAAAAATAGGTGTATTTGGAGGAGGTAGCTGGGCTACTGCCATTGTTAAAATGTTATCAGAAAATATGAATGAAATTGGATGGTATATGCGCAGTGGTTATGTTATTGAACATATCAAACGCAATAAGCACAACCCTAATTATTTGAGTTCTGCCGAATTAGATCCTGATAAACTCTTTTTATCCAATAATATTGATGAAATGGTTACTTATGCTGATTACCTAGTCTTTGCAATTCCTTCAGCATTTTTAAAAGAAGAGTTGGATAAAATCACTGTTCCGCTAGATAAAAAGGTTGTTTTTTCAGCAATTAAAGGTATAGTACCTGAAACTGGCTTAATAGTTGGTGAACATTTTCATAAAAACTTAAAAGTTCCTTTTAAGAATATTGGTGTCATAACAGGGCCCTGTCATGCAGAAGAAGTTGCCATGGAAAGATTGTCTTATCTAACAATTGCCAGCCGTGATGAGGAAAAAGCAAAAATACTTGCTGATAAAATATCAAGTAGGTATATGAAAACAAAGATATCTGATGATATTATTGGTACTGAGTATGCTGCTATGTTAAAAAATATTTATGCCATAGCTGCAGGGATTGCACATGGTTTAAGTTATGGTGATAATTTTCAAGCTGTATTGATGTCAAACTCTATTCGGGAAATGAAACGCTTTATTAAAAAAGTGCATAAAATGAAAAGAAATATCAATAACTCGGCCTATTTGGGGGATTTATTGGTTACCGGATATTCAGTCTTTAGTCGCAATAGAATGTTTGGAAATATGATCGGTAAAGGATATACAGTCAAATCGGCTATGTTGGAGATGAGCATGATAGCAGAAGGTTATTATGCAACCAAAAGTGCTAATAAAATAAATCAAAAAAATGGTGCTAAAACACCAATTATTGATACGGTTTATGCCATACTTTACGAGAATAAAGATGCTAAAAAGGAATTCCAAAAATTAACAGAATTGTTAGATTAGATCAATTATATATTTAATTACTATGCAATGAGATTGTTAATGTATTTTTTAATTTTTTCTGCTATTAATATCTCTGCACAAAATATTAAAGGTGTTGTAGTAGATAGATTTAATAACAAGCCCATTGAAAATGTAAATATTTATTTTGAAAATAATAAAATAGGCACTAAAACAGATAAAAAAGGCCGTTTTAAACTTAGTTTATCTACAAAAAAAGTTAATAACAATTCACTAACTTTTTCACATATCAGCTATAATACAAAAACAATTTTATTTAGTGAAATTTCTAAAACTGATACAGTTTATTTAATTAAAAAAAATAGGGTGCTTGATGAAGTTCAACTTACCAAAAATAAAGACTTAAAGAAAAATTTAAATTTTCAAAAATTAGCAATCCTGCCAAAAAACATTCACTCCTTTGGTTCTTCACTTATAAATGGTAAAATATATGTTATTGGTGGTGATTTAACTTCTTGGGTGGATTCATATAAAAAAGCTCTCAATGATTTTGATTATAATGAGCTTCAAATTAACTCAAGTTTGGAAGATTTTTCTAGAAATGTTTTTTTATCAAGTCAGCCTTCTTTTCAAGATTTTAATAATGAACTTTTAATTTATGATATCAATGCTAACCAATGGAATATTGAAGATATTGGATTGAGAAAAAGAGCCTATCATAATATCAATTATGATAAGGAAAACAATGAAATTTACATATTAGGTGGTATACGTTTATCTAAAAATAGAAGTTTTGAGTATCTTGATGATAAAATTGAAATATTAGATCCTGTTACAAAAAGCATAAAAATTGATAAAACCAATCCCCATCAGGCCGTTAATTTTGAATCATTTTTTTATAAAAATAATTTAATTGTATTAGGAGGCTCTATTAAAATGGATAAAAATAAAGAAAAAGTTTATACAAATAAAATTCATTTTTATGATCTAAAAAAAGGTTTATGGTATCGTCTTGGAGATATGCCAAAGACAAAAGAAACAAATGGTGTTTTAATAGGCGATAAAATATTTTTATTTGGAGGATATAATAAAAAGTCATTGACTCAAATTGAATCATTTGATTTAATAACCGGTAAATGGAAAATAGAGGGTGATCTATTTACAGGAGTTAGCAGGCCGGCAATAGCAAAAAATGGCGATACTATTTATTTATTTGAAAACGGGAATATTTTTACATACAATACAATTACTAAAAACCTAAAAGAATACCATATTGGTATTTTTTTAGAAGCATCTAAAATGTATTTTTTCAAAAATAAATTATTTATTTTAGGAGGGCTTCATCAAGGTGATTTTTCATTTGAACCTTCTAAAGAGTTGTACAGTATTGATCTAAAAGAGTTTGAAATTTCTCAAATTCATAAAATATCCAAATTATAAATATTTAGGTGATATAAAGTAATTATTCTTCCCAATTCAAACTCTTTTTCACAGCTTTTTTCCATTTTTTATATAATTTTAATCTCTTTTCTTCTTCCATTTCTGGAATAAATTCTTTTTGAATTTTTCTATTCTTTAAAATATCTTCTTTCTTCCATAAACCAATACCAATTCCGGCAAAATATGCTGCTCCTAAAGCTGTTGATTCTATTATTTCCGCGCGTTCTACTTTGGTATTTAATATATCTGCCTGAAATTGCATTAAGTAATTGTTTGCCGAGGCACCACCGTCTACTTTTAATGAATTTAATTTAACTTTTGAATCTTCCTGCATTGCATTGATCAAATCTTTACTTTGATAAGCAATCGATTCTAATGTTGCTTTTATCAAATGATCTTTTGTAGTATCTCTTGTTAATCCAAAAATTGCTCCTCTTGCATCCATATTCCAATACGGAGCTCCTAAACCAGAAAAAGCCGGCACAATAAAAACCGAGCATTCTTCTTTTACCTCATTTGCATAAAATTCCGTTTCTTCTGCCCGATCAATTATTTTCAATCCGTCACGTAACCATTGAACAGCTGCTCCGGCAATAAAAACGCTTCCCTCTAGGGCATAATAGATCTCATTATCCAATCCCCAGGCAATAGTAGTTAACATACCATTTTTTGAATATTGTGGATTTTTACCGGTATTCATCAATAAAAAACAACCTGTACCATAAGTGTTTTTAATATCTCCTTTTTTAAAACATGCCTGGCCAAAAAGTGCAGCTTGTTGATCTCCGGTCATTCCTGTAATTGGAATATTATTTTTACTTAAAGTATAATTACCATAGTGGTAACTTGTAGGGTTTACTTTTGGTAACATACTTTTCGGAATATCAAATATTTCTAATAATTTCTCATCCCAGCTTAAAGAATTGATGTTATACAACATCGTACGAGATGCATTGGAAAGATCAGTAGCATGAACTTTACCATCAGTCATCTTCCATAGTAACCATGAATCAACCGTACCAAAAAGCAATTCATCATTTTGTGCTTGCTCTTTAGCGTTGGGTACATTCTCTAAGATCCATTTTATTTTAGTAGCCGAAAAATATGAATCGATTACCAAACCGGTATTATAGTTTATATAATCTTCATAGCCTTGTTCTTTTAGATGTTTACAAAGATCACTTGTCCTAATATCCTGCCAAACAATAGCATTGTAAATAGGTGCTCCGGTAATTTTATTCCAAACAATGGTGGTTTCTCTTTGGTTTGATATTCCTATGGTTAATATTTGACTTGGGAGGATATTATTCTTATTCAATACATCTTCTATTGTTTGAATTTGAGTATTATAAATCTCTAAAGGGTCTTGTTCTACCCAACCGTGATGTGGATAAATTTGTTGGGTTTCACGAAGTGATATTCCACAAATATTCGCATTTATATCAAATAATACAGTTCGTGAACTAGTAGTACCCTGATCTAATGATAAAATGTATTTTTTCACCTACTTAATTTTAAATAAGCAAGTTAAGAAATAATATTATTTCTAATCCCGATCCTTTCTTTTTTTTGCTTGATAATAAAAAAAATAGGCAAGGGCAATTAATAAAACAAAAGGTAAATAAGTACCTATGGCTACTCCTATTTCATAACCACTATCAGGAGCATTTTTTATTTTTTCTTCAATATCAACTTGAAGGAGAATTATTAATGATAATAATTTCATTTTTTAAACTTCTTTAAGGTGTTTTTTGTAAATTCTGACAAAACCAATCTCCCACTAATTTCAGCATTTTTATATAATAATTTATCCCAATGCTCTGTATCATGCCACAATATTTTTTTCATTTCCATCATAGCATCCAAACTATAACTGGTCAAATTTTTGGTTAAAATATCAATAGCTTCATCCATATCTCTAGCATGTTCAAAAACTTTGGCATACAAACCTTTATCTTTAGCCCAATAAGCTGTTTTCCAATTTGTTGCATCAATAGTTAACTCGCCTAAAGCAGAAACACCAATCTTACGTTCAACCGCCGGAGCTATAACAAAAGGTCCTATACCAATACTAAATTCCGAAAGTTTTACATCGGCATTTTCTGTAGCAAAACAATAATCAGTCGCTGCAATAATTCCAACTCCACCACCAACTGTTTTACCTTGAATACGGCCTATAATCAACTTAGGACACTTGCGCATGGTATTGATCAAATTGGCAAAACCTGAAAAAAATATTTTACCTGTTTCTAATGAATCAATGGTTAACAATTCATCAAATGAAGCACCGGCACAAAAAGTCTTTTCACCTTCACTTTGTAACACGATTACATTCACTTCAGGGTTTTCTCCAACTCTTTTTATGGTATCAATCAACCTTTGCAACAACTCACTGGGAAAAGAATTACTCGCAGGATGAAAAAAAGTGATGGTTGCGACTTTGTTTTGTTTATGTACCTGTATTGTGCCTAAATTCATAAAGTTAATTTTAGTTTGATAAGATGTGATTTCCAAGTTTTCCATTTTCATGGGAACGGAAATGACTTTCGATTATCCAATCCCATTAGCCGTTACACCTCTGTCAATTTTTCGCATCAAGCCTTGCAAAACTTTTCCAGGACCTATTTCAGTAAATTCAGTACCACCATCAGCAATCATTTGTTGAATGGTTTGTGTCCATCTGACCGGTGCAGTAAGTTGTGCAATTAAATTTTTCTTAATATCGGCTGCATTATTTACAGCTCTTGCAGATACATTTTGATATATGGGACAAACAGGTTCATTAAAAACAGTATTTTCAATAGCAGTAGCCAATTCTTCTCTTGCAGGTTCCATCAAAGGCGAATGAAAAGCTCCACCCACAGGTAAAACCAGAGCTCTGCGAGCACCTGATTCTTTTAAAATTTCACAAGCCAGATCAACAGCTTTAATTTCACCCGAAATTACCAATTGCCCGGGACAATTATAATTTGCAGGTACTACAATCCCTTGAGTTTGCATACAAACCTCTTGAACAATATCATCTTCCAAACCTAGAACTGCAGCCATGGTTGAAGGCTCAATTTCACAAGCTTTTTGCATGGCTAAAGCACGTTGAGAAACTAATTTAAGTGCAGACTCAAAATCTAAAACACCATTGGCTACTAAGGCAGAAAACTCACCCAGAGAATGCCCGGCAACCATATCAGGTTTAAATTCATCACCCAAAGTTTTTGCCAATATCACCGAATGTAAAAAAATTGCCGGTTGCGTAACTTTAGTTTGTTTTAGATCTTCTGCAGTTCCCTCAAACATGATATCAGTAATGTTAAATCCTAAAATATCATTGGCTTTGTTAAAATACTCTTTCGCTAAAGGAGATTTTTTAAATAGGTCTAAACCCATTCCTGAAAATTGTGCCCCTTGACCTGGAAAAATATATGCGTGCATAGTTTTTGTTTTTTTGTTATACAAAAGTAGGAAAATTAAGTCTAATGTTTAAAGCCGTAAAGTCGAATATTTAAAAACCAATTATAAATTTGGTTTTTGGACTTCTAGCCTTTTTAAATTACTTTAGTGCCTACAACTAACTAAATATGACCAAAAAAAACAAATATCTAGCATTTAATATCTACCTTATTCTAGCTTCGGTATTTATTGCTTCATTGGTAGTTTCTAATTTAATCTTTCAGAAGTTTTTTTCTTTCAATTTCTTAGGATGGTATAATTTTGAAATTTCAGTTGGAATTTTACCTTACCCAATTACTTTTTTAGTTACAGATCTTATCTCAGAAATTTACGGTAAGAAAAAAGCAAATCAAGTTGTGATTGCAGGAATCTTTGCTTCAATTTTTTCTTTGTTTATAATTATGCTTTCTGATGTCGCTCCGGCTACAGAATGGTCTCCGATTGGTGATGAAACATTTCATAAAGTTTTTGGTTTATCGGCATTGGCAGTATTTGCATCAATGATGGCTTATTTGGTGGCACAATTTGTAGATATTAGAATTTACCATTTCTGGAAAACCAAAACAAAAGGCAGGCATTTGTGGTTACGTAACAATTTTTCTACCATTTCATCACAATTCTTAGATACTTTTACTGTATTATTTTTGCTTTGCTCTTTTGGTGTTATTGAATGGAAACTCTTTTGGATCTTATTATTAAACGGCTTTTTATACAAACTACTTATCGCTTTATTAGATACGCCCATCTTATACCTTTTTGTGTATTGGTTTAGAAAGAAATTTGATTTGGAAATTGGAGAGGAGATTGTTTTGATTGAGTAAGAAATAGTCAGCAAGTGGCTATTTCATTTATCTTAATAATTCAAAAATTAATCTATATGATAGGATAAATACCCAGCGTTAAAATAAACTTATCAATATACATTGCAAGTAATATTTTTTATGAGTAATTTTGAACCAACTAATAAATTATAATTTATAATAGTTGACAATGGTAAAAAATTACTTGATATTTATTATTTTCCTATTTATTTTAGGCAATAGCTATGCTCAAACTGTTGGAAATAATGAGTCTGGAAATACCACTGCAGAAAAAATTCAAAGTAACGAAGATTTACTCTTAATAAAAACAATTAAAATATACCCAAATCCGGTTTCTAATATTTTATCTATTAAATCAGAAATTCGGCTAACAAAAGTTGAAATATTTACACTTTTAGGTCAAAGAGT
>JBDLJB010000035.1:0-25952 GCA_039714555.1 Bacteroidota bacterium
TTTTCATTTTATTCAATAAAATTAAAGCAAGAAAATACAAGAATTAAAAGTATAACTCCTTTTATAAAAAGTATTTAAAATAAATTGTATTAAAAAATGCCACTTTTAAAAGTGGCATTTTTTGTTTAAAATGAGTTAAATATATTTTTTAATACAGCTAAAGATAATAAATTGCAAAAGCTAAAAAACTATTCTTCTTAGGATGATTAAACACTATTTTTTGAGTAATGGATGAAATAAAAAAAAATAAAAAAAATGTATCTCTTGTTTTAAGCGGTGGTGGTGCTAGAGGCGCTATGCATATTGGTGTATTAAAAGCTTTAGATGAACATAATTTTAATATTGAAGCAATTTCAGGAACCAGTATGGGCGCAATAATTGGACTTTTATATTGCCAGGGTATATCAACCGATGAGATATTAAAGATATTGTCCAATAATTCATTTTTTAATTTTTTTAAATACAATAGAGAAAAAGGTGGTTTTTTGAGTATGAAAAGGATTAAAAATATTTTTGAAAAACATATACCACACAATGATTTTAAACAATTAAAAATTCCTTTTTTCTGCTGTGCAACTAATTTGGATTCAGGAGAATATAAAATCTTTAATTATGGTGATTTACATAATTCAGTAATTGCATCAGCTTCAATTCCAATAATTTTTAAACCAATTATGATCAATAAAAAGCTTTATATTGACGGTGGGCTTTTTAATAACTTACCTATTCAGCCATTAATTGATTATGGTTATCAAAATATAATTGGGGTACATGCTGATAATTATAAACTTTCTGATAAGAATGATACCTATACTGTTGCTGAGAAGGTTTTTGCCAATATACTCAGACACAATGTAAGACCTAACCTTGCGAAATGCGATTATGTTATTGAACCCTATTTAGAAAAGCAATACGGTATACTTGATTTCAAAAAAATAAATGAACTATATGAAATAGGTTATCAAGAGGGAAAAAAATTAGTAGAAAGGCTACAATTGACATAAGTAATAAAATGATTTGCTTTACTATTTAAACAAAAATTGAAAAATCGAATATTATCCGTTTAAAATTAATAATTTTGTAATTCTTCTATAAAACTATATTTATGAAAAATACAGCATTAACACATATACACGAAGCTCTTGGAGCTAAAATTGTACCTTTTGCAGGATATAATATGCCTGTTCAATATGAAGGTATTAATATTGAACATGAAACCGTTAGAAAAGGTGTGGGTGTTTTTGATGTTTCTCACATGGGTGAATTTTTAATTGAAGGTGAAAATGCCTTAGAATTAATACAAAAGGTAACTTCAAATGATGCCTCTAAATTACAGGTTGGTGATGCACAATATAGTTGTTTTCCAAATGATAAAGGAGGAATTGTAGATGATCTAATTGTGTATCGCATTAAGGAGAATACTTATTTATTGGTTGTAAATGCTTCGAACATTGAAAAAGACTGGAATTGGATATCTACACAAAATGAATTCAATGCCGAAATGAGAAACCTTTCTGATGATTATTCTCTTTTGGCTATTCAGGGCCCAAAAGCTATTGATGCAATGCAAAGTTTAACCTCTGTTGATTTAAGATCAATTCCTTTTTACAAATTTAAAATTGGTGATTTTGCTGGAATTGAGCATGTGATTATTTCTGCAACAGGATATACCGGAAGCGGCGGTTTTGAAATTTACTGCAAAAATAATGAAGTAGAACAAGTTTGGAATAAAGTTTTCGAAGCAGGTAAAGATTATGATATTAAACCAATTGGTTTGGCAGCAAGAGATACTTTACGTTTGGAAATGGGTTATTGTCTATACGGAAATGATATAAATGATACCACATCTCCTATTGAGGCAGGTTTGGGTTGGATCACAAAATTTACAAAAGATTTTATCAATTCGGAAGAGCTTAAAAGACAAAAAGAAGAAGGTGTTAACAGAAGATTAAAAGCCTTTGAATTGGATGAAAGAGGTATTCCACGTCATGATTATGATATTGTAAATGAAGCAGGTGAAAAAATTGGAATTGTTACTTCAGGTACTATGAGTCCGAGTTTAAAAAAAGGTATTGGAATGGGATATGTTGATAAAGGCAATACTAAGTTGGGAACAAAAATATTTATTCAAATTAGAAATAAATCTGTACCTGCAACTATAGTAAAACTACCTTTTTATAAAGGTTAAAAAAATATAGGTTTTAAATTGTAATATTCCTATGAAAATTTGGATTGAATTTTTCGGGATATTTACCTTGGATGTCTTTATAAAAATCATGAAAAAATTTAAAATCTTTTTCAATATCTTCTGTCAGATAATAGGGTTTAGAAATTAAATAGGTTTTATTTTTAAAGTCAAAAGTATTCATTATGATGGGTACATTTGCTCCTTTTGCTACATAATAAAACCCCGTTTTCCATTTGTATGTTCTCTTTCGAGTGCCCTCGGGTGATAGTGCAAGAATAAATTCTTCTCTTTCATTAAATATATTAACAATTGATTGTACCAAATTTGTACTTTTCTTTCTATTGACAGGAGTTCCTCCCAAAGCTTTGAAAATAAAGCCATAAGGAGGTTTAAATAAAGATTGCTTTCCTATAAAATTAATAGGTAAACCCGTTGAAAACTTTACTAATGCTCCAAGTACAAAATCCATATTAGTTGTGTGAGGTGCACCGATAATAATGAATTTCTTTAGATCTTTGGGAAACTCGCCAATAATCTTCCAACCCATTAATTTGTTAAATATAAATCTTGATAAATATTTCATATTTTTCAGCTAGTTTGGCAACTCTAATTATTTATTTTTTGTAATATAGTAATTTAAAACTTAAACGTTAAATATGAAAAATGTAATCTCAACTATTTGTGTATTTATCATAACTTTTTCAGTTTCTTCACAGGTAAAGACAATAAAAGGTCCGGTTTTTAAAGATTTTGGAAATGTTTATAAAATTAAAAATCCAGATTTATTATTAGAGAAAAATAAAATTTATAAAGTTATTTTTGATGTTTATACTGACGTTGATGATATTAATGAAATCAATCCATCTATAAATACTGTTGCCCGTTTTATAAATATGCATGCTCAAAATGGGGTTAAACTGAAAGATATGGAAATAGTATTGGTTTTACATGGAAAAGCAATTAAAAACGCTTTAAATGACGGTTCTTTTAAGAAAAAATACAAAATATCAAATCCCAATGCAAAATTACTGACTGCTTTAAAAAAAGCTGATGTTAAAACTTATGTTTGTGCACAATCTTTGATTCATAAAGGTTATCATAAAAATGATCTTTCAAATGATGTTGAGTTGTCACTATCAGCTTTAACAGCTTTGGTGTATTACCAAGATAAAGGATACCAATTAATCACATTTAATTAAAAATATGAGCGAAAATTTAATATATATTTTACCAATTACAGCTTTGATAATTGGAATAGTTTTAACCTATTTTATTACTAAGCTGAAATTTGAAAAAGAAACATCAGCATTAAATGAAAAGATCAATGCATTTATTGGTGAAAAAGAAGCAAAAGAACAATCAATTGATGATCTAAAATTGAATATAGAATCTATTAGAAGTGAAAAGGAGCTTACTAATATTGAATTAACAAAAAAAATATCAGAGATATCAAATTTGCAATTAAAATTGGAGGAACAAAAATCTGAAGTTGAAAATTTGCAAGAAAAATTTACCAAAGATTTTGAAATTTTAGCCAATAAAATATTAGAAGAAAAATCAACAAAGTTTACAGCGAAAAATAAAGAGAATATTGAACAGGTCTTAAATCCCCTAAAAGAAAAAATACAATCTTTTGAAAAAAAAGTTGAAGATACCCATAAAGAAAGTATAGAAAAACAATCAGCCTTACGTGAGCAAATCAAAGGATTAAAAGAGCTTAATGAACAAATGAGTAAAGATGCTGTTAATTTGACCAAAGCATTAAAAGGTGAATCAAAAAAACAAGGAGATTGGGGTGAATTTCAACTGGAAACTATTCTTGAAAAATCAGGTTTACAAAAAGATATTCATTACTCAACTCAGGGTGGTTTTAGAGATGATGAAGATCAATTAAAAAAGCCCGATTTTATTATTAATTTACCTGAAAATAAGCACTTAATTATAGATTCAAAAGTATCACTTATAGGATATGAAAAATATTTTAATTCAGAAAGTGATACAGATGAGGCAGTTGGTTTAAAAAACCATTTACAAAGTATTAAAAAACATATTAAAGATTTAAGTGGTAAAAATTATACCGAATTGTATAGTATTAACAGTCCGGATTATGTTTTAATGTTCATCCCCATTGAACCCGCCCTAATGTTGGCATTACAAAATGATAATAGCATTTATCTTGAAGCTTTAGATAAAAATGTGGTTTTAGTTTCTACCACTACCCTATTGGCAACATTATCAACAGTTGCATCTATTTGGAAACAAGAAGATCAAAAGCGCAATGTATTGGAAATAGCGCGTCAAGCAGGTGCGCTTTATGATAAATTTGAAGGTTTAGTTCAGGATCTACTAAAAGTAGGAAAACAAATAAATGCTTCACAAGAAAATTATAAAAACGCCATGAATAAACTCACTGATGGCAAAGGGAATTTGATCTCTCGTGTTGAAAATCTAAAAATATTAGGAGCTAAAACTAAAAAATCTCTTCCTGGTTCATTACTAGAAAGAGCAAAAGAATAAGACGTAAATACAATTTATTAATGATCATTGATAATTCTACTTACAAACCTCACCTTCTTTTTAAAAGAAGCCATTTTAATACGGTTTACCGTACCTTATTTGATCAAATTGAAATAAATTTTAAAAGAAAAAGATTAGAAACTAATGATGGAGATTTCTTAGATCTGGATTTTTCAATATCAAATTCTAACAAAATTGCTATTGTTATTCACGGTTTAGAAGGCAGCTCATCTTCAAGCTACATTAAATCAGTAACAAGGGTTTTAAATTTAAATAAAATCGATGTTGTTGCAATAAATTTAAGAGGATGCAGTGGTGAATCTAATCGTTTAATAAGTTCATATCATAGCGGAAAAACAGATGATCTGGCAGCGGTAATTTCATATATAGATAAACAATATAATTATGATGACTATTTTATTGTTGGGTTTAGTCTTGGTGGAAATTTAA
Organism: Bacteroidota bacterium; assembly: GCA_039714555.1. GTDB lineage: Bacteria > Bacteroidota > Bacteroidia > Flavobacteriales > Flavobacteriaceae > Namhaeicola. The sequence goes on from JBDLJB010000035.1 coordinate 5,156, forward strand.
TTTTAAAATATCTAGGTGAAAATGGATATGAAATTCCTGTAAAGATCAGATCTGCTGTAACCATATCAGTTCCTTGCGATTTAAAAGGTTCTTCAGAAACCTTATCAAAATTTTGGAATTTTATTTATATACAACGATTCATTAGATCTTTAAAGCAAAAAACATTTGTCAAATTACAACAATTTCCTAATTCATTTTTAATTAAAGAAGAGATTGAAAAAGTGAAAAGCTTATATGATTTTGACAATCTGTATACGGCTCCTGCTCATGGTTTTAAAGATGCTTATGATTATTGGGAAAAGAATAGCAGTAAACAATTCATTACAAATATTAAAGTTCCTACTTTGTTAATTACAGCAATTGATGATCCTTTTTTATCTAATTCTTGTTTCCCTGTTAAAGAAGCAAAATTAAATTCAAATTTTTATTTAGAATTACCAAAATATGGCGGACATGTAGGTTTTAATTCAACTTTTTCAAAAACTAACGATCTATGGTTAGAAAACCGAGTGGCCCAATTTCTTGAAAATCTACATTAAATTTTAAATTGTAAAACATCAATTTAAAAGTAAAACCGTTTAAGTATATTTGTAAAAAATCAAGCATTTGAAATTGAAAATAAATATTATTTTTTTTCTTCTTTTTACCCAAATATTTTATGGTCAGGCTTTTCGTAGTTTTTCTAATGAATTTTTAAATATTGGTGTTGATGCTGCTGCTTTCGGAATGGGAAAAGCCGTAATAGCTTCTACAAATGATGTTAATGCTGTTTATTGGAATCCCGCAGGATTGGTGCATATTGATGATTATCAAGGAGCTTTAATGCATGCAGAATATTTTCAGGGAATTGGAAAATATGATTATGCAAGTTTTGCAAAACCCATAAATAATGAAAGCGCTTTTGCCGTTTCATTAATTAGGTTTGGAGTTGATGATATTTTGAATACAACCGAATTAATTGATAGTCAGGGAAATATTAATTATGATAATATTAGTTTGTTTTCTGCTGTTGATTATGCCTTTACCATTGGTTATGCTAAAAAGATGTTTTTTAAAGGTTTTAATCTAGGGTTTAATGGTAAAATTGTACATCGTCAAATTGGAGATTTTGCTAATTCCTGGGGTTTTGGATTAGATGCAGCACTACAATATCAAACAACAAATGATTGGAAATTTGGATTGATGCTACGTGATATCACTACAACTTTTAATGCATGGAGTATCGATCAAGGTGAATATGATAAGATTAGTAATGCCATACCCGGTGAAAATAATGAAAAACCGGAAGCTTTAGAACTAACAAAACCAAAAGCACAATTTGGTGTGTCAAGATCATTTGTTGTTTTTAAGGATTTCAACCTTTTAACAGAAATAGATTTGAATATGCGTTTTTCTGAAACCAACGATATAATTTCAACATCATTTTTGAGTATTGACCCTGCAGTAGGTTTTCAAATTGATTATTTAAAAATGGTTTATTTAAGAGGTGGTATTAATAATTTTCAACAATTTTCTGAATTTGATGAAAGTAAATCGGTTTCAATTGAACCGAATTTTGGGGTTGGTTTTAGATATAAAGGTGTTCAGGTTGATTATGCTTTGGCCAATATTGGTGGAGCAAACGGAACACTATTCTCTAATATTTTTTCAGTTAAAGTTGATTTTAGCTATTTTAGGTAAATAATATTGAATAAAAAAATAATATATAAATGATCTGATTGATCTGTGTGAAAATAAACATTCACGCTGATATCGTAAAAAACAAAACATTGAAAAAAATTCTATTATTACTATTGTTTCCACTTTTTATAAATGCGCAAACAATTAAGCTTTCTCCCAAAGCAGAAATTACAGTAATTACTTGTGGTTCAGGTGAAGAGTTATATTCAACTTTCGGGCATAGTGCCTTTAGAGTTTATGATATTATCAATAAATTAGATAGAGTTTATAACTATGGTACATTTAATTTTAACACACCAAATTTTTATTTAAAATTTACACAAGGAAAACTTTTGTATGAATTAAGAGCTTATAATTTTGGTAATTTTTTGCAGAGTTATCATTTTGAAAAAAGATGGGTAAAAGGACAGGTTTTAGATCTAACAGCACAAGAAAAACAAACTATATATGATTTTTTAGAAAATAATGCCAAACCAGAGAATAGAGCTTATAAATATGACTTCTTTTACGATAATTGTTCTACAAGAATTTATGATGTATTAGAAAAAACTTTAGATAATAAAATAATTTTTGACAATAATTTTAATGATGAAAGCCTAACACATCGTGATTTGATTCAAAAGTATTTAGGTAATCTTCCTTGGAGTGATTTTGGTATTGATTTGGCATTAGGATCTGTAATAGACAAAAAAGCTACAGCAAAAGATTACCTGTTCTTACCCGATTATGTTTCAAAAGCATTAGAAAAGGTTAAGTTAAAAGAAATTGAAAAGGAGAAACCAATTGTTAAACGCCAAGAAGAAATTTTATTAGATTTTAAAGAATCGTCTTCAAAAACTTTTTTCACACCACTTCTTGTATTTAGTATCTTAGCTTTAATAGTGATATGGCTGACATATCGTGATCTAATAAATAGGTCTCGCAATAAGATATTAGATTCAATAGTTTTTGTTACAACAGGAATTACAGGAATTGTAATATTGTTACTTTGGTTTGCAACCGATCATTCAGCAACAGCAAATAATTTCAATTTCTTATGGGCTTTTGCTCCTAATCTACTGTTTGCTTTTTTTATGACTAAAAATCAAAAGGTAACTTATTATTATATTATTACATTATTAGTATTATTAGATATATTAATTACTTTATGGATATTTAAAATTCAAATTTTTTCAATAGCTTTAATACCTATTTTAATAATATTATATGTAAGATATATTTATTTATGGTTTTATTTTAAAAAAGTGTGATTTCATTAGAAAAAAGTCATAAAAAAAGACCCAATATCCATTGGGCCTATTTTTAAATATTCTAAGTAATCAAATTACTTCATAGAATCATAAACTGTTCTCATTTCAGCAAATTTATCATCCATTTGAGCATTTTCATACAAGCTCATTAAAACTCTAACAGTATCAATATCATCAGGTTTTAATTCATATGCTTTTTCATAAACAGGAATCGCTTCTTTATAAAGCGTTATTTGTTTTGCTTTGATTTTATCATATTTATCAAAGTTGCTTAAATTTTCATTCATTTCTTCAACTAGTTCCTTATCCTTATCTAGGATAGCAGAACCTAAATTTACGTAAGCATCAACATAATCAGGATTCAATTCAATTGCTTTTTTGTAATATTCTTTAGCTTTTTCAATTTCACCTTGTTCAGCACTAATAACACCTAAGTTATAATATAATGTTGGATTATTAGGATCTAACTCAATAGCTTCTTTCATCAATTTAGCAAACTCATCTTTATTTCCTATTTTAATATGTAAATTTGCTTCTGTTAAGATCAAACCAACATCATTCGGATCAACTTTTCTTGCATCTTTAACTGCTGCTAGTGCTTTATCAGTATCACCCAATTCTACATATGAATAGGCAATATTCTTAATTATATCTGGTTTTTTTGATTCAGTAGTAGTTTGTTTAAAATCAGTATATGCCTTTGATTTTTTCATCAAATCACTTTGTTGTTTAGAATCAAATGTTTCTTTTTTACCTGTTTCAATATTTTTAGCAGAATATTCAGTTGTAATTCCGGTATAACCAACATCTTTCAATTGTGTGAAATAATCTAAAGAAGTATTGTAATCTTTTGACAAATAAGCAGCATTTGCAGCATATTCTAAATAAGCAGTATCATTAGGACTTAACAAATAAACTTGATACAATTCATTTTTAGCTTTTTCATAATCTTTATTTTGATATGATTTGATTCCTTTAGCTGATACTTCACTAATTAAAACATTCAACTCAGGCTCTGCTTGGGTTGTATATTTTGTTGTTCCCATGCTTTTTTCTATTTCAAAAAGATTTTTGTAAGCTTCAGCAGCACTAGGATAAAGATCAGGATTAGTTTTTGATAATCCAGTACAGGTCATTGCATGTAAATAATAAAACTTAGCCTTAGTTTTATCATCAGCATTTTCAATTAATGGTTTTGCCTGTTTTATAGAGGCTTGCGCCGTTGCATAATCTTTTTTCTTAATAGCTTTCTCAGCGGCTTTTAATTCATTTTTTTGGGCAAAGGTTGTTATACTAAAAAATAAAGCGAACAACACTAAAATCTGTTTTTTCATTTTAAATAAATTATATATATATATGATTGTTATAAATATTTTTGCAAAATTATGAAATTTGTTCGTCATTTTTATGATTTTCATCAGGTTTTATTTCTTCTGATAAATCATTAACAACTTCATCTTCATCTTCATGCATTACTTTGGCAACAGCAGCAATTGAGTCATTATCTTTAATATTGATCAGTTTGACACCTTGTGTAGCTCTTCCCATAACTCTTAAATCAGAAACTGCCATCCTAATTGTAATTCCTGATTTATTGATAATCATTAGATCATCATTATCAGTAACATTTTTAATGGCAACCAATTCTCCGGTTTTATCGGTAATATTAATTGTTTTAACACCCTTACCTCCTCTATTTGTAATTCGGTAATCATCTAAACTTGAGCGTTTTCCATAACCTTTCCCCGAAACAACCAAAATATCACTATCTTTATCTGGTATTGAAACCATTCCAATTACTTCATCCTGATCATCTTTTAATCTAATTCCTCTAACTCCTGATGCATTTCTACCCATAGGGCGTGTTTTAGCTTCATCAAAACGGATAGCTTTACCCGATTTAACTGCAATCATGATCTGACTGTTGCCATCGGTTAATTTAGCTTCTAACAATTCATCATCTTCTTTTATGGTAATTGCATTAATACCATTAGTTCTTGGTCGTGAATATTGTTCTAAGGAAGTTTTTTTGGTTTGACCTTTCTTAGTTACCATCACTACATAATTGTTATTTACATAATCTTCATCTTTCAGATCTTTAGTAACCAAAAATGCTTTAACCATATCATCATTTTCAATATTGATCAGATTTTGAATGGCTCTACCTTTTGAATTTTTATTTCCTTCCGGTATTTCATATACACGCATCCAGAAAACTTTCCCCTTTTGTGTAAAGAATAGCATGTATTGGTGATTTGAAGCTACAAAAAGATGCTCTAAGAAATCCTCATTTCGTGTTGCAACACCTTTTTGACCCCTACCACCTCTATTTTGACGTTTATATTCTGATAGATCAGTTCTTTTTATATAACCAGCATGAGAAATTGTTACCACTACGTTAGAATCAGGAATCATATCTTCAATACTCATATCTCCGCCTGCATACTCAATCACTGACCTTCTTTCATCACCATATTTTTCTTTAATTTTTATTAATTCTTCCTTAATAATGGTCATTCTGCGTTCTTTGCTTGCTAGAATTTCTTTAAGATCTTCAATTAATTTTGTTATCTCATCATATTCTGCTCTAAGTTTGTCTTGTTCTAAGCCTGTTAACTGTCTTAGGCGCATTTCAACGATAGCTTTTGCTTGAATTTCAGTCAATTCAAACCGCGTCATTAATTTTTCTCTAGCTTCATCAGCATTGCTCGAGGCTCTTATCAATGCAATTACTTCATCAATATTATCACTAGCTATGATCAAACCTTCTAAAATATGAGCGCGTGCTTCAGCTTTTTTTAACTCAAACTGTGTGCGACGAACAACAACCTCATGACGGTGTTCAACAAAGTATTTGATCAGATCTTTTAAATTCAACATTTCCGGTTTACCCTTGACCAAAGCAATGTTATTTACACTAAACGAAGTTTGTAAAGCCGTGTATTTGTATAATTTATTTAATATAATATTTGGTATAGCATCTCTTTTAAGTACATAGACCAATCTTCTACCTTTTCTACTGGTTTCATCTCGAATACTTGAAATTCCGTCTATCTTTTTATCATTGATCAAATCGGCTGTTTTCTTCATTAGATCAGCACCATTGACTTGGTAGGGTAATTCTGTTACAATAATACACTCACGTCCATTTACCTCTTCAAAATTGGTTTTGGCACGCATCACGATTCTACCTCTTCCGGTTAAAAAAGCATCTTTCACACCCTCATAACCATAAATTGTACCTCCAGTAGGAAAATCGGGTGCTTTGATATATTGCATTAACTCAGCAATTTCAATATCGTTATTTTCGATATAAGCTACAGTACCGTCAATTACTTCTGATAAATTATGTGGAGCCATGTTTGTTGCCATACCAACGGCAATTCCCGAAGCTCCATTAACCAACAAACTAGGTATTCGAGTTGGTAAAACTACGGGTTCTTGTAAAGTGTCGTCAAAATTTAAACGATGATCAACTGTATCTTTATCAATATCAGCAAGCATCTCTTCAGAGATCTTTTGCATTCTTACCTCTGTATAACGCATCGCTGCAGGACTATCACCATCAGGAGAACCGAAGTTTCCCTGGCCTTCAACTAATTCATAACGCATACTCCAATCCTGGGCCATCCTTACCATTGCATCATAAACAGATGTATCTCCATGAGGATGGTACTTACCTAAAACCTCTCCTACTACCCTAGCTGATTTTTTATGTGCTCCTGTAGCTTTAATTCCCAATTCATGCATGCCATATAATACTCTACGATGTACAGGTTTTAATCCATCTCTTACATCAGGTAAGGCACGAGAAACAATTACAGACATTGAATAATCAATGTATGCAGATTTCATTTCGTCCTCAATATTAACAGGAATTATATTATCGTTTTCTGCCATTTTTTAAACGTGTTTTTTTTAATTTTTTTAAGAAGCAGCAATATACAATTATTCTATGTTTTATAATACCTTAGCGCAATATTTATTAACATAATTTATCAACAAAATTGTTGGTGTAAATGCTTAAAATTTAGTAAATTAGTAAGATGTTTACAGATGCTAATAACTTTTGTAATGAATTAATCAAAAATTCTACTAAATTTACAACATAAATACAATATAAATGGACGATAATTTTTCACCAAAAGTAAAGGATGTTATAGCTTATAGTAAAGAAGAAGCTTTGCGATTAGGTCATGAATTTATAGGAACAGAACACTTAATGTTAGGTCTATTGCGAAAGGCAAATGGAGATGCTTATGATATATTGAGTTCGTTTGAAATAAACTTCACTGATCTACGTAAAAAAATTGAATTGTTAAATCCGATTTCTAACATTGATAATATAAATACTAAAAAAAGTTTACACCTCACAAAACAAGCTGAAAAAGCTTTAAAAACTACTTTTTTAGAAGCTAAATTATATAAAAGTGATAGTATAAGCACTGCACATTTATTACTGTGCATCTTAAGAAATGAAAACGACCCTACAGCACAAGTATTACATAATTTTGACATCTATTATGATGATGTAAAAGAAGTTTTTAAAGAGTTGTTTGTAGATTCAGATAAAAGTGAAGAGCCAAAAGCTGATTTGCCACATCAGGAAGAATTCAATGAACCAAAAAAAAATCCGTTTGAAGGATCTAGACCTGCCAAAAGCAAAATGAGTAAAAAAACAAAAACGCCAGTTTTAGATAACTTTGGACGTGATCTTACCTTACTTGCCGAATCCGGGAAATTAGATCCTGTTGTAGGAAGAAAGAATGAGATTGAACGAATTTCTCAAATATTGAGTCGACGAAAGAAAAATAATCCGGTTTTAATCGGTGAACCGGGCGTAGGTAAATCTGCTATTGCCGAAGGCTTGGCATTACGTATTGTTCAACGAAAAGTATCAAGAATTTTATTTAATAAAAGAATTGTTTCGTTGGATCTTGCAAGTTTGGTTGCCGGTACAAAATACCGTGGTCAGTTTGAAGAACGAATGAAAGCTTTGATGAATGAATTGGAAAAAAACGATGATATTATTTTATTTATCGATGAAATTCATACCATTGTTGGCGCAGGAGGTGCTACAGGTTCATTAGATGCTTCAAACATGTTTAAACCTGCCTTGGCAAGAGGAGAAATTCAATGTATTGGCGCAACTACTTTAGATGAATACCGCCAGCATATTGAAAAAGATGGAGCTTTAGAACGCCGTTTTCAAAAAGTGATCGTAGAACCAACTACTGTTGAAGAGACCCTAGAGATTTTAATGAATATTAAAAATAAATATGAAGATCATCATAACGTAACTTATACGGATGACGCTATAAAAGCTTGTGTAAAACTTACAAACAGGTATATGACAGAACGTTATTTACCCGATAAAGCTATTGATGCTCTTGATGAAGCAGGTTCAAGAATTCATATAACCAATATTGTGGTTCCTAAACAAATACTTGAACTAGAAAAAAAATTAGAAGAAGTTACCGAACTCAAGAATTCAGTTGTTAAAAGTCAGAAATACGAAGAAGCAGCAAGACTACGTGATGATGAAAAAAGATTGGAAAAAGAACTTGAATTAGCGCAACAAGAATGGGATGAAATGTCAAAACAACATAAAGAAATTGTAACTGAAGATAATGTTGCAGAAGTAGTTAGTATGATGACTGGAATTCCTGTGAATAGAATTGCTGAAGCTGAAAGTAATCGTTTAAAAGATCTACCAAACTTGATAAAAGGAAAAATAATTGGTCAAGATGAAGCTGTAAGTAAAGTTGTTAAAGCTATACAACGTAACAGAGTTGGTTTAAAAGATCCTGATAAACCAATTGGTTCTTTTATCTTTTTAGGTCAAACAGGTGTAGGTAAAACGCAATTGGCAAAAGTTTTGGCTACCGAACTTTTTGATAGTTCTGATGCTTTGGTTAGGATTGACATGAGTGAATACATGGAAAAATTTGCAATTTCCAGATTGATTGGTGCTCCTCCAGGGTATGTGGGTTATGAAGAGGGAGGTCAATTAACTGAAAAAATAAGAAGAAAACCTTATGCCGTAGTATTATTAGATGAGATTGAAAAAGCGCATCCTGATGTATTTAACATGTTACTTCAAATTTTAGACGATGGGTATATTACTGATAGCTTAGGTAGAAAGATCAATTTTAGGCATACTGTTTTAATAATGACCTCTAACATCGGCTCTCGTCAATTAAAAGATTTCGGACAAGGGGTTGGCTTTGGTACGGCATCAAAAAAATCGCAAGCCGATGCAAATGCAAAAAGTGTTATTGAAAATGCATTAAAAAAGACTTTTGCTCCTGAGTTCTTAAACAGAGTTGATGATGTGATAATATTTAATCCATTAGAAAGAGAAGATATTCATGAAATTATTGATATTGAATTAGAAAAATTATTGTCAAGAATATCTGATCTGGGGTACATATTAACTTTAAGTGAAAAAGCTAAGGATTATATTGCTGACAAAGGATTTGACAAAGATTATGGAGCAAGGCCATTAAAAAGAGCTATTCAAAAGTATATTGAAGATGCTTTGGCACAAGAAATTGTAAATTCAAAATTAAATGAAAATGATGAAATTTACATGGATTTAGATGAAAAAAATGATCAACTTAAAATTAAGATAAAAAAACATAAAAAATCTTCTAAGGATTAAAGGAAAATTAAAAAAAATATCAGGGTTTTGCTTTAAGTGAAACCCTTTTTTTTGTTCAAAATATAAGTTTGATATCATTTGTAAGATTATTTTCAGATCCAGATATTTATCTTATAAAAAGTGAGATTTTAATGCTCTACAAAACGCGTTAAAATATTTTTATTTACTTTAGTATTGTAGAAATCCAATTTTAAAATAAATATGCTCAATATTTTAAAAAGAATTGTTTATTTTTCTTTAGTTATTTTCTTAATATTTTCTTGTTCAAATAAATTACCAAAAGGCAATGAGAAAATTCAAGGTTCTTTACTGTCTAAAACTTTTAAAAGAGACCTCAAACAGATCCAAAATTCTGGTGTATTAAAGGCAATTACAACCTACTCTCCTACCGGTTATTTTTTATACAGAGGTCAAACTTTGGGGTTTGAATATGAAATGCTTAACAGATTTGCCAGTAAACTTGGTGTTCGTTTGGAAATTGTTTTAGCAAGTGATGTTGATTCGTTAATACCCATGTTGATTCAAGGAAAAGGTGATATTATTTCTACAGGCTATACCATTACTGCCGAAAGGAAAAGACAAATAAATTTTACCAATCCTTATTTGGTAACACATCAAACTTTAATTCAAAAAAAACCACCAAATTGGCGAAAATTAACGCTTGACAATATTAAAAAACGAATAATTACTGATGTTGTCGATCTCATTGGAGATACAGTATCAGTTAGAAAAAAAACTTCATTTTATGATCAATTGGTAAATTTATCACAAACACTTGGTGATACAATATATATTAATATTTTACCCGGATATTTTACTGTAGAAGAAACTATAAAAATGGTAAATGATGGTGATATTAAATTTACTATTGCCGATAACAATATTGCATCAATTCACAAAAGTTATTATCCTGATCTCGATGTAGAAACACCCGTTAGTTTATCACAGAGAATCGCATGGGCTGTAAGAAAAAATTCACCTGATCTACTTGAAGAATTAAATAATGGGTTAAATAATTACAAAAATTCAACTGAATATAATGTCATATATAACAAATACTTTAAAAACCGACGAAAATTCAATAAAATAATTAGCAGTGAATTCTATACCGAAACAACTGGAAAAATAAGTAAATATGATGATCTGGTAAAAAAATATGCAAGTGATCATGGTTGGGATTGGCGATTAGTAAAATCAATTATTTATCAGGAATCTATGTTCGATCCAAATAATAAATCTTGGACCGGTGCTGAAGGATTGATGCAAATCATGCCTGCTACTGCTTTAGAATTAGGTATAGATGATGTTACTGATCCTGATCAAAATTTGAAAGGAGGTTTAAAATATTTAAAAAATATGTACGATTATTGGTCAAGTATTCCAGATTCTATTCAACGAATCAAATTTGCATTGGCATCTTTTAACTGCGGTTATGGCCATGTTATTGATGCCAAATCTTTAACAAAAAAATATAAGAAAGATACTTTGAATTGGGATAATGGGGTTGATGAATTTATTTTAAAATTATCAAAACCAAAGTATTATCTTGACCCTGTTGTTAGATCAGGTTATGTTAGAGGTAGTGAACCATATAATTATGTTAATGAGATATTTAACAGATATGAACTCTACAAAGATTTTGTAAAATAAAATCTATTATTATATTGTTTACTAAAAAACTAAATTATTTATTTAAAGAATACCTACAAGATTTAAAAATCTTGTAGGATATTTAATACTTATTTCAATTCTAACAAACCTTTTTGAACGATCTCTATTAATTCATCTTTATTTGAAAAATTTGATTCTTTTTTAACAGATAATACTTGTTGCAATACTTGATTTGCCATTTTATCAGCACCGTATTGCTTATATTTCAAGCCAGTTTCAACAAAATTATTTACCAGATTTTGAGTTGCAGCTTCATTATCACTTGCTACGACCCATTGAAAACCTTCTTTATAAATATTTTGCGTTTTTGTATCATTTGTAAAAAACATACCTGCTACTAAATTTTCGGCTACAAAAGGCATTTCAGCTTCTGTTTTATCTTTAATATAAATAGGAATCAATGCATCTTTCATTTGGTTCTTAGTAGTTTCATTAGTAATTGAGTTTGCTTTGGCCAAAGCTGTTGTTTTATCAATGGTATATAATGAATTGAGTGCACTACCCTTAACAGCAAATGATTTACTTTCTAAAGCTTTTGTATATATTGATGTATAACCTTTTGCTTCTAATAAACCTAACTTTTCTATAGCAGCGGCTTGTACCAATGTTTTTGGATCATTAATTGCTAATTTTTCTAAAGTTTTGATTGCGTTAAGTGAGTTTGCTTTTGATATATCAATCTTTTCAATTGCCATGATACGCAAACCAAAATATTTATCACTTAAGGCTTTTGTTAATGTTTTTAATGCTTCATCATTATTTTGGTTTTCTGATAAACCAACTATAGCTTCTCGACGATCTTCATATTTAGGTGCATAATTATATTGGTAGATATAATTTTCAACGGTTTTATCATCTGTAATTTCAGCCAAAAGCGTTTTATTGGCTCCAACATTGACTAAATTAGGCTTAGATTTTACTTTGAATGAAAACGATTTATTTTTTTCATCTACCCATACTTCGTATCTTTTTGGTTTAGCACCTTCATATACATCAATAGCTAATGGAAATTCAAATAAACCATCTTGAGTTTGTTTAATATTAACAGCTATAAAATTGGCTTCTTCATTATATTCATAAGAAATTTCCAATTTTGGATGACCGTTGTTAAAAAACCATTGATTAAAGAACCAATTTAGATCCTTACCTGTAATTTCTTCAAAAGCCAATCTTAGTTGATGTGCTTCACCTGTTCCATAGGCATTATCATCTAAATACATCTTCAAACCTGCTCTAAAAGCATTGTCACCAATATATTCTCTAAGCATATGTAAAATAGCACCGCCTTTATTATAAGAAACTCCGTCAAACATATCCTCCCGACTATTATAATGAAAACGTACCAAATCTTTTAGTTCATTTCCTCCAGCCAAATAACCGTCAATCTCATCATGTCTGTGTTCATCTGCCTGATCACTACCATACTTATATTCAATCCATAAATATTCACTGTAATTGGCAAAGGATTCATTTACCGTTAAATTACTCCAGCTCTCAGTTGTTACAAGATCACCAAACCAATGGTGAAATAACTCATGCGCAATTGTATATTCCCAAGTATTTTCATCAATTAACTGACCTGGCAATTGATAAGCCATATCATTGTGTAATACAGCGGTTGTATTTTCCATAGCGCCACTAATAAAGTCCCTACCAACAATTTGAGCATATTTGGGCCAAACATAAGATACACCTGTATAATCAGAATAAAATTGTATCATTTCGGGAGTTAATCCAAAAATTTCCTTTGCAAAAGGTTCATATTCTTTTTCAACATAGTAATCTACAGGGATATTTTTCCATTTATCTTTTACAATACTGTATTCACCAACACCAATAAAGAATAAATAAGGAGCGTGTTTTTGATCTAATTTCCAGTAATCTGTGCGTGTTCCATCATTATTATTTGTCTCTTTAATTTTTAGACCATTTGATAATGTAACATATTTATCTTGTACAGTAATGTATATTTCTTGTGTTGATTTTTGATTGGGCGAATCGATTGTAGGAAACCAACAACTACTTGATTCCGTTTCTCCCTGTGTCCAGATTTGTGTAGGTTTTTTAGGGTCAGTACCATCAGGGTCAATAAAGTATAATCCTTTGGCATCATTTATTGCGGCACTGCCTTCTTGCGTAACTTCTTCAGGTCTGGCAGTATATTTTATATAAATATTATAGTCATCATCTTTACCATAAGTATTCCCTAAATTAATTTTTATTTCATTACCATCATATTCATATTTTAAGTCTTTTCCATTGCTTGATATTTTATGGATCAACATTCCTTTAGCATCAAGTGTAAGTGAATTTGTTGAATAAAAATATGGTTTTAAAGTCAGCCAGGCTTCACCTAATAAATGGCGTTTAGCAAAATCAAATTCAACATTTAATTTTGTATGAACCAATTCATTAACTTTTTCTTTCTCAGCTCTGTAATCTGAATTTATTTGCTTTGCATCTTGAGCATTTGTCAAGAAAATACTGAAGAAAGTAAATAAAAGGATAATTTGTTTTCTCATCTTTTGATTTATTAATTAAAAAAACAAATATATAATTTTAAAATTATTCCAAACCGTTAAAAAATGGTTAAAAAAAAGCTGCTTTAGAATATTTCTAAGGCAGCTTAAATATTGTTTATTAGTGCTTTTTAGTTAATTTCTTTTACAATACTTTCAAATTGTGAAAATAAAGGGTTATCCTCATCAACACTTTCAATATTATTTATCAATTTAATAATTTTATCCGGTTGCATATTATCACCAATCACCCTTGCTAAAGCAAATCCTTTTTCATTATCAGATGCATAAACAATAACTTCATCAATAGCATCTTCTTTGCCCAAATATTTTACTATAACATTAGCATTTTTATGTTTCATGCGAATTAATTCGTTAAAATTCTTTCCCTTAAGGATCTGTTTAACTTTTTCTTTTTCAATTTCGAATTCCGTTTTGTTATCATCGTTTACTTTAAAAGCCAATAAGTTTAGTTTTTTAAGCGATTCATATGTTTCTTTTTCTTCTGGTGCTACATCTTCTTTTAAACTAATGATACTCGCCGGAATATCAATTGACATAAAATTATTACTTTCCTGTTTTTCAATGTAATATTGTTGTAAACTTTGTTCTTCATTACATGATTTTAAAACAAACCCTGATGCAATTATTATAGAAAATATTAAGATTAACTGTTTCATTTTTTAATTTATTTATAATTTTTTATTGGCTTTTTCCAAATTCTCTCCCCCTGGTAGATCCATTTTATCTGTTAATTTAGATACTTGCCTAAGATCGATATTACCAGTTAATGAAATAATTACAGTTTCATCTGAACTATCATTGACAAACATGAACAACTCTTTAACAAAATTATCATTACTTCCTTCTCTCACATAAATTTTTACATGATCATCACCATCCTTAACACGCATCAATTCTTCTAAATTTGCATTTTTAAGATACTTTTGTGCCTCAAATTTCATTTGTTTGGCAACGGATGCATCTTCAGTTGCAAAAACCTTTAAGGTTTCAATATTTTTTATCAGATCTAAATATTCTTCATCTGATTCGGCACCAATTTTACTCATCAATGAAAATGCTTTTTGATTGACGATTACTGAAGTTACTCCATCAATATCTTCAAATTTATCAAATTGTGATTGAGCAAATGTAACAAGCGGAGCTATAATAAGTACTACTGCTAATATTAATTTTCTTATTTTCATAATTCTATTTATTTTAATGATTCTATTTATTAATAAAAATTTTATTTTGTGTATTTTCAAATGTCTTTAATTGTGCAACTGCTGAATTGCCTTTATTCAAATTGTAAGAAATTAAATTCAAAGCCCTTTGGGTTTCCATATAAGCTAATCTTGCCTCTTCTTTTTCATTTACATTTTTTTGGTGAATAGAAAAAATACTAACCATTAAAACAAAAGCTGCAGCTATTGATAACCAACGTAAATTAATTCGTTTTTTAGGTAAACTAATAGTTTTGTTAATTTCATCTAATTTACTGTTTGAGAAATAATTAAATAATATTTTATATTCTATTAAGTGCGAAGGTATATCATCTTGTAAAAAATACTTCTTTAAGATTTCCTCTTCATTCAAAGTAGTTTCAGCCTTTAAATATTTTTCAATTAAATTTTCAATTTTGTACAATTCCATAATTTTGTTTTTTTATAAAATTATCTCTTAATGTTTTTCTGGCTCTTGATAAGGCAACTCTGATTGCTGTGGGTTCCATATTCATAATTTTTCCAATTTCTTGGTACTCATAATTTTCAATATCTCTTAATTGAACAATCATTTTTTGTTTTTCTGGCAGATCATCTATCATTCTTTTAATAATAGTAGCACTGTCATTGTTCTCAATTTCATTTTGCAAAGAAGAACTTTCATCTTGATAATTACTGTGAACCAGAGTTAAATTTGAAGCTCTCTTTGATTTTAACTGATCCAAACAATAGTTTTTTGTCATCATCATTGCATAGGCTTCAACATTGTCATATCCTTCAATCTTAGATTTATTCTTCCATAACTTAAAATAAAGTTCTTGGGTTGCATCCTCTGCTTCATCCTTTGAAACCAATAAGCGTTTAGCCAATCGATACACTTTATCTTTAAAGGGTAAAACTATTTTTAAAAATTCTGATTGATCCATTTTAATACTATCAAATATCATTTTGATCTACAACTTTACGACGAGTAAGTTACAATTTTGTTACAAACCAAATTTATTGTAATAATTTTAATTAAATTGCGACTCTTAAATAAAAAAAATTAAAATGTTATTAAAAAAGAAATATTTACCAATCTTATTGATTTTTAGTTTTGTATTTTTCATCAATTGTAGTAGTGATGATCCTGATCCTGATCCTATAGTAAATGTTGAATTAAAAAATGAGATCAATGATTTTGTTTGGAAAGGCATGAATTCAGCGTATTATTGGCAAGAAAATGTACCAAATTTAGATGACACTAAAGATGATGATTTAAATGCATATCATACTTATTTAAATTCTAAATCTGAGCCTGAAAGTTTATTCGAATCATTATTATTTGATAAAGGAAATACAGATCGGTTTTCATGGTTTATTGATGATTATAATGAACAAAATGCTTCTTTTAGAGGTGTTAGTGATTCTTTTGGATTTGATTTTGGATTGGCAAGATTATGTGAAGATTGTAATGAGGTAATTGGTTTTATTACTTATGTGGTTCCAAATTCACCTGCTGCAGATACAAATATGAAAAGAGGTGATATATTTTACAAATTCAATGGAACCGTTTTAGACCTAAATAATTATACTATTGTAAATGCTTATTATACTGATGATAATATTACAATGGATTTTGCAACAATTGAAAATGGTAATATTACACCAAATGATGTTAATGTATCATTAACAATAAGAGAAGTTATTGAAAACCCTGTTTTTTACTCAGACATAATTAATAATAGTCAAGGTACAAAAGTAGGATATTTGGTATATAATGGTTTTAAATATACTTTTCATGAGGAATTAAATAATATTTTTAGTGAATTTAAATCTGAAAACATTCAAGAATTAATTTTAGATCTTAGATATAATGGAGGCGGATCTGTATTAACTTCTGCATATTTGGCAAGTATGATTCATGCTGGTGCTTCACCGAATGAAATTTTTGCAAAATTAGTTCACAATAGTAAAATGTCTAGTGAAAATGGTAATTACTCATTTTTTAATAACGCAAGAGTCTATGATAAAGATGGAGATTATTCTGGAAATGATATTTCAATTAATAGATTGAATAATCTTGATAAAGTATATGTAATTACTTCTGGAGGAACAGCTTCTGCAAGTGAAATGGTCATTAATGGCTTATCGCCTTATATGTCGGTTATAACAGTTGGAGAAACGACCTATGGAAAGAATGTAGGATCATATACAGTTTATGATTCTCCTGATTTTACTAGTAACAATGTAAACTCAAATCACACCAATGCAATGCAACCGATAACTTTTAAAATCTTTAACAAACTCGATCAAAGTGATTATACACATGGTTTTACTCCAGATTATGAAGTTGTAGAATATGCTTCAGAAATGAAGCCTTTTGGTGATTTGGAGGAACCTCTTTTAAAAGCTACCTTGGATATTATATCCGGTACGTCTGCAAAAATTGGTCTTTTAAAAGAACCTGAATTTGGAGGCAGATTCTTTTTTAATTCTTTGGATAAAAAACCATTTTCAAAAGAAATGTATATAATACCGCAAGAAAGATCAACAAATTTTTAAAATTCGGGTCTTTTTTATAACATTCTAAATTTTATAAATTTATTCATAAAATGAAATTTTATGCGCATTGATAAGTATTTATGGTGCACACGTTATTATAAAACTAGAAGTATAGCGACAGAGGCTTGTAAAAAAAGTCATGTTAAAATTGATGGCGCAAATGTTAAACCTTCTAAAGATGTTTATGGTGGGGAAAAGATAACTGTAAGAAAAAATCAAATCAATTACCAATTTGAGATTTTAGAAATACCAAAGAATAGAGTTGGTGCTAAAATAGTTGATCTTTACCGTAAAGACATTACACCCATTGAAGCTTTTGAAAATCAAGGTGTATTAAAATATGCCAAAGATTATTATCGTAAAAAAGGAATTGGACGACCCACCAAAAAAGACAGGCGAGATTTGGAAGATTATATAAGTGATTCAGATGAATAAATTTTCTCAAACTTATTGGGAAAATTGCTACATCAACAATCAAATTGGTTGGGATATTGGTTATGTCTCTCCTCCTATTAAATTATATTTTGACCAGATATCAAATAAGAATATTAAAATATTGATTCCTGGAGCCGGTAATGGTTATGAAGCAGAATATCTTTATAACAAAGGATTTAAAAATATTACTATTTTAGATATTGCCAAACAACCTTTAGAAAATATTCAGAATAAAATGCCCAATTTTCCTTGTGAATATTTATTTCAAGATGATTTTTTTAATCATTCTGGAAGCTATGACTATATAGTTGAACAAACCTTTTTCTGTTCGCTACACCCTGATCAAAGACTTGACTATGCTCAAAAAATGTTTGATCTACTCAATTACAATGGAAAAGTTATCGGTTTGTTGTTTGATTTTCCTTTAACGGAAAAAGGACCACCCTATGGTGGTTCAAAAAACGAATATTTTGAAATGTTTTCAAAATTATTTAATATTCATACTTTAAAAACCAGTTATAATTCTATTAAACCAAGAATGGAAAGAGAACTTTTTATTATCTTTGAGAAGAAAAATTTAGGTTAAAATGACAAAGTCAATTATACTCAAAAATGAAGAGATTTCTTTTAAAATAAGAAGAATTGCTTACCAAATTTATGAAAATAATATTGGTGAAAAAGAAATCATAGTTGCCGGAATTAGTGAAAATGGATACTATCTGGCAAAAAAACTAAAAAATGTTATTGAAAATATTTCCAAATTAAAAGTAAAACTATGTGAAGTAAAGATCAATAAAAAGAATCCTTTAGATAAAATTATCACTTCAATTGAACCTGAATTTTATAAAGATAAATCTTTAATTTTAGTTGATGATGTATTGAATACAGGAACAACTTTGATGTATGCTGTTAAGCATTTTTTAGATGTTCCGTTAAAACAGTTTAATACTGCAGTTTTAGTGAATAGAAATCATAAGAAATATCCAATTAAAGCCGATTTTAAAGGAATTTCACTTTCAACTTCTTTACAAGAGCATATCACATTTGAGGTTACAAATAAAGGTGCTGTTGTTTATTTAGATTAAGCCGAGTATTTCTTTTGTTATTTCGTCTGTGGTTTTGCCGTCAATTACAATTGTATGTTGTGCTCTTTCATAAAAAGGAGCCCGTTCAAACAAATGCTTAGCAATAAATTCTTTTAATTTCTTATCACTCAAATCAGAAATTAGTGGTCGTTTTGTTTTTTCAACAACCAATCTGTCATACAAAGTTTGTAAAGATGCTTTTAAGTATATTGATATTCCATTTTTAGTGATCAAATCAATATTATTGGCATAACAAGGTGTTCCACCCCCTAGTGCCAATACAAAATCTTTATCGCTTATAATTAGTTCATTTAAATAGAAATTTTCTTTTTTTCTAAAATAGATTTCTCCTTTATTTTTAAAAATATCTTTAATACTACATCCTTCATTATCTTCAATATAATCATCCAAGTCAATTGGTTGCAAATCTAAATTTTCTCCAATATTTTTTGCAATTGTTGATTTCCCACTCGCCATATACCCAAGTAATAAAATTTTCATATGTGTAATTTCTTTAATTTTTTTTGTAAATATTTTTATATTTTATGCTTTTATTTTTTATAAAAAAATGATAATAAGATCAATAATTTATAAATGCAAATATCTTCAAAATTTATTTAAAAAATATCTTGTATAATAAATAAATGATAGTATATTTGCATCCGAAATTATTTGACCTGGTAGCTCAGTAGGTAGAGCATCTCCCTTTTAAGGAGAGGGTCCTGGGTTCGAGCCCCAGCCAGGTCACTTAGAATTTTCATAAAATCTCAAAACCTTGTTAATTATACAATTAGCAAGGTTTTATATTTTAGGTTAATCATTTAATTTAATGCTCAATACATTTTAAGCAGACAATTTCTTAATAGTGCAAATCTTATTCTTTAATGATCTTCTGCATTATATCATTCACTTTTAATATATAAATACCGCTTGCTAATCCTGAAAGATCAATTGTTATTGATTGATCTCTATTTTTGGTCATCAATTGGTCATTAAGCAAAAGCTTTTGTCCAGTAATGGTATAAATTTCAATTTTCTCAATATTTTCTATTCCTTCAATTTTAATAGCATTACTAAATGGGTTTGGATAGAGGTTCCATTTTCCATCCAGTTCAAAATTATTAATATCTAATATTGCAATAGAGATAGTTTTGGTAACAACCTCATTACAATCACCTTTATATGTTGTTAATTTAACATCAAAATCCCCTGTTTGATTATATATATGATTTGGATGTATTTCTGAAGAAGTTGATCCGTCACCAAAATCCCATTCTACAGAATCTACATTTTGTGATAGGTTGTTAAAAGATGCCTGATTGTTAGTCACAGTTACATTAAAATTAGAATATAGATTATAAGTATTTATTCGCCAATCTGGTAAATTGTTTAATACTGTTGTGTCTGCTAAAATTTGAAGATCATTAATTTCTATTGGTGCTAACGAACCAGTAACATCAGTACCTTGAGAGTTTTTCTGAAAAATTGTTGCATAAAACACACAAGCAGTAATATAAGACCCTCTAGGGTTAGGGTGCAAATCTCCAGTATCTACCCATAGTAAATCTGCTTGACTATCATTCCATTTTGTTCTGAAAGCTTCACCAACTGGAGCAAAAAACAATTCTGTACTATCAGCTAAATATTCAAAATTTGACCTGACAAGATCCATTGAATCGTTGTATGCTTGAATATCATCAGGATTAGATCCCCAAACTCCATT
>JBDLJB010000036.1:0-25787 GCA_039714555.1 Bacteroidota bacterium
AAGAAAACCTTAACTTTCTAATAAATAGATTGTTAAGGTTTTTCTCTGTACTCGGAGCGGGACTTGAACCCGCACGGACATTACTGTCCATTGGATTTTAAGTCCAACGTGTCTACCAATTCCACCATCCGAGCCTATTTGCATTTTATAGCAAATAAATTGGTATGTTTATGAGCGAAAGACGGGATTTGAACCCGCGACCCTCACCTTGGCAAGGTGATGCTCTACCCCTGAGCTACTTTCGCAAGATATTTTAATGAACGTTTGCAATGTTTGTAATTGCGAGCGCAAATTTAATACATTTTCATAAATCACAAAGTAGTTTTTTACTTTTTTTTAAGGAAATGTAATTTTTATTGCAAAACTTTAATTAATATCTATATTTGCTGCCATACAATTATTAAAATAGTTCAAAACAGTTTGAATACCACTACTAAAGATTTATCAATTTCTTCAAAAATTAATGATTTCAAACAAGTAACCAAGTTTGGATTATCATTAAGCGTTGTTTTTTCGTCAATTGCAGGTTATCTATTAGCTGTTGATATTGTAAATTATAATACAATATTTTTATTGGCAATTGGCGGTTATTGTATGGTTGGAGCTTCCAATACTTTTAATCAAATAATAGAAAGAGAACCTGATGCTTTGATGAAAAGAACAAAAGATCGGCCAATACCGGCAGGAAGAATGTCGGTTACAACTGCAATGATCATTGCTGTAACTATGACAGTTATCGGAATCATTATTTTGTATGGAATTAACCCAAAAACAGCCTTATTTGGGGCAATATCAATATTTTTATACACCAGTGTTTACACGCCTTTAAAACCTGTTACACCACTTTCGGTATTTGTTGGTGCAATACCCGGAGCCATCCCTTTTATGTTGGGTTGGGTAGCTGCAACCGGTAAATTTGGTATTGAAGCAGGTATACTATTTTTAATTCAGTTCTTTTGGCAATTTCCACATTTTTGGGCCATTGGTTGGTTGCAATTTGAAGAATATAAAAAAGCTGGTTTTAATTTAATGCCTACAGGCGAAAAAAATAAAAAAGCATCAAAATTGATCATATTATATACTTTTTTTATGATAATTATTTCAATATTTCCGGTTTTTAAAATTACCGGTAACTTATATTTGCTACCGGTATCGGCAATCATCATTTTAATTTTAGGATTGATCATGTTGTTTTACGGAGTAAAATTACACCAAAAACAGACTAATATTGAAGCAAGAAAACTAATGTTGTCAAGTGTTTTGTATATAACTTTGATTCAGATAATTTTTGTAATTGATAAATTTATTCATTAAATATTATGCAAAAAAAGGTAAAAGAAAAATCTTACAAACAAATGTTATGGGTATCTATGATAAGTATGACCATGATGTTTGCGGGTTTAACCAGTGCTTATGTGGTAAGTAGAAATCGTGAAGATTGGGTTCAATTTGATCTGCCTCAGGCTTTTTATATCAGTACACTTTTAATTATACTAAGTAGTATTACTTTTTTCTTGGCTAATAAAGTCTTAGGTCAAGATAAAAGATCTCAAACAACAATATTTTTATTGCTGACTTTATTATTGGGTTTGGGTTTTGTCTATTTTCAATTTCATGGTTTTTCTCAATTGATTGATACCGGTTTATTTTTTACCGGAAAAGAAAGTAATGTTGCTTCTTCTTTTTTATATGTAATTACTTTAGCCCATGTTATTCATGTGCTTGCCGGAATTTTAGTACTTATTTGGATAATCTTCAGGCATTTTTTAAATAAATACAGTAGCAATGATAAGTTAGGTTTGGAACTTGGCGCTATTTTTTGGCATTTTGTTGATGCACTTTGGATCTACTTATTTTTATTCTTTTACTTTATCAGATAATTTTTTTAATCAGATTTTATCTAATTTTCTAAATGTAAGATCTTATTTATAAATTAAAAAAAATTTGTAAACTTCACATTACTAGGTAATTATAAAATATTACCGAATGTTTAAACAAACTTTTGGCTAATTAACAATTATTTTTTTATTTTTGCTATGAAACCAAAAACATGACATTTGTCATATTTTGTTTTTTACTAAAACTAAAAAAATCTTTACTTATCTATGGAAGCAACTGTTGCTGATCTTCCTAAAGGAAACACTTGGGGTGGAAATAACGAACCCTTTAGAGCAAGTTATGGCAAAATGATGATGTGGTTCTTTATCATGTCTGATGCACTGACTTTTTCAGGTTTTTTAGGAGCTTACGGATTGATGCGATTTAAATTTATTGACTCATGGCCAATTGCCGATGAGGTTTTTACGCATGTTCCTTTTATGCATGGCCATTACCCAATGTACTATGTGGCATTTATGACATTTATTTTAATTTTTTCATCTGTTACCATGGTTTTGGCAGTAGATGCTGGAAAGCAGATGAAACAAAATAAAGTGATTTTATACATGTTTTTAACCATTATTGGGGGATTGATATTCTTAGGCTCTCAAGCATGGGAATGGAAAAATTTTATTGGTGGAACTTATGGTGCTGTGCAACTCAATGATGGTAAAATTGTTCAGTTTTTAAACGAAAATGGCCAACAAATTGCTTTAGCAGATTTTGCTTCAAAAACAAATTCAGAAAGGGTACAACACACAAGAAGTACAGGAATTTGGTTTAAAAGTGAAAGCTCTGCTATACCACCGTTTACATTGCAACAAGTTAAAGAAGGATTTGCAGCAAGCCCAAATATTGCAATGAGAATTGAAAAAGTTGATACCAATACAAAACAAAAGATAATTGTTTCAAGAAATGATGCTAGTCAGTATTTAGCCAATGCTAAGCGTGTTGTACAGGGTGCAAATCTTAAAGTTAATGAATATGGAAAAACGCTTTTTGCCGATTTCTTTTTCTTTATTACAGGTTTTCACGGATTTCATGTTCTATCAGGAATTATTTTGAATTTGATCATATTTTTTAATGTAATTATTGGTACTTACCAGCGTAGAGGTCATTATGAAATGGTTGAAAAAGTTGGACTCTATTGGCACTTTGTTGATCTGGTTTGGGTATTTGTATTTACTTTTTTCTATTTAATTTAAAAGATTGATATGTCACACACAAAATCACATGCAGTTATTATATGGAAAGTATTTGCATTTTTATCTGCAATAACAATTATTGAAGTTTTCTTAGGAATTTTAAAACCAAAATCACTTTACCTTAGTAATGTTTTTGGAACCAGTATCTTAAATTGGATATTTTTAATTTTAACACTTGTAAAAGCCTACGGAATTGCCTGGTATTTTATGCATTTAAAGGATGAAAAAATATGGTTTAGGCGGGCTATAGTTTGGCCGGTAGTATTTTTAATTGTCTACCTTTCATTTTATTTATTATACGAAGGAGGCGCTTTACATCAAATCGATAATTCATTAACCAATTGGTATTATTAAAAATTATTTTTTAAAAACTTAAAGGCGTTCTGATATTTCAAAACGCTTTTTTTAATTTTACAATTCTAAACTATTAAAATGTCAAAATCTGCTAAAAGCAAAAAAAATATCATCATATTAAGTATTTTATTTTTTGGTCCATTGATTTTTTACCTCCTTTTATTAACCGGTACTCATAAATTTAATAGGTTGCCAATTTTGACACAAAACATTGAAGAGATCAATCATTTATCTGATGAAAATATTCAATTAAAGGATCATATTTCTATTCTTTGTTTTTTGGGAAATGATGTTTTACAACACAAAACCAATGCGTTAAATTTAAATGAAAAGATCTATAAACATTTTTACGGATTTAAAGATTTTCAATTTGTTGTAGTAATGCCTGAAGGCACTGAATTAGCTGCAGAACAATTAAAAAAAGAACTTGGAGCAACTACAGATGTTGAGAAATGGCATTTTTTATTTGGAACAAAAAATGAGATTAATAACATATTTAATAGTCTGCAAACAAATTATAAACTCAATGAAAAGTTATATGCTCCTTATGCATTTATAATTGATAAAGATCTAAATTTACGTGGCAGAGATAATGATGAAGATATTCCTAATGGAATCTTATACGGTTATAATGCAGAAACAGTAGCTACAATTCATAAAAAAATGGTGGATGATGTAAAAGTGGTTATGGCAGAATACCGTTTGGCATTAAAGAAAAATAAAAGAAAGATCTAATTTATTTAACCTCAAACAATAAAAACATTTAAATCTGTGAAAAAAAATTCCTATATAATAGTTGCTTCAGTTATTCTAATTTTTGGAATTTGGGCATTGCCAAAGATATTTGATAAATTCTCAAACAATGATCTGGTTAAATTTGAACAAGTTCCACCTTTTGAGTTCATTGATCAAAATGGAGAAATTATTACCAATAATGATTTTGAGAACAAAGTATATATCGTTGAGTTTTTTTTCACATCATGTCCAACTATTTGCCCCAAAATGAATGCGAATATGGTTAAAATTCAAAACGAATTTTATGGAAACCCTAATTTTGGTATTGCTTCATTTAGTATTGATCCGGAAAGAGATACTCCGGAGGTTTTAAAAGTATATGCCAAAGAAAAAGGTGCAACTTTAAAGAATTGGCATTTTTTAACAGGTGAAAAAGATATAATTTATTCATTTTCAAATGAAGGTTTTAAATTATATGCAGGTGAAAATCCAGCTGCCGAAGGAGGGTTTGAACATTCAGGTCTATTTGCATTGATCGATAAAAATGGATTTATCAGATCAAGAACTGTAAAAACGGGAGAAATTGAAAATCCAATAAAATTTTATGACGGTTTAGATGATAAACAAGTACAATGGATCAAAGAAGATATTGCAAAATTATTAAATGAATAAAGCCTTAAATTGAAAGAGAACGATAAAAAATACAACAAATTAATTATCATTTTATCAATAGCTATACCTTTAGTCATTGCGGTCTTATTTGGTATAAAAATTGAAGTAAAATTACCTGTATTTTTACCCCCTATTTATGCAAGTATCAATGCTTTAACAGCTGTAATATTATTATTTGCAGTAAGGGCAATTAAAAATAATAAAAAAGATTTACATGAACGATTAATGAAAACTGCAATTATTTTTTCGGTCGTTTTTTTAGTGCTATATATCGCCTATCACATGACTTCAGATTCTACAACCTATGAGGGTGAAGGTTTGCTTCAATACATTTATTATATTATCTTGATTTCACATATTTTATTATCGATCATTGTAATTCCTTTTGTACTGATTACATTTATTAGGGCAATTACCAATGATTTTGAAAAACATAAAAAAATTGCAAAAATTGCCTTTCCTTTATGGTTGTATGTTGCCATTAGTGGTGTTTTAGTTTATTTGATGATTGCACCTTATTATTAAAAAAGCGTATATAAAGGTTTAAAGACCTAATAGAATTAATATTAAAAATGAAAAAAATAATTATAAATACTTTAATTTTTTTACTTTTTTCACAAGTGATCACGGCACAATGTGCTATGTGTAGAGCTGTGGTTGAACAAGGCGGAGATGAAGTTGCCGAAGGTGTCAATAACGGAATAGTTTATTTAATGTTCTTTCCTTATATAATTATTGGTGCAGCAGCCTTTTTTTTATATAGAAATTGGAAGAAAAATAATGGCTAAATTATAATTTTATTATAGTGTAACAATTTTTATTTTTACTCGTCATATACAAAAATCAATAATAGATGAAAACAAAGTTAACTTTTATACTATTTTTTAGTATTTATATAACTGCTTTTGCACAGGATTCAAAAAAATGGACATTAAGAGAGTGTGTTGATTATGCGCTTGAAAATAATATTACGGTAAAACAAACGGAATTAAATATTGATGAAGCTGAGCTTTCGCGGAAGGATGCTGTTGGAAATTTTATACCGAATTTGAATATCAGTGGGAATCATTCATGGAATTCAGGTTTAACTACAGATGTTACTACCGGAGTACTTCGTAACCAAACAACACAAACTACTTATGGAGGATTATCTTCAAATGTTGTTCTTTTTGATGGATTGCAAAATGTAAACCAACTCAGAAGAGCAGATATGGCTATTATTGCAAATCGTTATCAGGTAGATAAAATTAAAGATGATATTTCATTAAATGTAATTAGTGCTTACTTATTGGTTTTATTTAATAAAGAAGCTGTAAAAGTGGCTGAGCCTCAACTTGAAATTTCTAAAGAACAACTCAACCGTACAGGTAAATTGGTAGAAGCAGGTACAGCTCCAAAAGGTGATCTCTTAGATATTCAGGCTACACTTGCTAATGATGAGCAGAATTTAGTTGTTTCACAAAATAACGTAAAGATTTCTTTATTGAGTTTAGCCCAAATTCTACAATTGGATGATGTATATAATTTTGATATTTCCGAAGAAGAAATTGAAACACTTTCTTTAGCAAATATATCAGATTATACCGTTGATCAGATCTATCAAAAGGCATTGGAGAATAGAAATGAGATCAAAGTTGCACAAACCAATATTGATATTGCAGAACAAGATATTAAAATTGCCAAAGGATATAGATATCCTACGCTTTCAGGTTTCTTTAATTGGAATTCAAGATATTCAAATTTTGAAAGAATAATCGGATCCGAAATTGACCCTGATAATCCAACAGTTGTTATCGGACAGGTAGAGAGTACCGGGCAAAATGTTATTACAGCTAATTATAATCCTGTTGTAGGAAGCCCTGCTGGCTTTTTTGATCAATTTGATGATAATAAAGGTTATTCTTTTGGTTTTGGTTTACAGATACCTATTTTTAATGGTTTTAGAGTTTCCAATGGTATAAAAAGAGCAGAGATCAATTATGAAAGGCAAAAAAATCAGTTAGATCAAGAAGAATTAGATCTTGAGAAAACCATAAATACAGTTTATACCGATGCGCAAGGTGCCATGAAAATATATTTTGCAGCTCAAAAATCGGTTGCAGCCCAAGAAGAATCTTTTAGATATGCACAAGAAAAATACAATGTTGGTGTTATGAATTCTTTTGAATACAGTCAGATAAAAAACCGTTTGGTTAAAGCACAATCTGATCTGCTAACAGCCAAATACGATTATATCTTTAAGATCAAATTACTTGAATTTTACTACGGAGTTCAAGTTGAGATTTAGAGAGTAGCATTTTCAAAGGTCTTTTTACGTAAAAAGTTGATCAATTCCTGATAATTTTTATAGTTATCTTGTTCATTAACTGTGATGGGTTTACCAATTCGAACTTCAATTTTTCTATTTTTTTGTGTAAAGAATTCCGATGGTAATTTTGATGTAATTAATGAAGGACTAATCTTTGACAAGAAATAAAAAAAATCACTGTTTTTAGATTCAAAATAAATGGGTATAACCGGTACTTTGGCCTTTTGAATTATTCTTATTGATCCCTTTTTCCAAAATTCATCAACTATTAAATTTCCTTCTTTTTTTGTTGCTACTTGTCCTGCCGGAAAAATTCCTAATGGTTTTTCATCTTTTAAATGATATAATGCATTCTTAATACCTGCAAAACTCGACTGTAAAAATTTTCTTTTGCTATATGGATTTACAGGAAAAATATAAGGTTTTAAAGGTTTTACTCTTTGTAATAGGAAGTTTGCCAACAGTTTAAAATCAGGTCTTAGCTCTAACAATATTTTTAAAAGAATAATACCGTCAATTCCACCTAAAGGATGGTTGGAAATTGTAATAAAAGATCCTTTTTCAGGTATATTTTTTAAATCTTCTTTAGCTATTTTAAAGTTTATTTGAAACTCATTTAATATATTATTTAAAAAATCTACGCCTTTTTTGTCTTTATGTTTTTCATAAATTTTATTTAAACTTGAAATACGTAAAGTCTTTAAAAATAACCAACCAAAGAAAGTACCTAAATAACCAAATTTTTCTATTTGAAGAATTTTAGCAATTTCTTTGGATGTAATAAGGCCCATTAGTTATGAATTTTTTACTATTATTTGAGCAGTTTCCCTACTTAATTGTTTTAAAATAATTTCTTTACCATCTTCTATTTTGTTTATAGAATCTTTTGTAAAATGCCGTATGGTATATAAAGTTAAATTTTTATTATATAAAACTTTGTATTTTGACTTTAATTTTTCAAGCAAGGGTCTAAAGTTATTAAAATTGTCTTCAATGCATACTGAAAAACTAATTGCAGAATTCTGAATTAAGTTTACTTTTATTTTAAATTGGTGTAAAAAATCAAAAATTTCGCTAATATCATCTTCCATTATAAAAGCAAATTCTTTATCAGAAATAGAAAGTAATATCTGATCTTTTTTAACTATAAAACATGAAGTTTTTGGTTCTAGATTTAGACCTTTACTAACAGAAGTACCATTTAGTAAAGGATCTTTAAAAGATCTTACAAATAATGGAATTTCCTTTCTTTGTAATGGTTGCAATGTTTTGGGATGAATAACTGAAGCTCCGTAAAATGCCATTTCAATTGCTTCTTTATAAGATATTTGATTTAATAAAATGGTTTGATCAAAAACTTTGGGATCTGCATTTAAAACACCTGATACATCTTTATAAATTACAACTTCTTTTGCTTGTAAGCAGTAAGCAAAAATACCGGCAGTATAATCTGACCCTTCTCTTCCTAGAGTTGTTGTTCTTCCAAAATTATCGCCTGCAATAAATCCTTGTGTTACATATAATTTTCGTTTTTCTAATTTTTGATTAATTTGGGTGCAAGTTTTGTCCCAATGAACTCTTGCACTTCTATAATTACTGTCTGTTTGAATACATTTTCTAACATCTAACCACTCATTTTCAATACCATTTTCCAGTAAATATATACTACAAATTTTTGTAGAAAGTAATTCAGCATTACCTACAATTTGATCATAAATAAAATTATAATCAGTATTGCTGTTATGATTAATAAACAAATTTAATTCATCAAATATGGATTGAATTTCTTGAAAAACATAATGAGATTTGTCTTTAAAAAGTTCATTAGCTATTTTCGTATGAAAATTAATTACATTTTCAATTTTTTCATTTAATTCAGATTTTTTATTAAAATATGTATTGACAATTTCTTCAAAAGCATTTGTCATTTTTCCCATTGCTGAAATTACAACCAATACATTTTTATACCCTGTCTTTTGTAGAACATTTAATAAATTTTCTACTCCTTTAGCATCTTTTACCGATGCACCACCAAACTTGAATATTTTCATATTTGACTTATTATTGAAAAGGTAAATAATTACCTAAATATTTTCTACAAAACTTTTTAAAGCAGATTCGTCAATTTGTGCAACTTTCCAATCATCAAAAACTTTTGCTCCTGTAGATTTATAAAAATCAATTGCAACTTTATTCCAATCCAATACCTCCCATGCCACACGTTTAAAATTATTTTTAAAAGCGTATTTTAAAACTTTAGTATATAAAGCATTTCCAATTCCTTTTCCCCTGAATTCTTGTTTTACAATTAGATCTTCTAAATGTATTGTTTTTCCTTTCCATGTTGAATATCTTTGGTAAAACAAAGCCATTCCAACAATCTCATTATCTGCTTCTGCTACAAAAGCTTTGAATGCAGGTTCTTTGCCAAAACCATCTTTGATCAGATCATTTTCAGTTAGTTCAACAGCATGGGGTTCTTTTTCAAAAGTGGCTAATTCTTTTATTAAAAATAAAACCGATCTCATATCGGTTTGTTTAGCATTTCGCAATTTAAATTTCATAATAACGTTATTTTAATACAAAAATAGCCATATTTGTACAGTAATTAACTCAACTCAAACTCAAATATATTAAACAAATGAAAAATCATATCACTTTAGGTGAATATATCATTGAAAACCAAAAAGATTTTCAATATTCTTCAGGTGAATTTTCAAGGTTAATAAGTTCTATTAAACTTGCTTCTAAAGTTGTTAATCACGAAGTAAATAAAGCCGGATTAGTAGATATTCTCGGAGATCATGGAGACACTAATATTCAAGGTGAAAAACAACAAAAATTAGATGTTTACGCCAACGATATATTTTTGCAAACCTTGGTCAACCGTGAAATTGTTTGCGGTGTAGCAAGTGAAGAGGAAGACGATTTTATAATAATTGAAGGTAAAAATAAATCGCATGACAATAAATATATTGTTTTGATCGACCCTTTAGACGGGTCTTCAAATATCGATGTAAATGTTTCTGTAGGTACAATTTTTTCAATTTACAGAAGAGTAACTCCTTTAGGCACACCTGTTTCTAAAGAAGATTTTTTACAACCCGGTAATATGCAGGTTGCAGCAGGATATGTTGTTTATGGAACTTCAACCATGTTGGTGTATACAACCGGAAATGGAGTCCAAGGATTTACTTTAAATCCGGCAATTGGTGTTTATTATTTATCACATCCTAATATGATATTTCCAAAAGACGGAAATATTTATTCTATAAATGAAGGTTATTATATTCATTTTCCACAAGGGGTAAAAGATTATTTAAAATATTGTCAGGAAGAAGAGGAAGATCGTCCTTATTCTGCCAGATATATTGGTTCATTGGTATCAGATTTTCATAGAAATATGATCAAAGGCGGAATCTATATTTATCCAACAAGTTCAAAAGCACCACAAGGAAAATTGCGTTTGTTATATGAGTGTAACCCAATGGCATTTTTAGCCGAACAGGCCGGAGGTGAAGCTATTGATGGGTATAAGAGAATACTAGAGATAAAACCTACTGAATTACACCAAAGAGTACCCATCTTTATAGGTAGTAAGAACATGGTGAATAAAGCTAAAGATTTTATGTCTAATTATCCTGAGGATGCAGATTATTAATCTAATCCTTTGTTAAAATATTCTTTATAATTTCCAAAAACTATTTCTATAGGTAATAAATAACCTTTTTTTATGGGTGGATAAATTTCATTATGCTTGGCTATTTTGTTCATTCCAACCATTCTGTTTATATACTATTGCTTAATAAATCGATTAAATTTATTAATGGTCGTTTCATTGTATTATATTTGTTAAAAATATTTCATTGGGAACAATAAAAATTAAAAATATTCGGGTATATGCCTATCATGGATGTTTGATTGAAGAAGGTAAAATTGGTTCTGATTACAGAATCGATCTATCGGTAAATGCAGATCTTAAAAAATCTTCATTAACGGATGATCTTAATGATACGGTAGATTATGTACATTTAAATAGGATCGTTAAAGAAGAAATGGCTATTAGAACAAAGCTTCTGGAAACGGTTGCCAAAAAAATTATTGATAGAACCTTATCAGAATTACCGTTGGTTGAAAAAGTTAATGTTAAAGTTTCAAAATTAAATCCTCCTATTGGTGGAAATGTTGCAATGGTTACCATTGAAATGGAAAGAAAAAGGTAATTTAATAACTTCTATTTTAACATTCAAGCACTTCATCATTATCTCATTTGATTATTTTCAGATAAATATAATTTTGGCTTTTTAAAATGATAAATAATACCAAGTAAAGAAACCATTGCTGTAATAATTGAAAATAATACACCAATTGAAACTGCAATAGAAGAATCAATATTTAATAAAATTGAAGCTTCATAAAAAACATATTCTCTGATTCCTATTCCTGAAAAAGAAAAGATCGAAAGTACCGATGAAATTAAAAATATTACGATATAATTGATGAAATTTAAGGTGCTGTTTTCTAAACTCAATATGATAAAAATTACAGAACCTACTTGTAAGAGTTGAATTAGTAATGAAAACAACAATGCTTTATTGAAGATATTTAAAAAATCATTAAAGAAATGTTTTACAAAAAAATAGGATATACCAATTATCATAATTATTGCTATTGGGACTAACCAATATAAATAAGATGAAGGGATAAGATTAAAACTCAAAATACTTATAAGAATTCCTATAGCTGTAAGCCCCATAAATCGATCAACAAATACAGCAGCAGTTAGTGTTTTTAAACTCCATTTAAAGTTTTTATTTAAAACATATACTTTGTAAGCATCACCACCAATTCCTCCAGGAATAAAAAAATTATAGAACATTCCAATCAAATACAAAATATTATTGCTTTTATTTGACAGATCAAATCCTTTTTCTTTAAAAAAAAGAAGAAGTCGTTTAGCGGAGACCCATTGAGATAATATAAAAAATAATAATGCTAATACTATAAAGTGAGTCTTGACACTTTTAATGGTGTTCCATATTTCACCAAATGAAATTTTAGTAAAAACAAGGTATAACAAAAAAACACTGATACTTATTTTAACAATAGTTGATAGTAATTTTTTTTTACTCGTTTTCAATTGTAGTTATTTTTCTGATGTAATAAGGCTTTTTATTTTGAGATTCGTAATAAGTTCTCATTTGCAGGTCAATAACAATACCAATAGTAAACAGTTGAATGCCAACCAATATCAATAAAACAGCTAATGTTAATAAAGGTCTGTTTCCTATATCGTTACCCATAATTTTTACGATCAATAAATATACATTTATGATCATTCCTATGAAAAATAAAAAAAGACCAATATTGCCAAACAGGTATATAGGTTTTTGAAGATATTTTCTTTGAAATAAGATCAATAGTAGGTCATTTACAACTTTAGAAGTTCTGCCTAAACCATATTTTGATTCTCCAAAACGTCTTGGATGATGTTTTACTTTAACCTCAGAAATCCTTGCACCATTGCTATGTGCTAGAAGTGTGATAAATCTGTGTAATTCACCATATAAGTTAAGTTCCTTAGCAGTTTCTTTTGTAAATACTTTTAAAGCACAACCATGATCTTTTATATTAAGTTTTGTTGTTTTTCTAATAATATAATTGGCAACTTTAGAAGGAAAAGTTCTAATCAACGAATCTTTTCGTTTGTCTCTTATACCTGTTACTACATCCCAATCTTCTTTTTTTAATTTATCCAACATCATAGGAATATCACTGGGATCGTTTTGCAGATCACCATCCATAGTAATAATATAATCACCTTTGGCATAATCAATCCCGGCTAAAAGAGCAGAACTTTGGCCATAGTTTTTTTTCATTTCAATTAAAACCACATTAGGATTTTTCATTCCTTTTACTTCATTTCTGGTATTATCAGTTGAAAAATCATCAATATAAATAATCTCATAAGTATATTCTTTAAGAGCGTCTTCTATGGCTTTGGTTAAAAGTTTTATATTGCCTTCTTCATTATAAACAGGTACAACAATTGATAGTAATGATTGGTTTTTATTCATGTACTTTTAATTTGAAAGTGATAATTAGATGCCAAAATTAAGATAATTATATTAATTTAGGTGCCTATAGTCATTTTTACATTTGATTATATAAGTTATTAAACATTTAATATGATTTGATGGAGAACATTTTATCAAAAAGAATCATCATTTTTTTATACCTACTTTTAGCTTTAGTTTATGTGGCTGGCTTATTTATTCCTTTGATGGAGTCTGATTCTGCACAACATGCCACAATGGCGATGCATATGTATCTTAAAAATGATTTTATCCATCTATTTAAAGGTTTTGATGAGTATTTAGATAAACCCCATATGCACTTTTGGCTATCGGCTTTATCATTTAAGATCTTTGGATTAACCCATTGGGCTTATAGATTACCGGCATTATTATTTACTTTTATAGGAGCTTTATCAACCTATAAATTGGCCAAAGAATTATACGGTGTTAAGGCCGGTCATATTGCTTCATTGATATTCTTATCTACTCAAGCCATTATTTTAGCCAATCATGATGTTCGTACAGATGCTGTTTTAACAGGTGCCAGTATTTTTGCCATTTGGCAATGGGTAAGATATTTGAATCATGAAAAGTTACGCTATGCAATTTTAGGTGCTTTTGGTACAGGAATTGCTTTTAGTACAAAAGGACAATTGGCAATTTTTTTTATAGGAAGTACGCTTTTATGTTATGTTTTATACAGTAGAAAATGGAAAGCAGTTTTTAACTGGAAAGTGCTAGTAGGAATAGTAGCATTTTTAGTAACTTGTATTCCAATGCTTTACGCGTATTATCAACAGTTTGATATGTTTCCTAATAAAGTTGTTGAAGGAAGAACTAATGTATCAGGAATTAAATTTATTTTTTGGGATCAAAGTTTTAACCGAATAACAGGTTCGGGATTTGAAAGTAATAACAAAGATTATTTTTTCTTTTTCCATACCTTATTGTGGGCTTTTTTGCCTTGGGCTTTTATCGCTTATGTTGCTATTTTTGACAGAACAAAACAGTTTATTAAAATAAAGTTTAAGTATCAAAACGGTCTAGAATTTTTAACAGTAGGTGGATTTTGGTTGATCATGTTGATCATTAATATGTCAAAATCAAAATTACCACATTATATGAATAGCTTACTGCCGGTTTTGGCAGTATTATTATCGGGATATATAGTTTATTTATTTGAGAATTCTAAAGCTAAAATGCTTAAAATACTATTAGGTATTCAATACTTTATAGTAATTGTTGGTAGTACCTTGGCAATTGTTTTAATAACAGTAGTATTTCCTTTACCGGATACTTTATTGATTTTATTGTATATCATATTGTTTCTCATTTTAATTTATGCACTATTTAAAAAAATGGAAACAGTATCAAAGATCATTATAATATCAGTATTGTTTGCTGTTTTTACAAATTTCACTTTAAACACACAATTTTATCCCAATCTATTAAAATATCAGGCCGGTAGTAATATGACAAAAATTATTGATGAAGAAGGTATTAATATTGATGATGTTTATATTTTAGATAAAAGATATAGTTGGTCCTTAAATTTTTATACTCAAAGAGAAACACCGGGAATCGCCACTTCAGAATTAGAAAATTATAAAGGAAAATGGCTTTTTGTTTATGATAGAGATATTGAAAAACTAAAATCTCAAAATATTGAATGGAAAAAAAGCTATGAAGTTCCTTATTATAGAATTACCATGCTTACATTAAAATTCTTAAATCCAAAAACCAGAGAAGAGACATTAAAAAAAGCCTATCTTTTACAAATTAACTAGCTAAAATTATTTTAACCTGTTCTAAAAAACTATTGACACAAAAAATCATTGATGCATTTCAATATAAATTTGAATAGAATTATCTGTTTAGATAATAACTCCAAAATTTATATTGTAAACAATAATTTTTTAGTTAAATTTGCAACCTAATTTTTTGGCGTCGTGGCCGAGTGGCTAGGCAGGGCTCTGCAAAAGCTCGTACAGCGGTTCGAATCCGCTCGTCGCCTCAAAAAAGACCTCATTTCTTTATAGTTTTAAGAATGAGGTTTTTTGTTTTATTTAACATTCTTTTTGAATAGAATTTTGCATATTTGCATTGCTTAATTTGTCATTATATGCAAATTTACCCGATTGAGACCGGAAATTTTAAACTTGATGGAGGTGCTATGTTTGGCGTAGTGCCAAAAGTGCTTTGGCAAAAAACAAATCCTGCTGATAGTAATAATCTCATTGACATGAGTTTACGCTGTATGTTAATTGAAGATAGCAATCGTTTAATTTTAATTGATAATGGTACGGGTGATAAGCAAAATGAAAAGTTTTTTAGTTATTATTTCCCTTTCGGGGATGAAACCCTAGATAGCTCTTTGGCTAAATACGGTTTTCATCGTGATAATATTACCGATGTCTTTTTAACACATTTACATTTTGATCATTGCGGAGGTAGTATTCAATGGAATAAAAACAAAACAGGCTATGAACCGGCGTTTAAAAATGCTAAATTTTGGAGTAATGAAGATCATTGGAAATGGGCTACCAATCCAAACCCAAGAGAAAAAGCGTCATTTTTAAAAGAAAATATCAATCCTATTGAAGAAAGTGGTCAATTGAATTATATAACATTACCCAAAAATGGGTTCTTAAAGAATTCTGAGCTTGGTTTTGATATTCTTTTTGCTGACGGACATACCGATAAACAAATGATTCCTCATATAAAATATCAAGATAAAACACTGGTATTTGCAGCTGATCTATTACCAACTGTTGGGCATATTCCTTTACCCTATGTAATGAGCTATGATACACGCCCCTTAATAACAATGAGTGAAAAAGCAGATTTTTTAAAAAAAGCTGCTGATAATAATTATTTTTTATTTTTAGAGCATGATGCTGAAAATCAAATATGTACTGTAAAGAATACTGAAAAAGGTGTGAGGTTAGATAAAACCTATCAATTTAATGAAGTTTTCAAATAATAATCTTAAATATATAATCAAACATTAAAATTAATATAAACCAAAAAAACATGAAAATAGTAAAATTACTTTTAGGCATTGGATTGGTAATATCTCTTGCAAGTTGTA
This sequence comes from Bacteroidota bacterium, assembly GCA_039714555.1. Classification (GTDB taxonomy): domain Bacteria; phylum Bacteroidota; class Bacteroidia; order Flavobacteriales; family Flavobacteriaceae; genus Namhaeicola. The sequence goes on from JBDLJB010000036.1 coordinate 16,321, forward strand.
GTAGTAGTAAAACAACAACAAATCGTTATCACAGTATAGCAGTACCTGCAGGTTCAACAACGGCAGTTACAATTCCAGCTAAAAAAGGAAAAATGAGTGAAGCTGAAATTCAAAATTGGCCTCATGCTGATGTTTATACTGATTCTGTTCCCGGAATGAGTTTAGCAAAAGCCTATGAATTCCTTTCAGGTAAAAAAACACAAACTACAATTGTAGGTATTATCGATTCAGGAATTGATATCAATCATGAAGACCTAAAAGATCAGGCTTGGGTAAATACTGATGAGATTGCAGGTAACGGAAAAGATGATGATAATAATGGATATGTTGATGATATTAATGGCTGGAACTTTTTAGGTGGAGCAAAAGGAAACTCTACTCCAGAACAACTTGAAGTTACTCGTTTGTACAAAAAATTAGATGCAAAATATGCTGATAAAACTGCAGATCAAATCGCTGTAAAAGATAAAGAAGAATATGCATATTATTTAAAAGTAAAGAAAGATTTTGAAAAAAGAATAGCGGAAGCTAACAAGAATTATGAATACTATCAGGGTCTTGAAAAAATGTTAAAAGAGGCAGATGCAATTGCACAAAAGAAATTCAATAAAAAGGATTATACAATTGCAGATCTTAACACTTTACCTGCTGAAGAGCAAAACCCTTTATTAATGAAAATACTTTCTTCAGGTGGTACAGCAGATGACGCTTCTAAACAATTAGAAAGAGGAATTGATTATTATGGTAGTCAGGTAAATACTATGTATAATGTTGATTTTGATGGTAGAGCTGTTACCGGAGATAATGCTTATGATATTAAAGATGTTCCTTATGGTAATGCTTATACTATAGGTTCAATTGATGATGAAATGCACGGTACTCATGTAGCAGGAATTGCTTTGGCAACTAGAAATAATGCTAAAGGGATGAATGGTGTTGCTAATAACGTTAAATTGCTAACTGCTAGAGCAGTACCTGATGGTGATGAGTATGATAAAGATGTAGCTCTTGCTATTCGTTATGTAGTTGATAATGGCGCAAAAGTTATCAATATGAGTTTTGGTAAAAGTTACTCACCTAATGCTGATTGGGTTTATGAAGCCATTAAATATGCAGCCAGTAAAGATGTATTGTTGGTTCATGCTGCCGGTAATGATGCAAAAAATATTGATAAAAGTGATAATTTTCCTACGGATGCTCCTGATAAAATTAACGAAATTGCCGATAATGTAATTACTGTTGGTGCTATGACCCGTCACTTTGATGAAAATTTAGTTGCCGGTTTTTCTAATTACGGAAAATTAAATGTTGATATTTTTGCTCCCGGATTAGAAATATATTCAACCATTCCAAAAAATGAATATAAATCAATTCAAGGTACATCAATGGCAGCGCCGGAAGTTGCTGGTGTAGCAGCTCTTGTACGTTCTTATTATCCTCAACTTTCTGCTAGCCAGGTTAAACATATCTTAATGAACTCTGGAATTAAAGTTGATTTTGAGGTTGTACTCCCTAAAGGTGAAGGTAAAAAAGTTCCATTTAGTGATCTTTCAGTTTCAGGTAGAGTTTTAAATGCTTATAACGCCGTAAAAATGGCTGATCAGATGGTAAATAGCAAATAATTAATTTAATAAATCATTATTAGTCAGGGCTTGACTAGTATTCACAGTGGATATTAGTCAAACCCTGTTTTTTTAAAGTAATATAAAATGAAAAAGAATATCTTTCTATTATTAGTGATACTCATTGGTTTCACACTAAATGCACAGAATTCAAAATACTGGCAACAACATGTTGATTATACCATGGATATTGATATGGATGTTGAAAATTATCAGTATGCAGGTAATCAAAAATTAGTTTATACCAATAATTCACCCGATGGTCTAAGTGAAATTTTTTATCACTTACAACCAAATGCTTTTCAACCCGAAAGCCAAATGGATATGCGGTTGCAAAATATTGTTGATCCGGATCATAGAATGGTGAATAATATAGGTACAAAAGAAAAGCCTGTTTATGAAAGTAGAATCTCAAAATTAAAACCTAATGAAATTGGTTATTTGAAAGTTTTATCCTTAACACAAAATGGTAAACCTGTAACTTATGAAGTTATCGGAACTATTTTAAAAGTAAAGTTAAACACACCTATTAGATCAGGTGAAAAAGCAACTTTTAATATGAAATTTAATGGACAGGTTCCTATACAAATCCGTCGCTCCGGAAGAAATAATGCCGAAGGTGTTGCTTTATCAATGGCTCAATGGTATCCGAAATTAGCCGAATATGACTTTGAAGGATGGCATGCCAATCAATATATTGCAAGAGAATTTTATGGAGTTTGGGGTAATTTTGATGTAACTATTCATATTGATAAAGATTATACAATAGGGGGTACCGGTTATTTGCAAAACCCCCAAGAAGTTGGTCATGGATATGAAGATAAATCCAAAAAGCTTAATCTTCTAAAAGGAGATAAATTGACCTGGCATTTTAAAGCGCCTAATGTTCACGATTTTACTTGGGCAGCTGATAATGAATACTTACATGACATCAAGCAAGTGCCTAATGGCGCTACACTTCATTTTTTATATAAGAACAAACCAGAGATAATTGAGAATTGGAAAAAAATGCAAGATGAAGCTGTTAAAACAATGCAATTCTATAACAAAACTATTGGTAAATATCCTTATAAACAATATTCAATCATTCAAGCTGGAGATGGCGGTATGGAATACGGAATGTGTACTTTAATTAATGGTGATGGTAAATTGTCTTCTATAACAGGAACCATGCGTCATGAAATGGCACATTCTTGGTTTCAGTTTGTATTGGCTACAAACGAAATAAAATATCCATGGATGGATGAAGGTTTCACTTCATATGTTGGTACTTTGGCAAGAAAAGAATTCAATGGTAGTAATGATAATTCATTTATTTTTGACAGAGAATATAAAACGTATGCTTATTTAGCTTTATCAGATAAAGCGGAACCTTTAACAACACAAGCCGATCGTTATCATACCAATATGGCTTATGGTATTGGGAGTTATTATACTGGACAAATATTTTTATCACAATTGGGTTATATTATTGGAGAAGAAAATCTAGATAAAACCTTAAAAAAATATTTTGCTGATTTTAAATTCAAACATCCAAATGCAAACGATTTCAAACGTGTTGCTGAAAAGGTTTCAGGTATTCAATTAGATTGGTATTTAAATGAATGGATTCAAACAACGCACACTATTGATTATGCTGTAAAAAATGTATCAGGTAAAGAGGTCTCTATACAAAGAAAAGGGCAAATGCCAATGCCAATTGATATTAAGATTACTTATTCAGATGGAAGTATAGAAAATTTTTATATTCCTTTAGAGATGATGTTAGGTTCTAAACCTACCAATGCAACAATTTTACCTAATTGGGGGTGGGCAAATCCTAATTATACATTTTCTGTTAAAAAATTAGTTAAAAAGGTTGAAATTGATCCTTCATTATATATGGCAGATATTGATAGAAGTAATAATATTTTTAAGTAAAAAAAATTACTTTAATACAAACAAAAAATCCCACTTATGGTGGGATTTTTTTATGATTAAATTTTATGTAGTTTATTTCAATTTCTTTTTAACAGAAACTTCTTGATAAGCTTCAATAACATCTAATTGTTGAATATCATTATAGTTTTTAATTTGGATACCACAGTCATAACCTTTTGCAACTTCTTTGACATCATCTTTAAATCGTTTTAATGAAGCCAATTCACCTGAAAATACCACAACATTATCCCGTAGTACCCTGATTCTTGAATTGCGATAAATTTTTCCATCTAGTACCATACAACCTGCAATTGTACCAACTTTTGAAATTTTATAGGTTTCTCTTATTTCAGCATTACCTGTTATTTCCTCAACTATATCAGGAGATAACATACCTTCCATTGCATCTTTTATATCATTAATTACATTATAGATAATTGAATAATTTCTGATGTCAATTTCTTCTTTTTCGGCAATTTGTTTTGCACTAACACTAGGTCTAACATTAAATCCAATAATAACAGCATCAGAAGCAGAAGCTAATAATACATCTGATTCAGTGATTGCTCCAACTCCTTTATGTATAATATTTACATGGATTTCTTCTGTAGAGAGTTTTTGTAATGAATCAGTTAATGCTTCAACTGATCCATCCACATCACCTTTCAAAATAATATTTAATTCCTTAAATCCACCTAAGGCAATTCTTCTACCAATTTCATCCAATGTTATATGGCGTTGTGTTCTAATAGATTGTTCACGGTGTAATTGAGACCTTTTGGAAGCAATATTTTTAGCTTCACGTTCATCTTCATAAACCTTAAAGTTATCACCTGCCTGAGGAGCCCCGTCTAAACCAAGAACTGAAACAGGTGTTGATGGACCTGCTACTTCAATATTATTTCCACGTTCATCATGCATTGCTTTTATTTTACCAAAATGCTTTCCGGCTAACATAAAATCGCCAATTTTTAAAGTACCGGCTTGTACTAATATGGTCGTAACATATCCTTTACCTTTATCTAAAAGTGCTTCAACTACAGAACCAACAGCAGTTTTATCAGGATTTGCTTTTAATTCCAACAATTCGGCTTCTAATAATATTTTTTCTAATAATTCTTTAACACCTGTTCCTTTTAAAGCAGAAATATCATGTGATTGAATTTTTCCACCCCAATCTTCAACCAATAAATTCATATTGGCCAATTCTTCTTTTACCTTTTCAGGGTTTGCATCGGGTTTGTCAATTTTGTTAATAGCAAAAATAATTGGAACACCAGCAGCTTGTGCATGGCTAATTGCTTCTTTGGTTTGAGGCATTATAGCATCATCAGCTGAAATTACAATTACAGCAATATCTGTTAATTGAGTACCACGTGCACGCATTGCTGTAAAAGCTTCGTGACCCGGAGTATCTAAAAATGTGATCTTTTGTTTGTTTTCTAATTCAACAGCATAAGCACCAATGTGTTGAGTAATTCCTCCTGATTCACCCGCAATAACATTCTCTTTACGAATATAATCTAATAAAGAGGTTTTACCGTGATCTACGTGACCCATAACAGTAACAATAGGAGCTCTATGTACTAGATCATCTGGATTTTCTTCAACTTCATCAACAGTTTCTTCAACTTCAGCATCTACAAATTCAACTGTATAACCAAATTCTTCAGCAACTATCGTTAAAGTTTCAGCATCCAGTCTTTGGTTCATTGTAACCATTAATCCTAATGACATACAGGCTGAGATTATCTGTGTAACAGAAACATCCATCATTGTTGCAACTTCATTTACTGTAACAAACTCTGTTACTTTAATGGTTTTCCCTTCGGCTTCTTGTTGTTCTAATTCTTTTTCAGATTGTTGACGGTGTAAATCTCTTTTTTCTTTACGATATCTTGCTCCTTTACCTTTTTTAGATTTGCCTTGTAATTTTTCTAAGGTTTCTCTAACTTGTTTTTGTACGTCCTCTTCGTTAGGTTCTTCTTTAATTATTGGTTTACGCTTTTGGGGAGCTTTGCCACCTTTTCTGTAGGGTTCTTTGGTATTGTTTCTAGTTCCCGGAGCAGGAGAAGGTTTTTGGATCCTTTTTCTCTTTCTTTTGTTACTTGAATCAGTTTGTTTTGTAGTTTTTTGGGTCTTTTGAGTTTTTTCCTCTGGTTTTTTCTTTGGCTTTTTTTCAAATTGAGTTAGGTCAATTTTCTGATCGCTTATTTTAGGTCCAGCTAATTTTTGGTATTCGGTTTTAATGGTTTCATGTAGAATTTCTTCAGCTTTCACCTCTTCTTCAACCTTTATCTCTTCTTCTTTTTTAACCGGTTCTTTCTTTTGGGTTGGAACCTCTTTTATAACTTTTTTTTGTTTTGGAGTTAGATCAATTTTACCTACAGTTTTTGGTTTATTTACTGTTGCCTTTGCTTTTATTACCTTAGTCTCTTTTATGATTTCTTTAGGTTCTTCTTTAACAGTTTCCTTAACTTCTTCTTTTTTTTCTATAACCGGTTCTTTAACTTTAGGTGCAAGATCAATTTTACCAACTTTTTTGGGTCCTGATAATTTTTCGCTGTCGGTTTTAAAGATTTCATTATGTTTGGCTTCTTCTGCTAAACGTTTACGTTCTAATTCTTTAAGAAGCTCCTCTTTTTCTTTTCTCTTTTCTTCTCCTATTTCAATAGAGCTTTCTTTTTTACTCTTATCTGTTTGAAATTCATCTGAAAGAATTGAATAAATTTCCTGAGAAATTTTAGTATTAGGACGAGGCTCGATATCAAACCCTTTGCTTGAAAGAAAATCAACTGCCCTTTCTAAAGATATATTTAACTCTTTTAAGGCTTTGTTTAATCGTGTTGTTTTTTGTACAGCCATATAATTATTTAATTGGACCTCTTATTTTAATAAAGCTTAATATATTAAGCTTCAAATTCTTCTTTTAAAATTCTTTGAACATCTAAAATTGTTTCTTCTTCCAGATCAGTTCTCTTTACTAGATCAATTACATCTAATTCAAGTACACTTTTAGCGGTGTCTAAACCAATTTTTTTGAATTCATCAATGACCCATTTTTCTATTTCATCTGAGAATTCTGTCAATTCAACATCTTCAGAATCTTCTCCTTCTCTTTGAACATCAATTTCATATCCTGTTAACATACTAGCCAAACGAATATTTACACCACCTTTACCAATAGCTTTTGAAACTTCTTCAGGTTTTAAAAACACATCTACTCTTGGTTTTTCACCTTCTGGGGCTTCATTAATTTTAATAGAAACCACTTTTGCAGGGCTTAAAGCTCTGGCGATAAAGATTGTATCGTTTTTGGTATAATTAATTACATCAATATTTTCATTACCCAATTCACGTACTATACCATGAATTCTTGAGCCTTTCATTCCTACACATGCTCCTACCGGGTCAATTCTATCATCATAAGAATCAACGGCTACTTTTGCTTTTTCACCTGGAATACGAGCAACCTTTTCAATAGTAATTAAGCCGTCAAAAACCTCAGGAATTTCTTGTTCAAATAATTTAACTAAAAAATCAGGTGAAGTTCTTGATAATATAATTGCTGGTTTATTACCGCGTAATTCAACATTTTTAATGATTCCTCTGATCGATTCTCCTTTACGAAAATAATCGGAATGAATTTGTTCACTTTTAGGTAAAACCAATTCAACTCCGTTATCATCTAATAAAATTACAGCATTATGCCTAACATGGTGTACTTCAGCACTATACAATTCACCTTCTAATTCTTTATATTGTTTATAGGTATTTGTATTATCGTGTTCGTGAATTTTAGAGATTAAATTTTGGCGCAAAGCTAAAATAGCTCTTCTGCCTAGATCTGCTAATTTAACTTCCTCAGAGGCATCTTCACCTACTTCAAAATCAGGTTCGATTTTTCTGGCATCCGAAAGCGAGATCTCTTCATTCTCATCTTCTACTTCTCCATCTTCTACAACTATTCTGTTTCTCCAGATCTCTAAATCACCTTTGTCAGGATTTATGATAATATCAAAGTTATCATCAGAACCATATTGTCTTTTTAATGCAGTTCTAAACACTTCTTCCAGTATCGCCATTAGCGTTACTCTATCTATACTCTTATCTTCTTTAAATTCAGAAAATGATTCAATTAATGCAATGTTTTCCATCCTATTATTAAATAATAATTTTCACTTTTGCTTTTTGTATATCTTTAAGTGGAATTATAGCTTCTTTTTCCACTGTTATTTTTCCTTTGCCTATGGGTTTATGTTCTCTTGTTTTCCAATGCAAGGTAATGCTTTCGTCATTAGCTTCAACCAAAATACCTTCATAATCTCCATTTTCAGTTTTAATGACCATGGTTCGATTGATGTTCTTTTTATATTGGCGAATATCTATCAAAGGATCGGTTATATCAGGGGAGGTTACTTCTAATGAAAAATCTTCTTCTTCTCTGTCTAGATTGTGTTCAATATGTCGACTTATTCTAATACATTCTTTTAAGGTTACTCCCTGATCACCATCTACAATTACCTTTATTGTATTATTGTTATTTATGTCAAATTTGATTAAAAACAAAGCTTTATTATCTGCAATAGCTTCGTTAACTAACTTCAAAACACCCTCTTGATTCATTTTAACTGTATAAAAAGAGGGGACTTTTTGTCCCCTCCAAGCTCTAAACATCATAAATTTCGGTGCAAATATAGTAATTCATTTTATTTTTGACAAAAATCAGGCTTTTATATCTTTAAAATTCTTATATTTAACTTACAAATTTTATAAAAATAATTATGAAAAGAATATTAGTCCCAGTTGATTTTTCAAAAGAAGCGGAATGTGCAGCTAGAGTAGCAGCCAGTATCGCAAAAAAGACAGACAGTCAAATTTACTTGTTACACATGTTAGAATTACCTGTTAATATTATTGATCCATCTGAATTAGGTGGGTTAAATAAAGGACCTCAAGCATTGTTTTATATGAAACAGGCGCATGATAAATTTGCAAGTTTTTTAAAACTACCTTTTTTTAAAGGAGTTAAAGTAATAGAATCAGTTCAATTTCATATGGCTTTCGCCGGAATTATTGATGAAAGCAAAAAAAACAGTATTGATCTGATCGTAATGGGTTCTCAAGGAGCTAGTGGTTTACAAGAAATGTTTATCGGTTCAAATACCGAAAAAGTTGTTAGAAGATCAGAAGTACCTGTATTAGTTGTTAAAAAAGGTACGGATAAATTTGATCCTAAAAATATTGTCTTTGCATCTGATTTTAAAAAGGAAAGTAAAAATGTTTTCCAAAATGTTATTGATTTTGCGAAAATATTTGATTCTAAAATTAACTTTTTATACATAAATACAATTCATAATTTTGATACTACAAAATCAATTGAAAAAAGAATGAGTGGCTTTATTGATGATTTTGATATAAAAGATTATAACAAAGCTATTTATAATGATATATCAATTGAAAAGGGTATTTTAAGTTATGCTAAAGATATAAAAGCTGATTTGATAGCACTTAACACGCATGGTCGCAGCGGTTTATCTCAATTATTTAACGGAAGTATTGGTAGAGAATTGGCAAATCATGCCCTAAGACCTGTTATTACTTTTAAGATGTAAATTTTTGATATTTATTTAAAAATTTCAGACTTTTTTAAAATAAACAAAGCCTTAGAATTTAAATTCTAAGGCTTTGTTTATTTTAAAGAACAATTATTTTTTGATCAGTTTTTTAACTGTCATACCCTTTTCAGAATGTATCTTGATCATATAAATACCTTTTGAAAGATTTTCAAGATCAATTGACTTAAAATTTTTATTAACAATTTTTACTCTTTGACCTAAAAGTGTAAATATTTCAACTTTTGTTAGCCGAATTTCTGATTTAATAGATAAAATATTAGAAACCGGATTTGGGTATATTTTAATT